>CAXTEO010000090.1:0-17699 GCA_964243205.1 uncultured Sphingomonas sp.
GCTTCGGAAACTACGATCCTTGGGCGGCTTGAAGACCCAGAAGCGGCCGTTCATGGCCTCTTTTCGTATCCCCAACTTCGGCCGCTCGTTCACCTCGCCCGAGCGACGGCATCGGGGCTGCTGCTCTCCAAGATCGGTGACGCTGTTTGGGACCAAGCCGCCGTTCAAGCCCGGCTTGCCGAACGACGGCTTCAGCCAGAAGCAGTCATCGTTGGCGAATCCTATCCCCAACGTACGCGAACGTTTGGGGGACCGCGGTTCGGGAGGTTTTGGAAAAGCGAAAAGTTCGCGCCGGTCAGCCTGCAATATCCAGCTTTTCAAAAGGTGGTTTGTTGGGAATGCCCGTAGCTTCCTGAACACGTCCCTGACGGGAGCAGGATCGTTAGTGCCGCTTTGATACGCCGTCCCGCCACGGTCGCTGCGATGAGCGTAGGGTGATCCGCAAAGTTGCGGCCCGTCCCCGGATCGCGTCCATCGTTCGGCCCGTTTCGCGCGCGATTTGCGAGATGGTCTGCCTTGCCGCCACGCGCCGACGAAGCTCGGCATCATCGGCATCATTCCAACGTGTTTTATGTCGCGCGTTCAGCCTAACAGCTCCTCGATCAGTAGCAGCCCCAAAAAACCGATGAAGAACATGGCGCTGATAAGCGGGGTGTCTGGTTTCTCATGCGCGTCCACCAACAGCTCCTCCGTCACGAGATAGAGCAACGCCATAAGGCCGAAACTGAGGAAGCCGGCGATAACGACGGGTGGGAACGCCGCAACTGGCGTCGCCACTGCCGCGCCAATCGGAAGCAACAATGCGATCCCCATCGTGATCGCGATGATGCGCGCCTTGGACTTGATCGTCTCGCTCAGCTCGGTCGTCACCGTAAGCCCCAAGAACAACACCTCCAAGGTCAACGCGATGGTCAGCAACACGCCAGCCTTCCCACCGGCAACGAACGCTAGCCCGAGCACAAGCCCATCGATCAGGATGTCGACGGCTACCGCGCCCAGCATCGCGACCGGCCCGCTAGCCCGCCCTTCAAGAGCCTTTAGCGAAAGCATGACGATGATACCGAGTGCGCCTCCAGTGAACGTGGCGACCGGCGATCCCTCGTGCATCACCTGAGGTAAGATCTCCGCCGCCGCTGCGGCGAACACCACGCCGGCCGCCAGGTGCTGCATGGCGCTCACGATGGCATCGCTAGGCCGCCTCGATACGGCAACAAGCGATCCGATCAGCACGGCCACAACTGGGATCAACGTAAAGGCAACGGCCTCCATGCTCAGCCCATCACACCGTCTTGTCGGATTCGAGTTCGCACGGCGTCGCCGGGTCCGTCTCGATCTGAATAGTGGCGTGATCGATACCAAACTTCTCCTTCAACTCAGCCGCGACGCGCGCCGTGTAGCCATCACCGGGATAGCCGCCGGGGACGAGTAGGTGGACGGTCAACGCCGTTTCCGTCGTGCTCATCGGCCAGACGTGGAGGTCGTGGATTTCCTGTACGCCCCGTTGGCTACGCAGGAACGAGCCGACTTCCGCAGGGTCGAGCCCCGACGGCGCAGCCTGCAGGCTCATGTTCACCGAATCCCGCAGCAAGCCCCACGTTCCGACCGCAATCACCAGAACGATCACCAAGCTCACGATCGGGTCGATCCACGTCATGCCCGTAAGCACGATCAAGAGCCCGGCAACGACGACGCCGGCCGACAGCCCAGCATCTGCTGCCATGTGCAGGAACGCGGCCTTGACGTTCAGGTCTCCCTTACGACCGCTCATGAAGAGAAGCGCGGTAATGCCATTGATCGCGATCCCGATGGCGGCGACGATCATCACGGTCTTACCCGCGACGGGGGCGTGGTCGGATAAGCGTCTTATAGCCTCAATCGCAATGATCGCGGTCGCCACTAGCAGCAGCAACGCATTGAGGAACGCCGCCAAGATTGACGAGCTGCGCAGGCCATAGGTGTAACGCCCGCTCGGCCGGCGCTTGGCAAGCGTCGCGGCACCCCAAGCGATCAACAGGCCAAGAACGTCGCTCATGTTATGCCCGGCATCGGCAAGCAATGCGACCGACCCTGCCGCCAGGCCGTAGATCACCTCGACGATGACGAAGCCGAAATTGAGGGCAGTCCCGATCGCGAACGCCTTACCAAAATTCTTGGGGGCATGGCTGTGACCATGCCCCCCGTGGCCGTGATCGTGACCAACCGCCTCGGCATGGTGGTGGGCGTTTTCGCCCGCTGCATGGTCGTGCATCATTATGCCTTTCAGTAAGCCGGGGCCGAGGCGGAGAGTATATCTTCGGCATGCTCGGTGCGGGACGCTGGCACCTCACGTCGTCCGAACAGTGCATAAAGTGTCGGCAAAATGAACAAGGTGAGCAAAGTTGCCGATATCAGGCCGCCAATGACGACGGTCGCGAGCGGCTTTTGCACCTCCGCGCCGGCACCGTGCCCGAGCGCCATCGGCACGAACCCGAGCGACGCCACCAGCGCGGTCATCACGACCGGGCGCAACCGCTGCATCGCGCCCTCATGGGCAGCATTTGCCCGGTCCATGCCGCCCTCCATCAAATGCTGGATAGAGGACACCATGACGAGGCCGTTGAGGACCGCGATACCAGACAGGGCGATGAATCCGACCGCCGCTGATATCGAGAAGGGCATTCCTCTCAAGACCAGTGCCAGCACGCCGCCCACCAGCGCGAGCGGCACGCCGGTAAAGACGATCGCAGCGTCTCGTGCCGATCCAAGCGCCCCGTAGAGCAGGAACAGGATCAGCGCGAAGCACGCCGGCACCACCAACGCTAGCCGGTCGCGGGCCGATGCCAGATTCTCGAACTGGCCACCCCATTCAAGATACCCGCCTGCCGGTAGCTTCACGTCGCGAGCGATTGAGGCACGGGCGTCGGCAACGACCCCGGACACATCCCGCCCGCGCACATTGGCCTGGACCACGACGCGGCGCTTGCCGTTCTCGCGGCTGATCTGGTTGGGACCATCCTCTACCGCGATCGTCGCAACGCTGGCGAGCGGTACAAAGCGTCCCCCCGGCACCGGAACGGGCACCTGGCCGAGCGTAGCGAAGTCCGCGCGATCCGTATCGGCAAGCCGGATGACAACGGGAAAGCGCCGGTCGCCCTCATAGATCATGCCGGCCTCACGCCCGCCAACTGCGGCCGATATCGTGTCCTGCACGTCCTGGGCTGTGACGCCCAACCGCGCCATCGCATCGCGGTTCACCTTGATATCGAGCATCGGCAGGCCCTCGGTCTGCTCGACCTTCACGTCTGCCGCGCCCTTGGTCTGGCGCAATATGCCGGCGATCTTATCCGCCGTGGCGTTCATGGCGGCGAAGTCGTCGCCGAACACCTTGACCGCGATATCGCCACGCACACCCGCGATCAGCTCGTTGAACCGCATCTGGATGGGCTGCGTGATCTCATAGACGTTGCCGGGCAGCGTTGAGAGGCGCTTTTCCATCGTCCCGACCAACTCCTCCTTGGTGAGGCTCGGGTTCGGCCACTGGTCGCGCGGTTTGAGGATAATGAAAGTATCGGTCGCGTTCGCTGGCATCGGATCGGATGCCACCTCCGACGTGCCGGTCTTGGAGAAAATGAACTTGACCTCGGGTTGCTTCGCGATGGCCTTCTCGATCTGGAACTGCATCGCCTGGCTTTGATCGACCGACGTGCCAGGGATACGAAGCGCCTGCACCAGCACGTCGCCTTCATCGAGCTGGGGAAGGAACACCTGCCCCAAGGTGGTGAACGCCAGCGCCGCGACGATGATGCCGGCCACACCCACGCCAACGGTGAGGCTCGGCCGCTTCATCGCCTTGGTCAGCCTCGGATCGTAGCGGTGCTTGACGCTCGCGATGAACCAATTGTCCTTCTCATCGACCTTTCCGCTGAGCGCGATGGCGATGGCCGCTGGCACGAAGGTCAGCGACAGCACGAAAGCGCAGGCGAGCGCGATGATGACGGTGAGCGCCATCGGCGTGAACGTCTTACCCTCCACACCTGTCAGAGTGAGCAGCGGGGCATAAACAAGGATGATGATCGCCTGCCCGTACACCGATGGTCGGATCATCTCCTTGGCGGCCGTGGTGACGGTCGATAGCCGCTCCTCAAGGGTGAGGACCCGTCCCTTGTGGTGCTGCCGCTCGGCGAGGCGGCGTAGCGCGTTCTCGACAATGATGACCGCGCCATCGACAATCAGGCCAAAGTCGAGCGCGCCCATGCTCATCAGGTTGGCGGACACGCCCATCTTCAGCATGCCGGCACCGCTCATCAGCATCGTCACCGGGATGACCAAGGCGGCGATCAAGGCGGCGCGGATGTTGCCGAGGAGCAGGAACAGCACGACGATCACGAGCAACGCGCCTTCGCCAAGGTTCTTGGCGACGGTCTTGATGGTCGAATTGACAAGTGCGGTGCGGTCCAGAACCGGCTGCACCACGATATCAGGTGGAAGCGATGGCCCGATGGCGGCAAGCCGATCGGATACTGCCGACGCGACGGTGCGGCTGTTTTGACCGATCCGCATGACGGCCGTCCCGACTACGACTTCGCGGCCGTTCTCGGACGCCGAACCCATCCGAACGGCTTGGCCGGTGCGTACGGTCGCCACCTGGGACAACAGGATTGGCACGCCCTCGCGGGTCGCAACGACGGTGTTCGCCAGCTCGGCCGCGTTCTGGACGCGGGCATCCGCCCGCACCGCCAGTCCCTCGCCGTTGCGGTTGACGACACCGGCTCCGACGCTGGTGTTGTTGCGCTCAAGCGCCGTGCCAAGGTCCGCCAGACTTAGGCCAAGCGCGGCGAGCTTCTGCACGTCGGGGACCACCAGATATTGCTTGGTGTAACCGCCAATGGAATCGATGCCGGCAAGCCCCGGCGTGTTCTTCAAAAGCGGGGTGACGATCCAATCCTGCACCGTTCGCAGGTGGGTCGCCTGATCCGCCTCATTGGTTAGATGCTCGCCATCGGGCGTGATGTAGCTGCCATCCCGCTGCAACCCCGGCTCGCCTTGCAGATGCTTGCCAGCGCCCAGCTCGCCGAGACGAACCGTCCACATATAGACCTCGCCCAAACCAGTGGCGATCGGACCCATTTCCGGGGTCACGCCAGAAGGCAGGCTTTCAGCGGCCGTGCCGAGACGTTCCGCGACCTGTTGGCGCGCGAAATAGATATCGGTCTTGTCATCGAAAACAGCCGTCACCTGGGCGAAGCCGTTGCGACTGAGCGAGCGGGTATTTTCAAGACCGGGGATGCCGGCAAGCGCGGTCTCGATCGGGAACGCGACCTGCTTCTCCACCAATTCGGGAGAGAGGGCAGGGGCGCGTACGTTGATCTGCACCTGGTTGTTGGTGATATCGGGCACCGCGTCGATCGGAAGGCGGTACAGCGCAGCGCCTCCGATCACGGCCGCAATGAGGGTGAGAAAGAGGACGAGCCAGCGGCGCTCGACCGCGAACGTGACAATGCGTTCGATCATGGCTCAATCCTCCTCCGCCGCGCTTTTTCCAAGCTCGGCCTTGAGGGTGAAGCTGTTGGTCGCCGCGATCTGCTCGCGCCCGGTGAGGCCCGCCAGGATCGTCACCTGATCTCCGTTAAGCGGGCCGGGCGTGACAGGCGTCGCGCGGAAGCCCGTGGCCGTGCGGACGAACACGACGGGCTTGCCCTCCACGCTTTGCAACGCAACCTGCGGGATCGCGATCGTGCTGCTGCCGGTGCGACCGGCAAGCTGGATCGATGCCTTGATGCTTTCGCCCACGCGCCACTGCGCGCCGCCATTATCGAGCGTGGCGATGACCGGAACAAGCCGGGTTTGCTGATCGAGGACCGGCGACACGAAGGTCACGCGAGCTTCGCCGTGCCGGCCGGGTGCCGTTACCTCGATCCGACTGCCGGGGCGGACCTGGCCCGCGTCCGCTGCGGCAAGCGACACCGACAGCGATACCTTCGACAAATTGGCGACGCGGTAGAGTTCGGCATCGGCCGCCACGGTCTGCCCTAGCGTCGCCGATCGCGCGATGATCTGTCCGCTGATGGGGGAGGGAAGCGCGATCCGATTGAGCGCGCCGCCCCCATAGCCAGCTGCGGAAAGCTGCTGCTGCGCCTGGCGAAGCGCGATGCTCGCCTCGGTCGCTGCCGTGCGGGCCGCGATCAAATCCTGTTCGGGTGAGACGCGCTCGGCGAATAGCCGCTGTTCACGCCGTAGGTTGCTCTGCGCCAGCGCCGATCGCGCGCGTGCCGCCTCGATATCGCCCTTAAGCTGGGCGGCCTCGCGGCTCTCGATCACTGCGAGCGTGTCGCCGCGCCGCACCGTCTCGCCAAGGTTGCGCGACAAGGTGACGATGCGCCCCCCAATCGCGGCCGATACGATCTGGATGCCCTGCGGGTCGCCCTCGATCGTGGCGGGAAGTTCGATAGCGCCGCCGCTGCCGCCAATTGACGGCCTCACAAGTTGGATGCCGGCCGCCTGTATTTGCTTGGGATTGAGCGTCACCACACCTTCCGGTGCGGCCTTCTCGCGCGCTTCCTCGGGCTTGGCCGTATTGGTCGTCGCGTCATCGGCGCTGCCGCCACAGGCGGCGAGCATGATCATCAACGCAAGCGGGAGCGCCGCTTTCATCGGGTGCGGGATCATCGGTTCGGGTCTTTCTGATCGGGGGCGGCCGTCGTGAGACGATCCCGCCGCGCCTGGGCGTCATGGTAGCCGGCAAGCGCGTCGATCGCGGCCGTGCGGGTTTCTGACAGCGTGCGTTCGGCATCGAGTAAATCGAGCTGCCCGAACTTGCCCTCGCGGTAGCCGATGCGCGCGATGCGTGCGGCCTCCGTTGCTGCCGCCAGGGCCGGGCCACTCGCGTTACGCGCGGACGTGGCGGCATTCGCCACCTCTGCTTCCGCGCTTGCTATTGCCTGCGCGCTATCCAGCTCGGCCGCACGTCGAAGTGCGTCCGCCTGATCGCTTTGCGCGCGCGCCTGGGAAATCGCCGCCCTGCCATTGTTCAAGATGGGAAATGGGATCGACACCCCGAACACGGCCGCCACGTCGTTCGTCGCCTCTAGCCGGCGCGCGCTGGCGCTGAGCGTCACATCGGGAATGCGCTGCGATCGAGCGAGGCGCACCTGAGCTTCGGCCGTTGTCACGTCCGCCCGCGCCGCTGCTAACGCCAGCGTGCCGACGGACTCGATCGGGCGCGCGGGGCCATAGCCTTCTACGCGATCGAACCATGCGAGGTCTAACGGACCCGTGAGCGGTTGACCGATGCGACGGGCAAGGTTGTCGCGCGCGACCTCGGCAAGGCGCTGAGCGCGCTCCACGGCCGTCTCCGCGTTGATACGCAGCACATCGGCACGCTGCTGTTCTAGCGGCGATGCACGGCCAGCCTGCACGCGGACACCCGCTGCGCGTAACGCCTCACGAGCGATGCCGGCCTGCTCGCGCGCGGTGACGATGCGCCGCTCGGCTGATGCCGCTTCAATATAGAGCTGCGTGATCGCCAGCCGTAAATCAGCTCCCGCCAAAGCGGTTCCGATCCGCGCACGGTCGCCAATCGCATCGGCAACCGCGATCCGCGCCGATCGCTTACCGCCAAGCTCGATCGGGAAGGCCAGGCCCGCCGTTGTCTCGGCGCTTCGGACACCACGAAACTGGCCGCTGCCGGCAACATTTTCGGTTTCGGCGACGATCGTTGGGTTGGGTCGATAGCCGGCTACGGTACGACCTGCCTCGGCCGCGCGAACGCCGGCCGTCGCAGCTTGAAGCGTGGGAGCGGTCGCGCCGGCAAGCGTCAATGCCTGCTCAAGCGTGAGCGGTGGGCTAATCGATATGGGTTCGGATGATTGCCCGTGCGCGATCGACGCGCACGTTGCCACGGCCAATAAGGCCGCCATAAAACGGTGCATAGGTAACGGACTCCTGACAAACGATCAGTTCCGCGCGAGCGTGCCCGGCGGAGTTTAGACGTTCGTCAGGCTTGGGGAGGTCGGAGCGCTGGGTCCGAAGGGGCAAGCGGCACCCAAGCGGTGCCCCGCGATGAGAGCGCCATGCGCAGTTCAGCAACCGACAAGACGGGGCTGAGCATCATCGGCACGCCGATGTCATGGCCGTGGCATCCGGCATGATGATGCGGATATCCCTTCTCGCTGTCGGCAGGCACCTGATCGCCATCGCCGTTGGCATGACCGATCGACGTGGAAGCCGAGATCTCCACGCCTGCTGCCGTCTCGGCCGCGTGCGCGACCGATCCGAGCCCGAGCGACAGCGCGAGCATGATACAGACAAGGAGGGCAGACAGGCGATGCACAGAGGGGCCCTAGCAGCTAGCAGGACGCCCGTCATTCCCTCGTGCGCGTGCCCCCTTCGTGAGAACCGCGACAGGGCGACATTGGAATGGGCGTCAATCTTACCGAGTTAATCCGCGATTTTCTTTGGCTAAGAACAGACGCGTCTCAACAAGAGCCCCGTATTAACGAAGGGCTTCTATCGGGAAGAGGCTCGGGTGCTTTGCCGCTGAATCTGGGCGCACCGCTGTCGGGCCGCTTATTGAAACTGAAATGACGGGTTCCGGCAGGAACGGCCATTCACGCGCGGGGTGGCGAACGGCTTAAGTTGGTCGATTGCCGCCGGCCCCTCGTGGGACGTAGCAGCCATTCCAAGCGCCTGACATAAACGGCAGGTTCAGCCGAAAGCATTCGTCGCGAGCGATCGGTCGGCCCCAGATAGGCGTAGAGGATCATTTGCGGCTACAGCGCTCTTCAGACCTCATAGGATCTCTAGATCATTCCACAGCTTGCTCCGCGGCAGTGTCTCGATCATCCTGCGTCCGAACCCGATATGTGGCGCAATCTCAACCGGGATAGACCGTATGACTGTTTTGACGTCCAAAGACGGAAGCCATGCCATAGGCCGCTTGACCCCATGGTTGGCGATCGTGAGCGGCGTTTTGGGCATCTGTTCGTTCGCAAGCCTCATCGCTTACATTACGACGCCGGCCCTCCAGATGCAGGAATCCGGTGGTACGCAGCCCATGGGCGAGCTGCTTCTGATCGTCCAGTTTTTGTCGTCCGCTGCTCAGGTGCTGATGATGATCCCTGTCGCCATTTGGCTCTACGGCATGAATGATCGGCGATCACCGGCGCGGGGTCGAAATGGGATGGTTCAAGGTTGGACCATCCTGGGGGTTGTGGCTTTGGCCGGGGTGGCAATTCTTCGATTGGCAGCGATGGCCGATGCCGCGATATCCGACATTCTCTTCATGCTTCCAATGGGCCTGGTTGGCGTATGGCTTGTAGCTATCAGTTGGACCAACCCCATCCCGTTGCCTGTCTGGATGAGGATCTGGGGTCTTGTGGCCGGAATGGGTCTGGTTGGAGTTGGTCTAAACTTCCTGTTCAATGGCGGCGTAGCTGTCTTTTCGACAGACCCTATGGCCTATGGTAATGACGTGAACTTCCATATCGGATTGGGCTTGTTTGGATTTCCTGGATTTAGCCTGTTTGCAACTTGGTCCGTTTTGCTTGGACTTCGATTGCTAAGAATATCAAGCGATGGAGCTGGCTGATACTTTTCCGGTTCGTCCGACATTGATGTTGGGCTCTTCGTCCGCCCCCCAACGGAGCGAGCGCCCTCGACCGGCGAGCCTGACGCATCAGCGGCAGATTCTGTCAGCGTCTGGCAATCACTCTCCTAATTTGGAATGGCTTCAAGTGGTCGGCAGCAGGCGTTCACTTCAGTCAAATCGACCTAAATCGGCGCCCCTGCCGCACGGGCGATCGCTGCGAAGCTGTCGCCCGTCGCCCAGACCGAGCCGGCCTGAATTCCCACGAAGACCGCTAACATGGCCGGAAATGGCCAAGACAATCGCTTGCCGCGCAGTTCTAGCAGGATCGCGATGACCAGTACCATCTCGATCGTATAAAAGGTCCATGTCAGGCCGCCTGCAAGACCGTGCAAGGCCGGTATCTGCTGGGCGTAGAGTCGCCCCAGCGCAGGGCCGAGACCGATCAGGATCGTCGATCCCATCAGGCGGGAGTGCAGCCTCCGGTTCCGACGGTAGGCGAGACCCAGTCCGTACATCGTCACGAACAGGAGCAGAAATGTGACATCGAGGAAGACAAGGCTGAGCCGAAGGTTGCGCGGGAAGCCATCGTCGGCGACGAGCTCAATCCAGACCATATAGCTGCTCGTCCCGACCAGCAAAGTGACCAGCGCCAAAGACGCCCAACCCAACCGCCGGTGCAAGCGGTGGTTGCCGCGACCGATCAGCAATGATTGCGCGATCAGCAGGAGCACCCACAATGTCGAGGCGATGCCGTGCAGCGTGTGCCAACCGTCGTTGCTGAGCGGGTCACCGAAGAAGGTTCGCCAGAAGCCCGCGACGATCGCCGCCAAGCCGATAAGAAACAACAGATAGGCTTTGCCCCGTCCCGTCATCATGTGCCCCGCAGTCGCGCCTAGGCTATCAGGACGGACGTCTCAGTCAAACAGCGAGAAGACCGACGTCTCACCGGCAGTGCGTTTGATCGATTCGGCGAGCTGCGGGACGAAGCGTTTGATGAACTCAACGACATCGAAGCCGGCGTCTCGGTCAAAAACGGCGACGCTTTGAAGTCCGTCACGGTGGCCGCAATTAGCCATAGGTATTGGTTTGACGGCGGTAAGACTCCGCGTGGATAAACCGCGCGAACGGCCGCTCCCGGCCTGCACGGTCGTTCGCTGCCTCACCCCCTGAACGGCCGGGTCTGGTCGGTTCCTGCTGTCACGAAACGATCGCGTTTAGGGATGGCTAACTTGCGAGGATGATGAACAGCGTTGGATAGCTCGGCAGATATCGAACACGAAAGCGATCTCCCTCGTCGGCTCGCAGCCCCCGACCCGACGGATAGATGTTAAACGTATCGCTCTTCACACCGGCGAGAACCGAGCGGCCATCCGTGGTTCGGATGCGGATCGCGTAGCCGATTACCTCGCGGTAATTGTAGGTCTCGTTGGTGGTCCACGCCGCCGTGACCTCCGCTTCGCCGGTCGCACCGGCTGCATTTATCAGAGCGTTGGCCAAGCGTTCCCCATAGATCAGGTTAAGAATAATCGCGACGACAAGCACGGGGACGGCATACCTCACGGCGCGGGGAAACGGCTTGGGGTTGGTCGGCATACGCATCAAAAGAGCAGCCGCGATCGGTGCGACGACTATGAGGACACCCAGCACCTCTCCATTACGTGCCACCAGCACGCCCATCGCTGCCCCCGTGTCGATGATCCAGCGCATGCCGAGCCTTTCTACTCTCGAACCATAGCCGACGCCGGCCAAATTAGCGCGCGGGACGCCACATGGAGAATGCAGTAATTTGGCCGGGACGATCGCGGAGGACGTGGGGCGGCCCGTCGCGGACAAGCGCCTCGGCATTGGGGTCGTTGCTCGGATTGAACGTCCATGATTCCGTGCGCTCGTTGTCAAAGACGAAGCCGGCCCGATCGTCGAGGCGGAAGGTAATGTAGTCGGTCCAGTGCTGACCGCAGGCGACGCCGTTCTGAACGGTAAAGTAGCGTCCCTTGGTGGCAATCGTCGCGTCGCCGTCGAGGAACGGATCGCCCTGTCCGCCTTCGTCCGCCTTGAGCACGACCTGATCGTTGCGGCCGACCGGGAAAAATCGACCACCCTTGCGCTCGAAGATCATAAGGGGTCGAGCCGGGGCATCACCCGATTTCGCGCGCGCCTCCTCATCTTTGCGACCGATTGCGACGATCTCGAAACTGCGGACCGGCTCTCCCGCTGCAACACGCGCGCTGGCGAGCACCTCGTAGCCCAACGGGAGCTGGGCTTCCATTCCCGCCGGAAGCCTCGGCGCGGCGACCGCGCCTTCCGCCGACATCACGAGGAGGGTCGCTATCGTCATACGCATCGGCATCGAACCTCTTTGTTATTTGTTAGGGCGGTCGCAGAAGATCGGGAATTGCGAAGTCGGGCGCGCATGTCGCGAAGGGCTTTAAGTGGTCGATAAGCGCGTCTGCGGCCTATGGATGGCGCCTGCGCTCGGCCGCCTCGGCATATCGCTTGCCGACCGCGTCCCATCGAAACAGTCGCTCATCTGCTGTAGTCCTGCTCCTGACGACAAGATCGGCGTAGCCAGCGTTCAGGTGCTGGGTGACGATGATAACGTTTGCACCTTCCTCGATCTCGTGGTCGCGGGTGCCGTCGCGGTGCCACTCGCCGGCCGTGAAGGTCAGCGCTATTGTCGGTACTGCAAGAACCTGCCGAAGCTGGCCATCTACCGGCGCATAGAGCAGCATGGCGCTGTGCCAGCCGAACCCGCCCGCGTAACCATCGGACCATGACGCACGGACCCCGAAGGCGGTCTCGCCGGGCGCAATACGATACGGCGCGAGATCGAGCCGGTCATAGGCAGACGGCAAAAGCGCGCTCCTGTCTTCTGGAGCCGGGGTTTCGGCCGCTTCGGGACTGTTTGGCAGCATCGATCGGCTCCAGTCTACGTTCGTTTCGATCGTCACAGGTCGGGTTGCGAGCTTCAGCCGCCCCGATCCATCCTTTTCGAGGAGCGCGACATAAGCATGCAGTGGGGTCGATGATCCACCGCCGGAGCAACCGTCTACCCTCGCCTTGCTCGGGCCGTTGCCACCCGTGCAAGCGAGTGCGACGAACCAACCAGGGCGCGCGGCCCAAGGCTTCAACCCGACCATCCCGACCGGGCCACGGTCATCGGCCGGGACGATGAGTGATGCGATTGTCACGGCCGGGATTTCCGGCGGTAACATCGAGCCGAGATCGTCGGGAGACGGTTTGCCGCTCATTTGCTCGGCAAACACTTCTCTAGCCTCCGGTATCTGCGGTATCTGCGGTATCTCCTGGCGGGATGGGGGGGTGTGCGCCGCCCGAGCCTGTGCGGCACCGAATTGTAGCATGGTGGCCAGACCCGCGAGCCACACGCTCGTCATCCATGACGACATTCTCGCGCGTGTGACGTCCATCGGCGCTCTATGGTTCGAACCCGCTGAAGCCATAAGTCATTACCCTCCCGGGAGCTTGAGGACGGAAGTGTCTTGCGGCCACCTTCCTGTCCACCCTTCTGCACGGGTCTGACATAGGGGGCGAGATTTGGGAACGTATCCGGCGTTGCAACCTTTGGCGCGGATAGTCAGGATCGAATCACGATGTCCGAACCGAGGTGTAAGCAATGAAGAACAAAGCGATGATCCTTATCGTTGTAGGCCTTCTTTTGCTGGGAACCGGCATTTTCATGAAGATGGGTGGGGGCGCGCCACAGGCAGATGCCGCCCTTGTCGCACGGTGTCAGGCGGAGATGAAGTCGCGTGGCGCAGATGCCGACATGAGTGCCCGCTGCACCGATACGGCGTTTGCGGCCGCCATGACCGCTACCGACGCCAACGCGGCAGCCCGGTCGATCAGTGCCGCGAACAATAGCGAGGTCGGGTCGAACGGGCTCGCAATGTTTCTGATTGGGCTGGGCAGCGTTCTGGCGGTCGCTGGTGGCTTGCTGTACCGCAAGCTGTCCCCGAGCCGATGAGGTCTGTAGACGAAAGTAGATCGGAGTCTGCCCTCCCCCCGCCGGGGCCTGAAGGCCGGTTTGCAGGTCTCGCCCGCTGAACGCGCGCACGATGGTGGCGGTCATGGCTAGTTCTGTTCTTCGCCGTGTTCCTGTTCACGCCGGTGCTGATGGCAGCCATCGTCGGCGTCATTTTTCTGCACGGGACCGCAAGCAGCTACGGGTTCGCGGCGGCGCTGAACGAGGTCTCGGTCGTGCTCCTGGTTATAGCCTTTCCGCTGTTCCAGCGAGGCATGTATCGCTGGAGTTGGCATCTCGATCGTCGACTGGCTTCGGGAACTATGTCGCCGGGAGAACAACCCCGATACGCATCGGAACGGACCGAGCCTCCGCCGCTGATTGCCTGGTCGATGCGATTGCGCATCCGTCATGCAGCGCTGACCCTCGCCGCGATGCTCGGATTGACGGCATTGTTCCTGCCTTTTGGAAATCAGGTTCGGATCGCATTCTTCATCAGCCGTCACAGTCATGGGAGCGCTACGGCAGGCAGTCTGAATGAAGCGCTGTTCGGCTGGATTCCCATGATCTTGATGGTCGGCCTCCTCGTCCTGCTGACCTATCGCCAGATGCAGCGGCGCAATGACGGGATGCTCGATGGCGGCGAGCAACTCCTGCTGCGTTCCGAGCTCAATTGGCTGACCGGCTTCGCGATGGCCTTCACGGCGGAGGTAATACTCTGTCACATGACAGGCAGCATGGCGATCACAAGCCTGCGGGTATAACAGCTCCCCGCACAGTGGTGGTATTTCTGATCGATCGCAGGGCAGGCGCGATGATCGCCGCTGGTTCATTGAGCACCCGTCCAATCATGCGCTCCAAAAGGGAGCCCTAGCCGATCGCGGAGTCACGATCTCATAACGGCTCCCACCTCGATCGCACTATGGCATGAGTTCGCGTGACGTGCGTGCGGGCCGGTCGCGACGATGATGGCGATCAAGAACCTCGCCCTTGATGCGATCTGAATGAGGTGCGACCGGTTTCAAACGTCACAGCGAGCGGCGGAATGTTTGGATTGCACGGCTGCCGGCGATTGCTTCACGATGTAGGGACGACTAGTTCTGTCAGACTTGGACGTTCGCACCGATAGACGCGAACGTCGTAACCTGGTCGAGAGCTGCCCGCGACGCCAAAGCCGAAAAGACCCAGATCCGGACACTTACGACGGATACATCACCTCCCGAAACCAGACGTTCATTCATGTGTCCGCAGGTTCGCCATCGACGACAGCACGCGCGTGAAGGGCCGCGCGGGGAAAGTTACACCAAAAAGCGCTTGAGCGCGGCGGCATGATCGGCGCGGGCACGGACCGCAACCGCGGCGGTCGGATGAATATCGAAGCCATGGAATGCGCCGGGGTAAACGTGGAGTTCGGTGGGCACGCCCGCGCGAGTGAGCCGCCGGGCATAGTCGAGATCTTCCTCGAGGAAGAGGTCGAGCGCGCCGGTCATGATGAAGGTCGGCGGCAGCCCGGCAAGATTGTCCGCGCGCGCAGCCGCTGCATAAGGCGAAACCCCTTCGACGCCGGGCGTGTGGCCCAACAGCGCCGACCAGCCGAAATGGTTGCTGGCCGGCGTCCAGATATACTGGCCAACATGCGGATGCAGTTCGGCGTCTACGGTGCGATCGTCGATCATTGGATAGACAAGTAGCTGAAACGCCAGGGCATAATCGCCCCGGTCGCGCGCCAGCAGCGTCAGAGCCGCTGCGAGCCCACCGCCCGCGCTCTCACCGGTGACGCCGAGCCGCGCGACATCGACGTTGAGCGTTGAGGCATTGGCGACGACCCAGGCAAGCCCGGCGTAGCAATCCTCTACCGGTCCCGGGTGTGCGGTCTCGGGAGCGAGGCGATAGTCGACCGACACAATCACGGCGCCCAGGTCTTCGGCGAGCGGGCGATGCCGAAACTCGAGCGACGCGGCAGCGCCCATCACATAGCCGCCGCCGTGCATGTGATAGATGCAAGGAAAAGGGCCCGCGCCCGGAGGGGTGTAAACCGTCAGCAGTATCTCGGGGGCGCCTGCGGGACCGGGCACGTGGTGCTCAGTCCTCACGACCCCGTTGGCGACGATCGGCGGGGTCGCCAGTGGACGTCCTCCAGTACGGATTTCGGCCAGCATCGCCGCATCGAGCGTCAGCGTCGGCCACATGTCGAGCAACGGGCGGAGTTCTGGATCGACCAGGTCTAGCGCGTCTGACATCGGTACCTCCTAGCTAGCGGCGCATATGCAAACGCCGCGCAGCACGGCGTTTGCATCGCACGGGCGCGTTTACGCAAGGATCTTGCCCGACGTGCAATGATTTTCGGATTTGAGCAACCGTGACATCTCGACCGCGTCGCCTTGGTCCTCGACGTTCAGTGCCTTCCGCGTTCGATGCCGCCTTCGAGGGTGCTATCGTTCGGCTGACCAGGCTCACCCACGGCAGACGCGACCCACAAGCCGCCACTCGTGCGCCCTATTGCTCTTCTCAACTAAGGACATTCATTCATTTCTTCGAACACGATATCTGACCGTCGCGATCCTAGGAACTCAGGCGCGACAATTTCTCTCCGAGGAAATCAACGGTGGCACGCACATGCGGTAGACCGCGCGACCGCTCATGAAACAGCAGCCAGAGGCCGCGCTCATTTTCCGGAGCGGGCGGCAGACATCTGGTAAGATCGGGATCTTGATCGGCAATCAGGCAAGGCAATGCCGCAATACCGATACCTGCGCGCACTGAAGACAGAATGCCGGTTGACGAATCATGCTGTACGGCAATCGCGTCCAGCAGGTCGTTGCGTTCGAGCCATGCGCGATAGTAGGTCCAGAAACCCGCTTCTCCCCCGCCGACGAACGTGTGCCCCCGGAGGTCAGACCGCCGATGCGGCTGCCCGTGGTCGGCGGCGTAACTGTGGCTGCAATAGACCGCCCAATTGTCCGTTCCGACACGTCGCCCGACCAAGCCTGCGCCACTCGGACGCACGCAAACCCGTAGAGCGATATCCGCTGCGCCGGCCGCGAGGTCGCGAACCTCGTCACTGGTATCAAGATCGACACGAATACGCCCGTGGGTCTCGTGCAGCGCGCGCAGGATCGGTGCCAGCACCGTGACTGCGTAAATTTCGGGGACGGTCAGGCGAACCGTCCCAGTCGTGTCGCGCATGCTGGCGGCTGCGGCATCGACCAGTCGTTCGGCGTGCACGGCCATGTCGCGGGCGATCGGGACAAGCGCACGTCCTTGGTCGGTCAAACGGTATCCGGATGAGCGGCGTTCGAACAACGTCACCATGAGCGCCTCTTCCAGCGCCGCAACGCGACGCGCCGCGGTGGTCTGGCTCACGCGAAGTTGCCGTCCCGCAGCCAGCGTGCTGCCGGTTTCGGCGACCGCCAGAAAATACCGAAGGTCGTTCCAGTCCAACATGTGCGCATTCTGCACATCTGCAGAACCGATGTGCAACATCGTTGTTAGCGCGATGTGCGCGGCGTCTCTATCTGAACGGACGCGACAAGACGCCGCTGGAGACCCGTACCATGATCCGCTCTTTCACACTCGTGGCGCTAGCCACGAGCTGCCTTGCTATGCCTGCAACAGCACAAACAGGTGATGGGATCGCCATTGTCCATCATGCCGACCTCGACTTGAGCCGAATGCGCGACATAAAGCGCCTGGACCGTAGAATCTCTCGCGCTGCAGCCGCCGCTTGCGGCCCGGTATCAACGATCGATCCGGTGGGAACGAACCTTCATGTACTCTGCACAAGAGAGACCATCGCCGCCGCGAGAAAACAACGCGATGCTGCGGTCAGGCGCCGGAGCGGCGTCCAGCAAGCAAGCGCCCGATGAGAGGGTTCCGACAATAACGAGCGAAATCGTGGATATGCAATTGGCCCCAGCAATCCGCCATGCGACGTCTTCCTAGACCCACAATACGACATTCAAGCCGGCCCACGCGCCTCCCAACTTCTGCCATTCATTAATGCTGCCGCGCCGGCTGCTTTCGGTGCCGACAATTTGGACGCTGAACGGCGATAAGTGGTGGAAGCACGAACCCGCTGCGCGGGAGGGCGCTTGTGGCGCGTTGAGGTAAAAGAACGAGCGTTGCGGGGCGGTTGAGCGCTTCGGACGGCAGGCA
>CAXTEO010000091.1:0-17218 GCA_964243205.1 uncultured Sphingomonas sp.
TCGTTGGCGCGGCCGGCGATCACCTCGTTGACGTTCATGTTCGATTGCGTGCCGCTGCCGGTCTGCCAGATGACGAGCGGGAATTGGTCGTCGAGCGTGCCGGCGGCGACTTCGGCCGCGGCCGATTCGATCGCGTCGGCGATTTCGGACGGCAGGCCGTGCGCGCGGTTCACGCGGGCGGCGGCCTGTTTGACCAGAGCGAGCGCGTGGATGATCGCGATCGGCATCCGCTCGGTCGCGGCGAACGGGAAATTCTCGATCGAGCGCTGGGTCTGGGCGCCCCAATAAGCGGCGGCGGGGACCTCTACGGGTCCGAGCGAATCGGTTTCGGTGCGCGTCTCGGTCATGCCAATCTCCGTCACCCCGGCGCAGGCCGGGGTCGCTGCGTTATGGAGCACGACCTTTAGGTGCGCGCGACAACCGAACGGCCCCGGCCTCCGCCGGGGTGACGATTCATTTCTTCCGCTTGAAATCCACCGCGACGACGTTCGATCCATCCTCGACCGGCTTGTGCACCGGCTCGTCATTCTCGGCGGAATCGTGCGGTTCGGGGCCGTCGGGAATGTCCTGCGCCTGGAAGCGCAATTCGAAATTGACCGCGGGATCATGGAAACCGGTGATCGCCGAATAGGGAATGATCAATTTCGACGCGACCTGGTTGAAGCTCAACCCGACCGAAAAGCGCTCGTCGTCGACGACCAGATCCCAATAGCGATTTTGCATCACGATCGTCATTTCGTCGGGAAAACGCTCGATCAGCCGCTGCGGGATGTCGACACCCGGCGCATGCGTCTTGAAGGTGATGTAGAAATGATGCTCGCCCGGCAGGCCGCCATTGGTCGCGACCGAGCCGAGCACGCGCCCGACCACCGCGCGCAGGGCTTCCTGTACGATGTCATCGTAGGGAATCAGGCTATCGGGCATGCCATCGCTCATGCGCCCTTGGGTAGCGCGGTTTGCTCGCCGGTCAAGATTGCATGCGCCCCTAACCGCGCTATGGAGCACGAATGCGCACCGCCACGATCAGCCGCCGGACCAGCGAGACGTCGATCGACGTGACGGTCAACCTCGATGGCACGGGGGCGTTCGCCGTTTCCACCGGGATCGGCTTCTTCGATCACATGCTCGAGCAACTCAGCCGGCATTCGCTGATCGACCTCGACGTGAAGACCGTCGGCGACCTGCATATCGACCAGCATCACACCGTCGAGGATACCGGCCTCGCGATCGGCGCGGCGATCCTCGAGGCGCTCGGCGAGAAGCGCGGCATCCGGCGCTATGCCGACGCGCTGTCGCCGATGGACGAGACCCTCACGCGCGTCGCGATCGACATTTCGGGGCGGCCGTATCTGGTGTGGAAGACCGCATTCTCGCAGAAGAAACTGGGCGAGATGGACACCGAAATGTTCGAGCATTTCTTCCATTCGTTCGCGCAGACCGCCGGCATCACGCTGCACATCGAGACGCTGTACGGATCGAATAACCATCATATCGCCGAGGCCGCGTTCAAGGGCGTGGCGCGGGCATTGCGCGAAGCGGTCGAGCTCGATCCGCGCAAGGCGGGGGTCGTGCCGAGCACCAAGGGGGTATTGTGACCGGCACGTCGCCCCGGCGAAGGCCGGGGCCGCTGCGTTGCTGCGCGAGCCGGATGTCCCATAACCCAGCGGCCCCTGCCTATGCCGGGGCGACGACATGACGCTTGCGCTGATCGATTATGGCGCGGGCAACCTGCATTCGGTCGCCAATGCGCTGAAAGCCGCTGGCGCCACGGACTTACGCGTCACTGCCGATCCCGCCGAAGTGACCAAGGCCGATCGCATCGTCCTGCCAGGCGTTGGCGCATTCGGCGCGTGCGCGGCGGCGCTCCGCGCGGTGCCCGGCATGGTCGAGGCGCTGGAACGGCGCGTGCGACAAGAGGGAGCGCCGTTCCTCGGCATCTGCGTCGGCATGCAGTTGATGGCCGATGTCGGCGAGGAGCACGGCACCCATGCCGGGCTCGGCTGGATCCCAGGCACAGTGCGCCACCTCGCACCGACCGACGCGACCGCAAAGGTCCCGCACATGGGCTGGAACGACGTCGTCCCCACCAGCGCGCACCCGCTGATCGTCCCGGGCGAGGCGTATTTCCTGCACAGTTACGCCTTTGATGGCGCCGATACGCTGGCGACGACCGATCATGCCGGCCCCGTCGCCGCCGCGATCGGCCGCGACAATCTTCTCGGCGTGCAGTTTCACCCGGAAAAGAGCCAGCGTTACGGTCTGGCGCTGCTCGAGAGGTTTCTCGCATGGAAGCCATAACCGTCGCCCCGGCGCAGGCCGGGGCCGCCCTGTTCAGGGCAGCCGGCACGCACAATACCCAAACGGCCCCGGCCTTCGCCGGGGCGACGAGGACCGTATGACGCTGATCATCTTTCCCGCGATCGACCTCAAGGACGGCCAGGTTGTACGCCTTGCCGAAGGCGATATGGACCGCGCGACGGTGTATGGCGACGATCCCGCCGCGCAGGCGATGCTCTTCGCCGAACAGGGGGCGGAATATCTCCACGTGGTCGATCTGGACGGCGCGTTCGCCGGCAAGTCGGTCAATGGCGAAGCGGTTGCCGAAATCGTCAGGCGCTTCCCCGGCCATGTGCAATTGGGCGGCGGGATTCGCGATCGCGCCGGGATCGAGCGCTGGTTCGATATGGGCGTGTCGCGCGTGGTGATCGGCACTGCCGCGCTCGAAAATCCCGAGCTGGTGCGCGAAGCGGCGCGCGATTTTCCCGGTGGGATCGTCGTCGCGGTCGATGCCAAGGACGGCTTCGTCGCGACCAAGGGCTGGGCCGATGTCTCGACTGTCGAAGTCGCCGACATGGCGCGGCAGTTCGAGGATGCCGGCGTCGCGGCGCTCCTCTTCACCGATGTCGGGCGCGACGGGATGCTGAAGGGCGCCAACGTCCAGGCGACGGTCGACCTCGCGCGCGCGGTGCGCATCCCGGTGATCGCCAGCGGCGGGGTGAAGGGGATTGCCGAAATCCATGTGCTGGCGCTGCATGCGCGGGATGGCATCGAGGGCGTGATTACCGGGCGCGCGCTATATGACGGGCGGCTCGACCTGGCCGCGGCGATCGCCGTGGCGGCGGCGGCGTGATGCTGGGGGCGCCTCCCTCTCCCCTCCGGGGAAAGGGTCGGGGAGAGGGGCAGTGCCGGGCGCAGCGCTCCATTACTGCCCCTCTCCCGACCTCGCTGCGCTCGGCCACCCTCTCCCCGCGAGCGGGGAAAGGGAAACAGTGACCGTCCGCGCGCGCGTCATCCCATGCCTCGACGTCGCCAATGGCCGCGTCGTGAAAGGCGTCAACTTCGTCGATCTCAAGGACGCCGGCGACCCGGTCGAGCAAGCGCGCGCCTATGACGCCGCCGGCGCCGACGAGCTCTGCTTCCTCGACATCGGCGCCAGCCATGAGGACCGCGGCACGATCCTCGACGTCGTGCGACGCACCGCGGAGGTATGCTTCATGCCGCTGACCGTCGGCGGCGGGGTGCGTTCGGTCGCGGATGCGCGCGCATTGCTGCTGGCCGGTGCCGACAAGGTCGCTGTCAATTCCGCCGCGGTCGCGCGGCCCGAGCTCGTCGCCGAACTGGCCGACCGCTTCGGCAGCCAGTGCGTCGTCGCCTCGGTCGATGCCCGGCGTGTCGGCGATGGCTGGGAAGTGTTCACCCACGGCGGCCGACGCGCGACTGGAATCGATGCGGTGGCGCATGCGCTGCGGCTGGCCGAACTGGGCGCGGGCGAATTGCTCGTCACCTCAATGGACCGCGACGGGACCAAGAGCGGGTTCGACCTCGCGCTGACTCGCACGATCGCCGACCAGGTGCGCGTGCCGGTGGTGGCGAGCGGTGGCGTCGGCGGGCTGGCCGATCTGGTCGCCGGGATCAGCGAAGGGCATGCGAGCGCGGTGCTGGCGGCGTCGATCTTCCATTTCGGTGAGGTCAGCATCGCCGAGGCGCATGCGGCGCTGGCGGCAGCAGGGATCCCGGTGCGGCGGCCCGTTCAAGGCTGATCTTCCTTTTTGCTTCCCCGGCAAAGGCCGGGGCCCAGTCGAAGTGGCCGAGGCGATCGAGCGCGGTGCTTTCCTCGAACGGCCCGCGACTGGGCCTCGGCCTTCGCCGGGGAAGCGAAGGAAGAGAGAAATTTAACGGGCATCCCGTACACTTCCCCCATGCGCTTCCTCTTCGCCCTGCTCCTTGCCACCCCCGCGCTCGCCGCGCCGCATAGTGGCGTGATCAAGGTGCGCACCGGGCCCGAACTGTCCGACATCGCCTTGTTCGTGATGGCGGCGCTCGGCGTATGGCTCGTCAGGCGCGCGATGCGCGCGCGTTTCGCCAAGCGCGACCTGCCCAAGGATTGACCTTCGCGCGCGGCTGGGCCAGCCCTCGCGCATGGCCGACGAAACTCTAGACGCGCTCGAAGCGACGATCCGCGCCCGCCGCGGCGCCGATCCCGCAACCTCCTACACCGCCAAACTATTCAGCCACGGGCGCGGCAAGATCGCGCAGAAGGTCGGCGAGGAAGCGGTCGAGACCGTCATCGCCGCGCTGACCGAGGATCGCACCGCGCTGATCGGCGAGGCGACCGATCTCGTCTTCCACCTGCTCGTGCTGCTCGCCGACTGCGACGTCAGCCTCGACGACGTGCGCGCCGAGATTCGGAAACGCGAGGGCGTGTCGGGCATCGACGAAAAGGCCGCGCGTCGAGCCTGAAACTCCCCTCCCACTTGTGGGAAGGGTCGGGGGTGGGCATGTCGCAAGATACCGCCGGGAGCCTGGAGGACAGCCCCTCCCCTAACCCCTCCCGCAGGCGAGAGGGGAAATCTATGCCGACCGACGCCACTTTGCCTTATGACGACCAGAACGTCTTCGCCAAGATCCTGCGCGGCGAAATCCCGACCACCAAGCTGTACGAGGACGGGTATGCCCTCGCCTTTCCTGACATCGCGCCGCAATCGCCGACGCACATCCTGGTGATTCCCAAGGGCGCCTATGTCTCGTGGGACGATTTCAGCGCCAACGCCTCCGACGCCGAGATTGCCGGCTTCGTCCGCGCGGTCGGGACGGTCGCGCGCGACGCCGGGCTGGTCGCGCCGGGCTATCGCCTGCTCGCCAATACCGGCCTCGATTCGCACCAGGAAGTGCCGCACCTCCACGTCCACATCTTCGCCGGGCGCAAACTGGGGCCGCTGTTGGCGCGCTAAGGGGATTGCGCGCGCCTGTTTTGGCTTTAGGCTCCACGGCAGGTGCGCGCAGCCATGACGCGCTTTTGAGCTGGGGATCCGACTGCATGCTATTTGACCGGGTGAAATCTCTGGACGCGATTCTCGCGACCGCGGAAAAGAAGGGGCTGCATCGATCGCTCGGCGCCTTCCAGCTGACCATGCTCGGCATCGGCGCGGTGATCGGCACCGGTATCTTCGTGCTGACCTCCGAAGCCGCGCAAAAGGCCGGGCCGGGCATGCTGCTCAGCTTCATCGTCGCGGGCTTCGTCTGCGCGGTCGCCGCGCTCTGCTATTCCGAACTCGCCTCGATGGTGCCGGTGTCGGGCTCGGCTTACACCTATACCTACGCCGTCACCGGTGAATTGCTCGCATGGATGGTCGGCTGGGCGCTGATCCTCGAATATGCGGTCGGCGCGAGCGCCGTCGCGGTCGGCTGGTCGAACCACTTTATCGGGCTGCTGGGTGGTCTGGGGCTGCACATCCCCGCCGCGATCAGCAACGCCGATGCGCTGATGGCGCATGTCGTGGTCGCCTTCGGCACCGTGCCCGATGCCGATCTGACGACGGCGATGAACACCGGCGGCTGGATCAATTTCCCCGCGGTGGTCATCGTCGGCCTCGTCACTTGGCTGCTGGTGATCGGCACGACCGAGAGCGCGCGCGTCAACGCCGTGCTGGTCGCGATCAAGATCGTCGCGCTCACCGCCTTCGTCCTGCTCACCATCCCGGTGCTCAAATCGAGCAATTTCGACCCGTTGATCCCGACCGGCACGGTCGGCGTGTTCGGCGCCGCGGCGTCGATCTTCTTTGCCTATGTCGGTTTCGACGCGGTCTCGACCGCCGCCGAGGAAACCAAGAATCCGCAGCGCAACGTCCCGATCGGCCTGATCGCCTCGCTCGGCGTCTGCACGCTCTTTTATCTGCTCGTCGCGACGGGCGCGATCGGCGCGATCGGCGCGCAGCCGGTGATGGGCGCGGCGGGCGTGCCGCTCGCGCCGGGCTCGGCCGAAATGGCGGGACGCTGCGCCAGCATCGTCGCTGGCGGCGTGCTTGAGCCGCTGGTCTGCTCGAAGGAAGCGCTGGTGCATGTGCTGACCTCGATCGGCTGGCCGGTGGTCGGTCGTCTGGTCGGCTTGGCGGCGGTGCTCGCTTTGCCCTCGGTCGTGCTGATGATGATGTTCGGCCAGACTCGCGTGTTCTTCACGATGGCGCGTGACGGCCTGCTGCCGGCGCGACTGGCGTCTGTCCATCCGCGGTTCCACACACCGCATGTCGTCACCGTCGTCACTGGCATCGGCGCGGCGCTCGCGGCGGCGGTGTTGCCGGTCGGCAAGCTCGCCGATTATTCGAACTCGGGGACGCTGTTCGCCTTTTTCATGGTCGCCGTTTCGGTGATGGTGCTGCGCAAGACCGATCCCGATCGCAAGCGCCCGTTCCGCACGCCGGGCGTGTGGATCGTCGCACCGCTGGCGATCGTCGGCTGCCTCGGTCTGTATTTCTCGCTGCCGCTGACCGCGATCCTGGTGCTGCCCGGCTGGGGCGCGATCGGGTTGCTGATCTACTTCCTCTACAGCCGCTCGCGCAGCCATGTCGGGCGCGGGCTGGACGACGGGCCCGAAGTCGATCTCGCCCCGCTTCCGCCGGGCGCGGGGTAAGGCGCCGGATCGCAGCTGATACGAAAAAGGCCGGGGAGCGATCCCCGGCCTTTTTTTTCGAGCGTCGCCCGGCGGAGGCCGGGGCCGTTGCGTAAGGGGCACCGGTCACGCGACACCCCAGCGGCCCCGGCCTTCGCCGGGGCGACGGCGCTTATGCGAGCTTGGCCGTCACCAGCGCGGCCAGATCGTTCTGCGCGCGTGCGCCGTAATGCGAGATGATCTCGGCAGCGCAGATCGCACCCATCTTGAGCGAATCGCCGACGCTCTTGCCCTGCGCCTGGCCACGCAGGAAGCCCGCGGCAAACAGGTCGCCCGCTCCCGTCGTATCGACCACGCGCTCGATCGGCTCGGCATCGACCGAGACGGTATGGCCGCCCGATACCGCGATCGCGCCGCGCGCGCCGCGCGTGACGACCAGCATCGGCACTTGCGCAGCGGCTGCCGCGACTGCCGCATCGAAGTCGGCATCCATCAGCGCCGTGATCTCGGCCTCGTTGGCGAACATGATGTCGAGCAGGCCCTTCGCCATCAAATCGCGGAAATCGCCGCCGTGGCGCGAAATGCAGAACGTGTCGGAGAGCGTGAAGGCGACCTTGCGACCGGCCTTGCGCGCGACCTCGATCGCGACGCGCATCGCCTGGCGCGGTTCTTCAGGATCCCACAAATAGCCCTCGAGATACAGGATCGCGGCCGACGCGATCAGCGCGCGGTCGAGCGCCGCCTCGGGCAGGAATTGCGACGCGCCCAGAAAGGTGTTCATCGTGCGTTGCCCGTCAGGCGTGACGAAGATCAGGCAGCGGGCCGTCGTCGGGTCGCCCTCGCGCGCCGGAGTCGCGAAATCGATCCCGACCGCACGAATGTCGTGCGCGAAGATATCGCCCAGTTCATCCTTGGCGACCTGGCCGATGAATCCGCATTTGCCGCCCAATGCCGCGACGCCCGCGACGGTATTGGCCGCCGAGCCGCCGCTCGCCTCGATCCCCGGGCCCATCTTGGCGTAGAGCGCGTCGGCCTCCTCGGGCGAGAACATCAATTGCATCGAGCCCTTGGTCATCGCGGCTTCGGCGAGGAAAGCGTCGTCGGATTGCGAGAGCACGTCGACGATGGCATTGCCGATCGCGACGACGTCATAAATGGGCTGGCTCAAGGGGATTCTCCGGGGTTCAGTTGCCCGGGCCGTACCGGGGGGGCGAGACTCGCGCAACTCTCCGTCGCCCCGGCGCAGGCCGGGGCCGTTGCGTTCGACGCGCGCCGGCTGCCGGCAACATAGCGGCCCCGGCCTCCGCCGGGGTGACGGGCGCTCGGGTCACGGCTAAGACGCACGCATGTTCCGCGCTTTCCTCCTGTCGCTCGGCCAGCTCGGCGATCCCAAGATCGTCGCAGTTTTCCTCAAGTCGCTCGCGCTCACCGTCGTGCTGATCGCGCTGTTCGGCGCCGGCCTGTGGTATGGCACGATGCAGCTCGCGGAGAGTTTCGGCTGGAGTTCGACGATGGGCGGCCTGGTCGGAACGCTCGCGCTGATCTTGGCTTTCGCGCTGTTCTGGCTGCTGTTCCGCGCAGTGGCGATCGCGGTGATGAGCGTGTTCGCCGACGAAGTGGTCATCGCGGTCGAACGGCGACATTATCCCGCGACGCTCGCCACCGCGCGCGACGTGCCCGTCGTGCGCGGCATGATGCTCGGACTGCGTTCGGCCGGCCGCGCGATCCTGATCAATCTCGCCTTGGCCCCGCTCTATTTCGCGCTGCTGGTCACCGGGGTCGGCACCTGGCTCTTGTTCTTCCTCGTCAATGGCTGGCTGCTCGGGCGCGATCTCGGCGAGATGGTCGCGGCGCGGCACGTGCCCGCTGCGGCGATGCGAGACTGGCGCAAGACCGGCGCGGTCGATCGCTTCGCGCTGGGGGTTGCCGGCACGGCCTTGTTCATGGTTCCGATCGCCAATCTGTTCGCGCCGATCCTCGGCGCGGCGATGGCGACGCATCTGTTCCATTCGGGGCGAGACACATGAAGGCATTTCCCATCCTGCTCGTCGGGCTCGCTTTGGCGGGCTGCGCCGAAAGCACCGCGCGGCCAAGCACGGCGCGCCCGCCGCTGATCCCGATCCCGACCGGGACCGCGGGCCTGGGCGGCGTGATCGGCGCGACCGCGGCGAACCTGACGAGCCTGTTCGGCCCGCCCGCCGCCGATGTGCGCGAAGGCACGGCGCGCAAGCTGCAGTTCGGCAACGCGACGTGCGTGCTCGATGCGTATCTTTATCCCAAGGGACACGCCGAGCCGATCGTCACCTATCTCGACGCGCGCCAGACCGATGGGTCGCCGATCGATCGGGCGAGTTGCGTCGGAGCCTTGCAGGTCGGGCGGCGGAAATAGGTTTGTTCGCGCGCGCCATGCCTTTTTAGGGCTTCAACTGCGCCAGCGCCCATTCGGCCGCTTCCGCCACCACCGGATCGGGATCGCCCAGCAACCCCGCCACCACCGGACGCAACGCCGCGTCGCCGCTATTGCCCGCCGCGATCAGGCAGTTGCGCACCATGCGGTCGCGCCCGATCCGCTTGATCGGGGATCCCGCGAACACTTGCCGGAACGCTGCATCGTCGAGCGCCAGCAAATCCGCCAATTCGGGCGCGACCAGTTCCGCGCGCGGCAGGAACGCCCGGTTTGCGCTCGCCGCAGCGGCGAACTTGTTCCACGGGCAGACCGCCAGGCAATCGTCGCAGCCATAAATGCGATTGCCGATCGCCGTGCGGAATTCGAGCGGGATCGGCCTGGCATGCTCGATCGTCAGGTACGAGATGCAGCGCCGCGCATCGAGCCGGTACGGCGCGGGAAAGGCGTCGGTCGGGCAAGCGCGCTGGCAGGCGTCGCACGAGCCGCAATGGTCGGCGACGGGAGGGAACGCGTTTTCCCCTTCGTTCTTCCCCGGCGAAGGCCGGGGCCCAGTTGCGATGGCGGCTGGAAGAAAATGCTGGCCTTCGCCACTCGCCGTCCTCGACTGGGCCCCGACCTTCGCCGGGGAAGCAACAGCAGAAGAAGCGCATGCGAACGCGCTTGCCTCCAGCGTCGTGTAGATCGCCCCCAGGAACAGCCAGCTGCCATGCGCGCGGCTCACCAGGTTGGTATGCTTGCCTTGCCACCCCAGCCCCGCCGCCTCGGCGAGCGGTTTCTCCATCACCGGCGCGGTATCGACGAACACCTTGACGTCGATCCCCGGCGCCTCCGCTACCAGCCAGCGCGCGAGCGCCTTCAGCGCGCGCTTGACCACGTCGTGATAATCGCCGCCTTGCGCGTAGGTCGAGATCCGCCCGATCCCACCCTCCCCCGCCAGCGCCAGGGGATCGTGCGCCGGGGCATAGCTCATGCCGAGCGCGATCACGCTCTTGACCTCGGGCCACAGGCCTACCGGCGATTCGCGGTGATGCGCGCGCTCTTCCATCCAGATCATGCCGCCATGCTGCCCCTCGGCGAGCCATTGCCGCAGTCGCTCGGCGGTCTTGGGCGCGGCATCGGCGTCGGCGACGCCGCACGCGACGAAGCCGAATTCGGCCGCTTTCGCGACAAGCCGCTGTTCGAGGGGCAAAGCGTCAACCATTATGGCGCACATAGCCGGTTCGGGCCGAGCTTGTCGAAGCCCGGCGGTTTTTCTAGGCTTTGCAAAACACCAGCTCCGGAACGGGGCGCATGGCGGGGGTCTTCTTGAGCACGCATCTGGCAGTCACCGCCACTGGCCTCGTCAAGAATTTCGGCGGGCGGCGCGTCGTCGACGGAGTCGACATCGCCGTGCCCAAGGGCGCGATCTACGGCGTGTTGGGGCCGAACGGCGCGGGCAAGACGACGACCTTGCGCATGTTGCTCGGCATCATCGAGCCCGATGGCGGCAGCCGCACCCTGCTCGGCCATGATCGCCCGCGCGACGCGAGCGACCGAGTCGGCTATCTCCCCGAGGAACGCGGCCTCTATCCGGCGATGCGGGCAAGGGAGGCGATCGCCTTCATGGGCGCGCTACGCGGGCTCGACCTCAAGACCGGGCGGAAGCGGGCGGCGGCATTGCTCGAGGCGGCGGGGCTCGGCCATGCGGTCGACCTCAAGATCCGCAAGCTGTCGAAGGGCATGGCGCAACTGGTGCAATTGCTCGGCTCGGTGGTGCATCAGCCCGACCTGCTCGTGCTCGACGAACCCTTTTCGGGGCTCGACCCGGTCAACCAGGAGCGGCTCGAAGCGCTGATCCTCGCCGAACGCGACCGCGGCGCGACGGTATTGTTTTCGACCCATGTGATGGCGCATGCCGAGCGGCTGTGCGACCGGCTGGCGATCATCGCGGGGGGCAAGCGCCGCTTCGAGGGCACCGTCGCCGACGCGCGTGGCATGCTGCCGATGCGCGCGCATTACGTGCCTGAGCGCGACGACGCGCGTGTCGCCGACTATCTGCCGAGCGATGCGCGCCACGACGAAACCGGCTGGTCGTTCGAAGTCCCCGATGGCGGGGTCGAACAGGCGCTCAGCCGGCTGATCGGCGCGGGGCACGGCATTGCCGGCCTCTCGATCGAACGCCCCGGGCTGCACGATGCGTTCGTGCGGATCGTCGGCGCGGCCGGGCAGGATCTCGATACGCTCGGCAAGGCGATCACGGAGCAGAGCCAGTGAAACTTCCCCGCATCGTCCGCCAGACCTTCACCATCGCGCGGCGCGATTTCGTCGCGACGGTCTTCACGCCGACCTTCCTGCTGTTCCTGCTCTCGCCGGTCTTCACCATCGCGTTCGGGCTGGTCGGCGGAATGGGCGCGTCGACCGTGGCGAGCGGATCGACCGAGAAGACGCGGATCGTGGCGATCGTCGCGCCCGCGCGGCAAGGCGCGATGCGCGCTGCCGACACGCGGCTGCGCGACGTCTTCTCGCGCGGTGACCGCCCGCCGGTGCTGACCATCGCCAGCCCGGGCGCGAACCCCGAAGTGCAGGCACGCGCGACGTTCAAGGCGGGCAAGGGCGTCGACGCATCGGCCACTTTGTATGGTGACCTCACCCATCCGACGATCCTCTATGACGGCCAGGGCCGCAGCGACGCGCGCTATCTCGCCTCGCTCGCCGAGGCGACGCTCCGCACCGATCCGGCGAAACCCGCGCCGCTCAGCACCGCCACGCTCGCCTCGATCGCGCGCGCCGCGCCGACCGAGAGCGGGCACAAGCAAGCCGCTTTCATCGCGGTGTTCGGCATCTTCTTCCTGACCTTGCTGCTGGCCGGCCAGGCGGTCGGCACGATGATGGAGGAACGCAGCAACAAGGTGATCGAAGTGCTGGCCGCCGCAGTGCCGTTGGAGGCCGTATTCTTCGGCAAATTGCTCGGCATGTTCGGGTCGGCGCTGCTGTTCGTCGCCTTCTGGACGACGCTCGTCACACAGATCGGCGGGCTGCTGCCCGCGCGCTATGCGACCGCGATCGGCGAGATCGGGCCGGCGGTCGGCGTGCCGATGTTCTTCCTGTTGTTCTTCGCCTATTTCGCGATGGCGTATCTGCTGCTCGGCGCGGTGTTCCTCGGCGCAGGCGCGCAGGCTTCGACCCCGCGCGAGTTGCAGATGATGTCGCTGCCGATCACGATCGTCCAGGTCGCGATGTTCGGGCTCGCGCTGAAGGCCAGCGCCGCGCCCGATTCGTCGACCACCAGGATCGTGGAACTGTTCCCGCTGAGCTCGCCCTACGCAATGGCCGCGCGCGCCGCGAACCAGCCCGAACTGTGGCCGCACGTCGCCGCGCTCGGCTGGCAAGCGTTGTGGGTGGCGATCGCGATCACGGTCGGCGCGCGGGCGTTCCGGCGCGGAGTGCTGCAATCGGGGAGCGGGACGCTGTTCAAGCGGCGTTCCTCCTCTCTCCCGTTGGGAGAGGGAAAGACTATTGACATTCGTGTCAGCTAGACGTCTCTTCCCTCCAAAAGTGGAGAGCAGACATGGCGACTTTGGCGAGCGATATGCAGGCGATCGATCCGTACGACGTTAGCCGCGCCGAGCTGTATCGCGACGATTTGTGGCAAGCGCCGTTCCGCGAGCTGCGCGCGCGCGCGCCGGTCCACCGCGTCGAACATTCCGACTTCGGGCCCTATTGGGCGATCTCGACCTACAAGCCGATCGTCCATGTCGAATCGCTGCCCGATCTCTATTCGAGCCAGGCCGGCGGGATCACCATCGCCGACTTCATCGAGGACCGCGGCGACGTGCGCATGCCGATGTTCATCGCGATGGACCGGCCGAAACATACCGGCCAGCGGCGCACCGTCGCGCCCGCCTTCACGCCGTCCGAAATGACGCGGATGACCGACTACATCCGCGCCCGCACCGCCGAAATCCTCGACGGGCTCGATTGGAACACGCGCTTCGACTGGGTCGACCGAGTCGCGATCGAGCTCACCACGCAGATGCTGGCGATCCTGTTCGATTTTCCGTGGGAGGATCGTCGCAAGCTGACCTTCTGGTCGGACTGGGCGGGCGACATCGAACTGGTCAAGACCGCCGAACTGCGCGCGCAACGCCTCCAGTACATGTACGAGTGCGGCGGCTATTTCCAGACTCTGTGGAACCAGAAGGTCGGCAAGGCGCCGACGCCTGACCTCATCTCGATGATGATTCATTCCGACGCGATGGCCGAGATGGACCAGATGGAGTTTCTCGGGAACCTCATCCTGCTGATCGTCGGCGGCAACGACACGACGCGCAACACGATGAGCGCGGTCGCCTACGGGCTCGATCTGTTTCCCGACGAGCGGGCCAAACTCGAGGCCGATCCGGCGCTGATCGCCAATACGGTGCAGGAGATCATCCGCTGGCAGACCCCGCTCGCGCACATGCGCCGCACCGCAACCGCCGATGCGGAACTCGAGGGTCAGCGCATCGCCGCGGGCGACAAGGTGATCCTGTGGTATCTCTCGGCCAATCGCGACGAGAGCGTCTTTGCCGATGCCGATCGCATCATCGTCGATCGGCCCAATGCGCGGCGGCACCTCGCCTTCGGCCACGGCATCCACCGCTGCGTCGGCGCGCGGCTCGCCGAGTTGCAGGTCGCGGTGCTGCTCGAGGAAATGGCGCGGCGCCGGATGCGCGTGAACGTGCTGGGCGAACCCGAACGCGTCGCGCAATGCTTCGTCCACGGCTATCGCAAACTGCCGGTCGAGATCAGCCGCTACTGAACAAACCCGTCACCCCGCGAAAGTTCGCAGCTTTCTCGGGTGCCCGGGCGTATATGCAGCGACTGCCAAAAGGACGCCGCATGCACGACCGCCGCAACTTCCTCACGCTCGCCGGAACCGGCGCCGCCGCCTTCGCCCTGTTCGGTTGCAAGGGCGCCAGCGCCGGCGCGCCCGAAAAGTTCGAAGTGATGCTCAGCGACGCGCAGTGGAAGGCGAAGCTCTCGCCCGCCGCCTATAACGTCCTGCGCCATGAGGGCACCGAGACGCCCTTCACCAGCCCGCTCAACAGCGAGCATCGCGCCGGGACCTTTTCCTGCGCCGGCTGCGCGCTGCCGGCTTTTTCGTCGAAGACCAAATTCGACAGCGGCACTGGCTGGCCCAGCTTCTGGGCGCCGATCGAGGGCGCGGTGCGGACTCGCAGCGACTCTTCGCTCGGTTTCTCGCGGACCGAAGTGCATTGCCGCCGCTGCGGCGGGCATCTGGGCCATGTGTTCGACGACGGCCCGAAGCCGACGGGAAAGCGCTATTGCATGAACGGCGTGGCGATGACCTTCGCGGCGGGGAAAGCGTAGGTCCTTCGCCGAGCCGTCAGAAGCTGGCGGTGTCGCGCTCGAGCGACGCCATGATCATCGGCGCGGCGCGCTCCTGCTCGTCGTCGCCATGTGCCTTGGCCGAATAGATGAAGCCCTTGGTCGGATAGGCCGAGGTGCCGAGCCCGCCCTGCGGACCGTACCACACCTTGACTTCACTCCAGTCGCCGGCCGGCGAAACGTCGATCGCGCGGACGTTATGCTCGACGCCGCCGCGGTGCGACCAATTTGCGTGAGTCAGCAGGACTTCGTGCTCGCTCACCACTTCGCTGACCATCGCGACATGGCCCATGCGCATCCGGCTGGTCGCCGCGAAGGCGAGCACCGCGCCGACCTTGGGGGCGTGGCCACGCGCGTAGCGACCGGCGGCCTGGCCCCACCAGGTGTTGGCATTGCCGTGCAGGTCGATGCCCGACACTTCGCGCGCGAACGGCGCGCACTGCCAGAACTGCGCCATCGCAGGGGTCGCCGTCAAAAGGGCGCAGGAAACCACCAGCGCAAAACGCGCTGCCAAAGCCTTGAATTTCATGAGACCCCCCAAAGGTCGTTTGAACTTGCTGAGTGTCTCAAAGCAGGTCGCGGCGACCGTGGAAACCCTGTCGCCCCGATGAACGGAACCTTTTCCGACGAAGCGAGTTGACCGCACGATGACTGCCCGCTTCACCCCCGAAGACGTGGCCCTGCGCGCCCTGCCCGCTCGCCAAGCGGCGCCGGCCGAGCTAAGAATTATCGCATGAACCGCGCCCCTGATCGCCGAGCCGCCGCGCTCGCCTTGTTGTTCGTCGCCGCCGCGCTGGCGGGCTGCTCGCGCGAAGGCGTCGCCGGCAACGATGCCGAGCTTTACCAGTCCAACGCCGCGACGCTGACGCCGGGCGTGCAGCCGGTCCGCGTCGGCGAGGGCGGCCCCGCCTTCCGCGCCTGCGCCAGCGTCGGCCAGGTGGTGAACGTGTCGCCATCGGGCGAAGCCTATCTCTCGGTCCGCGCCGCGCCGTTTGTCGAGGCGGACGAAGTCGTGCGGCTGGCCGATGGCGCGAAACTGTATCTCTGCACGCGCTCGCTCGACCAGCGCTGGCAAGGCGTGGTGGTGCCGCCGGCCGGCGCGCCGACCGACGATTGCGGCGTCGCCACTTCGTTCGCCGGCCCGCGGCCTTATGCGGGCCCGTGCAAATCGGGTTGGGTCTTGAGCGGCTTCGTACGCCAGGCGGGCTGAGGCGACGGCTCCGCGGCGAAAGCCGGAATCGGTGAAGACCCTGACTGCAACGCGCGCGTTCGTCGCGTATTGGTCTTCTGCGCCTCCGCGGAGAGAAGAAGAATGCCTGCGGCGCTCGGGCATTTTGCGCGCTTCAGTACGGCATTTTTTGCCAAGCACGCGGCGCACAGATACGATTTTGGAATTTCGGGTTTGCGGGCTGGCGCCGGATCGGGCATCGCGCTGTCATCATTTCGTCGACAGGACGATGGAAGAGAGGATGGCATGGCACTCGACCCGGAAACCTTCGATGCGCTGATCGACACCGTGCGGCGCTTCGTCGCCGAACGACTCCGCCCGCTCGAAGCCGCGGTCGAGGAAGCCGATGCGATCCCCGCCGACGTCGTGCAGGAGATGCGCGAGCTCGGGCTGTTCGGCCTGTCGATCGCCGAGGAACATGGCGGGCTCGGCCTGACCATGTTCGAGGAGGCCAAGGTCGCCATCGAGCTTGGCCGCACCACGCCGGCGTTCCGCTCGACCTTCGGCACCAATGTCGGGATCGGCTCGCAGGGGCTGGTGATGGCGGGCAATGCCGAACAGAAGGCCGCCTGGCTGCCGCGCATCGCCTCGGGCGAGATCATCACCAGCTTCGCGCTGACCGAGCCCGATGTCGGGTCGGATTCGGGCGCGGTGAAGACACGCGCGGTGTTCGACGGGCAATCGTACCGGCTGAGCGGCACCAAGCGCTACATCACCAATGCCGACAAGGCCGACCTGTTCACCGTGATGGCGCGCACCGGCGACGATCCCGGCGCTCGTGGCGTCTCCGCCTTTCTCGTGCCGCGCGATCTGGCCGGCGTGTCGATCGGCGAGCCGGAAAAGAAGATGGGGCAGAAGGGCGCCAAGGTCGCCGACGTGATCTTCGACGATGTCGTCGTGCCGGCCGAGAACCGGCTCGGCGCCGAAGGCGAGGGCTTCAAGATCGCGATGCGCGTGCTCGACCGCGGGCGGCTGCATATTTCGGCGGTGTGCGTCGGCGTGGCCGAGCGGCTGATCGCCGATTGCGTGGCCTATGCCACCGAGCGCAAACAGTTCGGCAAGGCCATTTCCGAGCACCAGCTGATCCAAGGGATGCTCGCGGATTCGAAGACCGAGGCGCTGGTGGCGCGCGCGATGGTGCTCGAGACCGCCGCCGCGAAGGATGCCGGCAAGGACGTGGTGATGGAATCGGCCGCCGCCAAATATTTCGCCAGCGAGATGGTCGGCCGCGTCGCCGACCGCGCGGTGCAGATCTTCGGCGGTGCGGGCTATATCGCCGATTACGGGATCGAGCGGCTGTACCGCGACGTGCGGCTGTTCCGCATCT
>CAXTEO010000092.1:0-17144 GCA_964243205.1 uncultured Sphingomonas sp.
TGCGCGCTCTGCCCGGGGGGGGGCATGCGACTACGTTGCCCAAGCGCGGCGCGACCCAGGAAGCCGGGCAGGCGAGCGAGGAGCGCGAGGCCCTGGTCGGCTGGGCGTCGTCGCTCTCCTTCGCCGTCCTCCACCGGCTGTGGCAATTGCTGCTCAAGGGCCATGACGAGGTCGCGCGCGCGGCGCTGCCGATCGAAGCGTGCGAGATGGCGCTGCTGCGGCTCGTCCATGCGTCGACCTTGCCCGACCCGGGCGAGCTCGCGCGGATGATCGCCAATGGCGCGCCGCCCGCGGCCGCGCCCGTCGCACAGGCGCCGGCGGCGCAGGTGCCGGCGGCCCAGGCGGCCTTGCCCGAGACGGTCGAGGCGATCGTCGTCGCGCTGGAGGCGGCGGGAGAACTCGCGCTGGCCTCGCGCGTGGTGCATCATGTCAGCGTGATCAGCATCGTCGGGCCGGAGATGGTGCTGAGCGGCGCGCGGCCGCTGCCGGCCGATCTGGTCGGCGATCTGAGCGCGGGGTTGAAGGCGATCACCCAGCGCAACTGGAAGATCACCACCTCGCCCAAGCCCGGCCATCCGACGTTGCGCGAGCAGGAAGCGGCGCAATATGAGAGTTTCAAGGCCAGCATCCTGGCAAGCCCGATGATCGAGGCGGCGTTCGCTGCGTTTCCGGATGCGGAAGTGCCCGAGACCGAGATCAAGGGCTTGCTCGAAAAGAGGAGACATACCGCATGAAGAGCATCGAAGACATCATGGCGATGGCGCAGAACGTCCAGGCCGAGCTGACCAAGGCGCAGGACGGGCTCGACAAGATCGAGGTCGAGGGCGCCGCCGGCGGCGGGCTGGTTAAGGTGCGGGCGTCGGCCAAGGGGCGGATCATCGGCATCGAGATCGACGAATCGCTGCTTCAGCCGAGCGAGAAGCAGATGGTCGAGGATCTGGTGGTGGCGGCGTTCAACGACGCCAAGGCGAAGGCCGATGCGGCGTCGGGCGCGGAGATGGCGAAGATGACGAGCGGGATTCCGCTGCCGCCGGGGTTCAAGCTGCCGTTTTGAGGGGTGGGGCGGTCCCGCGTCTCGGTATAGGATAAAGCGATCGATCGGCTTTTTGGGCTTCGCGCGTAGATATAGCTCTGTGGAAAATTAACATGCTGTCCGCGTGGCACATGCCGGGACGGTGCGGCGTCGACGCTGTCTGCGTGATGGCTGCTCGCTAGCTGAGCGGGGGTGCGATGGGTTAAGGTTGTTGAACCGTCGGTCGTGGGGTCCGCACTGGGGTGCGCATCCCGCCCTCGTAAGCACGGGCTCAATTGACGTCCGCCACCGGTCGGAGGTGACGAACGATGCTCAATCGTGATCGGTGGCTCAGCGGGATGCGAACGTTGATCCGACCTTTCGCGCGTGACACCTCTTCGCTTGTAAGATGAGCCTTTAAATGAACACAAGTGTAACGAATTGTATCAATTTTGTCACGGAGCTGCCATAAATCGCCCGTCCCCATAACTATCTCCATTGGAGTTTTCTGAACCTGGGATTACTCGACCGGTTAACTTAGGTTCATATTCCACAGGGGGAATTATGCGTACTCATCTGCTCACCGGCACCTCGCTGCGCTCCACGTTGCTGCTGGCTTTGGTCTCGACCGTCGCATCGCCAGCTTTCGCTCAAGTGACCGCGCCGTCCATCACCGATGAACCGCCGACGACTCAACCGGCCGACACGAGTGAAGGCCCTGCTGAAATCATCGTGACCGGGTCGCGCATTCGCAATCCGAATGGCACGTCGCCTGTTCCGATCACTTCGATCACCTCCGAGGAGCTGCATCAGACCGGCACTGTCAACATCGGCGAAGTGCTCAACAAACTGCCGGGCACTGCAAATACGTTTAGCCAAGCGAACTCGACTCGCTTTCTCGGCACCGCCGGTCTCAACTTGATCGATCTTTACGGCCTTGGCACGCAGCGCACGCTGGTGCTGATTAACGGCCGCCGTCACGTCGCGTCGGATGTGCTTAACAACGCCGTATCGACCGACATCAACACCATCCCGAGCGACTTGATCGACCGTATCGACATCGTCACCGGTGGAGATTCCGCGGTTTATGGTTCCGACGCCGTCGCCGGCGTCGTCAATTTCGTCCTTAAAGACCATTTTCAGGGACTGCAGGTCCGTGGTCAGGGCAATATTACGCCGCATGGCGACGCCGGCACTTACTATGCCAGCGTTCTTGCCGGTAAAAATTTCGCCAATGATCGTGGCAACATCGCGGTCGACCTGGAATATGCCCGCCAGAACAGCCTCTATGCGTCCGACCGTGCAAACTATGCGAGCAGTGATGGTTTCGTGCTGGTGAATTCTGCCGGCGGTGCGAACACCTCGGGCCCGGCCAACAACCAGTTCTTCGCCGACCGTCGTTCCGCGACCATCTTCGACGGTGGTCTGGTCGGCTTCGCCAGCCCGACCGGTGCGTGCGGCCGCGACGCTCAGAACCGCCCGTTCACCTGCAACTATTTGTTTCAGCCCAATGGCACGCTGACGCCCCAGACCGGTACGCGCGTCGGCCTGGCGCCGACCGCGACCAGTCCCTCAGGCAGCTCGTTCATCGGCGGCAACGGCAATACTGGCCGCGAAGGCACGCTGCTCCAGCTCTACCCGCAACTTGATCGCTACTCGGCCAATCTGGTCGGCCATTTCGAGATTTCGCCTGCGATCGTGCCCTTTATCGAAGCCAGCTTCGTGCGCACCAATTCGGTCGGGCAGGGTTCGTCGGGCCCGGCGTTCATCACGGGCGCGACGATCGCGAGCGCGTTCGGCTATTCGGCACCGCTTTCGACCTATGAGCGGCCGAGCCTCGACAATCCCTATCTGTCGGATCAAGCGCGCACGCAGATCATTGCAGCTATGGTTGCCGCAGGCAACAATCCGGCCAACATCACCGGTGCGACCCGCTTCACGCTCCGTCGCAACCTGACCGATCTCGGCACGCGCACCGAAGCGGCACAGCGCGACACCTACCGCATCGTTGGCGGTGTCCGCGGCGATCTCACGAGCCACCTCAACTACGAAATCTCGGCCAATTATGGCGAGTTCATCGAGAAGACCAAGCTCGAAGGCGTGATGAACACGCAGCGTTTCCTGCTCGCAATGGATGCGCAGCGTAACGCCGCGGGCCAAATCGTCTGCGGCTCGCAGCTTCCAAATGTCGGGGCGGCCCGCGCCGGCGCCGATCTCAACGGCAATGCCGCCAATCTGGCACAGGACATCGCGGCCTGCGTGCCGATCAACCCGTTCGGCAACGGCAACATCTCGCAAGCCGCCAAGGACTATCTGCTGCGCACGACAACGTCATACGGCAAGCTGACGCAGCTCGATATCTCGGGGTCGATTAGCGGTGATACCGGTACGTTCTTTAACCTGCCGGGCGGCCCGGTCCGTTTCTCGGCCGGCGGCGAATATCGTCGCGAGACCGCGCGCTACAGCGAGGATGCGGCGGTCGAGAGCGGCTATTATTTCTACAACGCGATTCCCGCGTTCACGCCGCCGTCGTTTGAGGTGAAGGAAGCTTTTGCCGAGATACAGCTTCCGCTGCTGAAGGATCTGCCCTTCGCCAAGGAGCTGACTGTGGGTTCGGCCGCACGCGTCTCCGACTATAAGGGTTCTGCCGGCACCACCTGGACCTACAATGTGACAGGCACCTACAAGCCGATCGAGCAAATTGGCTTCCGCGGATCGTACAACATCGCGGTTCGTGCACCGAACCTCAGCGAACTCTACACCCCGCAGGGGCAGAATTTCGCACCAGGCTTCGTAGATCCGTGCTCGGCCGATCACATCGGCGAGGGTTCGGCGAGCCGCGCCGCGAATTGCGCCGCAGCAGGTCGTCCTGCGGGGTATAATTACGCCTATGTTCAGTCATTGGTGTATCGCAGCGGCGGCAACCCCAATCTGAAAGCGGAAGAGTCGCGCTCGTTCACTGCGGGTGTCATCTTCCAGCCGGTCCGGGATCTGCTGATCACCACGGACTTTTATGATATCAAGGTGAACAACGTTATCCAATCGGTTGACGGCCAAACCATCGTCGATCAGTGCTACGATCTTGCAAACCCGAACAACCAGTTCTGCGGTCAGTTCCAGCGCGCGGGAGCAAATGGTGGCCCGGTTGGCGAAGAGCCCTTCCGCATTCTCGAAGGGAGCTTGCTTGCTTCGTCACTGAATTATGCCAAACTTCATGCTCGCGGCATTAACACTGACGTCACCTACCGGCACACCTTCGGTGGAATCGGTGGCACGGTCCATGTGATCTGGAGCCATTCGCTGGTGAACGATTCGTTCACCGATCCGACCGACCCCGGCTATGTGACGCGCTTCAACACCACTGTTGGCATTCCAAAGGACCGGATCAACGCCAGCTTCGCGTTTACCTATGACAAAGTCTTCCTGAGCTACCAGGTGCGCTACATCTCGCGCCAGCTAATTGGTGACTACGAGACCGTCAACACCGTGCAGGGACGGGCCCCAACCAATCCTAACCAATACCCGAACAACTACTATCCAGCGGTCGATTACCATGACTTCCGTTTGGGCTTCAACGTCACGCCGAAGTCGAACTTCTACATCGGAGTCGACAATGCCTTCAACCGCTTGCCGCCATACGGTTCTACCGGCATCGGTGGTGGTACCGCGATTTTCGATAATATCGGTCGTCGTATGTACGCGGGTGTCACCGCGAACTTCTGATCGGCCCAAAACGGACTATAACCGGGGTCGCCGCGAAAGTGGCGACCCCTTTCTTTAGAGGCGATTGTGGCATGGCGGGTGGTAATGCTTCCTGATCGACCTGAGCCGGCCTGGCTAGTTCAGATCGAGCGCGCCGCCAAATCGGGGCATGGGGCCGCTCAGCTCGAACTTGCGCGATTGTATCTCGCTGGGCGCGATGTTCCGAGGGACCTGCCCCGCGCGCGGGAATACTTTGCGCAGGCCGCCGCTGCCGGGGAACGCGGCGCAGCGGCGGTGTATCGTGCGTTCGTCGCCAATGGCACCGGGGGTGCTCCAGACTGGCCATCGGCGATGCGCTTGCTGGCTGCGGACCGGGATGATCCGGACGCGGTGGAACAGCTCCGCCTTATCGCTGCAATGGCGCTGGACGACGAAGGGCATGTGAGGGGCCGACCGGAAGGCGAGACGCTCAGCTCAAAACCCCGGATCGTCCTGTTTCGTAACTTCGTCAGCGACGCAGAGGCGTGCTATCTCGCCGCACGGGCCACGCCACGCTTTCAGCCGGCGCTGATCGTGCATCCGGTCTCCCGCCAGCACATTCCCGACCCGATTCGCACTTCGGACATAGCCGCCTTCCCGCTCGCGCTCGAGCAGCCGGCGATTCACGCTATCAACCGCCGGATCGCGGCTGCGAGCGGAACGGACGTACTCGCTGGCGAGCCCTTAACGATCTTACGCTATCAGCCGGGGCAGCAATATCGAGCACATCTCGACACGTTGCCCCAAGTTGACAATCAGCGCAGCGCAACAATGCTTATATATTTAAATGACCGATACGGCGGCGGTGAAACCCATTTTCCCGCGCTGGGCCTAAAAATGCGAGGGCAACCGGGAGACGCCCTGCTCTTTTTCAACCTGCAAGACGAAGGGCGTCCCGATCCAATGACTCTGCACGAAGGCATGATAGTGTCTTGGGGGGAAAAACTGATTGCCTCGCGCTGGATCCGGCAAACCAAGCTTGTGCTGTGAAGCACGACCGACCCACGCGTCGTAGCATTATAGCGGTAAGCGGTACGCTCGGTACGCAGAGCCGTCGTTCTTCCTTCGATGCTGGCACATTGCTATGGTTCATTTTCAGGCGTCCCTTGTAGGGAAGGGCGTGCTGCCAATCCCTTTTCGTGCCGCGCGAGGCTTTATTCGTCACGCGGAGCCGCCAGGGGTTGGGAACCGCTTCGGGTGGCGCTACCCTTGCGGCGATGGCGGTGGGTAGCGACGTTTCGATTGTGCTGATTGGGGTCACGCTGGCTGTGCTGATCGGGGCAGTCGGCTGGGTCCTCTACACCGGCCTGCGCGCGCGCCGCGCCGCGGCCGATGCGTTCCTCAGCAACGCCCGCCTCGAAGCGCTGCTCGCCTCCGCCCCCGCGCTCGCGATGATCGTCCGGGCCGATGGCCGCGTCGAATGTCCCGATCGACTGGCCGACTGGCTCGGCCTGTCGCCGACGCCGCGCTATCTCGACGATCTCGCACGGCCGACGTCCGGGCTGCATGCCGAGGACGTCGCGGCGCTCGCCGCCGATGTGGCGGCGGCACAGAAATCCGGGCGCAGTTTCACTCGCGCGGTGCATGCGCAGGGGTCGGCGCGCGCGCTGACGATCCGCGGGGGCCGTGCGGCGCGCGACGTGCAGGCGCCCGGCGGGGTGATCCTGTGGGTGTTCGACGCGACCGAGAGCGAAGCCGAGCGCGTTCGGCTGGCCGATGCGGTCGAGCATGCGACGACATTGTATGAAGATCTGAGCGGCGTCATTCAGGCCGCGCCGATGCCGATGTGGTATCGCGGCGCCGACCTGCGGCTCGCCATGGTCAATTCGCATTATGTCGATGCGGTCGAGGGCATTTCGGCGGAAGACGTGATCGCGCGCGGGCTCGAACTGGTCGAGGGCTCGGGGGTCGGCGGCCCGCTGGCGAGCGCGGTGCTCGCGCGCGACGCGAAGACCGTGCAGAGCCAGGCGATGCCCGCGACAATCCGCGGCGAGCGGCGGATGCTGCGAGTCTACGATGCGCCTTTGTCGACGGGCGGGGTCGCGGGCTTCGCGATCGACATCGAGGATCTCGAGCAGGCGCGTGCCCGGCTGAAGCGCTTCGACGACGCGCAGCGGGCGATGCTCGATCGGCTTTCGGCGGGCGTGGTGCAGTTTTCCGCCGACCGGTCGCTGGTGTTCTGCAACCAGCCGTTCCGCCGGCTGTTCGCGATGAAGGCGGAGTGGCTGGCCGACCGGCCGGAGTTCGATCGCGTGCTCGAACGCATGCGCGAGACGCAGCGCCTGCCCGAAGTGCGCGACTTTCCGGGGTGGAAGGCCGAGCGCCGCGACTGGTTCCATGCGGCCGGCGGGGGGCAGGAGGAGGAATGGCATTTGCCGGGCGGCGTGCATCTCCGCGTCGTGGCGCAGCCCTTGCCCGATGGCGGGCTGCTGCTGATCTTCGAGGATCGCACCGAGCAGGTCCAGCTGGCGAGCGCGCGCGACACTTTGCTGCGCGTGCGCACCGCCACGTTCGAGAATCTGCACGAAGCGCTCGGTGTGTTCGCGGCCGACGGGCGGCTGCAATTGTGGAACAACAAGTTCCGCGCGACCTGGGGGTTCGACGAGACGTTCCTCGCGACGCATCCGCGTGTCGACGTGCTGGCCGAGGTCGCCTCACGGCAATTGTCCAATCCCGAGCGCGCTTCGCTGATCAGCGACCTGGTCCGCGCGGCGACGGTCGAGCGGCAGCAGCGCGGCGGGCGCGTGGCGTTCGCCGATGGGCGGCACTTCGAATTTGCCGCGGTGCCGTTGCCCGACGGCAACGGGCTGTTCACGATGCTCGACATTTCCGACAGTCGCCGGATCGAGCGCGCCTTGCGCGACCGCAACGAGGCGCTCGAGGCGGCCGATCAGATCAAGACGTCGTTCGTCGCGACGATGAGCTATGAACTGCGCACCCCGCTCACCTCGATCAGCGGTTTCGCCGAGATGCTGAGCGAGGGCTATGCCGGCAAGTTGAGCAAGGATGCAGTCGACTATGTCGATGCGATCCTCGAATCGGTCGAGCGGCTCGGCATGCTGGTCGATGAGGTGCTCGATCTGACCCAGGCCGAGGGGCGCACGCCGGTGCTGGAAATGCTCGAAGTCGAGCTCGACACGATCGCGCGCGCGGCGGCCGACGCGGTCGCGCCGCTGGTGACCAAGCGCAAGCTCGATTTCGCGGTCGAGGTCCAGCCGTCGGCGGGTGCCACCAAGGGCGATGCCAGGCGATTGCAGCAAGTGGTCGAGCATTTGCTGCGCCATGCAGTGTCGGGCACGCCCGAGGGCGGGCGCATATTGCTGCATGTCGACGGAACCGCGGCGGGCGCGCGGATCGTGGTTTCCGACGACGGCGCGGGGATGAGCGCGCATGCCGTGGCGCGAGCGTTCGACCGGTTCGGCCAGCCCGGAATCGCGCGCGACGGCGAGCGCGCGCTCGGGCTCGGCCTGCCGCTCGCCAAGCAATTCGTCGAGGCGCATGGCGGGACGATCGAACTGGTGTCCGAGCCGGGGCAGGGGACGCTGATCACCGTAACGTTGCCGCGGCGGTAGCGTTGCACGTGGCAGGATATGCGCATATCTTATGCGCATTGGAGGTGCGTCATGGCTGGACTTCGTGAAGACCGTACGGCATTTCGCCGCGCGACCAATGTTTCGCTCGACGAGCAAATGGTGGCCGATGCCAAGGCGCTGGGCATCAACGTGTCGCGCGCCTGCGAGGTCGGGTTGGACGCCGAAATCCGCGCCGAGCGCGGCCGCCGCTGGATCGAGGAAAATCGCGAGGCGAACGAGGCCTATACCAAATATATCGAGGAATACGGCTTGCCGCTCGAGCGGTATCGCCAATTCTGATGGCGCGCTTCGACGTGTATCGCGGGCAGGCCTTCGACGGTCTCGTACTGGATTGCCAGGCGGATATTCTCGCTGAACTGCCGACGCGCATCATGGTCCCGCTCATCCCGGCCGCACGCTTCGAGCGACTCTACGCGCGGTTGAACCCGGTCTTCCAGATCGACGGCGTCGATTATTCGATGGCGACGCAAATGGCGGCGGCGGTGCCGGTCAAGAGTTTGGCAGAATGCCTGACCAGCCTTGCCGTCGATCAATTTCGAATCATGGACGCGATCGACATGCTGCTCACGGGCTATTGAGATGATCCTGGCCGACCCTCAGGCCAGCGAAGCGCTGGGCGCGCGGCTGGCGGCGCTGGTCGCGCCGGGCGATGTCCTGGCGCTGTCGGGGCCGCTCGGCGCGGGCAAGACCAGCGTCGCGCGCGGGTTGCTCGCCGCGCTCGGGCTGGCCGGCGAGGCGCCGTCGCCGAGCTTCGCGATCGTGCAACCGTATGCGCCGCCCGAAGTGCGCCTGCCGGTGCTGCATGTCGATCTCTACCGCATCGACGACCCCGACGAGATCGCCGAACTCGGGCTCGACGACGCGGCGGGCGATTCGGTGCTGCTGGTCGAATGGCCCGAGCGCGCGCCCGGCTGGTGGCCGGAAGCGCTCGCGCTGGCGCTCGAGATGCTGCCCGACGGCACCCGCCGCTTGACAGCCAGCGTGCCCGCTGGCTGGAAGGCGCGATGGCAGCAGATATGATTCCCCCCGCCGCCGCGGCCGATTTCCTGGCCGCGCATGGCTGGGGCGGTGCGGACATCCTCCCGGTGGCGGGCGATGCGTCGTTCCGCCGCTATTTCCGCGTCGTTGCGGGCGCGCGCCGCGCGATCCTGATGGATGCGCCGCCGCCGCAGGAGGATCCGCGCCCGTTCATCGCGATTGCGCAGTGGCTGGTCGGACATGGCTTTGCCGCGCCGGCAATCCATGCGGTCGATCTCGCGCACGGGCTCGTCCTGCTCGAGGATTTCGGCGATGTCCGAATGCGCGAGACCGCGGACGACGCGCCGGCGCGCGAGGCTGCACTCTACGGATCGGCGATCGATACGCTGGTCCGCCTGCACGCCGTGCCCGCCGCGCCGGTGCCGCCGTACGACCGCGCGGTGCTGCACCGCGAGGCCAACCTGCTGACCGAATGGTATTGCCCCGCAATCAGCATCGCGCCCGATCAGGCGGGCTACGACGCAGCGTGGGACGCGGTCTTCGACCATGCGCTGACCGGCCCGATCGTCACCGTATTGCGCGATTATCACGCCGAGAATCTGATGCTGATCGGCGGCGACGCGCTCGGATTGCTCGATTTTCAGGACGCACTGGCGGGCCATCCCGCGTATGATCTCGTGTCGCTGTTGCAGGATGCGCGGCGCGAGGTCGATCCACGCGTCGAAACGGCGATGCTGGCGCGCTACAAAGCGGCGACCGGCGCGGGCGAGGCGTTCGATATCGCATATCACGTGCTCGGCGCGCAGCGGAACGCCAAGATCGTCGGCATCTTCACGCGACTGTGGCAGCGCGACGGCAAGCCGCGTTATGCCGCGCTGTGCCCGCGCGTGTGGCGCTATCTCGACCGCGACCTTGACCATCCCGCGCTCGCGCCGGTCAAGGCGTGGTTCGACGCGACGCTTCCGCCCGCGCTGCGCGGCGACCCCATTATCGTCGGCCGGGAGCGCGCGGCATGATGCGACCCAAGCGCACGCTGCACATCCGCCCCGATCCGGGCGGCGCCGTTCCCAAGACCGCGATGGTGATGGCGGCCGGGCTCGGCAAGCGCATGCGTCCGCTCACCGCGACCCGGCCCAAGCCGCTGGTCGAGGTCGCCGGCGAGGCGCTGATCGACCATGTGTTCGATCGGCTGCGCGCCAGCGGGGTCGAGCGTGCGATCGTCAACGTGCATTATCTTGCCGATGCGTTGCAGGCGCATCTCGACCACCGTGTGTCGGGAATCGACGTCGTCGTGTCCGACGAGCGCGGCCAGTTGATGGAAACGGGCGGCGGCATCGTGCAGGCGCGCGCGCTGATCGGCGATGCGCCGTTCCTCGTCGTCAACAGCGACAATCTGTGGGTCGATGGCCCGTCGGATGCGATCAAGCTGCTTGCCGCGCGGTGGGACGATGCGACGATGGATGCGCTGCTCCTGCTGGTGCCGCTGGCGCGCGCCAATCATCATACCGGGCAGGGCGATTTCCGGCTCGCGCCCGACGGCCGGATCACCGGGCGCCGCCAACCGGGCAAGGTCGCGCCGTTCGTCTACACCGGCGTGCAGATCCTGTCGCCGCGCGTGATCAAGGATTGGCCCGAAGGGCCGTTCTCGACCATGGTCTTCTGGGAACGCGCGATCGCGGCGGGGCGGGCTTACGGTATTGTCCACCAGGGGCTTTGGTTCGACGTCGGCACGCCGGGCGCGATCCCCAAGACCGAAGCGATGCTCGCGGATGGCTGAGGGGCCGCGGCTCTTCACGATCCCCGCGCACCGCGCGTTCGCCGATGCGCTGGCGGCAGGGCTGATCCGGCAGTTCGGCAGCGATGATCTCGGGCTCGCCAAGGGGCTGGTGCTGCTTCCCAACAACCGCGCCAAGCGAGCGCTGACCGAGGCTTTCGTGCGCGCCAGCGCGGCTGGTCTGCTGCTGCCGCGGCTGGTCGCGATCGGCGACCCGGCGCTCGACGAAGCGACCGGCGCGGCGCTCGATCCGGCTGACGATCTCGATCCGGTGCTGCCGGCGGTGGCGCCGCTCGAACGGCGGATGATCCTCGCGCGCCTGGTTTCCGAAGAGCGGCACCGCGTCGGTCTCCCGGTCGATGCGGCCGAGGCGGTGCGTCTCGCGGGCGAACTCGGGCGAACGCTCGACCAGTTGCTGGTCGAGGAAATCGCACCGCGGCGGCTGCGCGAAATCGATCTCGACGAGGCAATGTCGGCGCATTGGCAGCGTGCGCTGGCGCTGTTCGGCATCGTGCTCGACCGCTGGCCCGACGAACTGCGCCGGCTCGGCCGGATCGATGCGGCCGAGCGGCGCGGGCTGCTGCTCAAGCGCCTGGCGACGCGCTGGGATGCGGCGCCGCCGGCGGGCTTCGTCTGCGCTGCGGGGATCACCGACAGCGCGCCGGCGGTGGCGCGGCTGCTGCGCTGCATCGCCGACAGCCCGCGCGGGATGGTGGTGCTGGCCGATCTTGCCACGGGCATGGAAGAAGCCGAGTGGCAGGCGCTGGGCCCCCACGCGCCCGACCCGGCGACCGGCCTGACGCGGCGCTCGATCGAGACGCATCCGCAATTCCACCTGAAGCTCCTGCTCGAACGGATGAGCGTCAATCGCGGCGAAGTCCGCACCTGGCGCGACGGCAGCGACCATGATGCAACGGTGGCGCGCGGCAAGGCGGTCGCCAATGCGCTCGCCGCCGCCGATCATACCGCGAAATGGACCACGCTCGGCCCCGAGCAGCGCCGGCTCGGCGGGATTTCGGCGGCCGAACTGGCGACGCCGGGCGAGGAAGCGCAAGCGATCGCGCTGGCGCTGCGCGAAGCGATAGAGCCCCGGGACGGTGAGATGATCGGCATTCGGACCGCAGCCCTCATCACGCCCGATCGTGGTCTTGCGCGGCGCGTGGCTGTGCATCTCCGTCGTTGGGATATTCGGGTCGAGGACTCAGCCGGGCGTCCCTTGTCGATCCTGCCACCGGGGACGTTGCTCACCGCGCTTGCCGAAGCCGCGACGCAGCGTTTCGCCCCGCTCGCCGTGCTGACCTTGCTCAAGCACCCGCTGGTGCGGGCGGGCGATCCGCGCACCGCGTGGCTCGGTGGCGTGCGCGCGCTCGACCGGATGCTGCGCGGGCCGCGGCCGGCGGCAGGGCTGGCGGGAATCGACGCGCATCTGCGCGCGGCACGGTGCGGGCGCGATGCGATCCCCTGGTGGCCCGAGGCGCGCGCGCTGCTCCTGCCGGTCGAGCGCGTGTTCGAGCAGGGCGCGCAGCCGCTGGCCACGCTGCTGGCTGCGCTGCGCGAAGCGGCACAATCGCTGTGCGGCGACGCGATATGGGCTGGCCCGAACGGTCGCGCCGCCGCCGAGTTGCTGCGCGAAGCCGAGGAGCATGCGGCGCACGGTCCGGCCTTGGTCGACCCCGCCAGCCTGGCGCCCTTGCTCAAGACGCTGATGGACGAAGTCGCGGTCCGTGCGATCCAGGGCGAGCATCCGCGCCTGGCGATCTACGGCCTGATCGAGGCGCGATTGCAGACCGCCGACGTGATGATTCTTGGCGGGCTCAACGAAGGGACGTGGCCCGGGTTGCCCGCGCCCGATCCGTGGCTGGCGCCGCGGATTCGCGTCGAACTGGGTCTGCCCGGGCTGGATCGCGGTGTCGGCATTGCGGCGCACGATCTGGCGCAAGCGCTCGGCGCGCCGACGGCCCTGATGACGCGTGCGCGGCGTGGCGGCACGCAGCCGGCGATCGCCTCGCGTTTCTGGTTGCGCTTGCAGGCGCTGGCGGGCGAGCGTTTCGAGCGCGCCGCGGCGCTGGAGGGATGGGCGCGCACGCTCGACGATCCCGGCGTGCACGAGCCCGCGACGCAGCCCGCGCCGGTGCCGTCGCCAGAGCGCCGGCCGAGCAGGATCGCGGTCACCGATGTCGATCGGCTCAAGGCCGATCCGTATGCCTTCTACGCCAAACGCATCCTTGGTCTGGTGCCGCTCGACCCGGTCGACGCCGACCCCAGCGCCGCCTGGCGCGGCACCACGGTGCATGCGATCCTCGAACAATGGGCGCGCGAGGACGACTGCGCGCTCGGCACGCTGCACGACCGGGCACGCGCGATCTTCGATGGGGCGCACCCGATGCAGCGCGCGCTGTGGAAGCCACGGCTGATGGAGGCGATCGACTGGATCGTCGCGCAGATGGGGCGGAACGCGGATGACGGCCGCAAGGTGCTCGCCGTCGAGCAATCGGGCGAGGCGCAGCTGGCGGGCGTGACGCTCACCGGCAAGTTCGACCGCATCGACCGGCTGTCCGACGGCAGCCTCGCGGTGATCGATTACAAGACCGGCAAGCCGCCATCCCCCGCCGCGGTGCGCGAGGGGTTCAGCCTGCAATTGGGCCTGCTCGGGCTGATCGCCGAACGTGGCGGCTATGCCGGGATCGCCGGCCAGGCGCGCGGCTTCGAATATTGGTCGCTGTCGAAAAAGGGCGATGCGTTCGGCTATGTCACCTCGCCGGTCGATCCGGCCGGCAAAAGCGACAAGGTGTTGCCCGAGGACTTTACGAGCGTCGCCGCGCGGCATTTCACCGCGGCGGCGGCGGACTGGCTGACGGGGACGCGCGCGTTCGAGGCGAAGCTGCATCCGGACTATGCGCCCTATGCGGAATACGACCAGCTGATGCGACGCGACGAATGGTATGGGCGTGAGTGAGGCACGCCTTCTTCCTCCCCTCCCTGGAAGGGAGGGGCTGGGGGTGGGTCGCTCTCAGCAGGAGCGGCACGTCCGCTCCACACCGACCCACCCCCGACCCCTCCCTTCCAGGGAGGGGAGGATTTGATGAGCGACACCCACACCCGCCGCCCGCTCCCGATCCTCAAGGATGCGCAGGCGCGCGCCAGTGATCCGGGCGGGCACGTCTGGCTGTCGGCTTCGGCCGGCACCGGCAAGACGCAGGTGCTCACCGCGCGCGTCTTCCGCCTGCTGCTGACGGGCGTGGATCCCGGCGCGATCCTGTGCCTGACCTTTACCAAGGCGGGCGCCGCCGAGATGGCGGCGCGCATCGGCGACCGGCTCGCCGCCTGGGTACGCATGCCCGAGACCGAGCTGGCTTCGGATCTGCATGCGCTGGGCGAGGAGCCGACGCCGGCGCTGCGCGCCCGGGCGCGGACGCTGTTCGCCAAGGTGCTCGATGCGCCCGGCGGCGGCATCCGCATCCAGACGATCCACGGCTTCTGCCAGAGCCTGCTCGCCGCCTTCCCGGTCGAGGCCGGCCTCGTGCCCGGCTTCCGCCCGATCGAGGCGCGCGAGGAGGCGGTGATGGCGCGCGACGCGCTCGCCGAAATGCTCCTCGCGGCCGAGGATGAAGGCCGCGAAACCCCTATCACCACGGTCGGCGCGCTGAGCCTCCGCCTCGGCGAGGGGGAGGCGGAGAAGTTCCTGCTCGCCTGCGCGCGGGCGCCCGCCGCGATGGCGGAGCTGCCGATCGGGGAGGGCGTGCGCCCGTTCGTCCGTCGCGCGCTCGACTTGCCGCCGGGCGAGATCGAAGCGGAGATCGCCGAAGCGTGCAGCGACGCGGCGTTCGACGTCGATGCCGTCGCGCGGCTGGCGGCGGCGAACCGCGCCTGGGGCACCGCGACGGGCGGCAACCACGCCGACATCGCCGAATGCTGGGTCGAGGCGGCGCCCGCGATGCGCGCGCGCATGCTCGATGATCTGATTGGCGTGCCGTTCACCGCCAAACGCGAACCCCGCAAATATTTGCCCAAATTGCTCGTCGCGGACCCCGAATATGCGGAGCTCGCGTTCGAAGTCGGCGAGACCTGCGCACATCTGCTCGGCCTGCGCGATCGCGCCGCTTATGCCGATCTGCTCGCCGATGCGCTGTCGGTCGGGCGCGATTATGCGATCACCTATGCGCGCGCGAAGCGGCGCCTCGGCGCGGTCGATTTCGACGACCTGATCCGCGCGACGATCGCCTTGTTGCAACAGCCGGGCATAGGCGAGTGGGTGCGCTACAAGCTCGACCAGACGACCGAGCACGTGCTGATCGACGAAGCGCAGGACACCAACCCCGAACAATGGGCGATCATCCGCGCGTTGGCGGAGGAGTTCTTCGCGGGCGAGGGGGCGCATGGCGACCGGGTACGCACGCTCTTCACGGTGGGTGATTTCAAGCAGGCGATCTTCGGCTTTCAGGGCACCGCGCCCAAATATTTCGGGGCGGCCGAGCTGCATTTCGAGCGGCTCGCGAAAAACGCCTGGGCCGCAGACGAGGATGAGCGCAACCGCACCGGGATCGAGCGTGCGCGGCCATGGCACCGCCTGTCGCTGACGCAGTCGTTTCGCTCGACTCGGCCCGTGCTGGAATTCGTCGATGCCGCGATCGAGGCGCTGCCCGATCCCGGGCTCGGCGCGATCGCCGACCGCGAAGTGCATGCCAGCGAAGTGCCGGGGCCGGGCACCGTTTCATTATGGCCGCTGGTCGTCGCGGGCGGGAGCGAGGAGGACGAGGAAAGCTGGATCTCGGACTCGACGCGCGAACTCGCGCGCCAGATCGCGCGGACGATCAAGGGCTGGGTCGGCACGCTGGTGCTCGAGAGCAAGGGGCGAACCTTGCGGCCCGAGGACATCATGATCCTGGTCAAGCGCCGCGGCGAGCTCGCCTCGCTGATCGTCGCGCGGCTGTACGCGGAGGGCGTGCCCGTCGCCGGGGTCGATCGGCTGCGGCTCAACGCGCCGCTGTCGGTGCAGGATCTGCTCGCGGCGATCCGCTTCGTGCTCCAGCCCGAGGACGATCTGTCGCTCGCCGCTTTGCTCGTGTCGCCGCTGATCGGGTGGAGCCAAGAGCGGCTGATGGAGGCGGCGCCGGAACGTTCGGGGAGCCTGTGGCGGCACATCGCTGCGACGCAGCCGCGCGGCGACATTGCGGCGTTGTTCGCGATGCTGGCGCGCGCCGACATCGCCACGCCCTATCAGTTTCTCGAGGAACTGCTGTCGGGCCCGCTCGGCGGGCGGCGCAACCTCGTGCGGCGGCTGGGGCAGGAGGCGGGCGACCCGATCGAGGAATTGCTCAGCGCAGCGCTCGATTTCGAATCGCTCGGTACGCCGTCGCTGCAGCGCTTCCTCGACTGGTTCGACCGCGGCGAGGTCGAAATCAAGCGCGACCCGTCCGCGCCGCTCGACGCGGTGCGGGTGATGACCGCGCATGGCGCCAAGGGCCTGCAGGCGCCGCTGGTGATCCTGGCGGATGCCGCGGTCGACCCGACGCGCTCGCCGCGCTCGACGCTCAAATGGCGCGCCGGCGACATGGCGAACGAGCTGCCGGTGATCCGTCCGCGCAAGGGCGAGGCGACCGGGCCGCTCGCCGCTCTGGTCGAGGAAACCGCGGCGCGCGATCTCGAGGAGCATTGGCGCCTGTTCTACGTCGCCTCGACGCGTGCCGAGGAACGGCTGGTGATCGCCGGGTCGCTCGGTCCGCTCGCCAAGGGCGAGCCGCCCGAGCAAAGCTGGTATGCCGCGGCCGCGCGCGGGATGGCGGCGCTGGGCGTCGCGGACGAGGGCATGCGCGAATTCACCGGCCGTGTGCCGCAACGTCCGGTGACGCCGGATCGCAAGGCGGACCGGACCGCGGTTGCGCCGGTGTCGCTGCCGGACTGGGCGCGCAGCGCCGCCCCGCAGGAGGCCAGGCCGCCGCGGCCGCTCGCGCCGTCCTCGCTCGGCGAGGATGCGGTCGGCGATGCGCCGCCGACCCCGGCGCTGCGCGCCGCAGCGGAACGCGGCCGGCTGATCCACGCGCTGTTC
>CAXTEO010000093.1:0-15978 GCA_964243205.1 uncultured Sphingomonas sp.
CCGCCTCGTGACGGCGACGGTGGCCGTGGCCCCGGCGGCGGCGATCGCGGCCCGCGCGGTGGTGGTGGCGGCGAAGGCCGTGGCCCGCGCCGTGACGGCGACGGTGGCCGTGGTCCGCGTCGCGATGGCGGCGGTGCGCGTCCGGAGCGGGCAGCTGGCGGCAATGACGACGGCCCAGCGCCCGAGTTCGCGCCCGCATTCCTGACGGGCGACCGCGACTAAGACCTGAGCGGAAACGCTGAGGTGAGAGAGGGGCCCGGAGCGATCCGGGCCCCTTTTTCGTGCGTGAAGACCGGCGCGTCCTCGCGTACATCCGGATAGCGATCGAGCGCGCCACGCGACTGTCACAGAGCGCGGGCAAGAGACGTGACAAGGAGATCACCCCATGACAATCCCGACGCGCCTCACCGCCCTGGCGCTGGCGCTGGCGACCATCGCCGGCGCAGCCCCCGCCGCCCCGCAGGACCACCGCGACGGTGCCGGGCTCAAGCTCGACCGCGTCGTGCTGCTGATGCGCCACGGCATCCGCCCCCCGACCAAGGCGCAGCCGATGCCGCAGGGCATCGCCGCCGATCCGTGGCCGGCATGGGGCGTCAATCCCGGCTGGCTGACTCGGCATGGCGCGGAGGCGGTGCTCGCGGTCGCCGATGCGGATCGCGCCGGGTTTGTCGCCGCGGGTCTGCTGCCCGCGACCGATTGTCCGACGCGAATTGCGCTGCTGGCGGACAGCGACCAGCGCACGATCGCCACCGCACAGGCCTATGCCAAGGGCCTCGCCCCCGGTTGCACCCTCGCGATCGAACATCGGCCGCAGGATCAGGCCGACCCGTTGTTCAACCAGATCAGCGACGGCCACGCCGCGCTCGACCCCGCGCGCGCGGCCGCCGCGGTCGATGCCGCGGTCGGCCCGGGCGGCATCGCCGCGGTCGAGCGTTCGATGAAGCCTTTGGTCGCGCGACTCGACCGCGTGTTGTGCGGCACCGCTACCGCCACCTGCGGCGTGGCGCGCGAGCCCAGCACGATCACCCCCGCGACGGCGTCTTCACGCCCCAAGCTCGGTGGCGCGCTCGACCGCGCCTCGACCGCGGCGCAGATCCTGCTGCTCGAATATGCCGACGGCAAGCCGGCGCGCGACGTCGGCTGGGGCCGCGCCGGCGCCGCCGACGTGACGGCGTTCGGGGCGTTCCACGCCCTCGAATTCCGCCTGCTCGCGCGACCGCGCTATCTCGCGGCGCGCAACATGGCCGGACTCTCGCCGCGCATCGCCGGCTGGCTGTCCGACGATGCCGCCACCGCGCCGACGGTCGCGATGATCTCGGGCCACGACACGCAGATCGCCAACCTCGCCGGACTGCTCGACCTGCACTGGCGCGTACCCGGCATCGCCGCAGACGACCCCGTCCCCGGCGGCGCGATCGTGCTGGAGCGGTTGAGCGACGCGCATGGCCATCACTACGTCCGCGCCCGTTACCGCGCCCAGTCGCTCGCCGAACTGCGCGCCGGCACCGCCCGGGCGGTGTCGCGCCAGATCGTGCCGATCGCCGGCTGCAGCGCGCTCGGGCAGAAGGGCCTGTGCACCCTCCCCGCCTTCCTCGCCAAGCTGAAGGGGTGAGGCGGCCCCTCAGCCCCCGTCGCGCACCCGCTCGTGGTGGCGGATCACTTCGTCGATGATGAAGCGCAGGAATTTCTCGCTGAAATCGGGGTCGAGATCGGCCGCTTGCGCCAATCCGCGCAGCCGCGCGATCTGCGCTTCCTCGCGGCCGGGATCGGCCGGCGGCAGCCCGGCACTGGCCTTATAGCGGCCGACCGCCTGCGTCGTCTTGAAGCGCTCGGCAAGCAGGAACACCAGGGCCGCATCGATATTGTCGATGCTCTGGCGGTATCCGTTCAGCGTCTCGTCGGCCACCATGTGTTCCTCTGCCCGTGTCCTGACCCTATTGCGGACACGCCGCGCCCCGCGCAAGCCGGGAAAGGCTTGCCTTTGCGCGGCCACGCGGCCACATCGCAGGCCAGATGAGCGCCACCCTTCTCCGCCTTGATCCGAGCCGCGCCCAGCCCTCGCTGGAACCGATGGTAGACCTCGTCACCGGCGACATGAACATGGTTAATGCCGTGATCCTGTCGCGCATGCAGTCGGAGATCCCGCTGATCCCCGAACTTGCCGGACACCTGATCGCCGGGGGCGGCAAACGCATGCGGCCGATGCTGACGCTCGCGAGCGCGCGGCTGCTGGGCTATACCGGAACGCGCCATCACCGCCTGGCCGCGGCGGTCGAGTTCATCCACACCGCGACCTTGCTGCACGACGACGTGGTCGACGGCTCCGATCTGCGCCGCGGCAAACGCACCGCGAACCTCATCTGGGGCAATCCGGCGAGCGTCCTGGTCGGCGATTTCCTGTTCAGCCGCTCGTTCGAGCTGATGGTCGAAGACGGTTCGTTGAAGGTGCTCGGCATCCTGGCCGGCGCGAGCGCGATCATCGCCGAGGGCGAGGTCAACCAGCTGACCGCCGCGCGCCGGATCGACACGCCCGAGGAACGCTATCTCGATATCATCGGCGCCAAGACCGCCGCCTTGTTCGCCGCCGCCTGCCGCGTGTCGGCCGTGGTGGCGGAGCGCCCCGAGGTGGAAGAGCTCGCGCTCGATTCGTACGGCCGCAACCTCGGCATCGCCTTCCAGTTGGTCGACGACGCGATCGATTACGTGTCCGATGCGAGCACGATGGGCAAGGATGCCGGCGACGATTTCCGCGAGGGCAAGGCGACTTTGCCGGTGATCCTCGCTTATGCGCGCGGCAACACCGAGGATCGCGTTTTCTGGAAGGCGGCGATCGAGGGCCATCGTAACCGCGACGAGGATTTCGCGCGCGCGATCGAGCTGGTCCGCGCGACACGCGCGGTCGACGACACGCTGGCGCGCGCGCGGCATTACGGCCAGCGCGCGATCGACGCGCTCGGCGGCTTCGCCAATGGCAAGGCCAAGGATGCGATGGTCGAAGCGGTCGAATTCGCGGTGGCGCGAGCGTATTGACGGTGCTGCTTCCCCGGCGAAGGCCGGGGCCCAGCAGCGGGGGGCCGACGATCGACCGCTGCGCTTCGTTACTCTGACCGCTTTGACTGGGCCCCGGCCTTCGCCGGGGAAGCGGCATTGCTGAGCGAGCGCGTCAGCACCCCACCTTCGCCGCTGGCGCATCCGCGCCGACCAGTTCCACCTGCAACGTCGCATGGCCGATCCCGAAGCGTTGCTTCAGCATCCCCCGCGCGCTTTCCAGAAACGCGTCGCCGGGATGCCCGCCCGGCATCACCAGATGCGCGGTCAGCACCGTCTCGGTCGTGCTCATCGGCCAGATATGGACGTGATGCACCCGCGCCACGCCGGGCAAGGTGCGCAGTTCGATCCACACTTTGTCCGAATCGATGCTGCGCGGCACCGCGGCCAGCGCCATTTCGACCGACTCGCGCAGCAGGCCCCAGGTCTGCAGGAAGACCAGCACCGCGATGACGATGCTGACGATCGGGTCGATCCACGTCGCGCCCGACAGCCAGATCGCCAGCCCCGACACGACCACGCCCGCCGACACCATCGCGTCGCTCGCCATGTGCAGATACGCGCCGCGAATGTTGATGTCGTTGGCGCGACCGCGCATGAACAGCAAGGCGGTGATGCCGTTGACGAGGATGCCGGCGCCGGCGACCCACGCCACCGTCGGGCCATCGACCGTGGCCGGCTCCGCGAGACGCTGCACCGCCTCGAGCACGATCGCGCCGAGCGCCACCAGCAGCAGCAGCGCGTTGAGCAAGGCCGCCAGAATGGTCGAGCCCTTCAAGCCATAGGTGAAGCGCTTCGACGCCGCGCGGCGCCCGAGCGCGATCGCCGCCCATGCCGCGCCGAGCCCGAGCACGTCGGACAGATTGTGCCCGGCATCGGCAAGCAAGGCGACCGAGCCGGCGATGAGGCCGAACACGACTTCGCCGACGATGAAGGCAAGGTTGAGCGCGATGCCGATCGCGAAGGCGCGGTCATGCCCTTCCGCGGGCGGACCATGGTCGTGGCCGGCATGGCCGTGGCTGTGCCCGTGCGAATGGCCATGGCCGTGATGGTGCGCGTGTCCCGCCAACGTCGATCTCCGAAACTGTTGCGACGCAGCGTAGCATCGCGGCCGCGGGATATACTAGGACGCGGAAAATGCTTCGGCAGGCAGGCCACGCGACGATCGCGGCCGCGATTGGCGCTGTCCCCAAGCGACGCAATCGTGCCATAGCGTGCGCATCGTGGCTTCACTCCGCCCTTCCCGCTCCGCCCGATTGCTTGACGTTGCAGCGCCGGAAGGGAAACGGCGGGGTATGCGGCCCGAACTTTCCGGACTTCCGTCCGACGGCATCCCGCGACTCGGGCATTGCGCATGACGCTCCCGATCCACCTCGTCCTCCCCGAACTGCTTGCCGTGCTGCGCGAGACGAGCAACGTCGTGCTGGTCGCCCCACCGGGTGCGGGCAAGACGACCGCCGTCGCGCCGGCCCTGCTCGGCGAAGCCTGGTGCAATGGCGAGATCCTGCTGCTCTCACCGCGCCGGCTCGCCGCGCGCGCCGCGGCCGAGCGGATGGCGGCCAATGCCGGCGAGCCGGTCGGCAAGACCTACGGCTATGCCACGCGGATGGATTCGAAGCGTTCCGCCGCGACTCGGGTGAGCGTGGTGACCGAGGGGATCTTCGTCGCGCGGATCCAGAACGATCCGGAACTGGCGGGCGTCTCGGCGGTGCTGTTCGACGAAGTCCATGAGCGCAGCCTCGACAGCGATTTCGGGCTAGCGCTGGCGCTCGATGCGCAGGCCGGACTGCGGCCCGATCTGCGCTTGCTGGCGATGTCGGCCACGCTCGACGGCGCGCGCTTCTCCGATCTGATGGGAGAGGATGGCGTGGGGGCGCCGGTGATCGAGAGCGCCGGCCGGATGTACCCGCTGGCGCTGCGCCATCTCGGCCGCGCCGCCGAGGCGCGGATCGAGGATTCCGTCGCCGCCGCGGTTCGGCTCGCCTTGCGTGAGGAAGGCGGCGGCGTGCTCGCCTTCGTGCCTGGTGTGGCCGAGATCGAACGCACGGCGGAACGGCTCGCCGGACTTGGCGACGGCATCGTGCTGCACCGCTTGCACGGCAGCCTCGATCCGGCGGCGCAGCGTGCCGCGATCGCGCCAGATCCGCACGGACGGCGCAAGGTCGTGCTGGCGACGTCGATCGCGGAAACCAGCCTGACGCTCGACGGCATTTGCGTGGTGGTCGATTCAGGGCTCGCGCGGCGCCCGCGCTATGACCGCGCCGCCGGCATGACGCGGCTCGTCACCGAACGCGCGAGCCAGGCAGCGGTGACGCAACGCGCCGGCCGCGCCGCGCGGCAGATGCCGGGCGTGGCGTATCGTTTGTGGGAGGAGGCGGCGACCGCTGGATTGCCGCGCTTCGACCCGCCCGAAATCCTCGAGGCGGATCTGTCGGCGCTGACGCTCGATTGCGCGCTGTGGGGCGTGGCCGATCCGCGGTCGCTGCGCTGGCTCGATCCGCCCTCGCAAGCGGCGGTGCAGGAAGCGCGCGCGCGGTTGCTGGCGCTGGAGGCGCTCGATGCCGACGGGCGACCGACCGCGCATGGCCATGCGATAGCCCGGCTGCCGCTCGCGCCGCGGCTGGGGCATATGCTGGTGCGTGCCAGCGCGCTCGGCCTTGCCGAAGTTGCGGCGGAAGTCGCGGTACTGCTGGGCGAGCGCGGGCTCGGCGGCACCGACGTCGATCTCGAGGCGCGCCGTCGGCGGTGGCGGGGCGAGCGCGGGCAACGCGCGGATGCGGGACGGAAGCTGGCGAAACGGTGGGCAAGTCTGCTTTCTCCCCTCCCGCTTGCGGGCGGGGCTGTGAGTGGGCGCGCGCTATCGACCGGACGCGACTCCGATAGCGCGCGCCCACCCCCCAGCACCCTCCCGCAAGCGGGCGGAGGAGAAGAAGCCATCGCCATTGCGCTTGCTTTCGCCGATCGCATCGCGCGCCGTCGCGATTCCTCCGGCGAGACCTGGGCTTCGGTCGGCGGGCGCGGCTTCAAGCTCGATCCCACATCCAGCCTCGCCCGCGCGGAATGGCTCGCCGTGGCCGAGACGCAGGGCATGGCATCGGGCGCGCGCATCCTGTCCGCCGCCGCGATCGACCTCGTTACGATCGAGACGTTGTTCGGCGACCGTATCGCGACGCACCGCACCGCCACCTTCGACCCCGCGACCGGCGGCGTGCAGACGCTGCGCGAACGCCGGCTCGGCGCGCTGCGCCTGTCGAGCGGCCCCGATTCCAACGCCGACCCGCACGCGATCGCCGCGGCCTTGCTCTCCGGCGTGCAGGCGCACGGCCTCGCCCGTCTCCCGTGGAGTGACGCGGCGCAAGCATTGCGCCACCGCGCGGCTTTCGCCCAGGCACATGGCGGCGCCGAACTCGCGCTCGACGATGCCGCCTTGCTCGACCGCGCCGAGGAATGGCTCGTGCCGCTGCTCGCCGGCAAACGCCGGCTCGACGCGATCGACTCGGGCGCGCTGACCGACGCCCTGCGCGCCCTGATCGGCTGGGACGCGCTGCGAACGATCGACCGCCTCGCCCCGACGCATTTCACCAGCCCGGCGGGCAGCGGCCACGCGATCGATTACGAAGCCGAGGGCGGCCCGCGCGTCGAGCTGCGCCCGCAGACGCTGTTCGGGCTCGCGACGCATCCGATGATCGCCGGCGGGCGGGTGGCGCTGGTGCTCAGCCTCACCTCGCCCGGCGGCCGGCCGATCCAGACGACGCGCGATCTGCCCGGCTTCTGGGCCGGCAGCTGGTCGGCGGTCGCCAAGGAAATGCGCGGCCGCTATCCGCGCCACCCCTGGCCCGACGATCCGGCGGCGGCGTCCGCGACGCTGCGCACGAAAAACGCAGATGCGCGGCGCGCAGAAGCACGATAAGGAGGCACCATGTCGATCGCCCGAATCTATCAGCGCCCCAAGAACGCCCTTTCGTCGGGCCGTGCCCGCACCACCAGCTGGGTGCTCGATTTCGCCCCCGCCGAGGCGAAGCAGCCCGATCCGCTCACCGGCTGGGCCGGGTCGGGCGACACGCGCGACCAGCTTCGCCTGACCTTCCCGAGCCAGGACGCCGCGATCGCCTATGCCGAGCGCGAGGGCCTCGCCTTCACGATCATCGCCGCGCCCGAGCGCACACTCAAATTGCAGAGCTACGCGGATAATTTCCGCTAAGCAGCGAGCATCCCGCCGCCGAGCAGCAGCAGCAGCTTGACGTCGATCGCCACGCCCGCGGCGCGCTTGGCGGCGACGAAGGCGGCGATCTTGCCGAGCGGCACGCGGTGGACAGTGATGTCCTCGTCGGCATGCCCGCCGCCATCGCTCACGCGCTCGAGCGCGGTCGCGCGCACCAGCGTGAAACCCTCCGACACCATCCCCGGCGAGGAATGGAAGAAGCCGAGCGATTCGACCGCACCCGGCCGATAGCCCGTCTCTTCCTCGAGCTCGCGCGCGGCGGAGCTGTGGACGCTTTCGCCCGCATCTTCGTCACCGACCAGCCCGGCCGGCAATTCGAGGCAGCGCTGCCCGAGCGGCACGCGATATTGCTCGACCAGGATCACCGCGCCGTCATCGACCGCGAGGATCACCGCCGCCTGGATCCCGCGCGTGCGCGCCACATATTCCCACACGCCGTCTTTGAGCACCTTGATCCATTTGCCTTCCCAGGCCGTTTCCGCGGTCATAGTTCGATCAGCCTGTCGGGGAGCTCGTTGCGGTCGTCTGCCGTCTTGGGAAAGGTTTCGGACAGGATCGCGCCGATCCGTTCGACCGCCGCCGCCATGCCGGCGCCGGGACGCCCGGCGCGAGTCTCGACCACCAGCGCCGCCATCGCGTCGCCCCAGCGCTCCGGCGGCACGGCCGTGTGGATCGCTTGGTCGGCGACGATCTCGGCCATGCGTTCGTCGCGCGACAGATAGAGCAGGATGCCGACGCGCGCGGCGGTGCGCTTCTCGGCGCCGACCTTGAAATATTGGATCGCGCGGCGCCGCACCCGCCGCGCCCGCGTCGCCTTGGGCACCAGCGCCATCCGCAGCGGCATATAAGCGAGCGTATAGCGCACGAGCAGGAACACGAGCGCCTCGACCACCAGCAGCGCGCCGATCAGCAAGCGCGGGTCGGGCGCTTCGTCCCATTCGCTGGTGAAGCTGCCGAGCCACGTCTCGATCGCGACGGGATCGATTGCCGCCAGCGCCAGCACGATCAGCATCGCCGCGATCGCATAGTGCAGCGCCGCATCGTGATAGCTGTCGGAGCGCTCGGTGACGATCGTCACGATCTCGCCGTCGGTCCCCTCTTCCGCGCGCGCGACCGCGGCGAGCACCTGGGCATGATCCGCCGGCGTGAGCCGTGCCGTTCCCGCCATCACCATCCCCCCGATGCGCCGCCGCCGCCGCTGTCGCCGCCACCGCCGCCAGTGAAGCCGCCGCCGCCCCAGCTGCCGTCCGAGCCGCCGCCACCGGAGCTGCCGCCGCCGAAGCCGCCGCCGGAACCACCGCCCCAACCGCCGCCGCCGAGCCCCGAGCCCCACAACACCACCGGAGCGATCCCGCCGCCGCCATAGCTCTGGCCACGCTGGCCGCGCCGCAAGCTCGACAGCACGATGAAGCCGATGATGAACAGGATCATGATCGCGCCGAACGAAATCCCGCCGCCGCCGCCAGCGGCACCACGGCGGTGCACCGTGTCGAACGCCGCCGCGGCCGCGTCGACGGTCGCCTTGGCTTCCTCGGGCGAAGCACGCAATTGCGCGATCACCGCATCGGTGCCGGCTTCCATCGCACCCGGTATGTCGCCCGACTGCGTCAGCTTGGGCATCATCTGGCTGCGGATCATCGTGCCGGCATAGGCATCGGTCAGGATCGACTCGAGCCCATATCCGACCGCCAAGCGCGGGCCGCGATGCCCCTTTGGCTCGTTCGGCGCGATGAACAGCACCGCGCCGTTATTGGCGCCCTTGAGCCCGATCCCCCATGCGCGGATCAGCCCCACGCCATATTCGGGCAGCTCCTGCCCCTGCAGGTCCGGGATCGTCGCCACCACCAACTGGCGCTTGGTGTCCTTCTGCAAAGCCTCGAGCTTGGCGGTCAGGTCGGCCTTGGTCGCGGCGGGCAGCACATTGGCGGCGTCGACCACCAGCCCGGTGAATTTCGGATAGGTCTGCGCTGCTGCCGGGGCGAGCCCCAGCAGCAGCGCGACCAGCGTCGCAAGCAGTGCCTGGATCAGGCGCATGGGCGTGGGCCTCCGGCCCGGGAGATCAATTGGAATTGCCGAAATTCACCGTCGGCGCGACGTCGGCGTTCGCGCTGGTCGCCTTGAACGGCACCAGCGGCTTAGCGCCGTAGAAGATCTTGGCGCCGATCGCGTCAGGGAAGGTGCGGATCGTCGTGTTATACGATTGCACCGCATCGTTATAATCATGGCGCGCGGTCGAGATGCGGTTCTCGGTGCCCTCGAGCTGGTCCATCAGCGTGGCGTAATTGCCCTGCGACTTGAGCTCGGGATAGGCCTCCTGCAGCCGCTGCAGCGACAGCGTCACGCCCGACTGCGCCTTTTCATACGCCGCCACCTTGGCCGGGTCGCTGAGGTCGGCGCCCGAAACCTTGACTTGCGACGCCGACGCGCGTGCCTGCGTCACTTCGACCAGGATCGACTTCTCCTGCGCGCCGGCGGCCTTCACCGTGGCGACGAGGTTGGGGATCAGGTCGGCGCGGCGCTGATAGTAATTTTCGACATCGGCCCATTTGGCCTTGGCATTCTCTTCCGACGTAGGAACGCTGTTGAGGCCACAGCCCGCCAGCGTGACGGCGCCGAGGAGAACGAGCGGAGTGCGGTACTTCATGTCGTATGATCCTTCAGACCTTGCGCCACATCAATAGCCGGGTACGATGCCCGCGCGAAACGAAATCGGGAGTGCGTGCGCCATGTTCAAGGAGTTTAAGGCATTCATCGCCCGGGGGAACGTGCTGGATCTCGCCGTCGCGGTGATCATCGGCGCGGCATTCGGCAAGATCGTGACCTCGCTGACCGACGACATCATCATGCCGATCATCGGCAAGATCTTCGGCGGACTCGATTTTTCGAGCTATTTCGTCGTGCTCGGCAAGGTTCCCGCAGCGCTGGCGGGATCGTCCGATTATGCGGCGCTCAAAAAGGCCGGCGTGCCGCTGTTCGGCTATGGCGCGTTCGTCACCGCAGCGGTCAATTTCCTGATCGTCGCCTTCATCATCTTCATGGTCGTGCGCGCGGTGAACCGGCTGATGCCCAAGCCGCCCGAAGTGGTCGCCGAACCGGTCGAGCCGGTGGAAGTGACGCTGCTGCGCGAAATTCGCGACGAATTGCAAAAGCAGGCGTAACACCGTCGTCACCCCGGCCTCGTGCCGGTGACGGCCGACATCGAGTCAAGCCTACGCCGCGACCAGTTCCTCGGCCGCCGCGTCAGCCAGGCTCGTCCCGTCCAGAATGCGCGCGGTCTCGTCGCGCACGCGCATCATCGCGTGGCGGATCGCGCAGGTCGCTTCGTCGTGGCAATCCTTGCACGAGCGATAGGCGGTGCGGCTGACGCACGGCACCAAAGCGAGCGGCCCCTCGATCACGCGGATGATCTCGCCCAGCGAAATCAGGTGCGTCGGCCGCGACAGGCAATAGCCGCCCATCTTGCCGCGATGGCTGTGCAGGAAGCCCGCCTCGCGCAAATCGGCGAGGATCAGTTCGAGGAATTTGCGCGGGATGTTCGCTTCGGCCGCGATCCGGTTCATCGGGATCGGCGGACCGCCGGGGGGCGCTTCGGCCAGGAACAGCATTGCACGAAGGGCGTAGCGAGAACGTTGCGTCAACATGATACTATACCCCATGCACCCGATTTGTGGCGAGTGAAAGGCGGAAGGCAACAAACCGGGCCTTTTCATCCGCCCGCGCGCGCCCTATATCGGAGGTGCCGGGTCCGCCCGGCTATGGTGATAAAGTGCAGCGTAGAATAGATGCAGCGGACCCGGGGGCAGTACCCGGCGACTCCACCAAAACCGCTCTCTCCAGAGCGGCTCTGACGGGGTCGAACCAGGATCGACGTGTATTGAAAGGCGCTGTTTTTGCCCAGGCTGAGTAACCTGTTCAAGGCTCATAACCACAAGTGCAAACGATAACCATGCACTCGCAATTGCGGCGTAACACCAAGGCTTAACGGCCTAAGTTACACCTACAAGAGCGCGGTCCGGGCCGCACCGGGCAACAGAAGCGGACACCGGCGGTCCGGGGGGCACCGAGCAACAGAAGCTCCCCACCTATCTCCTCGGCGGCTATCAGTAGCGATCCCATGGCCGACCCCGACGCCCCGCCCCCACAGCGCAAGATCATCCATATCGACATGGACGCCTTCTACGCGTCAGTCGAACAGCGCGACGATCCGTCTTTGCGCGGCCGTCCGGTCGCGGTCGGCGGATCGCGCGCGCGCGGCGTGGTGGCGGCGGCGAGCTATGAGGCGCGGGTGTTCGGCGTGCGCTCGGCGATGCCCTCGGTCACCGCGATCCGGCGCTGCCCCGACCTGGTGTTCGTGCCGCCGCGCTTCGACGTGTATGGCGCGATCTCGCAGCAGATCCGTGCGATCTTCGCCGATTATACCGATCTGGTCGAACCGCTCTCGCTCGACGAAGCCTATCTCGACGTGACCGAGGACCGACACGGCCTCGGCTCGGCCAAAGCGATCGCCGAACAGATTCGCGCTCGGATCAAGGCGGAGACCGCGCTCACCGCCTCGGCGGGGGTGAGCTACAACAAGTTCATCGCCAAGCTCGCCTCGGACCAGAACAAGCCCGACGGCATTTGCGTCATCCCGCCGGCGCGCGGCGCGGCGTTCGTCGCGAGCCTGCCGGTCAAGCGTTTCCACGGCGTGGGACCGGTGACGACGAAGCGCATGGCGGCGCTCGGGATCGAGACCGGCGCCGACCTGCTCGAACGCCCGCTCGCCTTCCTCCAGGCGCATTTCGGCAGCTATGCCAGCTATCTCTACGGCGCGGCGCGCGGGCTGGACGATCGGCCGGTGCGCAGCCACCGCGCCAGCAAGTCGGTCGGCGCCGAGCGCACTTTCGAGACCGATTTGTCCGCCCCGGCCGACCTCCACGCCGCGCTGGAGCGTGTCGCGGAGGCGGCATGGGTGCGGATCGACCGGCACGCCGTGCGCGGGCGGACGGTGACGCTAAAGCTGCGCTTTGCCGACTTTCGGACGATCACACGCGCGCGCTCGCTGAGCCGGGGGGCGTTCGATCGCGCGAGCTTCCTGGCGGGCGGGCGCGCCTTGCTCGATGCGCAGCTCCCGGTGCCGCTGGGCATACGGTTGCTGGGGCTGACGCTGTCGGGGATCGTCGAGGGCGAGGAAGAGGCGGAGCAGGCGACTTTGCCGTTGTGAGATGCCCGCTCCTTCCAAACTTTCCTTCCCCGGCGAAGGCCGGGGCCCAGTAGCAATGGCCGAGGTAACGGAGCGTAGCGCTATCCACTGCCGTTCCTCTCCTGGGCCCCGGCCTTCGCCGGGGAAGGAAAGAGGAAGGGGAAGAAGGGATAGGCGGCCCCTTACGCCACCCGCTCCCCCACCCTTCGCAAATCCTCGACGAAGCGCGCATATTCCGCGTCCGCCGCCGCGCGGTCGGTGATCCGCAACAGATAGCTCGGGTGCACCGTGATCCACGCCTCGCCCGCTCCGTCGGGCAGTTCGACGGGCCGCCCGCGCTCCTTGCCGATCGTCACCACGCGGCCCAGCAAACTGCGCGCGGCGGTCGCCCCCAACGCCACGGTCACCTTGGGCCGCACCAGCAGCTGCTCCTGCTCGATCCACCAGCGACACGCGGTGATCTCGCCCGCGTCGGGCTTCATGTGGATGCGACGCTTGCCGCGCTGCTCGAACTTGAAATGCTTGACCGCGTTGGTGACGTACACGCTCGTCCGGTCGATCCCCGCCTCGCCCAACGCGCGGTCGAACACTTGCCCCGCCGGCCCGACGAACGGTTTGCCCGCCAGATCCTCCTGGTCGCCCGGCTGCTCGCCGACGAACATCAGCGCCGCATCGACCGGCCCTTCGCCGAACACCGTCTGCGTCGCCGGCTTGTAGAGTGGGCAGCGCGTGCAGCCTGCCGCCTCGTCGCGCAACGCCGCCCAGGCCGCTGCGACGTTGCCGCCAATCTCGACCTTGTTCTTCGCCATCGCCATCATCCCGCTTTCCCGCCGCTGTGCATTGGCGATCAGGCCGGGGACCAACGCCGTCTCGGGCATGTTCTTCCAATATTTCTTCGGCATTTCCTTGAGCATCGCGCCGATCTTCACGCGCGCCGGATTGAACATCGATGCATAATAGGTCTTCCACACCTCCTCGATCGGATCGCCGTCGGGCGCATCGCTCCTGGCGGCGCCCGGCCCTTCGGTCAGCGTCTCGCCGTCCCAATGGATCGACAAAGCGGGCGTCAGGATCGACCAGCGCATGCTGGCGAAGCGATCGAGGAAGAAGCCGGCATTGTAACGCAGGATATGATGCTCGGGCTCGTACCACGCGACGAAGCGCGCGGCGCCATTCTCCTCGACTTCGCGGAAGCGCAGGAAGGCGCGCATCTTGTGGATGTCCTTGCGCACCTCGCGCGCGAGATGCTCGAGCCGCCGCACCAGCGGATCGGCATGATCCTCGACCGCGCCGGGCTGGACCCGAATCCGCGCGAGCAAGGTGTAGAGCAAGGCGAAGCGTTCGGGGTCGCTGTGCAGCACCACGCTGCGCGCCAGATCGAGAAAGGCGCGCGGCACGGCGAACGCCGGGCCGGTCGGTGGCACCACCGTGGCGTCCTGCCCGAACAGATCGCCCGGCGCGTCACCGACCTGCCAGGCGATGTCTTGCGGCAGAACGCCTGCCGACGCCAAACCGCGCGCCGCATCGCGCCAGCCGTCGAAATCATCGGGTTCGCGAAGAGTCACTGCGTGCATGCGTCACCTCATGCCGCAAACAACTCCAGTTGCTCGGTTTTGGGTGCAAGCATCGGCCGCAAATCGGCCTGGTCGCTGAGCGCGACCGGACGCCAGTCCTCGGCGATCAGGAACGGTCGCACCTTGGCGACCGACACGGTGAGGCGCGCGACATCGGCGAGATGCAGCCGCCGCCAGCGCCGCGCCGCGAGGATCGCATCGACCGCTTTCACCCCCAGCCCCGGCACGCGGAGCAGGCGTTCGCGTGGCGCGCGGTTGACGTCGACCGGGAACGACCCGCGAAACTTGAGCGCCCAGGCGAGCTTGGGATCGATATCGAGCGGCAGCATGCCGGTCGTCGCGTCGGTCGCGGAAACTACGTCCGCCGGCGTGTAATCGTAGAAGCGCATCAGCCAGTCGGACTGATACAGCCGATGTTCGCGCATCAGCGGCGGGCGTTGGAGCGGCAGTACCGCGCTCGCATCCGGGATCGGGCTGAACGCCGAATAATAGACGCGGCGCAGGCCGAAGCGGTCATATAAAGTCGAGGCCTTGGTGACGATGTCGCCATCGGTCGCGGCATCGGCACCGACGATCATCTGAGTCGATTGACCGGCCGGCGCGAAGCGCGGCGCCGATTTGAAGCGCTTCTTCGCGTCGCCCGTGTCGAGGATCGCGGTCTTGGTCTCCGCCATCGCGCCCTCGATCCGCGCCGCGGACTTTTCCGGCGCGAGCCGGGTCAGCCCCGCGACGGTCGGCAACTCGACGTTGATCGACAGTCGATCGGCATGCAGCCCGGCCTGGTGCACCAAAGCGGGGTCGGCATCGGGAATGGTCTTGAGGTGGATATAGCCGCGGAAATCATGATCCTCACGCAAGCTGCGCGCGACCTCGACCATCTGCTCCATCGTGTAATTGGACGAGCCGATGATGCCCGAGGAGAGGAACAGCCCCTCGATGTAATTGCGGCGGTAGAAGGACAAAGTGAGCCGCACCACCTCGGCCGCGGTGAAGCGCGCGCGGCGGACGTTCGAGCTCTTGCGGTTGATGCAATAATGGCAGTCGAAGATGCAGCTGTTGGTCAGCAGGATCTTCAGCAGCGAGATGCAGCGGCCATCGGGTGCATAAGCATGGCAGATGCCCATCCCCTGGTCGGTCGAGCCGATCCCCTTCCCATCGCGCGAAGTGCGCTTGACCGAGCCCGACGAGGCGCAGGACGCATCATATTTGGCGGCGTCGGCCAGTATTGCGAGTTTTTCTTGCACGTCGAGCTGGGCCATGCGTTCGGTATATGTTCCGCATCGGCACGGCGCAACCCGCGATCGCGTCAGCCGCCGGCGCGCAAGCCGGAGGCGCGTTCGTGCGTCACGTCGCTCTTCGATCCGAACAGCCGGATCGCCTTTCCATCGATGCAATCGACTTGCGCCACGATGCGGATCCAGCGCGTGCCCGCGGCGACGTGGATCTGAGCGTCGAGCGTGAAGCCGGTCTTGTCGCGGATCGCGACGACCCGCACGCATTCCAGCGCGATGCGCGATTCCGCGGTGTAGCGCGCCGCGGTCGGCGCGCGATCGAGCGGCGTCCCGCGCGGTATCTCGAAGAGATCATACACCCCGTCGCTCCACGTCAATTGCTCGGTCGCGAGGTCGCACGCCCACATACCGGTGATCGTCGATGCCGGAAGGTCGTGATTCGGTTGCGGTTCGGGCGCGGCCGGCTGGGAAGTGAAATCGTGCATGCAGTCTCCTGCCGACGGTCGTGCATCACCGCGGCCGCCGTGTCGAACATTGGTTAGGTTGGAGTCGCCGAAAAGATTGCCGCCGGTTGCAACCGGCGCGATGCCCGAACGTTACGCATCGACAAGGATTATCAAAGGGACCTCGAACTATGCGTAAATTGATCCTCACGCTCGCCGCCGCTTCGCTCGTCATCCCGGCCACGATGGCGTTGCCGGTCGAGAAGGCCGAAGCACG
>CAXTEO010000093.1:15988-17105 GCA_964243205.1 uncultured Sphingomonas sp.
CTATTATGGCAAGTCGAACCGCCAATATACGCGCTGCCGCCATTCGTCGGGCACGACCGGTCTGGTCGCGGGCGGCGTCGGCGGTGCATTGCTCGGCAATGCGGTCGGTGGCGGCGTGCTCGGCACGGTGGCCGGCGGCGTCGGTGGTGCACTCGGCGGCCGTGCGATCGACCGCTCGATGACGGCGCGTCGTCGCGGCTGCTAAAAGCTTTACTCGGCGGCGAGGAGCGTTTCCGCGCCGCCGAGATCGACCGATACCAGCCGGCTGACGCCCTGCTCGACCATCGTCACGCCGAACAGCCGGTGCATCCGGCTCATCGTCACCGCATTGTGCGTCACGATCAGGTAGCGTGTCTGCGTCTCGCGCGTCATCGCATCGAGCAGCCCGCAAAAGCGCTCGATATTGGCATCGTCGAGCGGCGCATCGACTTCGTCGAGCACGCAGATCGGCGCCGGGTTGGTCAGGAACAGCGCGAAGATCAGCGCCACGGCCGTGAGCGCCTGCTCGCCCCCCGACAACAAGGTCAGCGACTGGAGCTTTTTGCCCGGCGGCTGCGCCATGATCTCAAGCCCGGCCTCGAGCGGATCGTCCGAATCGATCAGTTCGAGATGCGCCTGCCCGCCGTTGAATAAAGTGACGAACAGCCGACGGAAATGCCCATCGACCGCCTCGAACGCAGCGAGCAGGCGCTGCCGCCCCTCGCGGTTGAGCGTACCGATCGAACCGCGCAACCGGTTGACCGCCAGCCCCAGTTCCTCGCGCTCGGCGGCATTGCCGAGGCTCGCGGCTTCGAGGTCGGCCAGCTCGCTCTCGGCGACGAGGTTGACCGGACCGATCCGCTCGCGCTCGAGCATCAGTTTCTCGTGTGCGGCCGATTCCTCGGCCGGGCTGCGCACCGTCGCGCCGTCGAAGCCGACGCGTTCGGGCAGCAAAACCGACGGACATTGGAAACGCTCGCCGGCCAGGCGGTTCATCTCGACGCGCCGCAATTCCTGATTTTCCGCGCGGGCGCTTGCACCGGCACGCGCTTCGCGCGCTTCGGCGAGCGTCTCGCTCGCGGCGGCGGCGCGCGCCTCGCTCTCGCGCAAGCGCGCTTCGGCGGCGCGCTCGGTCACG
>CAXTEO010000094.1:0-17078 GCA_964243205.1 uncultured Sphingomonas sp.
CATAGGTGACGTCGTGCGCGACCTGCCAGCTTTCGCGGCTCCAGTCGGTGACGTCGCCCGCGGCGACCTGCGCGCGGACCGCGGCCGGATAGCGCCGCACTAGCGACGGTCCGCTGGTGATGGCGCGCTCGGCGAGATAGCCGTCCCAGATGCTGTGCAGATTGAGCCGCGCCGCGCTGTAGGCGCCATACGTCGCCAGCACCTTATTGCCGCCCTGATCGTCCTTCTCGCCCGCGTGGAGCGGCTGGTGGAGATCGCCGACGAAGTGGATCAGGAAAGCGAGCGCCTGGACGCGATCGTGGAGCGAAGTGCGCTTGTTCTTGAGTACGGCGACGTCCCTGGTGATCTGCGCCGAGACGCAATTGCCATCCTTGCACGGGCCGACCAGATCGAACGGGCGGCAGATGCTGACGTCCTGAAAGTGCCAGGTATAGGCGTAACCGAAGCGCGCTTTGCCGTCGGCGCCCTTGAGCGGCTTGATGCAATCGGCCCATACCGCGGCGTCGGAGATGTTCCCCGCCTTGCACTCGGGCGTGCCGAGCAGGTCCGCATGCGCGAGCAGCGCGCGGATCGCCAGGCGCGTCCTGGGCCGGACATTGGCGTCGGCGATCTGCGCGATCGTCTGATGGCCATATTCCCAATAGGCCGACGCCGGTGCGGCGCTCGCCACGGCGAGCACGGTGACGGCGGCGGCGAAGCCGGAGCGAACGCGACGATTACGGGTCATGGGCGCGCCTTAGCCTGCTTGCCCCGGCCGTGAAAGCGGAGATCAACTCCCTCTCCCTTCGGGAGAGGGAAGGGGCCCGCTCGACGAAGTCGAGTGGGAAGGGTGAGGGCGAGTCTCGGTTAGGCTTGCATCGCGCTCACCCTCACCCTTCCGCCGCTTCGCGGCTCCCCCCTGTCCCGCTGGGAGAGGGATTGAGTGCGACATCACTCGTCGCCGAACACCGCGATTTCGCGCCGGCCGCCTGATCCGACACACGCGCGATACATCCCCGGCGTCGTGAAGCGCCACAGCGCGTCGCCATTCGGCCCGGCAACGATGATTCCGCCGGTTCCGCCGAGTGCGGTCAGCTCGGCGATCACCGTCTCGACCGCGGTTTCGAGCGATTCTCCGGCGAGCCGCACGCGTGCGCAGATTTCGTGCGCGACGCCTGCGCGGATGAAGAATTCGCCCGAGCCGGTGCACGACACGGCGGCGGCGCGGTCATCGGCATAGGTGCCCGCGCCGATCAGTGGCGAATCGCCGATCCGGCCCCAGCGCTTGCCGGTCACGCCGCCGGTCGAGGTCGCGGCGGCGACATGGCCGTGCACGTCGCACGCCACCGCGCCGACCGTGCCATATTTCATGTCGACGTCGAACGCGCCGCCGCCGGCCAGCATCTCGTCGAGCTGCGCGCGGCGTTCGGGCAGGATCAGTCGGTCCTGCGACACAGGCTCGCAGCCTTGCTCGCGCGAGAAGGCGTCCGCACCGGCGCCGCTCAGCAGCACGTGCGGGCTGTGCGCCATCACCGCGCGCGCTAGGCTCACCGGATGGCGCGTCGCGGTGACACCCGCCACCGCGCCGGCGGCGCGATCGCGCCCGTCCATGATCGCGGCGTCGAGTTCGGCGACGCCGTCGTGCGTCAACGCCGCGCCGCGCCCGGCGTTGAAGTGCGGATCGTCCTCGAGCACGCGCACCGCCGCCTCGACCGCGTCGAGCGCCGCGCCTCCGTCTGCCAGCACCGCCGCCCCGGCATCGAGCGCGCGGCCGAGCGCGGCGCGGGCGCCCTCGGCCTGGGCCGGCGGTATCGTGTCGCGCGTCATTTGCCCGGCACCGCCGTGCAGCATCAAGGTCCAGCTCATAGCGTCTCTTTCCGGGCAAGCGGGCGCAGCCCGATCAGCGGGCGCAGCCAGCCGATCCGGCGGCCGACCGCGTAGAACAGCCAGCAGCCGGTCACCGTCGCCACCACCAATATGGCGAATTCGATGTGGCGCGGCAGGCCGAAGCGTAGCAAGCCGCCCTCGACTCCGACGATGATCGTCTGATGGATGATGTAGAACGGGAATACCGCCTCGGTCAGCACGCGCCGCCAGGCGCGATCGTAATTGAGATAGGTGTCGGCAAAGCCGATCAGCGCGACGATCATGCTCCAGCCCTGCACCGCGCGCGCGCTGGCGAAGAGAATGCCCCATGGCCATGTCGGGGTCGTGCTGTTCGGCCAGCGCAATTCGGTCGCCACGACGATCGTGTAGCACGCGATCCCGACCGCAAACGCCCAGGGCCACAGCCGCCGTATCCTCGCCAGCGCCGGCGAGGAGCCGGCCAGCGCGAAGCCGAACAGGAATGCCGGGAAATATTGCACATGGCTCACCGCATCGCTGACCAGGTCGTTGGTCGGCCCCATGCCGGGGAACAGCCAGGCGCTCACGATCACCAGCCAGGCGGCGGGGAGCAGCCACACCAGGATGGTGCCGAACATGCGGTCGAACAGGCCCTGCAGCGTCCGCCGCCCCATTGCGGCGACGAGCACGGTCAGCACCATCGTGTAGATCCACAGATAGGCGACGAACCACAGATGCTGCCAGGTCGGCAATGCGAGGCCGTTGACGGTGCGGAAGCCGAAATAATCGTGGAGCAGGAAATAGCCGAAATCATGGGTATATCCGCGCTGCGTGATCAGCTCGATCCAGGGCTGGAGCGGCACGATCACCACCACCCCGAACAGCAGCGGCACGATCAGCCGCAGCGTGCGATTCGCGGCGAAATGCCCCGTCGCCGGCCCGCGCAGCAGCAGTGCGCGGCTGGCATAGCCCGACACGACGAACAGCAGCAGCAAACGCCAGCTGTTGATCGCCAGCATCGGCACTACCACCCACGCGACCGGCTGCGCGGTCTTTGCATGGAATCCCCATGGCACGAACACCATGCCGATATGATACAGGATCAGCAAAGCGAACGCGCCGATACGCAACCAGTCCAGACCGTAATGGCGTTCCATCGCGCCGGCCCTAGGGCGCTCGCGCGCGGGGAGCAAACTCTAGCGGTTTCGGATCGCGTGGATCGACGCTATATGAGCCCCGCAACCTGAGGAAGTTTTCCAATGTCCCTCCGCCCATGGCGCGACATCAATCGCCGTCAGAGCCGCCAGATCATGGTCGGCAACGTACCCGTCGGCGGCGACGCGCCCGTCACCGTGCAGACGATGACCAACACGCCGACCGACGACGTCAAGGCGACGATCGACCAGATCCGCCGGTGCGAGGATGCCGGCGTCGACATCATCCGCGTCTCGTGCCCCGACATGGAGAGCACCGCCGCGTTGAAGCAGATCGTCCGCGCCAGCCGCGTGCCGATCGTCGCCGACATCCACTTTCACTATAAGCGCGCGCTGGAAGCCGCCGATGCGGGGGCGGCGTGCCTGCGCATCAACCCGGGCAATATCGGCTCTGCCGCCCGCGTGAAGGAAGTGATCGACGCGGCCAAGTCGAATGGCTGCGCGATCCGCATCGGCGTCAACGGCGGCAGCCTCGAGCGCCATCTGCTCGAAAAATATGGCGAGCCGTGCCCCGACGCCTTGGTCGAATCGGCGATGGACCACATCAAGATCCTGCAGGACCATGATTTCCACGAGTTCAAGGTCGCGGTGAAAGCGTCCGACTTCTTCCTGGCGGTCGCTGCGTATCAGCAGCTCGCCGAACTGGTCGATTGCCCGCTGCACTTGGGCATCACCGAGGCGGGCGGTTTCGTCGGCGGCACGGTCAAGTCGTCGATCGGGATCGGCAGCCTGCTGTGGTACGGCATCGGCGACACGATCCGCGTCTCGCTCTCGGCCGAGCCCGAGGATGAGGTGCGCGTCGGGTTCGAGATTCTCAAGGCGCTCGGCATCCGCAATCGCGGCGTGCGCGTCGTCTCCTGCCCGTCTTGTGCACGGCAGGGTTTCGACGTGATCCGCACCGTCCAGGCGCTGGAGGAACGGCTGCAGCATATTCGCACGCCGATGTCGCTGTCGGTGCTCGGCTGCGTCGTCAACGGCCCCGGCGAAGCGCGCGAGACCGATATCGGCCTGACCGGCGGCGGCAACGGCAAGCACATGGTGTATCTGTCGGGGCTGACCGATCACACGGTCAATTCCGAGGACATGCTCGAACACATCGTGAAACTGGTCGAGGACAAGGCTGCGGCGATCGAGGCGCATGATGCGGCGCTGGCGATGGCGGCACCGGTCGCGGTGGCGGCGGAATAGGTCTTGTGGTAGGTTTCGGGTCTCAGGAGGGCTGACATGACCTATCATGCGAAGGTGATTGCCGGCGGCAAGATCGTCATCCCCGCGGCGTTGCGCCGCGAATTGGGGATCGCGGACGGCGACTCGCTCCTTCTGACGAAAAGCGAGGATGGCGGGATATCGCTGAAGACCTATGGGCAGGTCGTCCGGGATACCCAGCAGGCGTTCCGCGCGATGACGGGCGAGGATTATTCCGTCGATCAGTTCCTGCGCGAGCGTGCGAGCGACTGGCGCGAGGAATGAGCGTCGTTCTTGATGCGTCCGCTCTCCTGGCGGTGTTGCTCGATGAGACGGGCGCAGACGTCGTCGTTCCTGTGATGCGCGGAAGCGCGCTATCCTCGGTAAACGCATCCGAGACCTTCCAGCGCGCGGCCGACAAGGGGCATCCGGCGCAGCGCGTCCTCGCGCTGCTGCACGGCCTCGAGATCGAGGTCGTTCCGTTCAGCATGGATCACGCGATTGCCGCCGCCGACTTGCGGCCGGCCACCAGGTCTGCGGGCGCCTCGCTTGGAGACCGTGCTTGTCTCGCGCTTGCGGCCGAGCGGGGCGCGACCGTCTACACCGGAGACCGGCGGCTCGCCGGCGTCGATATCGGTCTCGATCTGCGTCTGATTCGCTGACAATGGCGCACGCAACGACCCGCACGGTGAGTGCTGCGCTCGCCTTTTCGGTCGCGGCCGCCGGTATCGCGACCTATTCGGTGATGGACGTGCTGATGAAGGGATTGAGCATCGCCAGCGGCGCCTATTCGGCGGTGCTGTGGCGTTCGGTCGTCGGCGTCGTGCTGCTCGGCACGATCTTCCTTGTACGCCGGCGCCCCTGGCCGGGGCGGGTGGCGCTCAAGCTGCATGTCCTGCGCGGTGCGACCGCCGGCTTTTCCGTGCTGCTGTTCTTCTGGGGGCTGGTGCGCGTGCCGATGGCGCAGGGCGTGGCGCTGACGTTTCTGGCGCCGCTGATCGCGCTCTATTTCGCCGCCGCCTTGCTCGGCGAGACGATCCGGCGCGCGGCTATCCTCGGGTCGGTGGTGGCGAGCCTGGGCGTGCTGATCATCGCCGGCGGCGAAGTGCAGGCGCATGCCTCGACCGCGCACGTCCTCGGGTCGCTGGCGATCTTCGCGGCGTCGATCTTCTATGCCTATAGCCTGATCCTGCTGCGCCAGCAGGCGCAAGTCGCCGACCCACTCGAGGTGGCGTTGTTCACCAGCGTGGTGCTCGGCGGCATCCTGCTGGTCGGTTCGCCCTGGTTCGCGAGTCTGCCCGCCGCGGCGCAATTGCCGTCGATCGGCGCTGCCGCAGTGCTCGGCTCGATCTCGGCGATGGCGCTTGCTTGGGCGTACGGCCATGCCGAGGCGCAAGTGCTGGCTCCGGTCGAATATACCGCGTTCGTCTGGGCGGCTTTGCTCGGCTGGTGGGTGTTCCGCGAGATCGTGTCGCTCTACACCGTCGCCGGCGCGGCGCTCATCATCCTGGGGTGCGTGCTCGCCGTGCGCGGCCACGCCGCTCCCGCTCCGCAAACCGAGGCTGCCGCATGACCCAAATCCGCCCTGCCACCCCGGCCGACGTGCCGCTGATCCTGCAACTGGTGCGCGAGCTCGCCGAATTCGAGCGCGAGCCCGACAAGGTCGTCGCGACCGAGCCGCTGCTGCACGAGGCCTTGTTCGGCGCGCACAAGGCGGCCGAAGCGGTGATCGCCGAGCTCGACGGCAAGCCCGCCGGAATGGCGCTGTTCTTCCACAATTTCTCGACCTGGACCGGGTGGCGCGGGCTGTATCTCGAGGATCTCTACGTCACGCCCGAGGCGCGCGGCGCCGGCGTCGGCAAGGCTTTGCTCCAGCATCTCGCCGCGCTCGCGGTGGAGCGCGGCTGCACGCGCTTCGAATGGTCGGTGCTCGATTGGAACGAGAAGGCGATCGCCTTCTACACCGCGATGGGGGCTAAGCCGATGGAGGAATGGACGGTGTACCGCGTCACCGGCGAGGCGCTGGTCGCGCTGGCGGAGCAAGGCTGATGGCGGCAGATGCGGGGTTGATCGCCTGGATCGAGGAGGCGCTCGCGCCCGTCGGCAGCGTGACCAAGCGCGCGATGATGGGCGGCGCGACCCTGTATCTCGACGGCACGATCTTCGCGATCGTCGGGGAGGGCGGTCTGTGGTTCAAGGCCGACGCGGAGAGCGACGCGGTGTGGGATGCGGCGGGGTGCCCGCGATTCACCTATACGATGGGCGAGGGGCGCGAGGGGTCGATGAACTATCGGGGCGCGCCCGACGATGTGTATGACGACGCCGACGCGATGCGCGAATGGGCGACGCTCGGCGTGGCGGCCGGGATGCGCGCGCCGGTGAAGAAAAAGCGCGCGCCGAAATAACGTCGCCCCGGCGAAGGCCGGGGCCGCATGGGAAAGGGCATTCGCCACCCCACGCGACCCCGGCCTTCGCCGGGGTGACGGGATAGGCTCAGCCCTCTTGCGCGACTTCGCCCGGTGCCGGATCGCCGGCGTCCTTGGCGGTTTCGTAGCGCTGGATCGCCTCGATCACGACCTTGCGCGCTTCGTCGCGATCGCCCCATTTGCCGACGCGGACCCACTTCTTCTTTTCGAGGTCCTTATAGTGCGTGAAGAAATGCTCGATCTGCTCGAACACGATCTCGGGCATGTCGCCGCGCTCGTTGACGTTGGAATAATAGGGAAAGGTCGAATCGACCGGGACGCAGACGAGCTTCTCGTCGCCGCCGGCTTCGTCTTCCAGATTGAGCACCGCGATCGGCCGCGCACGCACGACGCAGCCGGGGATGAACGGCGACCGCGCGATCACCAAGGCGTCGAGCGGATCGCCATCGGGCGACAGCGTGTGCGGCACGAAGCCGTAATTCGCCGGATAGCGCATCGGCGTGTGCAGGATGCGATCGACGAACAGCGCGCCGCTGGCCTTGTCGAACTCATATTTCACCGGCTCGCCGCCGGTCGGCACTTCGATGATCACGTTGAGGTCGTCCGGCGGGCTCTTGCCGACCGGGATCATGTCGATACGCATCAAACATCCTTGTCTTTACACTATCGTACCGCCGGCGCCCGCGATCAGCGGGGCGTCAGCAGCCGATCCAGCCCAGCTTCTCCGGTGCCGATCTTCTGCAGGTGCGGATAGCGCAAGCCCCCGTGATAGTCGATGCTCACCGGCCGGATCGTGTCGTTGCTCTTAACCAGCAATTCCAGCGGCGTCTTCCCCCCCTTGGCCGCGGTCACCGCATCCTTGAGCGCGGTGTCCGAATAAGCCGTGCCGTTCACCGCCACGATGCTGTCGCCGATCGTCAGCCCCGCTTTGTAGGCGGGCGAGTCCCAGCCGACATTGGTGAGCTTGCCGTCCTTGTCGACGGTGAGGCCAAGCGAGAAGGTGAGGTTGGTGTTCTTGCGCGTCGCCTCGGCATTCTTGAAGGCAAGCGTCGGCGCGTCGGTATAGACGAGCTTGTAGCCGTTCGCCTCGAAACCCTTCAGCGGGGCGGGGGCGCCGGTTTCGGTCAGGCGCTTGGTGAGCAGGCCGTGCCAGTCATAGGGCTGGATCGCGTTGAGCGTCGCCACCACGTCGTCTAGCGTATAGGTCACTTCGCCGTAATCGCCGTCGTTGAGGCCGAAGAACGCCTTGCCGAAATCGTCGATCGACTTCTTGCCGCCCGACTGGCGCCGCAGGATCGAATCGACCTCCATCCATACCAGCAGGCCTTCGTTGTAATAATCCTCCGAGCGCTGGAAGCTGGTCCAGCCCTTGGGGCGACGCTGCGAGATGGTCGGGTCGTTGGTCGTGTCGACCAGATCGCGCCAGCCCCGCGCCGGGCGGTTGTCGAGATCGGCCATGATCGCGGCATAGCCGTCGAGCGTATCCTGCTTCGACACGATCCCCGACCGCGCCTGCAGCACATAGCCCCAGAATTGCGTCTGGCCTTCATAGACCCACAGCAGGCTGCCGCGCATCGGGGTACGGAAATCGGGCGTCCACAGATCGGCGCCGCGGCGGAACTTGCCGTCCCAGCTGTGATTATATTCGTGCGGCAGCAGGTTGCGCGGCCCGGGGCCATCCTTCCACTTGAGGAAGTAACCGAGCTTCACGCCATCCTCGGAGCTGCGATGATGCTCGAGCCCGATCCCGCCCATCACGTCGGAGATCGACAGCAGGAATTCGTACGTGTCGTAATGCTGCGAACCGTACAGCTTGACCGCCTGGTCGACGAGCCGCTTGTGCGCATCGATCTGGTCGGGCGTCGCGGCGAGTTCGGCGGCATTGTCGGCATAGACGTCGAGGTTCACCCGCGGCGACAGCGCCCAGCGCTTGTAATAGCGCCCGGCCAGCACCGGCGAATCGACCAGCACTTCGTAATTGGTCTTGTCATAGGTGTAGGTCGTGCCGTTCGCCTTGGACGGCAGGCCCGACGACGCGGTGAAGCCCGCGGGGTATTTCACCACCGCCTTGACCGGGATCTGGCGCGTGAAATAGCCGGCCGGATACAGGCTCATCGAATTCCACTGCAGCCGCAGCATATCGGGCGACATCACCACCGAACCCTGGTCGCCGGCGGTCGCCGACAGGAATTGCAGGTCGATGTCGAGGCTCTTGGCGCCTGCCGGCACGTCGATGTGGAAGGCATAGACGTCGACCGGGTCGCGCGTCCACGCCACCTCCTTGCCGCCGGCGCGGATGTGCAAGCCAGCGAGCTTGTCGAGCTGGCCGGTCGGCGAATGGTTGCCCGGCAGCCATTTCGGGAAGAGCAGCACCATATGCCCCGCGCCCACGCCGCTGATCGTCTCGCGCGTGGTGAAGATGCCGCGCGTCGTGTCGGTCGCGTCGATGTCGAGGCTGATCGTGCCGGGAAAGGGCACGTCGCGTGCTTCGGGGATCGTGTCGACATAGGGCACCGGCTGCGGCTTGGAATTTTCCGCCAGCGCCGGGGCGGCGGTGGTGGCGAGCAGCATGGCGGTGAAGACGACGCGACGGATCATGCAGGGGACTTTCGTGAGGGGGACGCTGTGGCGGTGGCTTAAGCGGCTAAACCGCCCGGCGTCCAGTTAGGATCCGCTGCTGCTGCTGCCCAGCACGTTGATGGTGAAGGCGAGCACGCCGATGTTGAACACGAACGCGGCGAGACACTGGCCGAGCGCCACGCGCCGCATCCGGCGCGACGTAATATCGACGTCGGAGGTCTGGAAGGTCATGCCGAGCGTGAAGCTGAAATAGAGGAAATCCCAATAATCGGGTTCGGCGCATTCGGGGATTTCGAGCCCGCCCTCGTCCTTCCCGTCTTCGTCGCAGTCCGAATAGAAGAGATGCGCATAATGCAGTGCATAGACCGTGTTCGAGAACAGCCACGCCAGCACCAGGGTGGCGATCACCAGCACGATCGCGACGACGCTCGATTTCTCCTGCATCTCCTTTGCGACCGAGGTGAGGATGATCAGCATCGTCAGCCCGGTGATGACGAGCAGCCCGACGCGATTGGCGTCGTTATTCTCGGCGGTCTTGCGCATCCTGGCGGCTTCGCCGTGCGTCAGCAGCGGCCACAGCGAGACGAGGAACACCGCAGCCGCGACGTCGAATGCGGCCATCGCCCCGCGGCCCCAGCTCAGAAGGGGGATCGCCACGACCAGCCCGATCACGAACAAGGCCGCAAAGGCGATGAAGCGGGGCGGGGCGATTTTCTTGCCGAGGTTCAGGTTCATGACTCGTGCTACCGCGCGGCGCGGCAATTGGAAACGCCCCCGTCGCACATCGGTGGCATGGTCGGCGCGGAGGCGCGCCGCCACAACCATCTGGCGCTCGCCGCCACGCTCGCTTAGAGACCCGTGCCTTATGGCCCGTATCGAGACTCCAAAACGCATCCGCGGCACGCAGGACATTTTCGGCGAGGAGCAGCGCCGTTTCGCGCGCGTCGTCGACACGTTCGAGCGCGTCCGCCGGCTGTATTGCTTCCAGCGCGTCGAGGTGCCCGTGTTCGAGAGCACGGCGGTGTTCGCGCGCTCGCTCGGCGAGACGACCGACGTCGTGTCGAAGGAAATGTACACGTTCGAGGATCGCGGCGGCGATTCGCTGACGCTGCGCCCCGAATTCACCGCCGGAATCGCGCGCGCCTATCTGACCGAGGGCTGGCAGCAGTACGCGCCGCTCAAGATCGCGACGCACGGCCCGGTGTTCCGCTACGAGCGGCCGCAAAAGGGGCGCTTCCGCCAGTTCCACCAGATCGACGCCGAAGTGATCGGCGCGGCCGAGCCGGCGGCGGACGTCGAACTGCTCGTGCTGGCGGATCAATTGCTGCACGACCTCGGCATTGCCGATGGGGTGACGCTGCAGCTCAACACGCTCGGCGATGCGGAAACGCGCGACGCGTGGCGTGCTGCTTTGGTCGCGCATTTCGAGGCGCATCGCGATGTGTTGTCGGAAGACAGCCTCGCGCGGCTCGACAAGAACCCGCTGCGTATCCTCGATTCGAAGGACCCTCGCGACCGGCCGGTGGCGGATTCGGCGCCCGATATTGATGCGTATCTGACGCCCGAGGCACGCGCCTTCTTCGACGCGGTGACCGCCGGGCTCGATGCGGCGGGCGTGGCGTGGACGCGCAACGCGCGGTTGGTGCGCGGGCTGGATTATTACCGCCACACCGCGTTCGAGTTCGTCACCGACCGATTGGGCGCGCAGGGGACTGTCCTCGCGGGGGGGCGGTATGACGGGCTGATCGGGAGCCTTGGCGGGCCGGAGACGCCGGGCGTCGGCTGGGCGGCGGGGATCGAGCGGCTTGCGATGTTGCTTGATGAGCCCGCGATCGAGGGGTTGGAGGTTGCTGTCGTCGCTGAGAGCGCCGGGCTCGAGCGCGCCGCGATTGCATGCTCTACGGCGCTACGTCGCGGTGGCGTTTCGGCCGAGCTGTTCATCTCCGGTAGCCCGCGCAAACGCTACGACAAAGCGGTGAGCCGCAATCCCGCCCAGACCGTATCGCTGTCGCTACGCGACGGCGTCGCCGCCGCGAATTGGCGGATTCTGCGCGAGGGCGACGTCTCGCAGGAAACATCCCGTTCCCTGCTCGATCCTATGATCGCCGATCTCGAGACCCTCGCCGCGCAATGACCTCCATCTCCCCCGAACGCATCCTGCAGATCGAGGCGCGGCGCGACGAATTGTCGGCACTGATGGCGTCGGGCGATCTGCCGTCCGATCGCTTCGTGCAGATCTCGAAGGATTATGCCGAGCTCGAGCCGATCGCGCGCGCGGCGGGCGAAGTGCGGCGGTTGCGCGCCGAGCTCGACGTGCTCGGCGCGATGGAGGACGATAACGACCCCGAGATCAAGGTGATGGCGCGCGAGGAGATGGCGACGATCCGCGACACGCTGCCGCAGGCCGAACGCGCGCTCGCGCTGTCGCTGCTGCCGCGCGACGCCGCCGACGAGCGCGCCGCTATGCTCGAAATCCGCGCCGGCACCGGCGGCGACGAAGCGGCGCTGTTCGCCGCCGATCTGTTCCGCATGTACCAGCGTTATGCCGAAGCCCAGGGGTGGAAGGTCGAACTGATCTCCGCTTCCTCCTCCGAGAGCGGCGGGTTCAAGGAAGCGATCGCCTCGGTCGAGGGCAAGGGCGTGTTCGCCAAGCTGAAGTTCGAGAGCGGCGTCCACCGCGTTCAGCGCGTGCCCGCGACCGAAGCGCAGGGGCGCATCCACACCTCGGCGGCGACGGTCGCGGTGCTGCCCGAGGCGGAGGAGGTCGACGTCAAGATCGAGGACAAGGACCTGCGCATCGACATTTACCGCTCGTCGGGGCCGGGCGGGCAGTCGGTCAACACCACCGATTCGGCGGTGCGGATCGTGCACATCCCGACCGGGTTGACCGTCATCCAGCAGGACGAAAAGTCGCAGCACAAGAACAAGGCCAAGGCGATGCGCGTGCTTCGCACGCGGCTATACGAGGCCGAGCGCGACCGGCTGCATCAGGAGCGGGCGGGCGCGCGCAAATCGATGGTCGGGTCGGGGGATCGCTCGGAGCGGATCCGGACGTATAATTTCCCGCAAGGCCGCGTGACCGATCACCGCATCAACCTGACGCTGCACCGTTTACCCGAGATATTGCAGGGCGAGATGGACGAGCTGGTCGGCGCGTTGATCGCACAGGACGAGGCCGAACGGCTTGCGTCGCTCGATGGGTAAGGCCTTCTCCCTCTCCCCTCCGGGGAGAGGGCAAGCGAGGCGAAGCCGAAGCGCGGGAAAGGGGCTGTGAGCGACGCTCGCGATTCACACGGTCCCTCTCCCCGACCCTCTCCCCGGAGGGGAGAGGGAGTGCGCGCAGCGCTCGCATCGGCCGCGAACGCTCTTGCCGACGTCAGTGAAACGCCGCGGCTCGACGCGGAACTCCTGATGGCCCAAGCGCTCGGCATTGCCCGCGAATCGCTCCTGCTCAACCGTCTCGATTCCCCCACCCCCCTTAGCTTCGGCCCACTGCTTGCCCGCCGCCTGGGGCACGAACCGATCGCGTACATCACCGGCACCCGTGCCTTCTGGACGATCGAGCTCGCAGTCGGCCCCGGCGTGCTCGTCCCGCGCGCCGATAGCGAGACGTTGCTCGACGCCGCGGTCGCGCATTTCGGCAAGCGCGCGCCGCGCCATATCCTCGACCTCGGCACCGGCCCCGGCACCTTGCTGCTCGCCGCGCTCGACCAATGGCCGGATGCGACCGGCCTCGGTATCGACGCTTCGCCCGACGCGCTCGCTTATGCCGGGCGCAATGCCGCCACGCTCGGCATGGCCGACCGCGCCCAGTTTCACACCGGCGATTGGGCCGCCGGCGTCACCGGCGCGTTCGACCTGATCCTCGCCAACCCGCCATATATCGGCACCGCGGAGCCGCTTCCGGCCGAAGTGCGCGACCACGAACCCGGCATGGCGCTGTTCGCCGGCGCGGACGGGCTCGACGAGTATCGCAGCATCGCGCCGCAGCTTGCCGCCTTGCTCGCGCCCGGCGGCGCGGCGATCCTCGAGATCGGCGCGACGCAAGGCCCGGCCGTCACCGGCCTGCTCGAGGAGCAGGGCTTTGCGGTCGCCGGGCGGCGCGACCTGGGCGGCAACCCGCGCGCGCTGATTGCCACCGTCGCGGTGTGATCTTGTGCTCGATCAATACAATATTCCGCTTGGAGATTGCGCCGCGACCGGCTATTGGACGGCGCAGGGGCACGCATTCTCACCATAACAGGTTGAAAATGGGCTGTTGCCCGCCTCCTTCGTCATGCAGTCGCCCCGTCCGGCGACGCTGGCAAGTGCGCTTCGCCGATGGTCGGCGACCGGCGCGCAAGGGGCTTTGCATCCATATTTCTGGAGCGTGACCAGTTTGGTTTCCAACGACAGGACAACAAGACGTTGATCAATAATCGTCAGGCCGGCCGCCGTCGCGGCCGTGGCGGGCAGCAGCAGCGCTCGTCGGGTGGTGGTGGCAATCCGGGTCGTCAGGACACCGGCAATCGCATCGATAACCGCGCCCGCGGCAATGCCGCGCAGTTGCTCGAGAAATACAAGACGCTCGCGCGCGACGCGCAGATGCAGGGCGACCGCGTCAACGTCGAATATTACCTCCAGTTCGCCGATCATTATTTCCGCGTGCTGGCCGAGACGCGTGCGCGCTTCGAGGAAAATGGCGGCGCCGTGTCCACGCGCCGCATCCAGGGCGCGACGCTCGACGAAGACGAGCCCGATTATGAGGACGAAGGCGAGCGCGTGATCGAGCAACCGCGCGGCGACCAGCAGTCGCGCGGCGACCAGCCGCGGAACGGCCAGAACGGCAACCAGCAGAACGGTTACCGTCAGGAGGGCCGCCAGGACGGGAACCGTCAGGACGGCAATCGTCAGGATGGCAACCGCCAGGACGGCAATCGCAGCTACAATCAAAACGGCCAGAACGGCGCGCAGCCCAATGCCGGTCAGCCGAGCGCCGAGCGCAGCGACGCGCAGGGCTATGAGGACCGTGCGCGCGGTCGGGCGAACGGCAATGCCGAAAGCTATGATCGCCAGGCCGACGCCCCGCGCGAAGACCGGCCCGAGCGCGCGCCGCGCGGGGACCGCTACGAACGTCAGGACCGCGCCGCACGCGCGCCCGAACGTGCCGTCCAGCCCGATGCCGTTGCCGCGGCCGAATTGCCGCTCGATATCCCGACCGAAGCGCCGGTCGAGGTCGTCGCCGAAGCGCCTCGCCGCGGTCGCGGGCGTCCGCGTCGCGAACTGGCGCCCGTCGTCGAAACGTCGTCGGACGATGCCGGTGAGGATAACGGGTTCGCTGCCGATCGCCTGCCGCCCTCGCTCAACCTCTCGGCAGTCGTCGCACCCGATGGCGATAGCGATGGCGAGCTGATCGAAAAGCCGCGCCGCCGCCGCGGTCGCCCGCCTGCGAGCGCAACCACGGGCGAGTGAGCGGCACCCGCGTCGCGATCTTCGGACACGGAGATCGCGACTAGCGCGCACGCACCAAACGTGAAATCCTCTCCTTCTGACAGACTCGGCTGACGAGCGCAGACAGGAGAGAGCCAATGACGATCGCGGCAATCCTCGGCCATAAGGGGCGCGAAGTGATTTCGGTCACCGCCGATCAAAGCGTCGGCGAGGCGGTGGCCATATTGGCGACGCGGCGCGTCGGCGCCGTGCCGGTGATGGACGGCGCGCTGGTGGTCGGCATCTTTTCCGAGCGCGACGTCATCCACGCGATCGCCGCGCACGGGCCCGACGCTTTGGCGCGCAGCGTCGGTGACACGATGACTGCCCCCGCCATCACCGTATTGCCGAGCGAACCCGTGATCGGCGCGCTGTCGCTGATGACGCGACGCCGGATCCGCCACTTGCCGGTGATCGAGCATGATCGAGTGGTCGGTTTGGTGTCGATCGGCGACCTCGTCAAATATCGCATCGACAAGATCGAAGCCGATGCCGAGGCGATGCGGAGCTATATTCAGTCGGCGTAGGAATCGTCGCCCCGGCGAAGGCCGGGGCCGTCTTATTGGCCGCGATACGGATGATTCGCGTCCGACCCAGCGGCCCCGGCCTTCGCCGGGGCGACGATTCACGCCGGAATCGGTTGCTTGCGTATCACCGCGATCAGCTCGCGCACCGCGCCACGCGAGAAAGCCAGCAGCCAGCCGACATAGACGGTCGCCCCGACCGCGACGAGAATCGCCAGTTCGGGCCAGTCGGCCATCGGCGGCAAGGCCGCATCGACCAGGCTGACGCAAATCGCCATCGCCAGCGCGGCGAACAGCGCCGGCGCGATCGCGCTGGCGACGCGGCGCAGGTCGGTGCCGATCACCGGCAGCGAGCGCCACAGGCTGAAGCCGAGATAGAGCGGATAGGTGAGGATCCACGCCGTCGCGAGTCCGGTCGCGCCCCATCGTACGCCGACCAGGAAGCCGGTCGTGAGGATCAGCGCGCCGAACGCGCCATTGCCGACGCCGATCCCGGGCCGGCCGCGCGCGTCGCACGCCGGCTGCAGCAGCACTTGCAGCGTCATGAACGGCATGGCGAGCGCGAGCAGGTGGACGATCGGCGCGCTTCCGCTCCATTTGTCGCCGAGCACTGCATGCACCAGCGGCCCGGCGGTCGCGGCGAGCCCGAAGCAGAACGGCAACGCCGCGAGCATGATGATCCGCACCGACCGGTTGAACGCGGTCGCGACGGCGGCGGGGTCGTGCTGGATCCGCGCATAGGCCGAGAACGCCACTTCGTTGAGCGGCGGCACGAACTTCGAGACGAACACCTGGGTGAGAAACAGGCTCTCGGTATAGAGCCCCAATTCGTGCGGCGTGAAATGTCGCCCGGCGATGAACACGTCGGCCTGGCTCTGCGCGAACCAGAAGAGCTGGCCGACCGCCATCACCCCGCCATAGCGCGCGAGCGTGCCCGACCCGCGAAAATCGAAGCTCGGCCACACCAGCGATTTCGCCGCGATCGTCATGCCGATCGCGCGCACCCCGAACAGCACGAGCGGCGCCAACACCAGGGTCCACACGCCGAGGCCGTAGAGCGCGCCGCCGAGCGCCGCGCTCGCGCTGGCCATCGACGCGAGGATGTTGACGCGGGCCTGCAGCTTGAAGTCGAGCGTGCGCGACAGCAATGCATAAGGCAGCGCGATGAAGGGGGTGGTCAGGTAGAGCAATGCCTGCACCTGCAGCAGGTGCGCGACGATCGGCTGGCGGTAATAGGCGGCGGCGGCGGGCGCGAGGAGGAAGACCTGCGCCGCCGCGAGCAGCGCGTTGAGCAGCAGCAGCATGCCGAACAGCTGGCGCACGTCGCGCGCGGTGACCACCGGCTTCTGGATCAGCCCGCTCGCCAGACCGTAACCGTTGAGCATGTTGAGGAACACCAGCACCACGCCGGTCATCGCGAACAGGCCGTAATCGTGCGGGTCGAGGATGCGGATGACGAGGAAGGTGGCCGCCCATTGCACCACCTGCGCGAGGATCTGGCTGCCCGAGCGCCAGATGACGGCGCTGCGCACCTGATTCGACAGCGCGGCGGCGGTTTGATTCGGGGTTTCGGCGACGACATCCATGCGGTCGCCCTAGCGCGCAAGCCTTTAAGGACCCCTGAATCCGCCGATTTCCGCGGGTTTGACGCGGAAGTGCAAGAAAATTGCAAAAAAGGGTTTGACCGAATCTGGAGGTGGCCCTAGAGGGGTGTCACCGCAGCGGTGAGCCACTTGGTTCTCTTCTGCAGTCACCAATTTGTCGGCGCCGAGGGGTTCTCCTAAAAAGAGGGCTAGCTTGGGCGTCGGTATTTTGCGCTCTTTGACATTGTCGGTTTAGATGAAGGGACATGTGGG
>CAXTEO010000095.1:0-16999 GCA_964243205.1 uncultured Sphingomonas sp.
AACAGCGATGATTTGGACGGATACCGTGGGTCCTGGTGAAACCCAGGCGTCGTTATCGGCTCTGGGCCCATACAGGCACGCTTTGTCACTGGAATCGGCGGGCAGCGAAATGCCAGCCGAAGAAATGGTCGGTCCACACGATCGGGACATTTCGCTGACCCAAAGCCACTTTTGTACGACTCATAACCCCATCAGCCCCATTGCGGCTGATGTATCTCCAGGCTCGGCCAACCTTCCGGTCCGCTGCCTATGCCGGGTTCGACTCGACCCACCCGGGCCTGTTTCGACCCGCGTCTATCAAACTGAAAAATAAGATAAACTTTGAAGGTGGCAGCCCAGCCGGGTGGTGCGCTTCCGGCAGCACGCGCCCGTGTGCCGGGCTTTGCCACAATATCGCAATTTATCAGCGGCCTGGGCGATTGGCACAGCGATTGCTGAGCGAATTTCGGCGAGAGATCGAAAGCGATGGAAGCACATGATCCAGAGATTGCACGCGTTGCCGACGCGGTACGGCAATATGTCCGTGGTCGACCCAATGCCGCAGATTCGCTGCGCGGCGTGGTCGAATACTGGCTTGCACCATTATCTCCGCCTCCAAGTTTCGACACCGTCCGCGCCGCGCTCGCGCTCCTGGAGCAGGAAGGCGCGATGGCGCGCGCGGCTTTGGGCGACGAAGACATCTGGCGAGCGGTACGATCCTGAAATGGCGCCGGCATGAATACCGCGATCCGCGCCGCCGCGGAAACGCTGCGATCGGTTCTGCTTGCCACGATGCAGGCGGATCCGATCCTCAAGCTGCTGTTTACCGGGTCGGGCACCTCGGTCGTGTCGCTCGGCAATCCCGACGAGATGAACGACGGCGGAGAATCCGGCATTTCGCTATGGCTGTATCGTATCGAACGTGACGATCAACGCCTCAACGCGCCGCCCGAACGCGTCGCGCCGAACCGCATCCGACCCACCCCGTTGCCGGTGCGGCTCCACTTTCTGGTCTGCCCGATGATCGGATCGGATGGCAGCGCGGTCCCGGTCGCGACCCGCCATCACGTGCTGGGCGCGATCCTGCAGACCTTTCACGAAACGCCCCTCGTCTCGGGCGCGCTGCTGAGCGGCGATTATTCCGGGACCAGCGTCGAACTCGCGGTCCGGCTGGAAAATCCAGGGCTCGAAGAGATTGCCCGGCTGTGGGACTCGCTCGACGCTGGATACACGCTCAGCGTCGCCTATGAAGTCGGGATCGTCTCGATCGAGACGACCGCGCCCGACCCGCTCGGGCCGCCCGTGACCATCGCACTGCCCGAATACGGCGTCGCGGAAGCTGCAGCCATATGACCACGCGGACGGTCCTTGCCGGAGACGCCGCCTGGTCGTTCTCCCCCGAGGTACCGCCGCCGACCGTGGCGGACCGGAGCCAGGCGATCCTGCGTCTGCGCCTGATCGACGAGACCACGGGCCAGGCGCCCGCGCTTCCGGTCGGTGCTGCGACGACACTGCCCGGCGGCGTCGCCCGCGCGAGCAGTGGAGGCCTGGTCGGCGTGGTGGGCCAGCCATCGGTCGCATTTTACGCGCCGGCGATCGCAACGGCGCATGTCGATCTGACGGTGACGGCAGCCGGCTTCCTGCCGCTTGCCGTCGATCGCCCGATCGGCGCGCAACCGGGCTATCCAAACGCTTTCGCCACCGTCGATCTCGGCGACGTTGCGTTGCACCGCGCGCCAAGCTGGCTGTCGGGCCGTATGGTATCGCGGGCCACCGGGCCGCTATCGGGCGGCACGGTGCTGGTCTCCGGCATTTGGGCACGGATGCAGCATCCGGCCGTCCCTGCCGCGGCGCCCAATGCCATGCCCTGCTATGCCGGGCTCTACAGTGATCGCGACACGAGCGCCACGGTGGCGCGGCGCAACTTCACGCCGGCGGCGGCGACCAAGGCGCTGCTGCTGCCCGGCGTCGCCGGCGACCTCACGCTGAAGGCATCGGACAGTGTCGGTATCGCGGCGGGTGACGTGGTTGCGATCGATCCTGGCGACCCGGAACGCGTCGAATTCATCGGCATCGCCAGCATCGCCGCCGGGTCCAGCACCGATCAGCCAGCGACCCTCACGCTCGATTTTCCGCTGCGGCGCGATCATCCGCAGCAGGCAACCCTGGCCCGTGCCGTTCCTGGCCCGGGCGGCGCCGCCAACGCCGTGACGCTTGCTGCGCGCGCGGGCGATACGACAGTCTGGACGGCCGGTCTGGCCGGAATCGGCGCTGGCACGACCGCGATCGAAATCGCCGGCGGCGGCGTCGGGCTCAAGACCGAATATCAGCCGAGCGCCTGGTATCAGACAGCGACCGGCGGCGACGGCGATTATTCGCTCCCGCCGATCCACCGCGCTGCCGCGATCGAGCTGACGGCGACCCATGCGTCGCAACCCAATCCCCTCATACGCACCGTCGTGCTCGGCTGGGGCCAGACGACGGTGATCACGGACTTCGTCTACCCATGACCAACGCAGCATCCATGTGCCGCTAGGAGAACCGCAATGGCTGAATATCTTTCGCCCGGCGTCTATGTCGAAGAGATCGATAGCGGCGCCAAGCCGATCGAGGGCGTCAGTACCTCCACGGCGGGCGTCGTCGGGGTTGCCGAGCGTGGGCCGCTCGATATCCCGATCCTGGTGACCAGCGTCGGCGAATATAATCGCTGGTTCGGCGGCATCCTCGACCCGGCAAGTTTCACCGACGCGGTCGGGAGCGCCCACTGCTACCTGCCGCACGCGCTCGGCGGCTTCTTCACCAATGGCGGCAAGCGCGCTTACGTCGTGCGCGTCGCACCACGACAGGCCGCCCCGGCGCAAGGCGATGCCTATTGGCGGCCGCTCGACACCATCGCCAATCCGCTCGGCGAAACAGTGCTGCTTCGCACTGCCCAGCAAGGCACTGGCAGCACGGTCGGGCTCTACACGCTCGCTCCTGCCGCCAGCTCACTCGCGGCGGGGGATGCGATCCGTATCGGCGACGGCAGCACCGCGGAATATCGCGACATCGCTGCGGCCGGAATCACCACGCCGGTCACCCAGCATGTCGCGCTCGACGGCCCGTTGGCGTTCGCCCACGCCGCCGCCGGGCAGATCAGCGAGCACGCGCTCGTCAAGATCGGCCTTGCCGCGCTCGTCACCACCTTGTTGGCGGACGCCGTCGCCGGCGCGACCGAGATATTCGTCAACAGCAACAAGCCGCTCGATACCTATATCGCCGGCCTGCCGGCCGGCGACGCCAACATACTCCCGTGGGTCGTGCAGATCGGCGCCGCGCCCTCGATCGCGGTCGCCGTGGTGACCAAAGTCGAGGTGGTAGGCGCCGGGCTGTTCCGGCTCACCCTGAACCAGCCATTGCGGAGCGACTATCCGGGCGCAACCGCGATCGTGCTCAACCAGAGCGCCAAGCCAGGCGGCGGCGCGCGCGTTCTGGCAACCGACGCGGTGCCCGGCGATCTGCTGATATTCGCCACCGCGAACGGCGGCGCGGCCGGCGTCGTCGAGCTCGACCAAGGCTTGGCCAATCACGAAGTCCATGTCGTCGGTACGCTCGGGACAATCCCGCTTACGCAGCCGCTCGCCTTCGAGGTCGAGGCACGTAGCACCGTCGAAAGCATCCTGGTGGCCGACGACGGCACCGTGACCGCCAAGGCGTTGAGCGCAGCCGCCGGCATCGGTCTGAGGACGCTGTCACTCAGCAACCGGGCGGGCCTGACGACCGGCCAGCTCGTCCGGATCGGAAGCGGCGTAGTGGCAGAATATGCCACGATCGTCGCCATTCCGGGCGATCGCGGCCCCGCGCCCGATGCGGGCACCGTGACGCTGGCGGAGGGTCTGGTACGCGATCATGCCTCCGGAGCGTCGGTCCGGGCGCAAACGGCGCCCACTGCGGGCCCGCGCGCGACCACGCGGATCGCGCTCGATGCAAATGCGGGTGCAGCGTCGTTGCTAGTGACGCAGAGTGCCGGCTGGGCCGCGGGCGATTTCGCCAGAGTCACCACGCCATCCGGTGGCGAAGGCGTGTTCGCAATATCGGCGGGTTCGAGCGCCGCTGTCGCGGCGACGATCCCGCTCACCGCCGATCTTGCGCGCACGCATGCGGCAGGCAGCCAGCTCGTCGAACGCGCCGAATTGTTCCAGATCCAGGCGCTCGACGTCGGCAGCTGGGGCAACCGGCTCGGCGTATCGTTCGAGGATGAGGCGCGCGGGCTGGCCAACACCCGCATCACCGTCCTCACCCCGCCCCTGCAGTTTACCGTCGAGAGCCTGACCGGGATCGAGGCGGGATCGCTGCTGGAGATCCGCAATCCGACCACCGGCGCCACGTGCCTGCTCAAAGTTCGCCGGATCGACCGGTCGAACGGCACGGTGACGCTCGACCCGCCGGGCCTGACGCCAGCAATCCTGGCGGCGCTCGGCGCGATTACCGACCCGCTCGAGGTCCGCTCGCGCGAATTCCGTATGACGGTGGCCTTGCGCCGCCCGCCCGATCCGGCGGTGCCGTCACGCAACACGCTGGTCCTCGCCAGCGAGACGTTCAGCAGCCTGTCGATGGACCATCGTCACAGCCGCTATTTCCAGCGCGTGCTTGGCGCCACCAACGGCGCACCCAGGGTCGAAGACAACCGGCCCGACGGGCAGTCCGCTTATGTCCGGGTACTCGACAGCCTGCAGGACAATGCGACCGAAGTGATCCGCACGGGTCCGGAAGGCCTGACCGACGCGTTGCCGGGCAATCTCGTCGTTCCGGCCACGCAATTGCTGTCGGGCGGCGACGATTCGATCGTGACGATAACCGACGCGGCCTATCTCGGCGCTGACAATGCCGAACCGCGTTTGCGGACCGGTCTCGCCGCGCTGCGGAACAAGACCGATGTCAGCCTGGTCGCGATTCCCGGTCGTGGCGGTGCGGCGCTGCAGGCCGGCGTCATCGCGCATTGCGAGCTCGCCCGGTACCGCGTCGCGATCCTCGACAACGGCGGTCCCGACGATTCGATCGCGGCGGTGCAGCAGCAGCGACAGCTCTTCGACAGCAAATATGCCGCGCTCTATTATCCCTGGCTGACGATTCCGGATCCGATGCCGGCGAACCTTGCCAATATCGGCACCTTCGCACTCCCGCCCTCGGGGCACGTGCTCGGCGTCATCGCGCGTACCGACGAGGACCGCGGCGTCCACAAGGCACCGGCGAACGAAGTGATGATGGGCATCACCGGTCTCACTCGGACCTTGCAGCAGGGCGAGCAAGATGTGCTCAACCCGAGCCCGGTCAACATCAACGTGATCCGCGATTTCCGACCCGATGGCCGGTCGATCCGGATCTGGGGTGCGCGCTGCATCACCTCGGACCAGGAATACAAATATCTGAACGTCCGGCGGCTGCTCAACTATCTCGAGCAATCGATCGAACGCGGCCTGCAATGGGTGGTGTTCGAGCCAAATGCCGAACCGCTCTGGGCGCGAGTGACGCAAACGGTCAGCAACTTCCTGACCGACACTTGGCGCGCAGGCGCGTTGGAGGGCACCGACCCGACCCAGGGCTATTTCGTGAAATGCGACCGCACCACGATGACTCAGTCGGACATCGATAACGGCCGGCTGATCTGCCTGGTCGGCGTGGCGCCCGTGAAACCGGCCGAATTCGTCATCATCCGGCTGGGCCTCACCACCCGCACAACCGACGCGTCGTGATCGCCTCTTTTTGAAGGGAACAAGGTCCCATGGCACTTGAACCACGCAAGGATCCATATCGCGGATTCAATTTCCGGCTCGAAATCGGCGGGCTCACCGTCGCATCCTTCTCCGAAGTATCGGGCTTGGTCGCCGAAGGCGAAGCGGTTCCCTATCGCGAAGGCGACGAAGGGGTGAACTGGCCGCGCCAGCTGATCGGCCAGCGCAAGTTCAACCATATCGTCCTGAAGCGCGGATACACGCGCAACAAGGAGTTGTGGGACTGGTACGGCAAGATCGCCAACGGCATCAACGATCGCCGCGACGGCGCGATCGTGCTGATGGACGAAGGGCGCAAGGACGTGGTGCGCTGGGAGTTCGTCAAAGCGTGGCCGAACAAGGTCGAGGGAGCGACGCTCCACGCCGCCAATAACGAAGTCGCGATGGAGAGTGTCGAGCTCGTTCATGAAGGCCTCCAAATGAAGCTCGCGGGCTGACCCGGCGATGCTCGCGCGCCCCGATACTCCCGGCGTCTACATCCAGTCGGTCGATGCCGACCGCGGCGTCGTCGCGGGCGTGCGCACGGACATTGCCGGGTTCGTCGGGATCGCCGATCGTGGTCCGATCGGGGTCGCGGTCGCGTGCCGCTCGATGCGCCAGTTCGAGAGCATCTTCGGCAGCTATATCGGCGGCGGCTACCTCGCTTATGCGGTACGCGCGTTCTTCGAGAATGGCGGGCGCGACTGCCGCGTGGTGCGGGTGGCGGCGGTCGAAGCGAGCGTCGCCACCGCGCGTATCCGGCTCGCCGATGGCCGGTTCGGTCTGACGCTGACCGCCTCCACCCCGGGCAGTTGGGGCAACACGCTGAGCGTCCGGATCATGCCGTCGCGTCGCGCCGACACGATCGCCCCGGGCGGCGGCACGACGCTCGCGACGCCCGTTGTCGCGATCGCCGCCTTCACCCGGCTGGCGCTGGTCCGGATCACGCAAGGCGGAACGATGCTGTGGCGGATCGCGGCGGCGGTCGATGCCTCGACTGCGACCATATACTGGGTCGATCCCGATCCGGCATTGCGGCGCGACTGGCAACAACCGCTCAGCGGCATCGACACCAGCCGGCCCTTTCGGGTCGAGCGGATCGATCATGATGTCGCGGTGCGCGAGGCGGGCCGGCTGATCGCGGTCGATTCGGCTCTGTCGCCCATCTTCGGCGCGGATCGCTTTGCGCCCGACATCCTGCGCCTTCCGCCGGCGCTTGTCGGCACGGTCAACGACACCAGCTTGCTCGACGCCCATCCCTTTGCGCCCCCCCCGGTGGTCGCGGCGATCGCCGACGGCACGACCGCGGACTGGGCGAGCGTTGCGATCGCAACCGGTGACGGATCGAGCCTGAGCCTTTCCGGCGGCATCGACGGCTTGATCCACCTCGCGGCGAGCGACTTCATCGACACCGGCCTAGCGCCGCTGGCGCGCGCCAAGGATGTCGCGATCCTCGCTTGCCCTGACATTCTGATCCAGCCCGAGCGCGTCCTGCTCGACCCGCTGACGCCCGCAGCGACCGACCCCTGCGCACCCTGCGCGATCCTCGATGTGCCCGCCGCCCCCGCCCCGACGCGCGATGCGGAACTGCCGCCGGTCTTCGATCTCGGCGCGATCGAGACGGTGCAGGCGGCGATGATCGCGCAGTGCGAGGCGTTGCGCGATCGGGTCGCGCTGATCGATTCACCCTTCACCGCGGCGCGCAGCGGCGATCTCGGGCCGGCACCCGTCCAGGCGTGGCGGCAACGGTTCGATAGCGCCTTCGGCATTCTCTATTTTCCGTGGGTGGCGGTGGCCGATCCGCTGGTCGGCGGGGGCGTGAGGCTGGTGCCACCCTCGGGTCACGTTGCCGGCCAGTTCGCGCGGACCGACCGGTCGATCGGGGTTCACCGCGCCGCCGCCGGCGAGCCGCTCGACTGGGCACAGGCCGCCTCGGCAACACTCGATCCGCCGACACACGGCCTGCTCAACACGATGGGCATCAACGCCCTCGTCGCACGCGACGGCCGCCCCTTACGCATCCTGGGCGCGCGCACCATGGCCTCCGATCCCGACTGGCGGTTCGTGCCGGTACGCCGCCTGGTCTGCATGATCCGCGACGCGCTCGACCTGTCGACGCAATGGGCGGTGTTCGAGCCCAATTCGGACTCGACTCGGCTGCTGATGACCAGCGGCGTCACAATCTTTCTAACGGCATTGTGGCAGGTCGGCGCGCTCGCCGGCACGACTCCGGCCGAGGCGTTCCGCGTGCGCTGCGATACCGGCAACAACGACGCCGACGCTCGCGCCAACGGTCTGCTGATCGTCGATATCGCGATCGCACCGTCGGTGCCGCTCGAGTTCATCATCCTGCGAATCGGTCGTCAGGGAAACAGTTTCGAGTTGGTCGACGACGGCAGCGGCCAGCGTCCGCTGGTGGGAGGGCTCAACTGATGGCCTATGAGCGCCGCGACCCCCTGCTGGGCTGTAATTTCTCGGTGTCGCTGATGGATACCCAAGGCGACGGCAGCGGCGTCGGACTCGGCACGATCGCCTTGTCGAGCGCCGGCCTCGGCAACGCTGCATCCTTCTCCGAAGTCAGCGGGCTGGAGATGACGATGGAGGTCGAGGACTACGCAGCCGGCGGGCTGAACGGCGGGGTGCTCAAATTTCCCGGCCGGGTGAAATGGGCGAACCTGACGATGCGGCGCGGCGTGATCGCCAAGCGCGACCCGATGGACAGTTCCGACTTGTGGACTTGGTGCGAGGCCTATCTGAACGGCGTCGGCGTCCGCAAGGACGGGATCATCATCCTGATGGATCAGAACCGCCAGCCCCAGCTGACTTGGTCGTTCCGCCGCGGGTTGCCGCTCAAATGGACGGGCGCGGCGATGAACGCAGCCCAGAGCCAGGTCGCACTCGAGAGTATCGAGATTGCGCACGAGGGCCTCACTCTGGTCCGGTCGGGCGGCGTGCTGGGCCAGGCGATCGGCGGTGTCGACGATGCGATCTTTTCCTAGGGGGCCGGCATGGACGTGATCATCAACGAAGTCGTCTCCTCCATCCGATTGATCGACCATCAGTCGCTGCTCGACGAACGCACGCTGGGGTCGATCGTGCGCGCGGTGCTGGCGGCGGTCGACGACCGCGACTCGCATCGCCGACGCCGCGAGGAGGAAAGCCAGGTCGGCGATGACGGCCGCGGCGGTATCGCCGGCACGAGCGGGAGGCCCTGAGCAATGGCCATTCCCCAGCCCGGACAAGCCTATCTCGTCATCCATTGGCAAGCCGGCGACGAGACGCTGCCGGTCCAGTACAATCCGACCGAGCTGCAGCTCGAAAAACAGTCGCAGTTCGCCGAAATCAACATCCCCGGGCTCATCTCGCCGCTGCAGCAGTTCGTGCGCGGCAATGCCGAGATGCTGACGCTCGAGCTGTTCTTCGATACCTCCGACCTAGGCACTGGGGTCAGCGCGACGAGCGTCGCCACGCTCACCGACCCGGTCTATGCCGCCAGCCGGATCGAGCCGACCGGTCACGCTCCGCCCACTGTCACCTTCCACTGGGGCAATGGCTTTCCCGGCGGCCAGCTTCCCGAAAAGCAGGCAGGCCAGCGGCGCGATAGTTTTACCGGCGTCATCACAAGCTGCCGGCAGCATTTCACCTTCTGGAGTCGCTCCGGTTTGCCACTGCGCGCCAAGCTCAATCTCTCGATCCGCGAATATCTCCCGCTCGATCTGCAGCTGGCACAGCTCAATCCGTCGTCGCCCGATCGCACGCACGGCCATGTCCTGCGCCAGGGCGAGACCCTGCAGAGCGTCGCCAATACCTATTATTTGCGCTCGGGCGAATGGCGTCGGATCGCGACCGACAATGGCATCGAGGATCCGCGCCGGCTCACGCCGGGCCGCCAGTTGCGGGTGCCCCGGATACCACCGGGAGCGAGCGCGGCATGACCGTTTACACTCCCCTTGCCCAGGACGCCGGGCGCCCCGAGAACCGGCACCTTTACGTGCCCGCTTTCGCCGTGCTGGTCGATGGCAGCGGGTTGCCGCAAAATGTCCTCCGCGACATTACCGAGCTGACCTATCGCGACAATCTCATCGAACTCGACCAGTTCGAGCTGACCGTGAACAATTGGGATGCGACGTCGCGCCGCTGCAAGTTCATCGGGTCGGAGACCGCGGCCGATCTCAACCGGCCCGACAGCGCCAGCCTGCCGTTCAAGCTGTTCGAGCCCTGTTCAAAACGGGTGGATGTGCAGTTGGGCTATGTCGGCCGGCTGATCTCGGTGATGTCGGGCAATTTCACGACGATGGAACCGAGCTTTCCGTCGAGCGGCGCACCGATCCTGACGGTGCGCGGTCTGAACGTCCTGCACCAGCTGCGGCGCAAGAAATATTCGACCGCCTGGATCAACAAGACGCCGAGCCAGATCGCCCGCAACCTCGCGTCGCTGACCGACGCCGGCAGGCGGCGCTTTCCGGCCAATCTCGAGATCATTCCAGGCGGCGGGACCGAACCGCAGATCGCGTTCATCGCGCAGACCTCGCAATACGATATCGACTTCCTGCTCAATCTCGCCCGCCAATATGGCTACGACATCAGCGTCAGCGGCGACCGCACCAACCCGACGGTCCGGTTCGGCTTTGCCGGCGATGCCCGCCTGCCAGTGAATTACCGGCTCGACTGGGGGCGGACGCTGATCGATTTCAAACCGACCCTCACCACCGCCGGCCAGTTCAAATCGGTGACCGTCCGCGGCTGGGATCGCACCGCGCAACGGCCGATCGAAGAGAAAGTCGCGTTCGACGATCCCAGGCTGCGCCGGATGAACCAGGATCTCGGCGAGCTGGTGATCCAGTGCGACCCGCGCGAGGAACAGGTGGTCGACTTGCCGGTATTCTCGCGGGCCGATGCCAATCGCCGCGCGATGGCGCTGATGCGCGACAACAATGCGCGCATGGTGCGGGCGACCGGAACGACGGTCGGCATGCCTGACCTGCGCGCCGGGACCAAGGTCGACATCCAGAATGTCGGCGCGCGGCTGTCGGGCGAATATCTCGTCACCAAGACCACGCACACGATCGGCGACGGCGGCTATACGACCAAGTTCGAGTGCCGCCGCGAAGATTTCACGGGAGCGCCGCGATGATCCCGGGATCGATGCCCGGGCTGGTGATCGCCACCGTCGTCGACAATCGCGACCCCGCGCATCACGGTCGCGTGATCGTCAGCTATCCCTGGCTCGACCAGAGCTATCGCAGCGACTGGATCTCGGTCGCCCAGCCCAATGCCGGCAAGGACCGCGGCATGTTCTGGATGCCGGAGCCCGGCGACGAGATGGTGGTCGGGTTCCTCAACGGCGACTTCCACCAGCCGATCGTGCTCGGCGCGATGTGGAATCCGGTCAACACCCCGCCCTCGCCCGATCCGCGCCAGCGGATGCTGCGGTCGGTCAATGGCCACACCATCCGCTTCGTCGATTCGACGGTGACGGCGGGCGACAAGGGCGCGCTGATCATCGAGGACGCCCACGGCAACGTGATCTCGCTGTCCAACGGGTTCGTCTCGATCAGATCGACCGCGCTGCTGTCGATCGAGGCCAACGCGATCCTGCTGCGCGGCAATGGCTGGCAGCGCACCGTCACTCCCAACAACAACCCGATCTGAAGGGGCGATCCATGGCGACTCTCGACATTGCCCTTCCCGACAGCCTCACCGCCGCGCTGACGCCGCCGCCCTGCGCCGACCTGCGCCTGCCCAAGCCCGGCAGCGCGCAGTTGCGCCTGCCCAACGGCGCGACCTTCAAGGCGATCGGCGACATCACCAAGGGCATTCCCGACGACTGCTCGATGAACTTCAACATCGCGCTCCAGCTCGCGCCGATGATGGCGAGCATGGAATGCTTGCTGAAGATCCTGAAGTTCCTCAGCGTGCTGATCGAGGCGATCAAGAGTTTCTCCTCCCCGCCCAAGATCCCGGGCGCGATCCTGGATATCGTGAAGGCGGGCGAGGATCTGCTCGAATGCCTCAACATGGTGCTGATCCCCCCGCTCGGTATGATCCCGTTCGTCAAGGACCTGCTGCTGCTGCTCGCAAAGATGCTGCGCTGCGCCGCCGCCACGCTCAAGAGCGCGATCGCGGTGCTCGACGGCATCGGGCTCGACATGCTGAGCGCGCAGCAGGACGGCAACGACGCCCTGCTCCAGCAATTGCAATGCGCCCAGGAGAATGGCGAGCTCGCCATGCAAGGCGCGATGGCCTCGGTCGAGCCGGTGATGATCATTCTCGAGCTGGCCGGGCCGTTCCTGTCGATCGCAGGGGTCTCGCTCGACGTCCCGCCGATCGCTTCGGACGGCTCGCTCGACGGCATGAAGACAGCCCTGGAGACCATGCAGACGATCGCTCAGACGTTGCAGGACATTGCCGAGGCCCTTCCGGGATGAGCGCGCCGCTGCCCCTCCCCACGGCACGCGCCTATCTCGGCGAGGGCCTGGCCTTTCCCCTGCGGGTGACGCCGCATGGCCGGATCGCGACTGCGCGCGCCGAAGCCAAGATCGAGCAGGCGGTGTGGCTGATCCTGTCGACCGCGCTCGGCGAGCGCGTGATGCGACCCGCTTACGGATGCGGGATCCATGAAATGCTGTTCGCCCCGAACAATCCCGCCAACCAGGCGCAGATGATCGACATGGTGCGCCGCGCGCTGACCCTGCAGGAGCCGCGCATCGCCGTGCTCGACGTGACGATCGACAGTTCGGTCTCCGACCCGTCGGCGGCGCTGCTGCGGGTCGATTACCGGATCCACGAGAACAACGCGATCACCAGCCTCGTCTACCCATTGTTCGTGACCGAGGGAGTTTGAGATGCCGCTGGCGAGCAATTTCCCGGTCCTCGACGATCGCAACTTCGACGACATCGTCGCCGAGGCGAAGACGCGGATCCCGCGCTACACGCCCGAATGGACCGATTACAATCCGGGCGACCCCGGGTTCGCGCTGGTCGATCTGTTCGCATGGATGACCGAAATGCTGGTCTTCCGTCTCAACGAGGTGCCCAAGCTCAGCTACCTCAAATTCCTCGAGCTGATCGGCATCGAGCTGCGGCCGGCGCAATCCGCCACCACCATGATCGTGTTTCCGGTGCAACCGACGTTCAGCAGCGCCACCGTCGCCGTGCCGCGGCGGAGCCAGATCGCAACCGCCGAGCCCGACGAGAATGGTCGCCCGATCGTGTTCGAAACCGAACGCGGGCTCACCGCCTTCCGCGCGGTGCTGGGCACCGTGCAGGCCTATGACGGATACGGCTATACGCTGCTGACCGGCGCCAATACCGACCTCGTCCAGAGCTTCGCGCCGTTCGGCCCGCTGGCGACGACCGGTTCGGCGCTGATGCTCGGCTTCGAGGACGGTGGCGACTTCCCCGCCGATGCCGAGCTGTCGCTCGCCTTCTGGCCCAGGACGCCGCTGGTCGAGCCGCCACCCGAACCCTGCACCGGCACGGCTTCGCCGATCGCGTCGCCGGCGGCCGTCGCATGGGAATTCTGGGCGGGGACCGAGTGGCGTCCGCTCAATGTGAGCCTCGACGAGACGCTCGCCCTGACTCGCTCGGGGCTGGTCCTGCTGCGCACGCCGCCCAAGGGCCAGCTCGTCAGGGGGAAGCTCGGCGCCGCGACCGACAAGGCCCGCTACTGGCTGCGCGCGCGGCTCGCCCGATCAAACTATCAGGATCCGCCGATACTGCTCGGCGTGCGCGCCAACGCCGCGCGCGCCACCGAGGCGCAGACCGCGACCGACGAAATCCTTGGCGGCAGCGACGGCAGCCCCGACCAGGTCTTCCGCACCGCCAACACGCCGATCCTGCCGAACAGTCTCGAGGTGCAGGTCTATGAGACGGATGCGTGGGAAACCTGGACCCCGGTGGAGGACTTTTTCGGTCTCGCGCCCGATGCCCCGGCTTATGTCCCGAACTGGGCGACGGGCGAGGCGCGCTTTCCCGGCCTCAACGCCCCCGACAGCGGCAAGGGCGGGCGAATCCCGGCCGCCAATATCGACCGCGCGCAGACCAACATCGTCGCGCGCAGCTATCGGTTCGGCGGGGGCGACCGCGGCAACGTCGCCGCCGGCATGATCTCCGCGCCGATGACTCCGATCGCCGGGATCGACGCGTCGGGCGTGATCAACCCCGTTGCGGCGGCCGGCGGCTCCGACGAGGAAGACATTGCGACCGCGATGGAGCGGGCGCCGCGGGTGCTGAAGGCGCGCGATCGCGCGGTGACGGCGGGCGATTACGAACTGCTGGCGATGGCGGCGGGCACGATCGCGCGGGCCAAGGCGATGCCGCTGGTCAATCCGGACTTTCCCGGCATCCAGGTGCCGGGCACGATCTCCGTCGTTGTCATTCCCGCAATCGCGGGAACGCGCGACCAGCAAATCCTGGTGTCGGCGCCGCGCCCGGTCGAGAGCTTGCTGCGCACCATCTGCGCGGCGCTCGACGCACGGCGGATGATGACGACCGAACTCTACGTGGTCGGCCCGGTCTACGTGCCGGTCAGCCTCGATATCGCGGCGATCCTGACCGACGATGCCGATTCGTCCGAAACCGGCGCCTTGCTCACCGCCGCGCTGCGAACCTTCCTCCACCCGCTTTACGGCGGCGCGGACGGCAAGGGCTGGCCCTTCGGCGGAACGATCCGGTACGGCGACCTCTATCGTGCGGCGCTGGTGTCCGGGGTCGACCGGCTCGATTCGATCACCGTCACCCGCAACGGCCAGCCGTTCGGGACCTGCGCCGATGTGCCGATCGACGCCAACGCGCTGGTCGAGCTGACCGACCTCACGATCGCGCTCAACACCGAAGCCGATGCGGCGGCCGAGGCGGCATGACCAGCGCCGCCGCCTTGCTGCCGCCCCCCGCCCGGCCACCGCACGATCCGCTGTCGCTGCGGCTGGGCGGCGATGGTGGCTGGCCGGCCGCGCTGATCGGCAGCGACACCGACAGCGACGGCTGCGCCCTGATCCTGCCGTCCGCGCCCGGCGCGGCACGGTTGCTGTCGGAAGCGTCCGGCAGCCTGGGCGGGCTCGTCCCGCCCCGCAATGTCGCGGTCGACGACGCGGGGTTCGTCTGGCTGCTCGGGGCGCGATCGGGCAAGCTCAAACGGTTCGATCCGTGCTCCTGCGCCTTCGTGACGATGCCCTGCACCGCCGGCATCGGCAAAGGCGCGCGGGCGCTCACCGCGCCCGGCGGTATCGCGATCGACGGCGCGACGATCTTCGTCTGCGACGCTGGCGTGCCGGGACGCGTGCTGCTGTTCGATCGCCGCTCGTTCGCGTTGCGCGCCGAATGGCGGCCGCCGACCGGCGCCGTCGCCAATCCCTGGCAGCCGGTCGCGATCACGATCCGACGCGACATCGTCTATGTCGCCGACCCGGCCAATGGCTGCGTGCATCGGTTCCAGCGCTGGGGCGGCTGGCGGGGTACGATCGACAGTCTCGGCGCGGTCGCAGCCTTGGCGTTCGACTGTCACGGGCGATTGTTCGCGGTCGTGCCGGGCCTGCCCAGCGTCGTAATCGTCACCGCGCCCGGGTCCGCATTCGGCACGGCAACGCTGCCGCGCGAGGTCGCCGCCGATTTCGCGCATCCGCCCTTCCCGGTCGCCGCCGACGGCACGATCGATCTGTCGGGCAGCTGCGCGACCGCCGGCAGCTACGATCGAGACGGCGAGCCCGTGGCTTGGCCGGCACCGCCATCCCCGGCCTTCGCCACCAACGCGACATGGACCAGTTCAGCGATCGACAGCCGCATCGCGCGCTGCGTGTGGCACCGGGTGCAGCCGGACGCGGCGCTCGGCCTGCATCAGGGCGTCGCGCTGTCGACCTATACCGCCGAAGCGCCGGTGCCCGACGACGTCGTCGCGCTCCTGCCCGATTCGGCGTGGACCGCAGTGCCTTGGTCGGGCGCCGGCGACGACGCCCTGATCCTTTCGCCGCCGGGCCGGTATCTCTGGCTCCGGGTGCGGCTGAGCGGCGACGGCGGCGGCACGCCCCGGCTGTGCGCGACGGTGATCGAATTCCCGCGCATCTCGCTGCGCCGCTATCTGCCCGCCGCGTTCGGCTCTGACCCGGTTTCGGCCGATTTTACCGACCGTCTGCTGGCGATCTTCGATCGCGGGTTCCGCGATATCGAGTCGCGGATCGACAATGGCGCCGCTCTGTTCGATCCGGGCTCGGCGCCGGCCGGCAAGGCCAACGACATATTGGGGTGGATCGGCAGCTGGATCGGCCTGACGGTCGAGCGCGGCTGGTCGGAAGCGCGGCGCCGGGCGATCGTCAAGGCGGCCGGCAAGCTGTTCGCCTGCCGCGGCACCGTGCAGGGGCTGCGCCGGATCTTGCTGCTGTGGCTGGGCTGGGACGATCTCAGGGTCCAAGCGCAGCGTCCGGCGTGCGGGCCGCGCTGCCGGCCGGCGGCGCGCGCGCCGCTACCGCCGACCCTGGTGCTCGAACATTGGAAGCTGCGCCGCTGGCTGTGGCTCGGCAGGGGGCGGCTCGGATCGGACGCCGTGGTGTGGGGTGAAAGCATCCTCGGCCGCAGCCGGCTCGACGATACCGCGCAGGCCGACGTCACGCGCCTCGACACGACCCGCAATCCCCTGCTCGACCCGTTAAACGTCGCGGCCAACCGCGCCAGCGTGTTCCTGCCCGCGCGCACCGTCGGCGATCCGCGCAAGCTCGGCATGGTGCGCCGCCTGATCCAGGACCTGACTCCGGCCGACGTGCTGGTCGCGATCGTTCCGGTGCATGCCCGGATGCGGATCGGAATCCAGGCCAGCATCGGCTTCGACAGCGTGGTGGGATGCTGGCCGGCGGGCGTGACGCTCGACCGGTCGGCGCTCGGCCGCGCGACGATTCTCACCGGCCCGGTTCCCGGCGGCCGCGACGCCGCCAGTGTCGGTCGCACGGCGCGGCTCCGGCCGTCGCCGCATTCATCACGAGGGAGTTGATCCATGACGCACCATGGCGCGATCACCGGGGCCTGTGGCGGCGAATGCTGCGAGCAGTGCGAACCGACCAGCCCGGTCCGCAATCATTATTTCACGGGCAAACTGCTGGTCGAGCGCGACTTCACCGACGAGCAACGCTATTTTCGCGACAAGCTGCGGCGCCATCACCAGCGGCTGCACGGCGTCGGGATCGTCTGCGGGCTGGAGGTGACCGAGCATCCCAATCCCGCCTGCCGCGACCGCATGGTGCTGTTGCGATCGGGCAGCGCGATCGACTGTTGCGGCAACGAAA
>CAXTEO010000096.1:0-16842 GCA_964243205.1 uncultured Sphingomonas sp.
GATGCTGGCGGGCGCGGCGCGGGCGCGCGCGGCGCTCGACGGGCGCGACTTCGTGCTTCCCGACGACGTGAAGGCGCTGGCGCCGGCTTTGTTGCGGCATCGCCTGATCCTGTCGCCGGCGGCCGAGATCGACGGGCGCGCGATCGAGGATGTCGTGACGAGCATCATCGAAGCGATCGAAGCGCCGCGGTGATTTCGCCGCGCGCTTTTACCCATCGCGCTTTTCCCGAACGCGCTTCCCCGGCGAAGGCCGGGGCCCAGTCGTGGCGTCCACGGGCATTGCGCGCAGCGTTCGATCACCGCCCGCTCGCTCCGGGGCCGCGGCCTTCGCCGGGGAAGCGCGTTGGGGGGACGCGCGCGCGATGATCTACCCGACGCGCATCGCCGTGCTCGCCGCCGCTGCGGGCGCGCCGTTCGCGCTGCTGATCGCGGTCGCCATGCCCGATCGCTGGTTCGTCGGGCTGGCCTGGTCGATCGCCGTGCTGCTGCTCACCGCGTTCGACGCGCTGCGAGGTGGTCGCCGTGGCACCGCGAGCATTGCCGTGCCGCCGACCGCCCCGGTCGGCGCGACGATCGATGCGACCGTGAGCGTGACGCTTGGCGGCGCAGGTCCTCCGCGCGGTGCCGAAGTCGCCATCGCCGCGGGCCCGCTCTTCGAGCTCGAGAATGACGGCCGCCTGTGGATCGCGCTGACCGACGGCCGCGGCGCCGCGCTGCTGCCGCTCACCACGCTGCGTCGCGGCACCGCGCGCATCGACCAGCTCTGGCTGCGCTGGCGCGGGCCGTTCGGGCTCGCCTGGCAGCAGCGTGTCGTCCCCGCGCACGTCGCGCTGCCGATCCTGCCCGATATCCGCGCGCTGCACGACCGTGGCGCGCACATCTTCCAGCGCCATGCGCTCTCCGGCCCGCTCGCGCAGATCGACCGCGGCGACGGCACCGATTTCGACGCCCTGGTCGAGTTCCGCGCCGGCATGGACCGTCGCGCGATCGACTGGAAGCAGTCGGCGCGCCAGACCAAGCTCCACGCCAAGGAATATCGCAGCGAGCGCAACAACCAGATCGTCTTCGCGATCGATGCCGGGCGGCAGATGTCGGAACCCGTCGCCGGGCTGCCGCGCGTCGATCGCGCGGTGTCGGCGATGCTGCTCACCGCCTGGATCGCGCTCAAGCTCGGCGACCGGGTCGCGTTGCACGCCTTCGATTCCAGACCGCGCATCGCCAGCGGCCTCGTCTCGGGCATGCCCGCCTTCGCCAATCTCCAGCGGCTCGCCGCGGCGATCGACTATAGCGGCGAGGAGAGCAATTACAGTTTCGCGCTGAGCACGCTCGCGACGCGGCTGACGCGGCGATCGATGATCGTGCTGTTCACCGAATTCACCGATCTCACCTCGGCCGACTTCCTGGTGCGGGCCGCCGCCCGCTTGCTCGACAAGCATCTGCTGCTGGTCATCGTCCTGCGCGACGAGGAGGTCGAGCGCATCGCCGACGCCGCGCCGGAGACCGCCGACGACGTGACTCGCGCGGTCACCGCCGCCGCCTTGCTGCGCGACCGCAAGCTGGTGCTGACTCGCCTGCACCATCTCGGCGTGCACGTGATCGAAAGCGAGCATGACCGCGTCGGCGAGCGGCTGGTCGAAGGCTATGTCGCGTTGAAACGCAGGAACTTGCTCTGATGGCCACCGCTCTGCTCTCGAGCCAGCCGATGCTGGTCAATGCCAGCCGCTTCCGCGCCGCGCATGCCGCGGAGTGGGAACGGCTCGACAGGCTCGTCACGCGGATCGAGAAGCGCTCGATCAAGGCGCTCGGCGACGACGATCTGCTGGCGCTGCCGTTGCTGTACCGCGCGGCTTTGTCGTCGCTTTCGGTGGCGCGCGAGACGTCGCTCGACCGCGCGCTGATTACCTATCTCGAACAGCTTTGCACGCGCGCTTACTTCCAGCTCTACGGCGTGCCGAGCTCGGCGCTCAGCCAGATGCGGCGCTTCTTCGCGCACGCCTGGCCCGCGGCGATCCGGTCGCTGTGGCGCGAGACGTTGGTGTCGGTGCTGCTGACGCTCACCGCGGCGATCGTCGGATATCTGCTGGTGCGCGGCGATCCGAGCTGGTTCTACGGCATCGTCGGCGACGGCATGGCCGCCGGGCGCGACCCCTCGGCGTCGGCCGCCGCGCTGAAGGCGACGCTCTATGCCAAGCATGACGACATGCTCACCACCTTCGCCGCCTATCTCTTCACCCACAACGCGCAGATCGCGATCTTCGCCTTTGCGCTGGGCTTCGCTTTCGCCGTGCCGACCGCAATGCTGATCGTCTATAACGGCCTGTCGCTCGGTGCGTTCTTCGCCGTGTTCGCGCCCAAGGGGCTGGGCTTCGCCTTTGCCGGCTGGATCATGATCCACGGCACGACCGAGCTGTTCGCGATCATCCTGTCGGGCGCGGCGGGGTTCCGCATCGGCACCGCGATCGCCTTTCCCGGCCGCAACAGCCGCGGCGATGCCGCCGTGCAGGCGGGCAAGACCGGCGCCGTCGCAATGGGGGGCGCGGTGGTGATGCTGTCGGTCGCGGGCTTGCTCGAGGGGATCGGGCGGCAGATCGTCACCGACGATCTGTCGCGCTACGGCATCGGCATCGCGATGCTCGCCGGCTGGCTGCTCTATTTCTATCTGCCGAGGAGCCGCCATGGCGTGGTTCAGGCGTAAGCCGCCAAAGGGCCCGCTGTCGCTCAAGCGCAGCTTCGTCACGCCCGAGGGAGTCGATCTGCGGATCGAACTCGGCGGGGCGGGGGTGCGCGCCGCCGCATTCGCGCTTGATGCGGCGGCGATGCTGGTGGTCCTGATCGTCGCGTCGATCGCGATCGCCTATCTGCTGGTGACCAGCCGGCAAAGCGCGTTCGCGGTGCTGTGGCTGCTCGGCTTCTTCGTGCTGCGCAACGGCTGGTTCGTGCTGTTCGAGATGGGCGGGCGCGGCGCCACGCCCGGCAAGCGGATCATGGGGCTGCGCGTCGTCGCGCGCGACGGCGCGCGGCTGACCGGTGGCGCGGTGATCGCGCGCAATGCGATGCGCGAGATCGAATTGTTCCTGCCGCTGAGCTTTCTCTTCACCCAGACCGCGGAGGGTTCGGCCGACAGTTTCCTGACGATCTTCTCGCTCGTCTGGAGCGGCATCTTCCTGTTCTTCCCGTTGTTCAATCGCGACCGGCTGCGCGTCGGGGATTTGCTGGCGGGGACCTGGGTGGTGCACACCGTCCGCGGCAAGCTCGGCGCCGATCTGGCGCTGGCCGGCGCGACCGAGCGTCGCGTGTTCAGCGAGGCCGCGCTGTCGCTTTACGGTGTCTATGAATTGCAGACGCTGGAGGAGGTGCTGCGCAACGGCCATGACGATGCGATCGCGACCGTCGCCGCGACGATCCGCCGCAAGGCCGGCATCGCCGACGATGCGGACGATCGCGGTTTCCTGACCGATTATTATGCGGCATTGTGCGGCCGGCTCGAGCGCGGGCTGTTGGTCGGGCGCCGCCGCGCCGACAAATTCGGCTGATCCGATGATGAAGACATCACCCCTGTTCGCGCTCTTGCTGCTTGCGGGATGCGGACCGACTGCGCCCCCGCCGCCGCATTCCACCTTTGGCGGCTTGCCGGTGAGCGGCAGCGCGGCCGATGCGCGCCGCGCCGGCTTCGTCGACTGCGTCCAGCCCGATTGGGACAGCCTGCGCTGCCGCCGGCACGGCGTGTTCCTCGAAGGCGCCGGGCCGTTCGAAGCCGCCGTCGATCTGGTCGGCCATGACGGCAGCGGCGGCTTCGACCAGGTGATCCTGTGGCACGACCGCGACCAATATGCCGTCTACAAGATCACCGACGTGCTCGACCGGCAGCGCTGGCGGAACTGCAGCACGGGCAGCGGCGACCGCGGCGACCAGATCGTCTACACCCACCCCGGGACGCGCATGCGGATCTCGATGGACCTGAGCTATTGGGGAAAACGGCGCCTGCGCGTGCTGCCCGACTGGGACAGGAAGGAGCCGCGCTGCTGATCGCGCAACGCGTCCGGGCGGGCTATCACCCGGCCGGCAATTCAGGCTACACCGCGACCGATCGATTTCGACGCCTCCCGACACAAGGATATCGCATGGATCTCGGACGGCGTGCGCGGTCGATCGCGTTGGTCAAGCAGCTCGGCCCGGGCCTCGTCACCGGCGCGGCGGACGATGATCCCAGCGGCATCGCCACCTATTCGCAGGCCGGTGCGCAGTTCGGCTTCGGGTTGCTGTGGACGTTGGTGCTGACCTACCCGTTGATGTGCGCGGTGCAGCTGGTGAGCGCCCATATCGGCCGCGTGACCGGGCACGGGCTGGCCAAGAACATGGGCGACATCCTGCCGCGCTGGCTGGTGACCGGCCTCATCACGCTGTTGTTCGTGGCGAACACGATCAACATCGGGGCCGACATCGCCGCGATGGGCGACGCGGCGCAACTGGTGGTGGGCACTGGCGGGCATGTCTTCACCGTCGTGTTCGCGATCGGCTCGCTGCTGCTGCAGATGTTCGTGCCGTATCGGCGCTACGCCGCCTTCCTCAAATGGCTGACTTTGGTGCTGTTCGCCTATGTCGCGCTGATCCTGATGGTGCATGTCGATTGGTCGGCCGCGGCCAAGGGGCTGGTCTGGCCGGTGATCGTGGGGGCGGGCGGGGTCACCACCGTGGTGGCCATCTTCGGCACGACGATCAGCCCGTATCTGTTCTTCTGGCAGAGTTCGCAGGAGGCCGAGGAGGTCGAGATGAACGGCGCCGCGCGCCCGCTGATCGATGCGCCCGAACAGGCGCCGCGCGAATATACCCGCATGCGGCTCGACACGTTCGGGGGCATGGCTTTGTCCAACCTCGTCGCCATCGCGATCATGATCGGCACTGCGGCGACGCTCCACGCTTCGGGCAAGACGGACATCGCCACCGCGGCCGATGCGGCGCAGGCGCTGCGGCCGGTCGCCGGCCAGTTCGCCTTCCTGCTGTTCGCGCTCGGGATCATCGGGACCGGGCTGCTCGCTGTGCCGGTGCTGGCGGGTTCGGCCGCCTATGCGGTCGGCGAGGCGCGGGGCTGGAAGATCGGCCTCGAACACAAGCCGTGGGAGGCGGTCGGCTTCTACAGCGTGATCGGCGTCGCGACCTTGCTCGGCATCGCGATCGACTGGTCGCCGCTCGATCCGATCAAGGCGCTGTTCTGGAGTGCGGTCATCAACGGCGTGGTGGCGGTGCCGATCATGGCGGCGATGATGCTGGTCGTCTCGCGCCATTCGGCGATGGGCGGGTTCACTGCGACGCGGATGCTGCTCTTCTTCGGCTGGGCAGCGACGCTGGTGATGGCCGCGGCCGCGGTGGCGATGCTGCTGCTCTGATCGTCATTTCGCGGCGATGTCCGCCGCGACGAGCTCGATCCGTGCGGCGGTGAAGGCGCGCTGGAAGGTGGCCTTGGTCATCAGCCGCTCGGCGACGAGCAGGCCGAGCGTCTGTCCGGCGGCGACGTCGCTGCGGAAATGCTGTTCGCACACGATCCGGCTCTGGCCGTAGCGCGCGGCGCGGGCGAGCAGGGCGCCTGCCTTTTCGGGCACCAGCCGCGCCAGCGTTTCCGCCATCGAATAGGCCATCGAGGTGTGGCCGCTGGGATAGCTCGACAGCGGGTCTTCGTTATGCTTGCAGCTGTCGAGGCGCGGATCGACGATATAGGGCCGCGGCCGCTGGAAATGGTCCTTGCCGCGGTCGACCGCGGCCTTTTCGCTCGCCCGCACCAGCGCCATCAGCGCGGCGGTCGCGGGAAGCCGGGCGAGATCGAACCGCGGCCCGAGCACGACCGCGAAGATCGACGCGTTCTTGGTGTCGCCGTCGAGCCGCGCATCCGCCTCGGCCGCGGGCGTCCGCGCGGCGCCCGCGGCGCGCAATTCGACGAGCTCCGCTGCCGCCTGGAGGCTGTCGGGGGCGGGCGGCGGCGGAAGGAGCAAAGCCGGGTCGAGATCGCCCGCCCCGAGCAGCGGGGCGGATTTGGGGACCGGTGCGGCGGCGACCAGCAAGGCCGCCGCGATCGGCGTGATGCCGCGCATCAGAAGGTGAAGGTCACCTGGCCGGTGATCGCTCGGCCGGGCTGATAATAATATTGGTCGAAGTTCAGCGCGCTCACCACCCCGACGCCGACCGTTCCGTTGGTCCCGGCGGTATTCTTGCCGGTACTGATCTGCGTCACTTTCTGCGAATTGAGCAGGTCGGTCACGTCGAGCCCGAGCCTGATCGGGCCGATGCTGTACGAGGCGCCGAGATTGGCGGTGTTGTACGGATCGATCCGATAGGTGTTGGCCAGATCGGCATATTGTGGGCCGGTCCATTTGTCGGTGAGCGAGAATTTGATCGGCCCGTGCTTGTAGAGCAAACCTGCCGCGGCCGTCGTGAGCGGCGCCTTCCCGATGATCGTGCGGGGTATGACGAGCTTGGTGACCGGGTCGGTATACGGATCGGTCTTGGCGTAATTGCGCGACCCGTTGGCGAAGATTGCGACGCCGTTGCCGAACGCATAGGTCGCTTGCGCCTCCACGCCCTTGTAGAGCGCCCCGCCGATATTGGTGAAAATCGTACCCAGGCCCTGGCCCGACGTGTCGGTGTAGCTGTAGAATTTGTTGGTGAAGTCGATCACGTAGACGTCCGCGTCGAGCGACAGATGGCTGCCGTGATAGACCGCGCCGACCTGGTAGTTGGTCGATTTCTGCGGCACCGCGTTCGAGAAGGTCGTGTTCGCGACGTAGAGCTGGGCGAGCGACGGCGCGAGGAAGCCCTTGGCATATTGCCCATAGAAAGAAAGGTTGGCGGTCGGCTGGTAGTTGATCGTTACGAACGGCAGATCGGCGCTGTAATCGTTGCTGTTGCGCTGCGCGTAGCGCGTCGTCTGGTTGTAGAGCGCGTCGATCTTGCGACCGAAGTCGACGTGCTTGAACCCGGGCGTGATCTTCAGCCCTTCGATCGGGCGCAGCTCGAGCTCGGCGAACTCCTCGGTATGGTCGCCGCGCGATTTCTGGTTGAACTTGACGTAGAGCGGCGTGACCTGGCCGGGATTGAGCCCGGTCGGCGGCGCGGTGACGGCCTTCTCGACATAGTTGAAGCCGCCCGTCGTCAAATCGACGTCGGTCTGCTGGCGGAAAGTATGGCTGAACTCCAGCCAGGCGCCCGCGGTGAGCGTCGCGAAGGAAGCGAGGTCGATCCGCACCTTGGCGATGTCGCCGAAGACGCGATATTTGTTGGTCTTGGTATAGCCCGGAATGTCGCCGGCGATCGCCTTGCCGTCGGCGCCGATGGTCTGGTATTTCGCGCCCGGCACGACCGTCACGTCGGATGCCGAGAGCGTCTCGTTGTCGTAAAAATAGGTGTAAGCGCGGTTCTCGAAGACTGCCCCCGGCGCCAGGTTCGCCTCGAGTTTGACGATCTCGAAATCGGTCGTCTTGTCGGTGTGATTGTAGCCGTAATATTGCGCTGTCTTGGGATCGTCGTTGAGCCCGTAATATTTGCCGTAGAGCGATTGCTGGTACAGCGTCGAGCCGTCGCTATCGGCCTGGTTGAAGCGGTTCTTGTTATAGGTCGCCAGGAAGGTCAGCTTCACGTCGGCGCTGACCGGCACGACGACCTTACCGAACAGATTGTAATTCTGATATTTCGAATAGCTCGTGCGCCCGTCGCTGTGGACGAACTGGCCGGTGAACACCGCCTCGGTACCGCCCAGTTTGTCGATCGCGCCGGTCTGGAGAATCGCGCGACCGAGGAAGGTATCGAAGCTGCCATACGTGCCTTCGAGCGAGCCGCCCGCTTGGTCGCGCGTGGCGCGGCTGAACAGGTTGAACGTGCCGCCGAAGGTCGCCTGGCCGAGCTGGCTGGCATTGCCCGGGCCACGATCGACGACCAGCGTCTCGATCGTGTTCGACGGGAAGAAGGTGGTCGAATGGTGCGTCGGGTCGTTGGTGTCGCCGAACGGCACGCCGTCATACGTGACGTTGTATTCGCCATCCTGGAAACCGCGGATCTGTGCCTTGGATTCGGACAGGCCGATGCCGTTATTGCCGCCGACGTTCGAGACGCTCGGCGTGATCAACGCGATCTGGTTGAAGTCGGCGGTGGCGGGCAGCGAATCCTCGATGAACGAGCGCGACACGATCGCCTGCGGCTGAGTCGTCTTGAGCGAGGCGGTCACGGGAGCGAGCTCGTTCGCCTTGGTCGCGGTGACGACGATCTCGGAGCCTTCGGCGATGTCGGTCGCGCCTTGCTGCGAATCCCGTACCTGCGGATCCGCGGCTGCGGGCGCGTTCACCGCCGGTGCGGCGTCGCTGGCCATGGCCGGCGCGGCGAGGATCGTGCCGGAGCTCAGCATGAGGAGGATCGTGGCGCGGCGACGCGCGAAACTGCGGTTCATTGGTAGGACCCCTTACATCGTCGAGGGGCGCCCTAGGTGGCGTTGATGACAGATTCGTTGCGGCAAACGCTGCCGCGGCCGATCTCGCTACATCACAATATGTGTGAAGTATTTGTGGCAATCACGCCGCGGCATTGCGGGCGTGCGGCAGCGGCATGACGGCTCGCAGACCGGGGGCATTGTCCTCGATCCGCAATTCGCCACCATGCGCGCGGGCGATCGTGTCGACCAGGTTGAGACCGAGGCCGTGACCCGGCCCGGATCGACCCTTGTCGAGCCGCACGAAGCGCTGGGCGATGCGCGCGCGGTCGGCCGCGGGGACACCGGGACCGTCATCCGCGACCGCGACCCATGCACCGTCCGCGTCCGCGCCGACGCTCACCGTGATCGCGGTGCCGCGCGGCGTGTGCGACTGTGCGTTGTCGAGCAGGTTGCTGATCGCCTGGATCAGCAATTCGCGATTGCCGCGGACGCGGGCCGGGCCGTGCAAGTCGAACCGAAGTCGGCGCCCGCCGTCCTCGACCGCGGGGCCGTACATGTCGCAGACGCCATCGACCAGGGCGGCGAGATCGATCTCGGCGGCGAAGTCCGCGCTCGACTGGCCCTCCACCTCCGCGATGCGGAGGATCGCGCCGAACAACGTGAAGATCGCGTCGCTGCGGTCGAGCGCGCGCTCCAGCGCGCGATGCTGCGCCGCCGCGCCGGGCCCGGCGGCGAGCCCGGCCTCGATTTCGCCGCGCAGCCGCGACAGCGGGGTGCGCATGTCGTGCGCTACGTCGCTCGAGAGCTGTCGCAGGTTGGTGACCAGCGCGTCGATGCGATCGAGCATCGCGTTCAGCGACACGCCGACGCGATCGAATTCGTCGCCGTTGCCGCCGACGACGATGCGCCGGCCGAGATCGCCGGCATTGATCGCCTCCGCGGTGACGAGGATCGCGTCGAGACGGCGCTTGATATGGCGGCCGAGCAGGAGCGCGCCCGCTATCCCCATCAGTACGATCAGCCCGAAGCCGGCCCCGAACAGCACGAGGATCTGCGCCTCGAGCCGGTCGAGCTCTTCGCTGTCCATCACGACGTAGAGCGTCGCCTCGTGGCCGAGCGCAACGCCGAGCACGCGGCCGTGCTGCGGCGGTCCGTTGCGGGTGCGCACCATCGTGCTGTGGATTCCCGGCCCGACTTGCGCCAGCCGAGTCGATCCCATCAGGTGTCGCCCGTCGCGCGCGATCACGGCGTAGCTGAACGTGTTGTTGGGCCGCCGCTCGCGCTTGGCGATCGAATGCGCCAGATCGGGCAGGCCGCCCTCGGTATATTCGCGCAGCACGCGAGTCGCTTCGGGCTGGAGCGTGCGGTCCTGCTCGTGCCGAAAGTTGCGATCGGCGACGCCATAGACCGCGCCGCCGAGCAGCACGACCGCCAGCGCGAAGGCGGCCGAATAGACGAACGCCATGCGGTATGCGGCGCTGTGCAACAGCTTAGCCATCGGCGCGGATACGATAGCCGACGCCGTGCAGCGTCTCGATCGGATTGGTGGCGAAGCCATGATTGAGTTTCGAGCGGAGCCGGCTGATATGGCTGTCGACGATGTTGGTGTTGGGGTCGAAGGTGATGCCCCACACCAGTTCGAGGAACATTTTGCGGGTTATCTCGCGGCCGGGATGGCGCATCATCAGCGCCAGCAAATCGAATTCGCGCGGCTGCAAATGGATGTCCTTGGCACCGCGCCGGGTCCTGCGCGCCAGCAGATCAACATGCACATCGCCAACGGTGAATTGCGTCGGCAAGTCGCCGAGCATCGGCCGGCGCTGCAGCGCGCAGAGCCGGGCATGGAGTTCCGACAATGCGAACGGTTTGACCAGATAATCGTCGGCGCCGCCCTCGAGCCCGCTGACCCGGTCGGCGACGGTGCCGAGCGCGGTGAGCATCAAAGCGGGCAGCTGGACGGCGTTGGCGCGCCAGTGCCGCAGTACCGCCACGCCGTCTATGTCGGGCAGCAGGCGATCGACCACCGCAACGTCGAACTGGCGCTCGGCGACCGCGCGGATCGCCGCGCTGCCGGTCGCGACATGCTCGACTTCATGCGACAGGTCGAGCAGCCCCCGGGCGATCAGGTCTGCAGTGGGCTGGTCATCTTCGACGATCAGGATGCGCATGCCGGATACCCCTTCGCGGTCGGCAGTCGGCCACCGGCGAAGCGCAGATATGGCATCGCGCGCGCGCTCGCCAGTGGCAATGTGATCCCCGGCCGCTCCCGCACGACCTGGGCGGACAGGTTGGCAATCGGTAACGTGACGCGCCACGCTCGGGACGTCAGAAGGCGGCACTCGTCATCGTGGAGACCGTCATGCGCCGCACCTTGTCTATCCCGCTGCTCGCCGCCGCCGCGCTGCCGCTCGCCGCCGCTGCCGCACCCGCCCCGGTCTATTCCGTCGCACAATCGATCGCCGGACCCGACGGATCGTGGGATTATGCGCGGGTCGACGATGATGGCACGCACCTCTACGTCGCACGCAGCAACGGCGTCACCGTGGTCGATCTCGCGACCGGCGCAGTCTCCGCCGTCGCCGGGGTGCAGCGCGGCCATGCGGTCGTGCCGCTGCCCGGGCGCAAGCTGCTGGTGACCAGCGGCACCGATGGCACCGTGCGGCTGTTCGATGCGGCGTCGGGCCGGCAGACGGCGAGCATCGCAGTCGGCAAGAAGCCGGACGCCGCGATCCTCGATTCCGCCGGGACCCACGCCTTCGTGATAAATGCCGATAGCGGCACGGTGTCGGTGATCGACCTCGCCACGGCCAAGGTCACCAGGACCATAACGGTCAAGCCCGCGCTCGAATATGCGGCGTTTGGCGCGGACGGGACGCTGTTCGTCAATAATGAGTATGCCGGCGAGATCGACACCGTCAACGTCGCGCGGGGCGTCGCGGGCCGGGCGATCGCGCTGCCCGGCTGCGAGGGGCCGACGGGGCTCGCATACGACAAGGCACACGACCGGTTGATCGCGGCGTGCGCCAACGGCAAGGCGGCGATCGTCGATGCCGCCAAGCGACGACTGGTCGCGTTGGTCGATATCGGTGCCGGGCCCGACGCGGTCATCCTGGACGAGGCACGCGGGCTCGCCTTCATTCCGTGCGGCAAGGACGGCGTGCTCGACATCCTGTCGATCTCCGGCGCGACGGTGAAGGCTGTCGGTGCGGTGAAGACCGAAGTCGGCGCGCGGACCGGCGCGCTCGATCCGAAGACCGGGGCGATCTATTTGCCGACCGCCAGGTTCGGGGCGCCAGCCGCGGGCGGCGGCCGTCCCGCGCTGCTGCCGGGGACGTTCCACGTGCTGGTCGTCCGGCGGGCGTAATCGCCCGCGCGGCAAGTCTACATCCCGTGCAGCGATTGATGCTCGCCCGCGGCGGAGGCTGCGGTATAGGGCGCTGATGCGGAAAATCGTGCTTACGACGGTCGGGACGCTGGGTGACTTGCACCCGTTCATCGCCATCGGCCTGGCGCTGCGCAGCCGCGGGTTCGCGCCGGTCCTGGCGGTCCCAGCCGATCAGGTCGATGTGTGCGTTCGGGCCGGGCTCCAGGCGGTCGCGGTGCGCGCCGGCTTCGATGCGATCGCGCGGCGGATGGGGTTGAGCCACGACGCCGCGGTGCGGCGCATCATGGGCGACCAGCGCATCATGCTCGAACAGGTGCTGCTGCCCGATCTGCCCGCCAACATCACTGCGCTCGAGGCGGTCGCCGCCGGTGCCGAGGCGATCGTCGCGTCGATCTTCGTCTTCGCCGCGCCGATCGTCGCGGAGAAACGCGCGTTGCCGCTCGTCTCGGTCATCCTCCAGCCAATGGCGATGCTGTCGGCGTACGACCCGCCGCACACCGCCGATTTCTGGATGATGCGCGGTGCGCCGGTCGGTCGCGTCGCAGCCGGCTGGAACCGGTTCGCTTATGGCATGATCCGGCGCGTGCTCGACCGGCTTTACGGGAAACGGATCGACCGGGTGCGGGCGGAGCAGGGGCTGGCGCCGGCGGGCGCCGGACACCTGCTCGATCCGCCGGAGACGGCGCTGCTGCGGCTCGGCTGCTATTCGCCGCACCTCGGCGCCTTGCCGCGCGATGCCGCCGCCACGACTCGGATCGTCGGCTTTCCGATGTTCGATGGCGCGTCCGGCGACGGCGACGCGCTCGATCCGGCGATCGCGGCCTTCCTGGCGGACGGCCCGCCACCGCTCGTCTTCACGCTCGGCACCTTCGCGGTCGACAGCGCCGGGGCGTTTTACGACAAAGCGAGCATGGTCGCGCACGCGTTGGGGATGCGTGCGATCCTGCTCGTCGGCGGCAAGGCTGCGCCGAGCCGCGACGGCGACATCCTGCGGTGCGGCTATGCGCAGCATTCGTTGCTGTTTCCGCATGTCGCCGCGATCATCCATCACGGCGGTGTCGGCACGACGGGCCAGGCGCTGCGCGCCGGCAAGCCGCAACTGGTGGTCCCGCATATGGGGGATCAGCACGACCATGCCGATCGCGTCGTGCGGATGGGCGTCGGGTTGCGCGTGCGACCGCGTCACTTCACCGTCGCGCGCGCAACGCGGCGGATCGCCGCGTTGCTGGAGGAGCCTTGCTTTGCCGCCACCGCTACGCGCATCGCCAAAGCCATGGCCGAAGAACATGGCGCCGATGCCGCAGCGGCGGCGATCACCGACGCGCTCGATACCGTCAGGAGCTGATATGACGCGATTCCACCATGCCGGTGCGCACGATCCGGATGCCAAGGCGCACCGCGAGACGCATTTCGTGACGCGGCTCGGCTGGCTGAGGGCGGCGGTGCTCGGCGCGAACGACGGTTTGCTGTCGACGTCGAGTTTGATGGTCGGGGTCGCCGCCGCCGCTGCGGGATCGTCGCAGATCATTCTCACCGGTGTCGCGGGAATCGTCGCTGGCGCAATGTCGATGGCCGCTGGGGAATATGTCTCGGTCAGTTCGCAAGCCGATTCGGAGAAAGCCGATATCGAGCGCGAACGGCTGGAGCTCGCTGCCAACCCCGATCACGAGGGCCGCGAACTGGCGGCGATCTACATGCAGCGCGGGCTGCCCAAGGCGCTTGCGACCGAGGTGGTGACCACGCTGACGGCGCATGACGCGCTGCAAGCCCATGTTCGCGACGAACTCGGCATCACCGACACCTCCATCGCCAATCCGTTGCAGGCGGCGTTCGCTTCCGCGGCATGCTTCCTGGGTGGTGGCCTGCCGCCGCTGGTGACGGCGTTGGTGATGCCGCTGCATTTCGTCTTGTGGGGGATCGCGGTCGTCGCGGTGGTGACGCTGGGCGTGCTCGGCGCCGCCAGCGCGCGTGTCGGGGGCGCGCCGGTCCTGCCCGGCATCCTGCGGGTGGTGCTGTGGGGCACGATCGCGATGGCCGTGACGGCTGCGGTCGGCCACATTTTCCACACCACGATCGGCTGATCGTCGAGTCGTTATCGTTTGCCGGTGGCAATGCTCGACAGGTCGGCCGCGGGGTCGGGCGCGACCCCCGCTTGCAGGCGTTCGGAATAGCGATCGACGAGCTGCGCGGCGTGCGGCCGGACCAGCACGGTGAAGCGGACCAGTTCCTCCATCACGTCGACGATGCGGTCGTAATAGCTCGACGCGCGCATACGGTCGTCGTCGCCGAATTCCTGGAACGCCATCGCGACCGACGACTGGTTGGGGATGGTGATCATCCGCATCCAGCGGCCGAGCAGACGCAAGGTGTTGACGCTGTTGAACGATTGCGACCCGGCCGACACCTGCATGACCGCCAGCGTGCGCCCCTGAGTCGGGCGCATTCCGCCGAGCGACAGCGGCAGATGGTCGATCTGCGTCTTCATCACTCCGGTGATCTGGCCATGCCGCTCGGGGCTGCACCAGACTTGTCCCTCCGACCATAACGACAGCGCGCGCAATTCGTGAACCGCGGGATGATCGTCGCCGGCGGCCTGGTCGGGCAGCGGCAGATCGGACGGATCGAAAATCCGCGTCTCGGCGCCGAACAGCGTCAGCAGCCGCGCCGCTTCCTCGACGCACAACCGCGAGAATGAGCGTTCGCGCAGGCTCCCGTACAACAACAGGATCCGCGGCGGCGGCTGATCGGGGCCGAGGCCGAGTGCCGGCCGGTCGAGGATGAACGCGCGGTCGAGCGCGGGAAGATGATCGCGATCGGTCAGCGTGCGCAAGCGGGCCATGGCAATCCTGTCAGACGAGGGTGAGGCGCAGCGCCAGCGCCGCGAGCGTGACGAGCAGGACCGGCACGGTCAGCGTCACGCCGACCTTGAAATAATAGCCCCAACCAATCTTCACGTCCTTCTGGCCGAGCACATGCAGCCATAGCAACGTCGCCAGCGAGCCGATCGGGGTGAGCTTCGGCCCGAGATCGCAGCCGATCACATTGGCGTAGATCATAGCTTCGCGGACGGTGCCAGTCGCGTGGCTGGCGTCGATCGACAGGGCGCCGACCAGGACGGTCGGCATGTTGTTCATCACCGACGACAGCAACGCGGCGATGACGCCGGTGCCGATCGCCGCGCCCCACACTCCGCCCGCCGCGACACGATCGAGCAGCATCGCGACATAAGCGGTCAGCCCGGCATTCCGCAGGCCATAGACGACGAGATACATGCCGAGCGAGAACAGCACGACTTGCCACGGCGCGTTACGCAGCACCGTGCGCGTCGCGATCACCCTGCCGCGCGCCGCGACCAGCAGCAGCACCGCCGCGCCCGCCGCGGCGACCGCGCTGATCGGCACGCCGATCGGATCGAGCACGAAGAAACCCACGAGCAGGAGCACGAGCACGATCCAGCCGGCGCGGAAGGTCGCGGGGTCGCGAATCGCGTCGGCCGGCGCGCGTAGGCGGCGCACTTCGTAATCGGCGGGTATGTCGCGCCGGAAGTAGAGCAGCAGCACCAGCAACGTCGCCGCGATCGACGCGAGATCGACCGGCAGCATCACGCGCGCATAGGCGCCGAAGCCGAGATGGAAGAAATCGGCCGAGACGATGTTGACGAGGTTGGACACGACCAGCGGCAGACTTGCCGTGTCGGCGATGAACCCTGCCGCCATGACGAAGGCGAGCGTCGCCTTCGCGCCGTAACCGAGCGCCCGCAGCATCGCGAGAACGATCGGCGTCAGGATCAATGCGGCGCCGTCGTTGGCGAACAATGCCGACACCGCCGCACCGAGCAGCACGACCAGCGCAAACAGGCGGCGTCCGTGCCCTCCGCCCCAGCGTGCGACGTGCAAGGCCGACCATTCGAACAGCCCCGCCTCGTCGAGCAACAGGCTGGTGACGATGATCGCGACGAAGGTCGCGGTCGCATTCCACACGATGTGCCACACCACCGGCACGTCGGCGAGCGTGATGACGCCGACGAGCAAAGCCACCGCGGCACCGCCGAGCGCGCTCCAGCCGATGCCGAGGCCCTTGGGCTGCCAGATGACGAGCGCGATCGTGACGACGAAGATCAGCGATGCGGCCAGCATCAGGCGAGGCGCTGGCCTGCAGCATCGACCACGCGCTCGCCGTCTTCCTTGGCGAACGCACCGCGCTGTGCGCCGGGCAGGATGTCGAGCACCACCTCCGACGGCCGGCAGAGCCGCACGCCGAGCGGGGTGATCACGAGCGGCCGGTCGATGAGGATCGGGTGCGCCATCATCGCGTCGACTAGAGCATCGTCGGAGAGGGTATCGTCGCCCAGCCCAAGCTCCGCATACGGCGTGCCCTTCTCGCGCAGCAGATCGCGCGGCCGCATCCCGGCGCGTGCGATCAGCGCGACGAGCAGCGCGCGCGCCGGCGGGGTCTTGAGATATTGCACCACATGCGGCTCGACCCCGGAATTGCGGATCAGCGCGAGCGTGTTGCGCGAGGTGCCGCAGGCGGGATTGTGATAGATGACGATATCGGTCGCAGGGTCGGTCACGTGTCTCTCCAGGTCAGCAGCAGGCGAGGTCGGCAAGCAGCGGCTCGCACACTTCGGGTCGACCGGCGCAACAGTCCCTGGCCAGGAAGAGCATCAATGCTCGCAGCGCGTCGAGGTTCGCGCGCTGGATCATCTGTCGGCCCCGTTTCTCCGGCGCGACCAGCCCGGCCTTGACCAGCACCGCGAGATGCGTCGAGAACGTGCTTTGCGTGAGGCCGGAATGCTCGACCAATCGTCCGGTCGAGAGACCATCCGGCTCGTGCTGCACCAGCAGCCGAAACGCCGCCAGCCGCGTCGGGTGCGCAAGCGCGGCCAGGACGGCAAGGGCGTCGTCGGTCAACATGCATCGGGTTTATGCGATGCGATCCGCGCCGTCAATATGTATCGGGTAAAACCGATCGGTTGCGCGCTGCGGACGGATTGGCGCGCCCGGAGGGAGTCGAACCCCCGACCGAGGAGGTAGAAGCTCCTTGC
>CAXTEO010000097.1:0-16650 GCA_964243205.1 uncultured Sphingomonas sp.
TCAAGCGCCGCGCGGCCGAGCTGCACGAGTTCAACCCGATGCTCGGCCATCGCGGTTGCCGTCTGGGCGTGACCTATCCCGAAATCTACGAGATGCAGGCGCGCGCGATCTTCGAGGCGGCGATCGAGGTCGCGGTGAAATCCGGCGCGGCGCCGATCCCCGAGGTCATGATCCCGCTGGTCGGCACCAAGCGCGAGCTCGATCTGATGAAGATCGTGGTCGACAAGGCGGCGGAAGCCGTGTTCGCCGACAAGGGGCAGCGGATCGAATATCTTGTCGGCACGATGATCGAACTGCCGCGCGCCTGCCTGATGGCGGGCGAAATCGCCGAGACGGCGGAGTTCTTCTCGTTCGGCACCAACGATCTGACGCAGACCACTTTGGGGGTCAGCCGCGACGATGCGGCGCGCTTCCTGACGACCTATGTCGAGCGCGGCATCTACGCGCGCGACCCGTTCGTGTCGCTCGATGTGGAAGGCGTCGGACAGCTGATCGGGATGGCGGCGGAGCGGGGCAGAGCGGCGCGGCCGGGCATCAAGCTCGGCATTTGCGGTGAGCATGGCGGCGATCCGGCGAGCATCGCGTTCTGCGAAAGCGTCGGGCTCAATTACGTCTCGGCCTCGCCCTACCGCGTGCCGATCGCGCGGCTGGCGGCGGCACAGGCGGCGCTCGCCAAGGCGGCGTAGCGGGTCGAGGACATAGCGCTCAGGTGTTTGCGCTTCCCCGGCCTTCGCCGGGGAAGCGCACAAGGGCCGCGATGCAGCGCGAATATGCTGGCGCTGCCTCCCGCCAAACTGTCCGGCGTTACGGCTGCGAGTGCGGCAACCCTTCCGAATCCTCCCCGGCGCGCAGCAGCATCGCCTGTTCGCGCCACCGGTCGATCGCGATCGTCCCCGCCGGCAAAGCGAGGCGCTGTTCCAGCACGATCTCGTCCTCGGCCGAAAGCTGCTCGATATCCTCGAACCGAACGATGCCGAGCGCGAACAGTCGCGTGGCCAGGCCGGCGTCGATGTCGCGAATGCCGGTCAAATCGTCGCGCGGCGTCTTGCCGAACGGCGCTTGCTCGGGCGCGGGATGCGCGTCTTTGGCGACGGGCGCCGGGTCTTCGGCAGGGACGATCGGCTCTGGCGCGGCCGGATCGACATGCTCGGGCGGGGTTTCTTCGGCGGCGGTGACGTGTGGGTCTTCGGGCGCCACGACAGGCTCGGGCTCGACCGGCGGCGATGGCTCGACCGGCCGGGATGCCGGCTCGACCAGCGTGCGCGTCGCCGCGACGCGAAACGCATCGATCGTGCGCTCGGCCTCGACATGATCGGCGCGCAGCGCTTCCGCCTCGGCGTTCAGGTCCAGCGCGCGCTGCGTAGCGGCGCGCAACTTGTCCTCGGTGTCGTGGTGATAGGCAGTGAAGCTGTCGGACTGCGCGCGCACCTTGCGCCGCCACTTCTTGGCGCTCGGCGCGCTGGCATAGCCGAGCAGCCAACCGGCGAGCAACGTCGCGGCCAATATGACGAACTGTTCGGGCGTGGTGAACAGCATGGCGTCGATCCCCGAGGTTTCGTTACGCCGGCAATCCTGCCGTCAACCGCGCCCCGGGGCAAGCACGCAGCACGCGCCTACATGCCGTGCTTGAAGGCGTCCGAAATCGAGCAGGCCGCCGGCCCGAGAATGACGACGAACAACGTCGGCAGGATGAACAGGATCAGCGGGATGGTCATGATCGCGGGCAGCCGCGCGGCCTTTTCCTCGGCGCGCATCATGCGCTCGTTGCGGAACTCGCCCGACAGCACGCGCAGCGCCGACGCGAGCGGAGTCCCGTATTTTTCGGTCTGAATCATCGTCGTGACGACACCCTTGACCGCATCGAGCTTCACCCGCGAAGCGAGATTTTCGAATGCCTGGCGGCGCTCCGACAGGAAGCCCAGTTCGATCGCGGTGAGCGTGAATTCGTCGCCCAGTTCGGGATAGGCGCGACCCAGTTCGCGCGCCACGCGAGTGAAGGCGGCGTCGACGGTGAGTCCCGCTTCGGCACAGATCACCAGCAGATCGAGCGCGTCGGGCAAGCCCTTCTGGATCGCCTTGGAGCGTTTGGTGATAAGATTGTTGAGGTAGAGATCGGGCGCCTTGTACGACAGCACGAAATTGACCGCGACGATCGCGTACATCTTCCACGGCGTCCAGCCGACGAACATCGTCGATCCGTAGACCAGATACACGACGAACACGCCCCAAGTGAGCGGGATCACCAGCCGGCCGAAGATGACCGCGACGGCATATTCCTTCGAACGGATGCCGGCCTGCATCAGCTTGATCTGCGCGGCTTTGACCTGGCTGTCCTGCAGCACCTTCATGCCCGACAGCAGCGCCTTGATGCGGTCGGTCGTCTCGTTCTTGGTGACGAGCTTGGCGCGGCGCTTGGTCGAGGCGGTGATGCCCGCCTTGAGCTGCTCGCGGCGGTCGTTGAGCGCCTTGACGCGCTTGGTCATCGGGTCGCGCGCCGTCGTCGCGGCATAGATGGCGAGCAGCACCATGAAGGCGGCAATGCCCGCCAGGAATGTGGCGACCGTAAAGACATCGACGCCAAGAATGACGGGGCCGGCGGGGTGGGTGGCGGGGTTCATCGCATCAGATCTCGAAATTGACCATGCGGCTCATGATGAAGGCGCCCATGCCCATCCACAGCATGCCGATGCCGCCGGCGACCATCAGCCGCTGGTCGATGAAGAAGTTCTGCATGTAGCTGCCGTTGATCATCCAGATCATGCCGAACACGATGAACGGCAGCGAGCCGACGATATAAGCGGAAGCCTTCGATTCCGACGACATCGCCTTGATCTTGAGCTTCATCTGCCCGCGCATACGCAGCACGTTGGCGAGGTTGGCGAGCGTTTCGGCCAGATTGCCGCCGGTCTCGCGCTGGATCGCGATGGTGATCACGAAGAACTGGAATTCGGGCGTGCCGAGCCGGTCGGCGGTTTCCTGAAGCGCGGCGTCCATCGTCCGGCCGATCTTCATCTTGTCGGTGATGTTCTTAAATTCGACACCCACCGGCCCATCGACTTCCGCGCCGACCACCGAAATCGTCTCGGTGATGGGAAGGCCCGAGCGAAGGCCGCGGACGAGCAGTTCGATCGCATCGGGGAATTTGGCGGTGAACTTGGCGATGCGGCGCTTGATGAAGAACCCGACCGTCTTGTGCGGGAGGCCGGCACCGACCACCACACCGATCAGCAGTGCCAGCAGGATCGGCAGCCGCAGGACGAGGAGCAGGAGCGTGACGCCGACGACCATGCCGAGCGTCGCCATGCCGTATTGCCCGACGGTCCAGCTCTTGCCGGTCATCGCCAGGCGCTTCTTGAGCAGGGCCGGCCGCGGCAGGAAGCGCATCGCGGCGGCATCCATCTTGGTGCCGCGCATCGCCGAGATGCGGCGCATCTGCGCATCGACCAGGGCGTTGGCCGATTCGCTGTGGCGCGCGCGCATCGCGCTCATCCGGCGCGTGCGGGCACGCTCCGGCGAGGGGCCGCTAAAGGCGAACGCCATCAGCATCAGCACGATGATCGCGCCGGCACCCAGTGAAAGGACGGGCATCAATTCCATGAGCCTATCAAGCGCTCCGCTTCGTTACGACGGCGTTTACGGCGCCGGATTTGACGATCATTTCTGCGCGCTCACTTCTTTTTCGAGCGCGAGACCATCGCCTTGAAGTCGAATTTGTTGATCAGCGCGCTGCCTTTTCCGGCCGGCTTCTTCTTGGTCGCGCTGTCGATCGGCTCGGCCGAATCGCCGACCGCCATCAATTTGGTGGCGAGATCGATGATCGGGACGATCGTCTTGGAGCCCTTGCCGGCCTCAGCCAGCGGCTTGCCGAGCTTGGCCGATTGCGCCGCCAGTTTCTGGTCGAACATCACGAGGAAATCGATCTTGCGCTCGATCGAACCCTCGAAGTCCTTGCGGCTGATCTCGAGCTGGGCGGTGGGCTGGACACGGTTGGCGACGACCACGACTTGCGTCTGCGGCGCGTTCGACTTCATCCACGACAGCAATCGGATCGTGTCGCGCGCCGCGGCGAGCGTCAGTTCGGTCACGATCACCGCGACCTGGATGTCCGAGATGAGATGCGGATGCTGCACCAGCATGTTGCGCGGCAGGTCGACCACGGTGCATTCGAATGCGGCGCGCATTTCTTCCTGCAATTGGAAGAAGGCCGAACCATCGGTCAGGACCGGAGAACTGATCGGTGCCTCGGCCGAAAGCACCGACAGGCGCTCGCTCGACTTGACCATCGCGCGCTCGATGAACAGGCCGTCGATGCGGCTCGGATTCTCGATCGCATCGGTCAGGCCCCGGCCGGGCTCGAGATCGAGCGACAGGGCGCCCGTGCCGAAATGCACGTCGAGATCGAGCAACGCAGTGGTCCGCGCGCCCTTCTCGCTGAGCACCCAGGCGACCGACGTCGCCATGGTCGATGCGCCGACGCCGCCGCGCGCGCCGATAAAGGCGGTCGAGATGTGCGGGCGCTCGGTCCCGGCCTCGATCGCCTTGGGGGCGTTGAGCATCGCCTGCGCGTTGGTGAAAGCCTCGCGCAGCATGTCGGGGTTGAGCGGCTTCAGCAGATAATCCTGGATCCCGCTGACCACGAGATCGCGGTACAGCCGGACATCGTTGACCTGGCCGGCCGCGATCACGACCGTGCCGGGCTCGCACACTTCGGCGAGCGCGTTGATGTCGTTGAGCGGATCGCCGCTTTCGGACAAATCGACGAACAGGATTTGCGGGCTGGCCGACACCGACAGTGACTGGACTGCGTTGCGCAAACCGCCCTTGTTGACCTTCTCCGGCGCCCAGCCCATTTCGACGGCGATCGGGCGCAGCGTTTCGGCGGTGATTTCGTCGCAGATATAAGCGGCGAACGGATCCCGCAGGCCGATGCGGCCCGGATTGAACGGTGCGTTCATTATTTGCCCCCAGTGCCGGATGTGCTTTCGCTCTTGATGGCCGTCCCACCGCTGCCGGTGGGCGTCGCCTTGCGGAAGCTGTCGATCGCCTTGCCCGCGCTTGCCTGGTCGGCAACGCCGCTGCCGACCTGGCCACGGACCAGGTCGGCTGGATTGGCGACCATCGCGGCGATGTTCGCATTGATCGCGCAGCCATGGTTGGACGAGGTGTTGCTCTCGAACTCGGTGCTGGTGTCGCGGCTGTAATCGGGGCAGCCGGGGACGGTCGCCTTCATGCGCGTGACGACGATGCGGACCATGCCGGGCGTGACCTGCGAGTTGGTCAGCGGCGTCTCGTCCGAGACGAGCAGGCCATAATGCGCCACCTGCCGCGACACGGCCTCGCGCACATCACCGGAGTAAGGGTTGGGATCGTCGATCGCGACGCGGTCGCCATAAGCGAGGCGCAAGGATGCCATCCAGCCCGCCAGCCGCTGTTCCTCGCCGGCGGCCAGGCCGCCGCCGCTGGTCGCGACGTCGAGCGCGTAATCGGTGCGGCTGACCACCGGCTGGTGGACCGATTCGAGCCCGCGATTTGACGTGCCCGGGGTGGTGCACGCGCCCACGAGCAACGCCGGGACGAGGCCAGTCGCGATCAGGAGCGAACGCTTATACATTGTCATGTCCCTCTGAGCCTTAATTGCTGAAACCGGGTGCGGCGTTGGCACCCTTCTTGGGAGCGGTCGCCGGCGCGGGTAGAACGGCCGCAGGCGCATTGCGTGGTTGGTCGTTGGGCTTGGACGGGCCGGGCGGCTGCATCATCTGCAGCGGTGCCATCGCGCCGAGGGTCGGCTGGGCGTCCTCGCTCGGCGCCATGCTCGGCTTGGGGCGGTCGCCTCCGCTGACGCCACCGCCGATCTGGCCCATGAACACGCGGCCGAGATCGGTCGGTGCCTTATAGCCGTCGGTCGGCAGCACGATGTCGTTCGCGTTGACCGGCTTGACGAGATACGGCGTGATCACGATCACCAATTCGGTCTCGTTGCGCTGGAACGCATTCGACCGGAACAGCGCGCCGACCACCGGCACGTCGCCCAGACCCGGGGCCTTGTCGATCGAGTTGTTGTGGTTGTTCTGCAGCAGGCCGGCAATCATCATGCTCTGGCCCGATCCGAGCTCGACCGTCGTCTCGGCGCGGCGCGTGGTCAGCGCGGGAATGCTGGTGCCCGACAGGGTCACCGAATTCTCCGCGGAGATTTGCGAGACTTCCGGCCGGACGTGGAGCGAGATCCGCCCGTCGGCCAGCACGGTCGGCGTATAGGCCAGGCTGACGCCATATTGCTTGTATTCGATCGATACCGCGCCGAGCGCCTGGGAGATCGGGATCGGGAATTCGCCACCCGCCAGGAACGAGCCGGTCTCGCCGGAAATGACGGTGATGTTCGGGTTGGCCAGCGTCGAGACCTGGCCGTCGCGCTCGCCGAGATCGAGCGACGAGATGAGGTCGAGACCGAACAGGCGCCCGGCGGCACCGATCGTGGTGCCGGTGGTGGCGGCGGTGATCAGGCTGGTCCCCGCCGACGCGGTGGTGCCTCCGGTGAACAGCGGGCCGTTCGGCGTATATTGCGTGGCGGCGGTGCGGCCTTGCGCGACGCCGAACTTGCCGCCGCCCGTCTTGTCGAAACTGGTCAGGTTGACGCCGATATTCTTGACGAAGCTGCGGCTGACCTCCGCGATGCGCACTTGCAGATTGACTTGCAGCGGCGTGGCGGTGCCGAGCCGAGAAATGACCTTGGTGGCATCGCCGACGAAAGCCTGGACGAGGCGCGTCGCCTCGGCGCCGTCATCCGGGCCGGCGACGGTGCCCGTGAGCAGCACCAGTCCGTTCATCGGAGTCGCGACGATATGGGCCTCGGGCATCGCCAGCGTCAGCATCTGCTGGATCGAATTGATGTTGTTGCCGACCCGCACGGTCGCGGCGTAGACCACGGCGCCGCTCTTGCTCGTCACCGAGACGGTGGTTTCGCCGGCGGCCTTGCCGAAGACATAGAGCAGCGTGGGCGAGCGGACCTGCACGTCGGCGACCTTGTCGTCGGCGATGAACACGTCGCTCATCGGTCGCGCAAGCGTGACCAGGCGACCACGCCCGGTGTTGAGCTGCAACACCGTATTGGCGGCAGACGTCACGGCGACGGGGACGGGGGCCGGTGCCGGAGCGGCGACCACGCTTGTGGCGCCGACCAGAGCGACTGCCAGTGACCAGCCGAGCGACAGGGACACGCTACGCATTACTTGTTTCCTCCGGCGGCGACATCGGTCACCGCATTTCCGCGTGCGATATGGACGACCGGGCCGGTGTTGACCGCGCCGCCCGGGAATGCGCTGCCGCTCGAGGCGGGGGCCGCACCGCTGCCCGCAGGTGCCGCTTCGGGGGGCTTGCCGGGCACGGTACGGCGCTGGAAGCGCGATACGTCGGCACCCGTCACCATCGTGCCGCTACCCGTCGAGGGTGCGCTGGCGATGCGCGTCAGCATGGCTTTTTCTGCCTTGGGATCGTCGGGCATCGACACGTCGCCGCTGGCGATCGCCTGTTCGAGATCGCTGCTATTGTCGGCGATCGAGCGCAGCGACAGCGAGATCGTGCCGAGCGTCTGCGCCACGGCGATCTGCTCGGCGATCTTGGGCGTCGCCTCGATCGTCACGTTGGAAAAGGTGTGGACCTGCGTCTTGCCGTCCTCGCCGACTGTATTGTCGGTCCGCTGGTCGGTGGCGAGCACGCGCAGGTTGCGCATGATCGTCTCTGCCGCCTTGAGCGGTGGGCCATCGCCGCCGCCGGGAACGCTCTGGGTCAGGATGAGGTCGATCCGGTCGCCCGGAAAGACGAAGCCCGCGACGCTGGTCTGCGTCTGAACGGGAACCGTGACGGCGCGCATGCCCGGCCCGAGTGCCGCGGCGAGGAAGCCACGGTCGCCAGGCTTGACCAAAGCGCCCTGCGTCAGCGGCTGGCCGGCGGTGATCGCGTTGCGCACCACGGTGCCGAGCAGCGAGCGCTGGTCGAAGCCGGCCTTCTTGATGAAATAGACGTTCTCGACCAATTCTTTTGGCCAAGGCTGATATTTGAGCGCGGTCGCATCCAGGATCGTGCCGACCGGCAACGCCTTCGTCGCCACCAGCACTTCGGGGCCATCGACCGGGGCGGCGATGACGCCGGCGGCATTGGCCTGCGGGGCGGAACTGCCGACGATCAGCGAGCGCGCCATGAACGCCGTGATCGCTGCCACGATCAGCGCTCCCACCAGCAATAGGACCTTGCGACTATCCATTTCGACTCTTTCCTGCACGGGCATTGGAACCCGCGTTAAGCATTCACACCAAAGTGGTTAAAAAGCGGTTCACGCAAAACGTATAAGGCGGCCAGCGCGATCGCCACGCCGTACGGCACCTCGATCGGCGTGGTGCGGTGGCGCAGCGTGCGCTCGATCAGCAGCACGACCGTGAGCACGCCGCCGAGCAGCGACATCGCGATCAGCATCCACACCAGCGGCACGAGCGGCAGCCACAAGGCCAGCGCGCCGATCATCTTGACGTCGCCGCCGCCCATCCAGCCGAACTGGAAGGCCACGATGAACAGCGCGAACACGCACAATGCGAGCCCGAATTGAGCGGCCATGTCGGGCCACGGCATCAATCCGCTCGCCCACCAATAAAAGGGTGCGAGCAGCGCGATTGCGGCGTTCTTCCAATTTGCGATCTCCCGGAAGCGCGCATCCTCGATCCCGGCGGATACCAGGATCAGTGCCAGCCCGATCAGCAGCGGCGTTTCAAGAGAGTCCCCACTCATGCGGGAAAGCCCTAGACGACATGCCTTTCGAAACCGTAACCACGCTTCATGGTTTCCCCCCAGCTGTATCGACGCGCGATTCCCGCAGCGGCGCGGATCACGCACTGGACCGCGCCCGACGGATGGACGTTGCGGCGGTTCGATTGGGCAGCGCAGGGCACGCCGCGCGGGCGGATGCTGTTCCAGGGCGGACGCGGCGACATTTTCGAGAAATATCTCGAAAGTTTCGCGCATTGGCATGCGCAGGGCTGGTCGATCACATCGTTCGACTGGCGCGGGCAGGGCGGGTCGGGGCGGCTGTCACCCGATGCGCATGTCGGGCATATCGACGATTTCCAGCATTATATCGACGATTTCCGCGCTTTCTGGGCCGGGTGGGTCGGCGAAGGCGCAGGGCCGCACGTCGCGCTCGGCCATTCGATGGGGGGCCATTTGCTCTTGCGCGCGCTGGTCGAGGGGGCCGCGCAGCCCGATGCTGCGGTTCTAATCGCACCGATGCTCGGCCTGCACAGCCCGCTCGGCTGGGCGCTCGGCGAGCGCGCGGCGATGCTGATGGGCGGCGTGGGCAACAGCGCGCGGCCGGCGTGGCGCGGCAATGAGCGGCCCGCGACGACCGAAACGCGCCAGGCGCTGCTGACGCACGACCAGCAACGCTATGAGGACGAGATTTTCTGGCAATCGAGCAAGCCCGAACTGCTGCTCGGGCCGCCGAGCTGGCGGTGGGTGGTCGAGGCATTCGGCTCGACTCGGCGACTGCGTGCCGATCCGGGGCTTGCGACGTTGAGCGTGCCGATGCTGCTGGTGGTCGCCGATAACGACAAGCTCGTCGCGCCCAAGGCGGCCTATCAGGTCGCCGCCAAGCTGCCCGACGCGCACGTCGTGCGCTTCGGCAAGGAATCGGCGCACGAAATCCTGCGTGAGGTGGATGTCGTCCGAAATCGCGCAATCGGCGAGATCGACCGGTTCTTCGCGGCAAGGGCGCCAGCGTGAGCATCGCGACGCGGTACGACGTGGCGATCGTCGGCGCCGGCATGGCGGGCGCGAGCCTTGCCGCGCACATCGCGCCGTACGCATCGGTGCTGCTGCTCGAAGCCGAGGACGTGCCGGGCTATCATGCCACGGGGCGCTCGGCGGCGTTCTGGTCGGAAAGTTACGGCGGGCCGGGCGTCCAGCCGCTGACCACCGCCTCCGGCCCCGTGTTGCAAGCGGGGGGCTTTCTGCAGGCGCTCGGTTCGCTCCATATCGGCCGTGCCGAAGACGAGCCCGCGATCGCCGCTTTCCTCGCCGAGTTCGATGGCAGCGGCGTCGCGCTCGAGCGCGTCGACCCGCGCACCTACATCCCCGGACTTCGGGCCGAGTGGACGCTCGGCGTATACGAGGCGAGCAGTACCTATATCGACGTGGCGGCACTGCATGCGCACTACCTGGCGCAGGCGAAGCGCGCCGGCGCGGCGTTGGTCGTGTCGGCGCCGCTGCACGGCGCGACGCGCATCGGCGATCATTGGCAGTTGGACACCGGCGCGGGCAGTTTCGCGGCGACGATCCTGGTCGATGCGGCGGGCGCGTGGGCGGACCGGGTTGCCGAACTGGCCGGCGTCGCGCCGATCGGAATCACCGCCTACCGCCGCACCGTCGTGCAGCTCGCGACCGATCCGGCCGCGCCCGCCACGCTGCCGCACGTCGCCGACATTTCCGGCAACTTCTACTTCAAGCCCGAGGCAGGCGGGCGGCTGTGGCTCAGCCCGCATGACGAGACCGAGGTCGAACCGAGCGACGTCCAGCCCGAGGAGCTCGATGTCGCGATCGCGATCGATCGGTTCGAGCAGGTCGTCGACTGGCGGATCACGCGGCTGGAGCGCCGCTGGGCGGGCTTGCGCAGTTTCGCGCCCGACCGTTTGCCGGTCTACGGCTTTGCGCCCGATTCGCCCGGCTTCTTCTGGTGCGCCGGGCAAGGCGGCTTCGGCATCCAGACCGCGCCGGCCGCGGCCGCGCTGGCCGCGGCGCTGCTGCTCGGCATCGCACCGGAGACAAGTGTCGCGGCGATCGATCCCGCGCGCTACGCGCCCGGCCGTTTCAAGGCGCTGGCGTAACGATCCGGATCGCGGTATTTTCGTCTGACCAGCACCGGGAGGCGATGATGGCACACAAATTCGTGATCGAGCAGAACAAGTCCGGCGATTACGTCGCCAAGTTCAAATACAATGCCGAGCTGATCTGGTGGACGGAAGGCTATTCCAGCAAGGCGGCCGCCAAGAACGCGATCGAGTCGGTGCTCAAGAACGGCCCCGGCGCTCCGATCGAGGAGGGATGACGTCCCGACCGGGGTGGCGAGCCTAGCCTCGCCGCCCCGCGAGCACCGCCGCATCGCTTGCCAGCCGGTCGGCGCGCTCGTTGTCGGGGTGGCCGGCATGGCCTTTCACCCAGGTCCACTCGATCCGGTGCGGCTTGGCCGCGTCGAGCAGCGCCTGCCACAGATCGGCATTCTTGACCGGTTGCTTGGCAGCGGTCTTCCAGCCGTTCTTCTGCCAGCCCTTGATCCACTTGGTCAGCCCATCCATCACGTAGCGGCTGTCGGTCGACAGCGTCACCCGGCATGGCCGTTTCAGCGCGTTCAGCCCCGCGATCGCCGCCATCAATTCCATGCGATTGTTGGTGGTGAGCACTTCGCCGCCCGACAATTCCTTCTCGGTCCCGCCCGACCGGATCAGCGCGCCCCAGCCGCCCGGGCCGGGATTGCCCTTGCACGCGCCATCGGTGGCGATTTCGACTTTGGTCAGTTCAGGCAAGGATTCGGTCATGCGAAAAGGTCGTCCAGTGCGGCGTAGGTGCGATAGCGACGGAGATAGGCGAGCGGATCCTTGCGCGTGACCAGCGCGTCGGCGGGCGTGTTGAGCCAGTCCCAGGCGCGCGACAGGAAGAAGCGCAGGCATGCGCCCTTGGCGAGCGTGCCGAGCTGCGCCCGCTCTTCGGCGGAAAGCCCGAAGGTCGCGTCATAGCCCTCGATCAGCGCCCGGCCGACGGCGTGGTCGAGCGTGCGCCCGTCGGCGTCGAACGACCAGGCGGTGTGCAGGATCGCGACGTCGAACGCGCGGATGTCGGTGCAGGCGAAATAGAAGTCGATCAGGCCGGTGACCTGGTCGCCGCGCGTCAGCACGTTGTCGGGGAACAGATCGGCGTGGATCGGTGCGGTCGGCAAATGCGCCGGCCAGTCGCGCAGCACGGTTTCCAGCATCACGGTCGCCTCGGCCTGCAGCCCCGGCGCGATCGTGTCGAATCCGGTGCCGATGCTGGCGAGCTGCGGCGCCCAGGTCGCGATGCCCATCGAATTGGCGCGTACCGGCGTGAAATCGGCGAGCGCGGCGTGCATCCGGCCCATCGCCTGGCCCGTGGAGAAGGCTTGCGCCGCGGTCGGATGCGTTACCGACACGCCGCTCAGGAACTGGATCAGGCACGCCCGGCGGCCTTCAAGCGTCTGGATCGCCACGCCGCCGCGGTCCTTGATCGCCGGCGGCACCGGGTTGCCGCGCGCCGCGAGATGATCGAGCATGTCCATGAAATAGGGGAGCTCGTCGCTTTCGGTGCGCTGTTCGTACAGCGTCAGGATGAAGCGACCGGTGGTGGTGTCGACGAGGTAATTGGTGTTCTGCACGCCCTCGGCGATGCCCTTGGCCGAGACCAGTTCGCCGACGTCATAGCGCGCGAGAAAAGCGGCCAGAAGCTCGGCCGAGACAGGGGTGTAGACGGCCATAGGGTCAGGCTGCGATTTCGGTTTCTAGCCCGCGGGGCAGTTTGAAGGTGATGGTCTCGCGCTTGGTCGTGACCTCCTGCTCGCTAACCATGAAGCGCTCGCCGAGCAAGTCCACCAATTCGCGCACCAGTACTTCGGGCGCCGAGGCACCCGCGGTGATGCCGAGCGTCTCCACCCCGGCCAGGAAGCCCCAGTCGAGTTCGGCCGCGCGTTGGATCAGCCGTGCCGGCGTCCCCTCGCGCGTCGCCACTTCGACGAGGCGCATCGAATTGGACGAGTTGGGCGCGCCGATCACCAGCACCGCGTCGCACGCATGCGCGATCGCCTTGACCGCGCTCTGACGGTTCGAGGTGGCGTAGCAAATGTCTTCGCCGCGCGGGCTCAGCATCCTGGGAAAACGGCGCTGCAGCGTCGCGACCACCGCGGCCGTGTCGTCGATCGACAACGTCGTCTGCGTCAGGAAGGCGAGCGCATCGGGGTCGGTGGGCTTGTAGGCCTCGGCATCGTCCACCGTCTCGATCAACGTCATCGCGCCCTCGGGCACCTGGCCGAACGTGCCGACGACTTCGGGATGGCCGGCATGCCCGATGAACACGATGTGCCGTCCGGCCTCGACCAGCCGTTCGGCCTGACGATGCACGCGCGACACGAGCGGGCAGGTGGCATCGAAAAAGGCAAGCCCACGCTCGGTCGCCTTGTCGGGCACCGCTTTAGGGACGCCGTGCGCCGAGAACACCACCCGTACGCCGTCCGGCACCTCGTCGAGCTCCTCGACGAACACCGCACCCTTGTCGCGCAGCATGTCGACGACGAAGCGGTTGTGGACGATTTCGTGGCGCACATAGACCGGCGCGCCATATTTCGCGATCGCCAGCTCGACGATCTGGATCGCCCGATCGACGCCCGCGCAAAAGCCGCGCGGGGCGGCGATGATCAGGGCCAGGGGGGGCTTGGAAGCGGTCGACATCAGGCGGAAAGCCTACGCCATTGCTTGCACGGGCGGAAGCCGCTTCCTATGGTGCGATGCCGTCTGCGCCAAAAATCCTCATCGGCCAGCGGCTTCCTTTTGCATGAATAAGGTGCGTGCCCTCGTGATCATCCGGAAATCGACCATCGCCGCCCCAATGCTCCTGCTGTCGGCGCTGTCCCTGCTCGGCGGGTGCGCGCACAATACCGGCGAGTTCGACGAGACCGGCGGCATCACCGCGATCCGCAGCGCTTGCCCGGCCGTCGCCGTCCCGGCGCATACCGGCGACATCACGGTGTTCGACCCCGCCACCAGCCGCGATTCGACCGCGATCGACGTGACCGCGGTGCTCACCAACGTGCGCTCGACATGCGACGATTCGGGAGCCGACGTGCAGACCGCGGTGACCTTCTCGGTCGAGGGGCGTCGGACTCGCACCGACGGCGCGCGCGATATCACGCTGCCCTATTTCGTGACCGTCCTGCAGGGTGGCAACGCAGTCGTCGCCAAGCGAATCGGCCATGCGACATTGCATTTCGAGCCGGGCCAGGCGCGTGCCACGGTGCAGGCCACCGGCAACGCCACCGTGTCGCGTGCCGCAGCGACTTTGCCCGACGACGTTCGCAAGAAGCTGACCGAGAAGCGCAAGGCGGGTGGCGACGATGCCGCGGTCGATCCGCTCAGCCGCCCCGAGATCCGCCAGGCCGTGCTGCGCGCGACCTTCGAGGCGCTCGTCGGTTTCCAGCTCACCAACGACCAGCTGAAATATAACGCGACGCGGTGAGCTGACGCGTTGACTCGCTTGCTGCAGCGCGTCAGACCGGGCGTGTCGATGTGAGGTGACTTGCATAGGCGCGCGCGGGAGAGCGTTCGGAGGTCCTCACGGATCGGCCGGGCCGCCGAAGGAGCAACCGCCCCGGAATCTCTCAGGCAACCGGACCGCGCGGGCTATCGACACTCTGGAAAGCGCTTCCACCTTGCAGGTGGCGGCCACCGAAGGGGTAAGCCTGCGCGAGCAGGTCAAAGCTCTCAGGTATCCGTGACAGAGGGGGCGGTGTGAACATCGGCGCTACGGCGCCGTGCCGCGCCGTAATCCCTGTTCCGGAAGGCCCAAGATGAGCGATACAGACATTCCCGACGAGATCGCGACGCAGACTCTGCCGCTCGACGCGTGGCACCGCGCGCAGGGCGGGCGGATGGTCGAGTTCGCCGGCTATCACATGCCCGTCCAGTACGAAGGCATCATGGCCGAGCATCTGTGGGTGCGCGACTCGGCCGGCCTGTTCGACGTCAGCCACATGGGCCAGCTGGTGTTCCGCGCCGAGGGCGGCGCCGATGTCGTTGCCGCGCTCGAATCGCTGCTGCCGGCGGACATCGCCGGGCTCGCCGAGAACAGGCAGCGCTATTCGCTGCTGCTTGCCGAGAACGGCGGCATCCTCGACGATCTGATGGTCACGCATCTGCCGCGCGAAAGCCCGTTCGCTGGCGCCGCCGACGAAGTGGCTGAACCTGCGGAGCCGGCCGGCTGGTCGCCGCTCGACGCGACCCCGACTGACCCAGATGCGCCATTGTTCTACATGGTGGTCAACGGCGCGACCAAGATCGACGATATCGCGCACCTGCTCGAATTCCTGCCCGACGGCATCGCGATCAACCATCTCGAGGAGCGCGCTCTGCTCGCGCTGCAGGGCCCCAAGGCGGTCGATGCGCTGGCGCGGCTGGTGCCGGGCGTGACCGACCTCGTGTTCATGACCGCCGGCGCGTTCGACTGGAACGGCGTGGCGCTGTGGATCAGCCGCTCGGGCTATACCGGCGAGGACGGGTTCGAGATTTCGGTGCCCGGCGAGAGCGTCGAAGCGCTCGCCGGCGCGCTCGTCGCCGAGCCCGAGGTCAAGCCGATCGGCCTCGGCGCGCGCGATTCGCTGCGGCTCGAGGCGGGCCTGCCGCTCTACGGCCACGATCTCGACCCCGAGACAAGTCCGGTCCAGGCCGATCTCGGCTTCGCTTTGTCGAAGCGCCGCCGCGAGGCGGGCGACTTCATGGGCGCCACGCCGATCCTCGCCGAGCGCGCCGCCGGTGCCGCCAGCAAGCGCGTCGGCCTGCTCATCGCCGGCCGCCAGCCGGTGCGCGAAGGCGCCACGGTGGTTGACGAGTCGGGCGCCGAGATCGGCCGCGTCACCAGCGGCGGCTTCGCGCCGAGCGTCGGCGCGGCGATCGCGATGGCCTATGTGCCGACCGAGCTCGCCGTACCCGACACCACCGTTACTTTGTCGCAGCGCGGGAAAGTCCACACTGCGACCGTCACCGCAATGCCCTTCATCCCCCACCGTTACGTCCGCGCAGGAGGTCCCAAATGAGCCGTTATTTCACGCAAGATCATGAGTGGGTCGATGTCGATGGCGACATCGGCACCGTCGGCATCTCCGAATATGCGCAGAGCCAGCTCGGCGACATCGTGTTCGTCGACGTCCCCGCGGACGGCAAGGTGCTGACCAAGGGCGACGAAGCCGCCGTGGTCGAATCGGTCAAGGCCGCGTCGGACGTCTATTCGCCCGTGTCGGGCACGGTCACGGAGGGCAACCCCGCGCTCGCCGACACGCCGGGCCTCGTCAACGAGGCGCCCGAGAGCGACGGCTGGTTCTTCAAGCTGACGCTGTCCGCGCCGGACGAGCTGAACGGCCTGATGGACGAGACCGCCTACGCGGCGTTCGTCGCGAAGCTCTGACCTTCCTCCCCTCCCTGGAAGGGAGGGGATCGAGGGGTGGGTCGCTCTCAATGGGAACGTCACGCCCGCCCCACACCGACCCACCCCCGGCCCCTCCCTTCCAGGGAGGGGAGAGGATCGACTGATGCGCTACCTGCCCCTGACCCAGCCCGATCGCGCGGCGATGCTCGCCGTCATCGGCGCCGCCTCGATCGACGATCTGTTCGTCGACGTGCCCGAGGCCGCGCGCCTCGACGGCCCGATCCGCGATCTGCCGATGCACGCCAGCGAAATGGCGGTCGAACGCCACATGACCGCGCTTGCGCGGAAAAACCTGCCAGCCGGCGAAGTCCCGTTCTTCCTCGGCTGCGGCGCGTACAGGCATCATGTCCCGGCCTCGGTCGATCACCTGATCCAACGCGGCGAGTTCCTCACCGCCTACACGCCCTACCAGCC
>CAXTEO010000098.1:0-16547 GCA_964243205.1 uncultured Sphingomonas sp.
GCGCGGTCGGCCGCTCGGCGCGCGCGCCGGCGTGCCGCGGGGCGGCTTGCGGCTGAGCGTGATCGACACGCTGCGCGCCGCCGCGCCCTGGCAGACTGTGCGCGAACGCGGCGACGGGCCGGTTCGCATCCGCCGCGACGACCTGCGCATTCGCCGCTTCGAGACGCGCGCGGAAACGCTGACGATCTTCGCGGTCGACGCCTCGGGCTCGGCCGCGATGGCGCGGCTGGCCGAGGCCAAGGGCGCGGTCGAACTCCTGCTCGCCGAGGCCTATGTGAAGCGCGCGCAAGTCGCTCTGGTGGCGTTTCGCGGTGAGGCGGCGGAGGTGTTGCTCCCGCCGACGCGCTCGCTCGCGCGTGCGCGGCGCGCCCTGGCCGACTTGCCCGGCGGCGGCGGGACGCCGCTGGCGGCCGGACTGGCGACGGCGCAAATGCTCGCCGAGGGGGGGCGTCAGCGCGGGCGGACGCCATTCCTCGTCGTGCTGACCGACGGCCGCGCCAATATCGCCAGCGACGGCGCGCCGGTGCGTGAACGCGCCGAGCGCGACGCCGAAAACGCCGCGCGCGCGATCGGCCAGGCCAAGATCGGCGCGGTGTTCATCGACACGTCGGCGCGTCCCCGGCCCGAGGCCGCGCGGCTCGCGCTGGCGATGGGCGCGCGCTATCTGCCCTTGCCGCGCGCCGATGCGGCGGCATTGCACCGCGCGGTCGCGGCGGTGCAACCGGGATGAGCCGCGCGCGATGGGACGTCGAAGGGCGCGACTGGCCCAATCGCGCGGCAAGCCGTTTCGTCGAGAGCGGCCGATTGCGCTGGCATGTCCAGGTGATGGGCGCAGGCCCGGTGCTGCTGCTGCTCCACGGCACCGGCGCCGCGACGCATAGCTGGCGCGACCTTGCGCCGTTGCTGGCGGAGCATTTCACCTTGGTCGCGCCCGATTTGCCGGGGCACGGCTTCACCACCGGACGATCGGTCGGCGGGCTGTCGATGATAGCAATGGCCCGCGCGCTCGGCGATCTCCTGACGACGCTCGATCTCGCACCCGACGCGATCGTCGGCCATTCCGCCGGCGCGGCAATCGCGTTGCGGATGACGGTCGACGGGTTGGCCGACCCCGCGGCATTGGTCGGTCTCGGCCCCGCGCTGCTGCCCTTTCCCGGGCTCGCCGCCAAGCTCTTCCCGACGCTCGCGCAGGCCTTGTTCGTCAACCCGTTCGCGCCGCATGTCTTCGCGGCGCTGGCGCGGGGGCCGGGCGAAGCGGCGCGCTTCCTCGGGCGCAGCACCGGGTCGCGCATCGATGCCGCCGGCGTCGATTTCTACCGCCGGCTGTTCGCCACGTCGGACCATTGCGCGGGGGCGATCACGATGATGGCGGCGTGGGATCTCGATGCGCTCGCGCGCGCCTTGCCGCGCGTCGCGCTGCCCGTGTTGCTCGTGCACGGCGAGAACGACGCCGCAATTCCCGTGGCGTCGGTCCGCGCGGCGGCGGTGCAACTGCCGGACAGCCGCTTGGAGCTTGTGGCGAAGCGCGGGCATCTGGTGCATGAAGAAGCACCGGGCGACGTCGCGGCGCTGATCGCCGCCTTTGTCGGGGCGCGCCGATGAACCCGCGTTACTTCGCGATATTGGACATGGCGATCGTCGGCGTGCCGGTGATGGGTTTCATCATCTGGCAACTCGTCTCGATCACGCGCGAGATCAAGCGCGACGCCGCGCGGAAAGACTCACCAGAAAGCCCGGGGCATACGGTAGGGGAGCATCGACTGGACGATCGGTGAGCGGAATCGCGTGAGCGACAGGCTCTCATGCACCGCGCGCACATCCTCGCCGAACACGCGCGTGTCGAGCGCCGAGCGTGCGTAGAACGGCGCATCGATCCAGGTTTTGGCGATGTGCGGGGTGGTATCCGAATCGGCGCGCGTGGCGCGTTCGACCAGCCAGCCTGTGCGCGGCAGCCGCGCGCGCGGCGGCGGCGCGACATCGTGCCAGCGGCCCTGCCTGTCGAACTTCAGCGCCAGGTCGAACGGCTGTCCGTTGCGGCGGCGCCCTTCGTACAGCACTGCAACGTCCTGCCGCAGGTGCGCGCGCGACCAATGCCAGTCGTCGAACCCCGCCTCGAGCGGCTCGTCGCCGAAATTGGAATCGAAATAGCCGTCGCCGCTCCAGCGCACGTTCGGATGGGTTATCTCCACTTCGACGCGCGCACGCGGCGCGACCGGATGCCAAAGATGCCGCGCCTCGGGATCGAGCGCGAACGCGGTCGTGCCGATCATCTCGGGATGCACACGCACCGTACCACGCACCGGATAGGGCAAGGGCGCGGATATCTCCGCCAAGTCGATCACCAGCGTGTCGCCGTCCCAGCCGAGCGCGCTCGGGCCGACCGCGAAATGGTCGGCGTCGCGCCGCACATGCCTGGCGCCGCGCTCGGTCATCGCCCAGGCGCGCGCGCCGGGGCCGCACAACGACACGTTGATCGCACAATGATTGTCGGGCCGGCCGCGGCCCGACAGCTTGTAGTAGGGCGAGAACACGCTGCCGATAAAGGCGATGATCGTCAGGCCGAAGCGGCGGTCCGCGCTGAACGCGTCGACATACCACCAGGCATAGCCACCGGGTGCGACGTGGACATCGAAGCGCGGTCCTTGAGCAGGCAAGCGACGGCTGTTTGGGCGGACAAGGCCGCCATCGGGACGCCCGCGCCCGGATGGGTACTCCCGCCCGCGCAATAGAGCCCAGGGATCCGCGTCCGGCTGCCGGGGCGGCGGAAGCTTGCCGCCCACCCGTGCGAGGCCGGTCCATAAAGGGCTCCACCCGTCTGTGGAAACATCCGCGCGAAGTCGCTCGGCATGGTCAGCACCGTCGCCGCCTCCGGCAAATCCAGCGTCAGGCCGGCGCGCCGCAGCGTGGCTTGCATCGACGATGTGCATTGCTCGATCTCCGCTTGAGTGAGGATGTGTGTGTCGCCGCGGGCAGGGGCGTTGACGATGATCTGCAGCCGCTCGGTGCCGTCTGGGCGCGCGCCGGTATCGGCGTCGCGGTCCTGCGCGCAGACATAGACGCTGGGCGCGCGCGCCAGCCGACCGGCGCGGAGCTCGGCGAATTCGGCGGCCGAATCGGGCGAGAAGAACACTGTGTGGCGCAGCAGCGGAAACCCGCGCGGGCGGGCGGTAGCGCACCAGACCAAGGCGGAGGAGGAGCGTGGCGCATGCCCCCGCATGGCGTGCCGCGTGGCCGGGCCGAACGCGCCAGCGGCGAGTGCGGCGGGATCGGCATTGCAGACGACGGCATCGGCGGCGATGCGTTCGCCCGACGCCAGCAGCACGCCGGCCGCTCGGCCGCGCTCGACCACGATCTCGCGCACTGGCGCATCGTAGCGAAACACCGCGCCGTTGCGCTCGGCGAGCGCCTCGAGCGCCAGCGCGAGGCGGTACATCCCGCCTTCGACCAGCCACACCCCGGCCGCCTCGACATGCGCGACGAGCATCAAGGTGGCGGGGCATTGGAAGGGCGAAGCGCCGCAATAGGTCGCGTAGCGCCCGAACAATTGCCGCAAGCGCGGATCGCGGAAATGATCGCCGAGCGCCGACCAAAGACTCTCGTACGGGCGGATGCTGTTGAGATCGACCAAGCCGCGCCAGCCCGATCGCGCCATCATCCGCAGCGTCAGGCCGAGCGGATTGGTCTGCGGCGCGCGCAGGAAAGGCTGGTCGAGCGTGTCGAAGATGCGCTGCGCCTCGGCGCGGAAAGCGCGGTAGCCGGCGGCCTCGCGCGCGCCGGCAAAGGCGCCGATCGCGGCTTCGCTGGCGGCGGGGTCGGCGAACAGGTCGAGCCGGTCGGCGCCCCAGGCATGGCGCGCGAGGATCGTGGCGGGCTGCAAGCGCAGATGCGTGTCGAGCGATGATCCGCATGCCGCGAAGATCGTGTCGAACACGTGCCGCAGCGTGAACACCGTCGGCCCCGCATCCATCGCGACCCCGCCCGCCTCGACCTGGCGCAGCTTGCCGCCGGGCGTGGCCGCAGCCTCGACCACCGTCACCGCGACGCCGCGCGCCGCCAGCAAGGCCGCGCTGACCAGCCCCCCGATGCCCGCACCGATGATCACGACCTCGCGCGCTGCCATCCGGCGTCCCTTCGCGGTTGACGGACCGGGATATGTCCACTCAACTGGACACATGATGTCGTCCACCTCGCGCGCCATGTCAAAGCTTTGGTTGCGCGGTCGCACGCGCTGGGTCGCATGGCGCAACGCATGGTTGTCGTCGCCGCGCTTCCAGCGTTTCGCGGCGCGCTGCTGGCTCACCCGGCCCGTCGCGCGGGCACGCGCGCGCGGTCTGTTCGATCTCGTCGCCGGCTTCGTCTATTCGCAAACACTGGCGGCGTGCATCGCAACGGGCCTGCTCGACTGTCTCGCCGCGGCGCCATTGCCGAGCGAGGCGGTCGCCGAGCGGATCGCGCTGCCCATAGCTTCGACGCTGCGCTTGCTGCGCGCCGCGGCGGCGCTCGGGCTGGTCGAGCGGCTCGGCACCGACTGGGTGCTGGGCAGCGCCGGTGCGGCGCTGCGCGGCAATGGCGGGATCGCCGAGATGATCGCGCACCATCATCTGCTCTATGCCGATCTCGCCGATCCGGTAGCGTTGCTGCGGCGTGGCGGCGGGGGCGGGGCGCTGGCCGAGTATTGGCGCTATGCCGAGCATCCCGGTGACGGGGATGCCGGCGCGGTCGCGCCATATTCGCGGCTGATGGCGGCGTCGCAGCCGTTGGTGGCGGCGCAGATCCTCGATGCGTATCGGTTCGCGCGGCACCGGCGCTTGCTCGATATCGGCGGCGGCGAGGGGCGCTTCCTCGAGTCGGTCGGCGCGCGCGTCCCGGCGCTGGCGCTCGGCCTGTTCGATCTCGCCGCGGTGGCGGCGCGCGCGCGTGGGCGACTCGATGCCGCCGGCCTGGGCGCGCGCGTGACGATCCACGGCGGCGATTTTCGCGTCGATCCGTTGCCGCTCGGCTATGATCTCATCAGCCTGGTGCGAGTGCTGCACGATCATGACGACGCGCCGGCGCTGGCGCTGCTGCGGGCGGCGCATGCGGCATTGCCGCCGGGCGGGTGCTTGCTGATCGCCGAACCGATGGCGGCGACGCCGGGCGCCGAACCTGCCGGCGACACCTATTTCGGGCTGTATCTTTTCGCCATGGGTTCGGGGCGGCCGCGTACGCCGGGCGAGATCGGGACATTGCTCAAGGCCGCCGGCTTTGCCCGGACGCGCCTGCTGTCGACTGCGCTGCTGCTAACCTGTCGTGTCCTCCTGGCGCAACGCGAAGCGTAACGTCCATTCGAGTTGACAATGATAAGTGTCTAACTAAACTGACAATCAAGAAGACCCGTATCGGGCCGTAGTGGCAGGGGAAGCACGGTGGAAACACTGGCAGTGGTGTTGGAGGGACCGGAACGGCTGACGCTCCGTCCGCTCGCCCTCACGCCACTTGGCGCCGCCGATGTCCTGATCGACGTGGCATGGAGCGGGATCAGTTCGGGCACCGAGAAATTGCTGTGGTCCGGCCGGATGCCGGCCTTTCCCGGCATGGGCTACCCGCTGGTGCCGGGCTATGAATCAGTCGGGCGGATCGTAGATGCCGGCGCCGAGGTGCGCGCGCGGATCGGCGAATGGGTCTTCGTGCCCGGCGCGCGTTGCTATCAGGGTGCGCGCGGACTGTTCGGTGGAACGGCGCAACGCGTGATCTTGCCGTCGGCACGCGCGCTGCCGGTCGATGAGTCGCTCGGGCGCGACGGCATTCTCACCGCGCTGGCCGCGACCGCCCATCACGCGGTGGCCGGCGGCACGGCGCCCGATCTGGTGATCGGGCATGGCATCGTCGGGCGCCTGATCGCGCGCGTCGCGCTCGCCCTCGGCGGGCCGCCGCCGACGGTGTGGGAAACCAATGCCGATCGCCGCGATGCGACGAGCTATTCCGTGATCGATCCGGCAAATGACGAACGGCGCGATTATGCGACGATCTGCGACGCTAGTGGCGCCCCCGATATCCTCGACACACTCGTGCCGCGGCTCGCCAAAGGCGGCGAGATCGTGCTCGCCGGTTTTTACGATCGGCTGAGCTTCGCGTTCCCGCCGGCGTTCCAGCGCGAGGCGCGGCTGCGCATCTCGGCCGAATTCACCGCGGCGGACGTCGACGCCGTCGATTCGCTGGTCGCGGGCGGGGCGCTGCGGCTCGACGGGCTAATCAGCCATGTTCGTCCGGCCGACGAGGCCGCACAGGCCTACCCCGCTGCGTTCGGCGACCCGGATTGCCTCAAGATGGTGCTCGATTGGAGTGCGGTATGACGATGCTCGATCCAGGACCCTTGCGGGAGGAGGCCGGGTACGAACCCGACCCGGTCCCGACCGGCCCAGTCACCAAGGAAACGCAGATCATCGCGATCTACGGCAAGGGCGGCAGCGGCAAGTCGTTCGCCTTGGCCAACCTCAGTTACATGATGGCGCAACAGGGCAAGCGCGTGCTGCTGATCGGCTGCGACCCGAAGAGCGACACCACCTCGTTGCTGTTCGGCGGCAAATCGACCCCGACGATCATCGAGACGTCGAGCGCCCGGAAACTGGCAGGCGAGGAAATCGGAATCGAGGACGTCTGCTTCCAGCGCGACGGCGTGTTCGCGATGGAATTGGGCGGCCCCGAGGTCGGCCGCGGCTGCGGCGGGCGCGGGATCATCCACGGCTTCGAGACGCTGGAGAAACTCGGCTTCCACGAATGGGGCTTCGATTACGTCCTGCTCGATTTCCTCGGCGACGTGGTGTGCGGCGGCTTCGGCCTGCCGATCGCGCGCGACATGTGCCAGAAAGTGATCGTCGTCGCGTCGAACGATCTGCAATCGCTCTACGTCGCCAACAATGTCTGCAAGGCGGTCGAATATTTCCGCAAGATGGGTGGCAATGTCGGCGTCGCGGGGATGATCCTCAACAAGGATGACGGAACGGGCGAGGCCAATGCCTTTGCCGCCGCGGTCGGCATTCCGGTGCTGACCGCGATTCCGGCGAACGAGGATATCCGCAAGAAGAGCGCGAACTACCAGATCATCGGCAAGCCGGGGGGGCAATGGGCGAGCCTGTTCGAGCAACTCGCGGTCAATGTGACGGAGGCGCCGCCGCTGCGGCCGACCCCGCTCGATCAGGATGGCTTGCTCGCTTTGTTTTCGGCGGATGTGACGGGGGCGGATTATGCGCTGAAGCCGGCGAGCCAGGCAGACATGCGCGGCGCGGCCTATGTGCCGAAGCCGACGCTGGAAGTGGTGTACGATGCCGTCTGAGGCCGCCCTCGTTTCTGCTCCCCTCCCTGGAAGGGAGGGGCTGGGGGTGGGTCGGCCCGTTGTCGAGGCCGAGCGCCCGCCGCACAGCGACCCACCCGCGACCTCCCCCTTCCAGGGCGGGGAGGAGAGGCCGCGCGACCGTATCGCGATTGCGCCGATAGATGGCGGCTGCGCCAGCGGCGCCACGCTCCGCGAAGCCGCCGAGCTCGCCGGCAAGTCCGAAATCCTCGCGCGTTACGATGCCGATTATCCCAAGGGCCCGCACGACCAGCCGCAATCGATGTGCCCGGCCTTCGGCAGCTTGCGCGTCGGCCTCAGGATGCGTCGCACCGCGACGATCCTTTCGGGCTCGGCCTGCTGCGTCTACGGCTTGACCTTCACGTCGCATTTCTACGGTGCCAAGCGCAGCGTCGGTTACGTGCCCTTCTCGTCCGAGACGCTTGTCACCGGCAAGTTGTTCGAGGACATTCGCGACGCGGTCCACCAGCTTGCCGATCCGGCGCTGTACGACACGATCATCGTCACCAATCTGTGCGTACCGACCGCGTCGGGCGTGCCGCTGCAATTGCTGCCCGACCAGATCGACGGGGTGCGGATCATCGGCATCGACGTGCCGGGCTTTGGCGTACCGACGCATGCCGAGGCGAAGGACGTGCTCGCCGGCGCGATGCTGGGCTATGCGCGCAAGGAGGCCGAGACCGGCCCCGTCGCCGCGCCGAAGGAACGACCGGACCGGCCGACCGTGACTCTCCTGGGCGAGATGTTCCCGGCTGACCCGCCAGGAATCGGGCTGTTGCTCGAACCGCTGGGCCTCGCGGCCGGCCCGGTCGTCCCGACGCGCGAATGGCGCGAACTGTACGCCGCACTCGATTGCGCGGCGGTCGCGGCGATCCACCCTTTCTACACCGCCAGCGTCCGCGAATTCGAGGCGGCCGGGCGGACGGTGATCGGTTCGGCACCGGTCGGCGTCGAGGGAACCGCGGCATGGCTCGACGCGATCGGCGCTGCGTGCGGTATCGCTCAAGGCAAGGTCGATGCGGCAAAGGACCGCTTCCTTCCCGCCATTCGCGGCGCGCTTGCCGCCAAACCCATAAGCGGGCGGATCACGGTTTCGGGCTATGAGGGCTCCGAGCTGCTCGTCGCGCGCCTGCTGATCGAGAGCGGCGCCGACATACCCTATGTCGGCACCGCTTGCCCGCGCACGGTCTGGTCCGAGCCCGACCGCGACTGGCTCGCGGCGCGCGGCGTGCGTGTGCAATATCGCGCAAGCCTCGAACAGGATCTTGCCGCGGTCGATGAATTCGGCCCCGACCTCGCGATCGGCACGACGCCGGTGGTGCAGCATGCCAAGCAGAAGGCGATCCCGGCATTGTACTTCACCAACCTCATCTCGGCGCGACCGTTGATGGGGCCGGCGGGGGCGGGGAGCCTGGCGCTGGTGGTCAATGCCGCGCTCGCCAACCAAGCTCGCTTCGAGCGAATGACCAGGTTTTTCGAAGGGGTAGGGGTGGGGGCCACGGCCGGCGTCTGGGAAAAGACGCCGGTCGACCGCCCCGAATTCAAGGCGAAATACGCTGCGAAACGCATCGCCGCCGCGAAGGCGGAAGAAAGCGTGGGCGTATGAGCGGGGCCGTCCGTTCCCGTCGCCCCGGCGGAGCTCGGGGCCGGCCCGTTGGCAGGGCAGGCGCGGGCAACGCGACGGCCCCGGCCTTCGCCGGGGCGACGAGGGGGTTCCTGTGACCCTCATCCTCGATCATGATCGTGCCGGCGGCTATTGGGGGGCGGTCTACGCCTTCGCCGCGATCAAGGGTTTGCAGGTCATCATCGACGGCCCGGTCGGCTGCGAGAATCTGCCGGTTACCTCGGTGTTGCATTACACCGACGCGCTTCCCCCGCACGAACTGCCGATCGTCGTCACCGGCCTTGGCGAACAGGAGCTCGGCCGCGACGGCACCGAAGGCGCGATGAAGCGCGCCTGGGCGACGCTCGATCCCGATCTGCCGGCGGTGGTGGTGACCGGATCGATCGCCGAGATGATCGGCGGCGGCGTCACGCCCGAGGGCACCAACATCCAGCGCTTCCTGCCGCGCACGATCGACGAGGATCAGTGGCAATCGGGCGACCGGGCGCTCACCTGGCTGTGGACGCAGTTCGGGCCGAAGAAGGTCCCCGCGCTGCGCCCGCTGAAGGAAGGCGAGCGCCCCAAGGTCAACATCGTCGGCCCGATGTACGGCGCCTTCAACATGCCATCCGATCTCGCCGAGATTCGCCGGCTGATCGAAGGTATCGGTGCCGAAATCGGCATGGTCTTCCCGCTCGGCAGCCACCTCGCCGATGTTCGCAAGCTCGCCGACGCGCGCGTCAACGTGTGCCTGTATCGCGAATTCGGCCGCGGGCTGTGCGAAGCGCTCGAACGCCCCTATCTGCAGGCGCCGATCGGGCTTGAGAGCACCACGCTGTTCCTTCGCAAATTGGGCGACCTGCTCGGGCTCGACCCCGAGCCGTTCATCGAGCGCGAGAAGCACACCACGATCAAGCCGCTCTGGGATTTGTGGCGCTCGGTCACGCAGGATTTCTTCGGCACGGCGAGCTTCGGCATCGTCGCGACTGAAACCTATGCGCGCGGCATCCGCAATTTCCTCGAAACCGACATGGGCCTGCCCTGTCATTTCGCCTTCGCGCGCTCGGCCGCGGTCAAGCCCGACAACCAAGCGGTGATCGACGCGATCCGCACCAATCCGCCCCTGATCGTGTTCGGCAGCTTTAACGAGCGGATGTACATGGCCGAAGCGGGCGCGCGCGGCGTCTATATCCCGGCGAGCTTCCCCGGCGCGGTGATCCGCCGTCATACCGGCACGCCGTTCATGGGCTATGCCGGCGCGACCTATCTGATCCAGGAAGTATGCAACGCGCTGTTCGACGCGCTCTTCACTATCCTGCCGCTGGCCGGCCAACTCGACATGGTCGAGGCCACCCCCGCGCGGATCGAGCGCGTGAGCTGGGACGACGACGCCAAGGCGCAGCTCGACGCGGTGGTCGAACGCGAACCCGTTTTGGTGCGCATCTCGGCGGCCAAGCGCATCCGCGATGCCGCCGAACGCGGCGCGCGGCGCGCCGGCGAAGCGTCGGTATCGCCGCGCCGGCTCGCCGACGCGATTGCCGAAAGCCGTGGTGGATGACGCCGCGCCAAACCCTCTTCCGCCCGCTGGCGGACACCCGATCCCACGGCAGGTGCCGCGCGGATGCAGCCGGGGAGCGCATCCAACGCTCCTGTTCTTGGTCGTCACAAGGGAGACGGAGCGATGAGCGACAATAGAGACGAAAGGCTGGGGCCGGGAACGTACCTGACCCCCGACGAAGCGAAAGAGTTTCACAAGATCTTCATGACCAGCTTCGGCATCTTCACCGCGGTGGCGATCGTGGCGCACATCCTGGTGTGGATGTGGAAGCCGTGGATCCACTGATCCGCTAGCGCAACATTTCAAGCGAGGAGACCCACGTCATGTGGAGAATTTGGCTGATATTCGATCCGCGGCGCACGCTCGTCGCGCTGTTCGCCTTCCTGTTCGTGCTGGCATTGCTGATTCACTTCATCCTGCTCAGCACCGACAAGTTCAACTGGCTCGACGGCCCGCACAATCCGCCGGCCGCCAGCGCGCCGGCGACGACGCCCGCGCCATAGCGGCCTCCGGCGCGAGGGGATGAGGCGAAGCGCTCCATCCCCTTGGACCGAGGGCAGGGATTGGAGATGAGATCGCTCGCACCGGCGGGCGGTGGAGGTTCGTCATGGCGCTGCTGAGTTTCGAACGGAAATACCGCGTCCGCGGCGGCACGCTGCTCGGCGGGGACCTTTTCGACTTCTGGGTCGGGCCCTTCTACGTGGGGTTCTTCGGCGTCACGACCGCCTTGTTCGCGGGGCTCGGCACGGCGTTGATCGTCTATGCCGCCTCGCTCGGGCCGACCTGGAACATCTGGCTGATCAGCATCGCGCCGCCCGACATCCGCTACGGGCTGTCGCTCGCGCCGCTGCGCGACGGCGGCTTCTGGCAGATCATCACGATCTGCGCGCTCGGATCGTTCGTGTCCTGGGCGCTGCGCGAGGTAGAGATCTGCCGCAAGCTCGGCATCGGCTATCACGTGCCCGCGGCGTTCGGCGTGGCGATCTTCGCCTATGTCTCGCTGGTGGTGATTCGCCCGATGCTGCTCGGCGCGTGGGGCTTCGGCTTTCCGTACGGCATCTTCAGCCATCTCGATTGGGTGTCGAACACGGGGTATCAATACCTCCATTTCCACTACAATCCCGCGCACATGCTCGCGGTGAGCTTCTTCTTCACCACCACGCTCGCGCTCGCCTTGCACGGCGGGCTGATCCTGTCGGCGGTCAATCCGCCGAAAGACGGGGTCGGGGGTGGCGAAGTGCGGTCCCCCGAATATGAGGACGCGTTCTTCCGCGACACGATCGGCTATTCGATCGGCACGCTCGGCATCCACCGGCTCGGACTGTTCCTCGCGCTGAGCGCCGGCTTCTGGAGCGCGGTGTGCATCATCATTTCGGGGCCATTGTGGACACGCGGCTGGCCCGAATGGTGGACGTGGTGGCTCAACCTGCCGATCTGGTCCTGAGGGGGTAACGATGGCACGCTATCAGAACATCTTCACCCAGGTGCAATTGCGCGCGGCGCCCGAATATGGCCCGGCGCTGGACGGCTATGCCTTCCCGCGGATCGGCAAACCCGGTTTCTCCTATTGGGCGGGCAAGCTCGGCGCGGCGCAGATCGGGCCGATCTATCTCGGCGGGCTCGGCATCCTGTCGCTGCTGTTCGGCTTTCTCGCGTTCGAGATCATCGGGCTCAACATGTGGGCATCGGTCGGCTGGAACCCAGTCCAGTTCGTGCGGCAATTGCCGTGGCTCGCGCTTGAGCCACCCGGTCCCGAATATCATTTCCAGCTATTCGTGCCGCTCGCGCATGGCGGCTGGTGGCAGATCGCCGGTTTCTGCATGACGACCTCGGTGCTGCTGTGGTGGCTGCGCACCTTCCGTCGCGCGCGCGCGCTGGGCCTCGGCACGCACGTGCCCTGGGCGTTCGCCAGCGCGATCTGGCTGATGCTGGTGCTCGGCTTCATCCGCCCGATGCTGATGCAGAGCTGGGCGGAGAGCGTGCCGTTCGGCATCTTTCCGCACCTCGATTGGACCGCGGCTTTCTCGATCCGTTACGGCAATCTCTTCTACAATCCGTTTCACTGCCTCTCGATCGCGTTCCTCTACGGCTCGACCCTGCTGTTCGCGATGCACGGCGCGACGATCCTCGCGGTTGGGCGCTATGGCGGTGAACGCGAGCTCGAACATATCACCGATCGTGGCACCGCGGCGGAGCGGGCGGCGTTGTTCTGGCGCTGGACGATGGGGTTCAATGCGACCTACGAATCGATCCACCGCTGGGCGTGGTGGTTCGCGGTGCTGACCACGCTGACCGGCGGGATCGGCATCCTGCTGACCGGCACCGTGGTCGACAATTGGTATCTGTGGGCGATCCAGCACGGCTATGCCCCGGCCTATCCGGGGAGCGGCGTGGTCGATCCTGCCAGCCTTCCGGGAGCATCGCAGTGAGCGCCGCGGGCACGACGCTCGGCGTCGCCGGGCTGGCGGGTGCGGTGCTGCTGCTCGGCGGATGCGAATTGGGGCGCAAGGCGAGCCAGCAGACCGGCTATCGCGGGACCGGGATGGAGCAGATCGTCAATGTCGATCGTCTCGCCAGGGTTTCCGCGATCCCCGCGCCGCCTTATGCGCTGCCCGACGACAGCGGCCCGCGTGCGCGCGAGACCTATCAGAACGTGAAGGTGCTCGGCGACGTGTCGACCGAGCGCTTCAACCATTTGATGGCGGCAATCAACCAATGGGTCGCCCCGCCCGAACAGGGCTGCAATTACTGCCACAATCCCAACAACATGGCGTCGGACGAGAAATATACCAAGATCGTCGCGCGGCGGATGTTGCAGATGACGCGGCAGATCAACGGCACCTGGTCGAGCCACGTCAAGACCACCGGCGTGACCTGCTATACCTGCCACCGCGGCAATGCCGTGCCCGCCTATAAATGGGCAATCGCCGAAGGGGTGGCCGATCCGGACTCGATCGTGCGCAACAAGCACGGGCAGAACACGCCGAACGTGGCGGTCGGCTATGCGTCTTTGCCCTATGATCCGTTCGCGACCTATCTCGACGGAAAGGCGCAGATCCGCGTCGCGGCGGACGGCCAATATCCTTCGCGCGACCATGTCGTGTCGATCAAGGATGCGGAAAAGACCTATGGCCTGATGATGCACATGAGCAGCGCGCTCGGCGTCAACTGTACCTATTGCCACAACACGCAGTCGTTCCGCTCGTGGACGCTCAGCCGGCCGCAGCGCGCGACCGCGTATTACGGCATCCGCATGGTGCGCGACATCAACCTGGACTATATCGGCCCGCTTGCCTCGGTCTTCCCGGCCTATCGCAAGGGCCCGCACGGCGACGCGTACAAGGTCAATTGCCAGACCTGCCACCAGGGCCAGTCCAAGCCGCTCGCCGGCATTTCGATGCTCGCGGCCAATCCGACGCTCAAGGCGGCGCCGATGCCGACCGCTGCGCCCGAGGGTGGCGCGGCCGGCGCGGACGTGCCCGCGGTGATGGCCAATCCGCGAGCGATGACCAGCAAGCAATGACCGACCGGCGCCCGCGGCTCGGCGGCTGTGGGCGTGAATCGCGCGCTTCGCGAGCGCCCCCTTGGACGGCCTGAGCCCGCGCGATCACCCGCTACGCGCGGCGCTCGCGGAGGAGATGCACGTGCGCCGCCTGCCGCGCTTTGCCGCGCCGTGCCGGCTGATGCAGATCGTGACGTTGCTGGGCGAGGAGGGCGCGGGCGGTGCCAGCGTGCATTTCGATGCTGTGGCCAAGCGCGTCGGCGGCGATGTCGCGCCCGGCGCGCGCTATGCCGTGGTCGATCTCGGGCGCATCGCGCTCGTGCTCGAACGCCATACCGAATTCGCCAGTTACACGTTCATCCGCGAAGGGGCGTTCGACCAGCCGTTCGCGACCGATCTGTTCGATCCCGTCGCGACGGAAATGCTCGCCGACATGCCGGGCGCGGTGATCCGCGCGACGCAGATCGCGCTCTATCCCCCGGGGACCGCGCGGCCGAGCGAGGCGACGCTCGACACGCTGTTCGCGCCCGATGCGCTGATCCTGTGCGCCGTTGCCGACGGCAAGGCGACCTTGCTGTCCGACTTCCGGCTCAATCCTGATGGGTTCGGGCGATTGCTGCTGCTCGACCAGGGGCTGCTGCGCGACGAACCCGCGCAACTCGTATTGCGGCTGCAGGAGCTGGGCAATTATCGCAACATGGCGCTGCTCGGGCTTCCGCTCGCGCAGCGGCTGACGCCCGACGTGTCACGGCTCGAGGCGCGGCTGGCGAGCCTCACCCATTCGGTGTCCGAGCGTCTGTCGCAGGACGATCTGCTGCTCGACGAACTGACCTATCTCTCGGCCGAGCTCGCGCGGCTCGTCGCCGAGACGCGCTATCGGATGAGCGCGACGCGCGCTTATGCGCAATTGAGCCTCGACCGGCTCGAGACGCTCGGGATCGGACGGATTGCGGGCTATCAGACGCTCGCCGATTTCACCGAGCGGCGGCTGACGCCGGCGGTGCGCACCTGCGACAGTTTCTCCGCGCGGCTCGACGATCTGTCGCAGCGCGCGGCATGGACCAGCGAGCTGCTGCGCACGCGAATCGACATCGCGCTCGCCAAGCAGAATCGCGACCTGCTCGCCTCGATGAACACGCGCACCCAGCTGCAATTGCGGCTGCAGCAGACGGTCGAGGGGCTGTCGGTGGTGGCGATCACATATTATGCGGTCGCGCTGATCGGCTATCTCGCCGGGCCGGCGCATGCCTGGAAGGAATGGGTGATGGTCGCCGCGGTGCCGGCGGTGCTCGCAGGTGCGTGGCTTTTCGCGCGGCACGTGCGCAAGGGGCTGTCGGAATAAAGTCGTTTTTTTTGAGCGTAATGCCTTCCGGTGGACCACGGTCACCCTCGCGAAAGCGAAGGTCCCGCTTCTTCTTCTGGTTTGAGGCCAGACAGCGGGATCCCCGCTTTCGCGGGGAGGAAGGAGATTGGGTCAGTCCAATCGCATCATGCGCCAAATGCGATCACCCCCCGGAGGTTTGATTCACCTTCGATGAAATTGACTCAAGGTCGAGCCTTCGCTTCGGGGCAGCCGCCATGGCGCGAGCGATTTGCCGAAAGTTTCGTGCGCATCGATCGCGCTCTATCCTCCACGCGCCACCGATGGCAGTGTGTGCTCGGCTCTTTGATGTCGTCGACACCCGAAGACCGCGCGCGGCCAAACCGTACGCACAGAGACCATTGCGGCCTTCGTCGATCGGCGCAGAATTCGAAACGCATGCGTCGGGCGGTTTTCGCCGCAGGGTCGATCAGTCAAGCACACCGTTGCCATCGCGCGCTGGCCGAGCGCGCGCCGGAGCCGGGGTTACTGCATCACGCCGCCAGCGCATGCCGCGCCAGCGCGCATTGCGACCAGATTTCCGACAGCGCGGTGACGAGCTTGTCGACATCGCCGTCCGAATGGACCGGCGAGGGTGTCAGCCGCAGCCGTTCGGTGCCGACCGGGACGGTCGGATAATTGATCGGCTGGACATAGATGCCGTGATGCTCGAGCAGCCAGTCGCTGATCATCTTGCACTTCTTGGCGTCGCCGACCATCACCGGGATGATGTGGCTGGGATTGTCGAGCGTCGGGATGCCGATCGCGCCGAGCCGCCGCCGCACTTGCGCGACGCGCGCCTGGTGCTGCGCCCGCTCCGAGCCGCTCGCCTTGAGGTGGCGGATGCTCGCGGTCGCGCCCGCCGCCAGCGCCGGCGGCAAAGCGGTGGTGAAGATGAAGCCGCTGGCGAAGCTGCGGATGAAATCGCACAGAGCCGCCGACGCCGCGATATAGCCGCCCATCACGCCGAACGCCTTGCCGAGCGTGCCTTCGATCACGGTGACTCGCTCCATCAGCCCGCGTTGCTCGGCCACGCCGCCGCCGCGCGGGCCGTACAGGCCGACGCCGTGGACTTCGTCGAGATACGACATGGCGCCATGCTTTTCGCACACGTCGAGAATCTCTTCGATCGGCGCGACGTCGCCGTCCATCGAATAGACGCTCTCGAACGCGACCAGCTTGGGCCGCCCTGGC
>CAXTEO010000099.1:0-16494 GCA_964243205.1 uncultured Sphingomonas sp.
GGGACGTGCTCCACAAGTTCGGGCACGACTATAAGCTGGTGTTCGTCGGCGACGCGTCGATGAGCCCGTACGAGATCACCCATCCCGGCGGCTCGGTCGAGCATTTCAACGAGGAATCGGGCGCGGTGTGGTTGCACCGGATGACGACGACCTATCCGGCGGCGGTGTGGCTCAACCCGATCCCAGAGCAGCAATGGGGCTATTCGCAAAGCCTGCGCATCATCCGCGAGCTGATGACCGAGCGAATGTATCCGCTGTCGCTGGCGGGGCTGGACGATGCGATGCGGGAACTGACGCGCAAGCGGTGAACGCCGCGTCTTTTCGCTGTCCTACAGGCGCCGGCTTTGAGACCATGCCGACCGCTTTTTGAAGGGATCGGCGTGCGTGTTCGAACTGAAGATCTTGCCACGAGAAAGCCCGCGCGAGGCGAGACACGAAACACCGCCGATGGTGCGACTTTTGTGTGACTTTCCGCGAGCTGCCGCGATCAGGCCGGCATCGCCTGCAGCTTCTGCAGATAGGTCTCGACCAGCACGAGTCGCCGCTGTCGGGCCTCCTCGGTGACCGATCGGGCTGCTGCCAGACGTTCCGCGGTGACGCGGCGCATATAGAAATGGCGATCGGATTCCACGAGATCCCTCCGGTACGCGATGCGAGCCCCCCGGCTCTTGATCGGCGAATTCTTCTTGGATCGCCGCTCGCGGCGATGCCATCCAAAAATTCGCTACGACGTCCGAGTCGTTGCGGAGCTGCGATGAACCGAGTGTCGTATGCGCCTGAAAAGCCTAATAAAGTAAGAAGCGCGCACGCGACTCGCGCCAGGCGGCCTCGTCGGGGCGAGTCGCGGCAGCGAGATCGGCCGGAGTCGCCGTCGAGTCGTCGACCCATTCGCGTAGTGCCGGCCCGCCATTGATGACGTCGATCGCAAGTTTGCCGAACGCATATTCGTACGGAAAATCGCGCCACAGGTCATAGTCGGGATACAGCGTGCGGATCGCCTTGAATGCCAGCGCCTGGACGCGCCACGGCTGGAACGCGGCGTGATCGTATGACGGCCCCTCGGCATGGATGTGCACGCCGTTGCACAACGTCTTCACATGCTTGTGGAAGGTCGGCTCGAACCAGATGTCGCGCAAGCGCGCGCCGGTGAGCCAATCGGGCGCGAGCGCCTGCATCTGCGCGATCACCGCCTTCGCGCTGATATCGGGCGCGCCGAACAGTTCGAGCGGCCGCGTCGTGCCACGGCCTTCGGACAGCGTCGTGCCCTCGAGCATCACCGTGCCGGGATAGGCGCGCGCCATCATGACGTTGGGCGCGTTGGGGCTGGGGTTGATCCACACCCGGTCGACCGGCCAGCCGAAGCCCGGCGCGGCCTCGGGTTGCCAGCCCTCCATCGCGATCACGCGATAGTCGACATCGAGCTGGAGCAGATCGATGAACCAGTGGCCGAGCTCGCCCATCGTCATCCCGTGGCGCATCGGCATCGGCCCCGCCCCGACGAAGCTCTCCCAGCCGGGCAGCAGCGTCAGCCCCTCGATCGGCCGGCCGATCGGATTGGGCCGGTCGAGCACCCACACCGCCTTGTTATGTTCGGCGGCAGCCTCGAGCGCGTAACGCAGCGTGGTGATGAAGGTGTAGATCCGCGTGCCGAGGTCCTGCAGGTCGACCAGCATCACGTCGAACGTGCCCATCGATTGCCCGGTCGGCTTGCGCACTTCGCCGTACAGGCTGAACACCGGCATGCCGTAAGTCGGATCGGTGAAGTCGGGCGACTCCATCATATTGTCCTGCAGGTCGCCGCGCACGCCATGCTGTGGCCCGAACATCGCGGTGACGTTCAGGCCTGCGGCAATCAGCGCATCGACCGAATGCGTCAGGTCGGCGGTGACCGAGGCGGGGTGGGCGAGCAGCGCGATGCGCTTGCCTTCGAGCGGAGCGCGCAAGGCGGGGTCGGCGAGGAGGCGATCGATACCGAAGTTCATGGGTCACACTCCCCGCAATTTTTTCCTTCCCCGGCGAAGGCCGGGGCCCAGTAGTAGGACGGAAATTGTGCTCGCGCAGCGCGCGCTTTCGACCACCTTCGCTACTGGGCCCCGGCCTTCGCCGGGGAAGGAAGTGGGGTCAAGCCGGATCGGGCACCGGCAGCGTTGCCGTGAAGCAATCCCGGTTGTGGAAATCGGGCGGTCCGGGTGCGTGCGCGAGCGCCCAATAGGATTTGGTGCCATCGGTCTCCTCGATGACGGCGGAGAGGCCGATCGGTCCAATTGCCATGACCGGAAAATCGATCGTCACGCTGACATGCAGATAATGGTCTTCGTCGAAGACTCGAACGATCGCTGGAGTATCGACCGGAAGGGCCTCCATTCCGCTCCGATATGTATCGAAACGATATTCCGCCCATTGCGACGATGGGGAAAAGTTGAACTCCAGATACGACTCTGGTCCAGTCGCAACGAAAAGCTCAAAACAGGTCGTGCGCCATAATTCGTCGGCTCGGTATGGCTTCGCGGGCTGCGGCAGGGCGAGCAGGTTGGTCGGCCCTTCGACGACATATTGGATATGAAGCGATCGCCCCGATCGTTGCACCGCGACATTGACGTACTGCACCGAGCACGGCGGCGTGTCCGGATGCGCGACCAACCCATATTCCTTCCCCGGCGAAGGCCGGAGCCCAGGAGTAGTGTCCGTCACGGCTGGGCGATCCGGTCGTACAAATCCTCCCAATCCGGATTGAGACCTTCGATCTCGCGCACCTTCCACGCCCGATGCCAGTCCTTCATGCGAAACTCCCTGACGCGCGCCGATTCCAGCGAACCATGGGCCTCGTACCACACCAAAAGTTTGCAGCCATGCGTCTTGGTGAAACCCTCGATCACCCCCTCGCGATGCTCCCAGACACGCCGGACCATATCGTTGGTCGATCCGACATACAGCGTTCCGTTCCGCAGGCTCGCCATGATGTAAACATAGGCTTGCGCTTCCATGACGACCGCCATCGCTCCTGGGCCCCGGCCTCCGCCGGGGAAGGTAGTAGGGAGCACACTGGCAAATTCGCGACAAGATCGCTACATGCCGCCCCTCCCATGGCAACCATACTCCCCTCCCCGCCGAAAATCGGCATGGTCTCGCTCGGCTGTCCGAAGAACCTCGTCGACAGCGAGCGGATCCTGACCAAGCTGCGCAGCGATGGCTATGCCATGTCCCCCGATTATGCCGGCGCCGACGTGGTGCTGGTCAACACCTGCGGCTTCCTCGACTCGGCCAAGGAGGAAAGCCTCGAGGCGATCGGCGAAGCCATCGCCGAGAATGGCCGCGTCATCGTCACTGGCTGCATGGGCAAGGAAGCGGAAATGATCCGCGCGAAATTCCCCGGCATCCTCGCCGTCACCGGCGCGCATCAGTATGAGGAAGTGGTCGGCGCGGTCCATGAAGCGGCGCCGATGCCGCCGAGCGCGTTCCTCAACCTCGTCCCCGACAGCGGGCTGAAGCTAACGCCGCGCCACTACAGCTATCTCAAGATTTCCGAGGGCTGCAACCACCGCTGCAGCTTCTGCATCATCCCGAGCCTGCGCGGCGATCTCGTCAGCCGCCGCCCCGATGCGATCCTGCGCGAAGCCGAGAAACTGATCGAAGCCGGCACGCGCGAACTGCTCGTGATCAGCCAGGACACATCGGCATACGGCGTCGATATCCGCCACCAGCCGCGGATGTGGCACGGCGAGGAAGTCCGCGCCCACATGACCGACCTGTCGCGCGAACTCGGCAAGCTCGGCGCATGGGTGCGCCTCCATTACGTCTACCCCTATCCGCACGTCGACCAGGTCATCCCGCTGATGGCCGAGGGGCTGATCCTCCCCTATCTCGACATTCCGTTCCAGCATGCCAGCCGCAACGTGCTCAAGCTGATGAAGCGCCCGGCCAACGAGACCAAGGTGCTCGAGCGCATCAAGACCTGGCGCACGATCGCGCCCGACATCGCGATCCGCTCGACCTTCGTCGTCGGCTTCCCCGGCGAGACCGAGGACGATTTCGCCTATCTGATGGACTGGCTCGAAGAAGCGCAGCTCGACCGCGTCGGCGCGTTCCGCTTCGAGCCGGTCGAGGGCGCCGCCGCCAATGCTTTGCCCGATCATGTGCCCGAAGCGATCAAGGAAGAACGCTACGCTCGCCTGATGGAACTGACCGCGCGCATTTCGGCCGAGAAGCTCCAGGCCAAGATCGGCCGCACGCTCGACGTGATCGTGGACGCGGTCGATGACGAGGGCGGCGCGACCGGCCGCTCCAAGGCGGATGCGCCCGAGATCGATGGCGAGGTGTTCCTGCGCGACGCCGGCCACCTCACGCAGGGCGACATCGTGTCGGTCACGATCGAGGATGCCGACGAGCACGATCTGTACGGTGTGCCGATTCGGTGAGCGTGCCCGACAGCGCGCTCACCGCGCTACCCGAGCAGGATTATGACGCGATCCGCACGCTGGTGCAGACTGGCGATCTCGCGCTCTGCTCGGGCACGCTGCCCTTCTCGCGGCTGATCCAATGGGCGACGGGCAGCCCGTGGAGCCATATCGCAATGATCGTGCGGCTCGAAGAGCTCGATCGCGTGATGGTGATCGAGGCGGTGGCCAAGGACGGGGTGCATCTGGTCCCGCTCAGCCGCTTCCTCTCGGGTGGCGACGCGAAGCACGAAAAGCCCTTTGCCGGCACCTGCGTGATCGCGCGGCACGACGATTTCGCGGCCAGGGCCGCGGGCGGGGGTTTGCGCAAGCTCGACGATTTCGCCTTCGATCGACTGGGCACGCCGTTCAGTCCGTTCGAAATCGCCAAGATCGGCTTTCGCATCTTTCTCGGCGCCTTCGGGGTCAGGATCCCGCGCATGGCCGCGCCCGACGATGAATATTTCTGCTCGGAATATCTCGCTGCCTGTTTCGCGAAGGTCGGGATCGCCATTCCATGGGACGGTCGCGGCTTCATCGCCCCCGACGATTTCGCGCATGACCCGAAGGTGCGGGCCGTTGCGCGGGTTGCGCAGCGGCCGTTCGCTTCCGATAAAGGTACATGACCTTCGACCCCGCAGCCTTGCTGCAACCCGATCGCGGCCAGCCCGCGCGCACCCTCCACATCGTCCATCCCGACACTTGGGATGCGTGGCTGGGCGCGCAGCCGCCGCGGATCCGCACCACGGTCGCCGCGCACCGGCTGACCGGCAAGCCCGGCAACCGCGCGGTGCTGCCGGGCGAAGGCCCGGAAGATTGGGCCATGCTCCTGGTCTGCAACGAAGGCGCCGAATCGCCGTGGCGGATCGCTTCGCTCGGCGAGCAATTGCCGGAAGGGGTTTACCGGCTGGCCGAGGGCGAGCCGGGCGCAGCTATGCTGGGCTGGGCGCTCGCGCAGCACCGCTTCGATCGCTACCGGAGCGATGATGCACCGATCGGTCCGCGCGTGCTGCTGACCGGCGAGCCGGCGCGGATCGACGAAACGGTGCGGCTGGCGCTCGCCACCGCCAAGGTGCGCGATCTCGTCAACACCGCCGCGGCCGATCTCGGCCCCGCCGAGCTCGAAGCCGAAGCGCAACTGCTGGCGACGGCGCACAATGCGACCGTTACCGTGACCAAAGGCGACGCGCTCGCGCGCGGTTATCCGATGATCCACGCGGTCGGGCTGGCCGCCGCCAAGGGACGCGAGCCGCGCTTGATCGAACTCGAATGGGGCAATCCGGCGCATCCCCGCGTGGCGATCGTCGGTAAGGGCGTGTGTTTCGATTCGGGCGGGCTCGACATCAAGCCGTCTTCGGGAATGCGGCTGATGAAGAAGGACATGGGTGGTGCGGCGCACGCGCTGGCGCTGGCCGGGCTGGTGATGGCGGCGCGGCTGCCGGTGCGGCTGCATCTGCTGATCCCGGCGGTGGAGAACAGCATCGCGGGCAATGCCTTCCGCCCCGGCGACGTGTTGCGCACGCGCAAGGGGCTGAGCGTCGAGAATACCAATACCGATGCCGAAGGTCGCCTCGTGCTCGGCGACGCACTCACGCGCGCCGTCGAGGACGATCCGGCGCTGATCCTCGATTTCGCGACGCTGACCGGTGCGGCGCGCGTTGCGCTGGGGCCAGATCTCCCGGCGACCTTCGTCAATGACGATGCGCTGGCCGATGCCCTGCTCGCCGCGGGCAAGGCGGTCGGCGACCCGCTGTGGCGGCTGCCGCTATGGGATGGTTATGACGAAATGCTCGCGTCCGACATCGCCGACTTGGTCAACGCGCCCGATGGCGGATTTGCGGGGTCGGTGACCGCAGCCTTGTTCCTGCGACGTTTCGTGCCGGATGGCACGCCGTGGGCGCATTTCGATACCTTCGCCTGGCGGCCGAGCGCCAAGCCCGGACGACCCAAGGGCGGCGAGGCGCTGGGGCTGCGCGCGGCTTGGGCGATGCTGAAGGGGCGCTTCGGGTAACGGCGGTTCCGCTGGATAACGCTTCCCCGGCGAAGGCTGGGGCCCAGTAGCGAGCCGCGAATGGCGGTCGCTGCGCTCCGCAATTGGGCCCCGACCTTCGCCGGGGAAGCGATTGTGGTAAAGCGACTCGTCTCGCTCACCCCTCCCGCCACCGCTTCATCGCGCGGTCGTAGCGCTCGCGTTCGTCCGCCAGGGTAGCGGCGAGCTTTTTCTGCTCGCGCCGATGCGCTTCGCTCAGCTTCCGCAACTCACGATCCAAAGTGGCCTGGCGCGCGGCGATCTCCGCCTCGGCATCACGGTGCTTGTCGTCGGCGTCCGCCGCCGCGCGCTCTGCCGCTTCAAGCGCGTCGCGCGATGGCTTCGGCCGAGGTTTGGCGACTTTGACGGGTGGCTTTGCAGGCGCCTTGGTCTTGCGCGGCGTCGCGTCAGCCTCGCCGCTCTCCGTCTCCGCCACTCGCTCCACATCCACCGGCAGCGCCGCGATCTGCTCGGCATTCGTCCCGCGCGAGCGTTTGATCACTTCGCCCGGATGCGCCAGCGGCTCTGCCGTCAGCGCGGGATCGGTGACTTGCTGCGCGATGCCGCGTGCGAACAGATCGTGCTCGCTGCCCCAGGCTTCGAGCGCTGCCTTGCGGCTCGGCGCGGCGACATAGGCGTCGTGGAAACCGGCCGGCACGACGAACACCTTGAGCTGTCGCGCCATCGCCGCCTACGCCGCTTGGATGATCGGCACGAACTGCGCCGCGGTCAGGCTCGCGCCGCCGACCAATGCGCCGTCGACGTCGCCCGCGTGCAGCAAGGCGGCGGCATTGGCGCCGCTCACCGACCCGCCATAGAGCAGCCGCATCGCATCGGCATCGGCGCCGATCAGATCGCGCAATTTCGTCCGGATCGCGCCGTGCATCGCCGCCACGTCCGCCACCGTCGGCGTGCGGCCCGTCCCGATCGCCCAGATCGGCTCGTATGCGATCGACAGCCACGGCGACGCCGCGCCGTCGGGCAGCGAGTTGGCGAGCTGGGCGGACACCACGTGTTCGGCCTGCCCCGCCTCGCGTTCGGCGAGCGTCTCGCCGATGCACAGGATCGCGCTCAGCCCGTGGCGGTGCAACGCCTCGGCCTTGCCCTTCACCTCGGCATCGGTCTCGTTGCAGTCGGCGCGGCGCTCGCTATGCCCGACGATGCAGAAACGCGCCCCCGCTTCCTTGAGCATCGGCGCGGAGACCCAGCCGGTGTGCGGGCCATGGTCTTGCGGATGGACATCCTCGCCGCCGATCGCGAGCCCGGGTGCCGCCGCCGTCGCGGGCGCGATCAACGTCGCCGGCACCGCCACCGCGACATCGACCCCCGGCACGACCGCCGCCGCGATCGCGACCAGTTCGGCCAGCGCCGCACGGTCGCCGTTCATCTTCCAATTGCCCGCCACCAGCTTGCGTCGCGTCATCAGGCTCTCCTTATCGTTCTTGCATCCGCGATACCGGACTTGCCGAGCGGCACAAGTCCAAGCCCCGGCTTGATGCCGTCCCCCGCGCCGCCTAAAGCGGCGGCAACACGCTCCAGACAGATTGGCCGCTTTCGACCATGCTCAGCTTTTTCCGCCGAATGATCGCCCACCGTTTCGGCGGCGCCATCGCGCTCGGTTTCGTCGCATTGCTCGGGCTCGCCTTCGTGCTGTCGGACCGGTCCGGCCTGTCGGGCAGCGGCAGCACCGTCGCCAAGGGCGACGTGGTCGCGACGGTCGGCAAGAAGACGATCTCCGTGACCGAACTCCAAACCGCAGTGCAGCGCGACATGGATGGATATCGCCAGCAGCAGCCGACGCTCACGATGGCGCAATATGTCGCCGGCGGCGGGTTCGACGCGACGCTCGAGCGGTTGATCGATTCGACCGCCTTACGTCAGTTCGCGCAAGCGCAGGGCATGGTCGTCGGCAAGCCCGCAGTCGATGCAGTGATCGCCGCGCAGCCGGGCCTGTCGGGCCTCGACGGCAAATTCAGCCAGCAAAAATACGATACGGTCCTGAAGCAGATCGGCATGACCGATGCCGACGTGCGGCTGCAGACCACAGACCAGATCCTGGTCAAGCAATTGTGGCAATCGCCGATGAAGGCCAATCAAGTGCCGTTGCAGCTCGCTTTGCCCTATTCGAGCCTGCTGCTCGAAAAGCGGAGCGGTGTGATCGGCTTCATCCCGACCCAGGCGATCCCGGCGGGCCCCGCCCCGACCGAGGCGGAGCTCAACACCTATTACACGCGCAACGTGGGGCGCTACAACGTGCCCGAGCGGCGCAGCTTGCGCTATGCGATCGTCAACCCCGCGACGATCGCCGCCGAGGCGACGCCGACCGACGCCGAGATCGCCGCCGCCTACCAGGCGCAGTCCGCGAAATACGCCGCTGCCGACTTGCGCACCATCGTCCAGGTCGTCGTCGCCGACCAGGCCGCCGCCACCGCGCTCGCCGCCAAGGTCCGCGCCGGCACGCCGATCGACCAGGCGGCGCGCGCAGCCGGGCTCGAGCCGGTAACGCTGACCGACACGCAGAAGACGGCCTATGCCGCGCAATCGTCGCCCGAAATCGCCAATACTGCGTTTGCCGGCAAGGTCGGCGACGTCGCCGGCCCGTTGCGCGCGCCGCTCGGCTTCATCGTGCTCAAGATCGAAAAACAGCGCACCCGACCGGTGACGTCGCTCGCTGCCGCGACGGCCGAGCTCAAGGCTTCGCTCACCACGCAGAAGACCGCCGCCTTGCTCGCCGACAAGCGCAACGCGTTCGAGGACGATCTGGCCAAGACCAGTTTCGACGGCATGGTCGCCAAGCAGAAGCTGACCGCGCTGCGCACCCCCGCTCTGCTCGCGACCGGCCAGGACATCGACAATCCGGCCGCCAAGCCCGATCCGGCGATCGCGCCGATCCTGGCGGCCGCCTTTGCCGCGCATGCCGGCGATTCGCCGCAGACGGTGCCGCTCGGCCAGGATGGCAGCTTCGCGCTGATGACGCTCGACAAGATCGTGCCCGCCGCCCCCGCCCCGCTCGCAAAGATCCACGAGGCGGTTGTGCGCGACTTCACGCTGGCGCGCGCGCAGAAGCAGGCGCGGCAGATCGCCGCCAACGTCGTTGCGGCAGCCAACAAGGGCACCCCGCTCGCTCAGGCGCTGGCCGCCACCACGCTCAAGCTCCCGCCGGTCAAGCCCGTCACCGGTCCGCGCGCCGAGCTGATGGCCAATCCGCGCGCGGTGCCGCCGCCGCTTGCTTTGCTGTTCGCGATGGCGGCGAAGAGCACAAAACTGCTCGAAGCGCCGAACAATGCCGGCTATTACATCATCCACCTCGACACGATCACCCCGGGCGACGCGCGCGGCAATGATCGGGTGATTGCCGGCACGCAGGCCGATATCGGCGCCGTGATCGGCCGCGAATATGTCGCGCAATTCGGCAAGGCCGTGCAGGTCGCGGTCGGCACCAGGCGCAACGCGCTGGCGATCGCCAAGTTGAAGGCGCAGATGCTCGGCGGCGTGAGTGCAGACGATCAGCAACCCTGAGCGCGCCGACCGGATCGCAGCACGCGCGGCGCTGGTGGCGGGCCGGCCGGCGTTGCTGTGGCAGCGCCAGGTCGCCGACACCGAAACGCCGGTCGCCGCCGCGCTGAAGCTGATCGAGCCCGGTCGGGGGGATTTCCTGCTCGAATCGGTCGAGGGCGGCGAGACGCGCGGGCGGCACAGCCTGATCGGACTGGCGCCCGACCTCGTCTTCCGCGCACAGGGGGCCGCAGCGGCAATCAATCCGCACTGGCTGACCGATCGCGACGCGTTCGCCCCGTGCGACGCCCCGACGCTCGACGCCTTGCGCGCATTGGTCGCCTCCTGCCGGATGGACGTGCCGGCTGAACTGCCGCGCGCGCTCGCCTGCCTGGTCGGCTATTTCGGCTATGAGACGATCGGCTTGGTCGAGCGGCTGCCGCGCCCGGCCAACGACGCGCTCGGCCTGCCCGACATGATGTTCGTGCGCCCGACGGTGATCCTGATCTTCGACCGGCTCGCCGATGCCTTGTTCCTAGTCGCGCCGGTCTGGCCCGATGCGACGCGCGAGCCCGAAGCGATCGTGGCGGAGGGCGTCGAACGGATCGAAGCGACCGCCGCGCGGCTCGCCACCGCCGTGCTGCCCGCCCCGGCGCGGCGTGAGGCGAGCGCCGAAATTGCGCTCCAGCCGACACTTGCACCGGGACGCTATGCCGCGATGGTCGCCGCGGCGAAGGACTATATCGTCGCGGGCGACATCTTTCAGGTGGTGCTGGCGCAGCGCTTCACCGCGCCGTTCGCGCTGCCGCCGTTCGAACTGTATCGCTCGCTGCGGCGGATCAATCCGTCGCCCTTCCTCTATCATCTCGATCTGCCCGGTTTCGCGCTGATCGGCTCGAGCCCCGAAATCCTGGTGCGGGTGCGCGACGGCGAAGTGACGATCCGCCCGATCGCCGGCACGCGCCCGCGTGGTAAGACCGCGGCGGAGGACGAAGCCAACCGCGTCGGCCTGCTCGCCGACCCGAAGGAGCGCGCCGAGCATCTGATGCTGCTCGACCTCGGCCGCAACGATGTCGGCCGCGTGGCGAGCGCGGGCAGCGTGACCGTCACGGCAAGCTACACCACCGAATTCTACAGCCATGTGATGCACATCGTATCGAACGTGGTCGGGCAATTATCGCCCGAGCATGACGCGCTCGACGCATTGTTCGCGGGCTTCCCGGCCGGCACGGTCAGCGGCGCGCCCAAGGTGCGCGCGTGCGAGATCATCGCCGAGCTGGAGGATGCCGTACGCGGCGCCTATGCCGGCGGCGTGGGCTATTTCTCGCCCGATGGATCGATGGATTCGTGCATCGTGCTGCGCACCGCGGTGATCAAGGATGGCGTGATGCACGTCCAGGCGGGCGCCGGCATCGTCGCCGACAGTGTGGCGGAATACGAACAGCGCGAGTGCGAGGCGAAGGCCGGGGCGCTGCTCGCCGCCGCGCGCGAAGCGCTTGGCCGGGCGAGCGACGCGGGATTCGGGCAGTAACACACATCCGCGCTTCCCCGGCGAAGGCTAGGGCCCAGTCGCGAAGGCCGCGGTAACGACGCTCAGCAGCTCATATTCGGCTGTTTCGCTCCTGGGCCCCGGCCTTTGCCGGGGAAACAGCTAGGGGGCTCAAGGAATAGCCGCCGCCTCGCGCTTGGCCTCGGCCTTTTCCGCCGCATATTGCTGCGCGCGCTGCATCGAGCAGCCGGTCTGCCCGCCCGATCCGGTCGGCGAACACGTGTCCGGCAGGCCGGCGGCACGGCGCCCGACATCGTCGGCCAGCGCAGCGCGATTGACCCAGCTCTGGTTCTGCGCCGGGATCGGCTTGTCGTCGCGCAATTCCTTGGGAATGCGATACGGCTCGCCCTGCCGCGCGCAGACGACGATCTCGGCATCGGGATCGCTCGATTTGGGACAGGGCTGGTTGCCGGTCAGCGTGATCGAGCGGATGCGCAGCGGCGGTTTACCCGACTCGGCCTGACGCGCGGCCGGCCCCGGATCCTTGTCGGCGGTCTGCGCGAAGCCCGACGCGGGAATGGCAGCCAATGAAAGAGCGACGACAAGGGTGCGCAGCATTGTTAAGTCTCCTCGGGGCATTCCAACGTTCGGCATGTCAGGTTGATCCAGCCTGAACGCCGCATTTCGACGATTGTCGCTCCACCACAAAAGCGGTAGCGGCCCCCATATGATCCTTGTCATCGACAATTACGACAGCTTCACCTGGAACCTGGTCCATTATTTGATGGAATTGGGCGCCGAAGTGAAAGTCGTGCGCAACGATGCGCTGACCGCGGCCGAAGCGCTCGCCAGCAATGCGCAGGGGTTCCTCATTTCGCCCGGGCCCAAGACCCCGACCGAAGCGGGCGTCTCGCTCGATCTCGTCGCGGCGTGCGCGGAAGCGGGCAAGCCGCTGCTCGGCGTATGTCTTGGCCACCAGGCGATCGGCCAGCATTTCGGCGGGCGCGTCGTGCGCGGCGGGCTGATGCACGGCAAGACCTCGCCGGTGACGCATGACGGCTCGGGCGTGTTCGCGGGGCTGCCCTCGCCGTTCACCGCGACACGCTATCATTCGCTGATCGTCGAGGATCTGCCGCCCGAGCTGCTGGTCAATGCGCGCGCCGATGACGGATCGGTGATGGGCGTGCGGCATGCGACGCTGCCGATCCACGGGGTGCAATTCCATCCCGAGAGCATCGCGACCGAGCATGGCCATGCACTGCTGGCGAATTTCCTGGCGGATGCCGGGATCGCGACCAAGGTGCAGGCGTGAGCGCGCTCCTTCTTCCTCCCCTCCCGCTTGCGGGAGGGGCCGGGGGTGGGCGCGCGGTCTCCACGAGCGGAGCGCTTGCAATAAAGCGCGCGCCCAGCCCCTCCCGCTTGCGGGAGAGGAGGAGCTTGTGACCACCCTCGCCCTCCTCCCCGACGCCTCCTCACCATTGTCGCGCGAAACCGCCGCGCAAGCCTTCGCCGACATCCTCGACGGCCATGCCACCGAAGATGCGATCGCCGCCTTCCTGCTCGGCCTCGCGATCCGTGGCGAAACCAGCATCGAGATCGCCGAAGCCGCGCGCGCGATGCGGCGCCGGCTGATCCCGATCGACGCGCCCGCCGGTGCGATCGACGTGTGCGGCACCGGAGGCGATGGCCACCACACGCTCAACGTCTCGACCGCCGTCTCGATCGTCGTCGCCAGCACCGGCGTGCCGGTCGCCAAGCACGGCAACCGCGCCGCCTCTTCCAAGGCGGGCGCGGCCGATACGCTGGAGGTGCTCGGCCTCGACATGCAGCGCGCGGGGCTCAATGCCGAGGCGAGCCTGAACGATATCGGCATCGCTTTTCTGTTCGCCGCCAATCACCATCCGGCGATGAAGCGCATCACCCCGATCCGCCAGCAGCTCGGCCGCCGCACGATCTTCAATCTGATGGGCCCGCTCGCCAATCCCGCCGGCGTGACGCGCCAGCTGATCGGCATCGCGCGGCCCGATTATGCCGCGACCTATGCCGCCGCGCTCGAACAGCTCGGCACCGAGGCGGCGCTGGTCGTATCGGGCGAGGAAGGGCTCGACGAATTGTCGAGCGCCGGGCCGAGCATCGCGATCGGCGTCGGCCATGTCACGTTGCCCGAACGGATCACGCCCGAAGACGCCGGCCTGCCGCGCCACGCGATCAGCGCGATCCGCGGCGGCGATGCCGCGCACAACGCCGCGGCTTTGCGTCGTTTGCTCGCCGGCGAGACCGGCCCGTATCGCGACGCCGTCCTGCTCAACGCCGCTGCCGCACTGATCGTCGCGGGCAGCACGCAGAGCCTCACCTCGGGCGTCGAAATCGCCGCCGACGCGCTCGACAGCGATGCGGCGAATGCCTTGCTCGATCGTTGGATCGCTTACACATGACCGACATTCTCAACCGTATCCTCGAAACCAAGCGCGCCGACGTCGCCGCGCGCAAGGCGACCACCGCGCTGAGCGAGCTCGACGCCTGCATCGCCTGCCGCACCGCGCCGCGCGGCTTCCGCGCCGCGCTCGATGCCCGTGCTAAAACGGGGTACGCGCTGGTTGCCGAAATCAAGAAAGCGAGCCCGTCCAAGGGCCTGATCCGCGCGGATTTCGATCCACCCGCGCATGCCCGCGCCTATCAGGCGGGTGGCGCGACGTGCCTTTCGGTGCTGACCGACGAGCCGTGGTTCCAGGGTTCGGACGACTATCTCACGGCCGCGCGCGACGCGTGCGACCTGCCGGTGCTGCGCAAGGATTTCATGGTCGATCCGTGGCAAGTGCCCGAATCGCGCGGGATCGGGGCGGACGCGATCCTGCTGATCATGGCCGCGCTCGACGACGTCACGCTCGCAGAGATCGAGGCGAGCGCGCTCGAATGCGGCATGGACGTGCTGGTCGAGGTCCATTCGCACACCGAGATGGAGCGCGCGATGAAGCTCAAGTCGCGGCTGATCGGCGTCAACAACCGCAATCTGCGCGATTTCACCGTCGATTTCGCGCGCACCTACGAACTCGTGGCGAAGGCGCCGAAGGATTGCACCTTCGTCGCCGAAAGCGGCCTGACCACGCGCGCCGATCTCGACGCGATGGCCGAGCACGGCATCCGCTGCTTCCTGATCGGCGAGGCGCTGATGCGCCAGGACGATCTCGAAGCCGCGACGCGGGTGCTGGTCGGGTGATGGGGGTGGCGCTTTCCTCCCCTCCCTGGAAGGGAGGGGCTGGGGGTGGGTCGCTCTCAATGAGACGCCACGCCCGCTTCACACCGACCCACCCCCTACCCCTCCCTTCCAGGGAGGGGAGTCGCATATGACCGACCTCACGCATTTGAACGCGGCGGGCGCGGCGCACATGGTCGATGTCGGCGCCAAGCTTTCGACGCGGCGCGAGGCGGTGGCGACCGGTCGGATCGACATGGTGGCTCATGCCGCGCAGGCGATCCGCGACGGGACGGCGCTGAAGGGCGATGTGCTGGCGGTCGCGCGCGTCGCCGGGATCATGGCGGCCAAGCGCACCAGCGACCTCATTCCGCTGTGCCACCCGCTGCCGCTGACGCGCGTGGCGATCGACCTGGTGGTCGACGAAAGCGGCGTCACCGCCACCGCGACCGCGGCGACCGAGGGCAAGACCGGAGTCGAAATGGAAGCGCTGACGGCGGTGTCGGTGACGTTGCTGACGATTTACGACATGGCCAAGGCGATCGACAAGGGCATGACGATCGGCGGGATCGGGCTGGTGACGAAGACCGGCGGCAAATCGGGCGATTGGGCGCGCTGAGGCGCCGCCCTTTCACACATAGCGCTTCCCCGGCGAAGGCCGGGGCCCAGTAGCGACGGCCGAGGTTACGGTGCGCCGCGCTCGATTACCTCCGTCATTTCTACTGGGCCCCGGCCTTTGCCGGGGAAGAAGAGAATGACTTGGGATCGACCCGGCAGCGGGCCGATCCCAATACAGTCGATCAGAACTTGCCGCTGAGCGACACGCCGATGATCCGCGGATCGTTGAACACCGCGGCGTTGTAGTTGTCGAGCACGCCCTTGAGGTTCTTCTCGTTGGTCACGTTGCGCGAGAATACGGCGAGTTCATACTTGCCGTCCGGCGCGGTATAGCCTGCCTTGACGCCAGCCTCGAACGTGCCGTCCGACGTATATTCCACCGTCTTGTACGGCACGAAGCTGGTATAGCCCTGCAACGTCACGTCGCCGCCGACGAACAGCTTGCCGCCATTGCCGAGCGGGAAGTCGTAGCGCGCATTGGCATCGAGCTGGTACTTCGGCGCGTTGGGAAGCGCGTTGCCGTTGATCTGCGCCAGCGTCGCGGTGCCGACGTTGATCGTCGGATTGAGCACGGTGCAGGTGACCACGCCGTTCAGCTTGCACACGGGCGTGTAGACGCGCGTATCGTTGACCTCGGTGTGCAGCACGCTGCCGCCGAGACCCAGCGTGAAGTCGCGCACCGGGCGCCACGTCAGCTCGGCTTCGCCGCCCCACGCCTGCGCCTGGTCGGCGTTGAACAGCAGGCCGTTATTGTTGGCGTCGTTGCCGTTGAGCTGGATGTTGCGGACCTTGTAGTAGAAGCCCGTCGCATTGAAGCGCAGCGTGTTGCCGAACAGGTTCGACTTGAAGCCGGCTTCGTACGAGGTAATCGTCTCCGAACCCGCCGTCACGAACGCCGAGCTGAATACCGCGTTGCGGCCCTGGATCGTTGGTCCGCGGAAGCCGTGCGAAACGCGGGCGAACACGTTGACGTTCGGGTCGACCGCATAATTGAGGCTGCCCTCCCAGCTCGGCTGGGTATCCGCCAGCCGGACATAGGTCGGCGCCGCGGCCGGGAAGGTCGACACGCCCGCCGCAGTGCGCGGCGGCGTGACGAGACGCGTCGTCTTCTCGTCATAGGTAACGCGCACGCCACCGGTCAGCGTCAGCTTGGGGAGGATCTGGTAGCTCGCCTGGCCGAAGCCGGCATAAGACGTGTTGATGTCGCGCAGCACGACGAAGTTGTTCGGGTTGGGCG
>CAXTEO010000100.1:0-16301 GCA_964243205.1 uncultured Sphingomonas sp.
GACATTCATCGCGCGGAGCGACGGTGAGGGTTTTGGGGGCGGTGCCACCGTCGACTCAGAGGGCTATTACTGGGTCGCGCAGGTGATCGGCGGCGACCTCGTACGCTACGCGCCGGATGGCACGGTCGACCGCCGTATCGGCATGCCCGTCAAGAACATCACGAGCGTCATGTTCGGTGGCGACAATCTCGACGAGATCTATGTCACTTCCATGGCGCGAGTGAAACATCTTTCGGTTCACGACCATTTCGTAGCGGAGGAGAAGCCGCAATTCTCCGCTGGAGCGCTGTTCTGCATTCGCGGATTGGGCATCAGGGGCCTGCCGGAGACCCGATTTGCCGGCTAAGCCCTCACTCGCCGCAGCGACAACCGAACAGCTGCGCCCGCGCGTCGGCCGCCCGCGGGTGGCGGGATCGGCGAACACGACGCGCGCGCGCATCATGGATGCTGCCGAGGAGCTGTTTGCGATTTCGGGATATGACGGCACCTCCATGCGCGACATCGCCGCAGCGTCCGGCATCGCGGTAGCAGTTGTCACATATCATTTCGGGAGCAAGACGGCCCTGTTCGAGGCCGTGGTGACGCGCCGCGCCGGGCCGATCGGCGAGGTGCGGGTGAAGGCGTTGGAGGCGGCGCGCGCGCTTGCCGGTAAGGAGCCGATCGCGATTGAGGTGTTGATCCGCAACTATGTCGCACCGTTCATCCTTCGCGCTCAGGGTGGCGACCAGGGTTGGCGCAATTACGCCTCGCTCATGGGTCGGCTGTCCAACTCGACGCTGGGGACGGAGGTCATTCATCGTCACTTCGACGCGATCGCCATGCTCTATATCCAAGAGCTGCAGCGCACCCTGTCGGGAGTCGAGGCGACCCACGTCGTGCGCGCCTTCCTGTTCGTCAACGCCGCCATGCTGTTTATCTGCGCAGCGACTGGACGCTCCGAGGCTCTGAGCGCGATGCTGGGCGCGCCAGTGACGAGCGACGATCCGCTGGACGGATTGGTCGCCTACTGCGCGGCTGGCCTTGCCGGCCTTCCCAGGTCCTGAGCGTGCGTCCGATGTTCGACTTTGCCGGCAAGGCCGTGCTGATCACGGGCGCGGCGAGCGGAATCGGCGCCGCCTGCGCTGGCATGTTTCGCGAGGCCGGCGCGGATCTGCTGCTGTGTGACCTAAACGCGGATGCGTTGGAGGCTAGCGCCTCGTCGCTTGGTGGGGGCACTGGGCGCGTGGTGACGACCGCGACGGACGTGACCGATGTCAGCGCTTGTCAGATGCTCGCCGAGATGGCCGGTCCTGCGTTCGGTGGGCTGGACGTCGTGGTACCCAGCGCCGGCATTTATCGCGACGAGCTGTTTTCAACGATGACCGCCGAGCAGTGGCGGCGGACCATGTCGGTCAATTTGGACGGCGTTTTCAACACGATCAGCGCCGCGCTACCGCTCCTGCGCGGCGGTGGCTCGGTCGTTGTCCTGTCATCGCGCGCCGGCCATTGCGGCGGCAGCGTAGGTCACGCGCACTATGGGGCCACCAAGGGCGCGATCTTGGCGCTGATGCGCGGGCTGGCGCGAGAGTTAGGGCCGCGCATCCGGTTGAACGCCGTATCGCCGGGCGTGATCGACACCCCGATGAACGAAGCCAACCTGTCCACACAGGGCGACGCGCTGCTATCCCAAATCCCGCTCGCCCGCTTCGGCAGCGCGCGCGATGTCGCTGCGGCGGTCTTGTTCCTGGCTTCGGATCACGCGGCCTACATCACGGGCGAAGCGATCCAGGTGAACGGCGGGATCTACATGGGCTGAGCGCCCGAGACTCGAGGGAATCCCAACGATGCACGACACGATCACGCCGGCCGAAGGCCGCAATCAAAGCGACGACGGATTCCGGCTCGAGATTCTTGAGCAGGCGGCGTTCATCCGCGCCTTTGAGGCGAAGGTGCTGGCAATGACCCAGACCAACCCGCCGCAGGTGCTCGGCTCCGTCCACCTGTGCGCCGGCCAGGAGGTTGTGCCGACGGCAGCGATCGCCGGGCTGCGCGCGGACGACCAGATTATTTGCACCTACCGTGGTCATGGCTGGGCGATCGCTGCGGGCGTCGATCCCGGTGTCGTCATGGCCGAGATCTGCCACCGCGAGAATGGTCTGAACGGCGGGCGTGGCGGCTCGGCGTACATGATGGCACCTGATACGCGCTTCATTGGCGAGAATTCGATCGTTGGCGCGGGCGCGACCATCGCCTGCGGCGTCGCGATCGCCAACCGTATCAAGAATGCCGAGCGGGTCGTCGTGGTCACGATCGGCGACGGCGCGCTTAACCAGGGCGCGGTGCATGAGGCCATGGCCTTCGCTGCGGTCCGATCGCTGCCGATCGTCTTCGTTGTCGAGAATAACGGCTGGTCCGAACTCACGCCCACAGCCGACATGTTCCGAATCGAACGGCTTGCCAAGCGGGCGGGCGGCTACGGTATTCCGTCCGCAACGATCGACGGCACCGATCCGATTGCTGTACGCCACTCAATGGAGCTTGCTGCCGCCCGCGCGCGCGCGGGCGAAGGCCCAAGCCTGCTCGAATGCCGCGTCCCTCGCCTCTGGGGTCATTACCATCGCGATCCCGAGCATTACCGGAGCAAGGACAATAAGCGTGCGGACGAAGCGCGCGATCCGATCCGTCGCCTTCAGGCCGAACTTGCCGGGACGGTCCATGCGGAAGCGGCCGCGGCAATCGTCGCGGAGGCTGAACGCGCGGTGGAAGTGTTGACCGCTGGCGTGCGCGCATCGTCGCCGCCGGCGTTGGATACCGCGCTCGACCATGTCGTCAGCAAATCGGGCAGTTCGGGATCACCCGCCGCCGTTGAGACGAGCGAGATGACCTACATCCAGGCGGTGAACACCGCCCTGCGCGATATCCTGGAGGCGCATGCGGACGCCATCCTGTTTGGCGAGGACGTGGGCAAGGCGGGAGGCATCTTCCAGGCGACGCGTTACCTGCAGCGTGATTTCGGCGCCGACCGGGTATTCGATACGCCGATCGCCGAGAATGCGATCCTCGGCTCGGCTGTCGGAGCCGCGATCAGCGGGCTGAGGCCGATCGCGGAAATTATGTGGGCCGATTTCATCTTCGTAGCACTCGACCAGCTGGTGAACCAAGCGGCAAACATCCGATACATCACTCGCGGCGCTACGAGCGTGCCGCTGGTCATTCGCACCCAACAGGGAGTGACCCCGGGCAGCTGCGCGCAACACTCGCGTTCCATCGAGGCCATGCTGTGCCATGTTCCTGGCCTGAAGGTCGCGCTCGCGGCGACCGCCGAGGACGCCTATGCACTTCTGCGCGCCGCGGCGGCCGACGACGACCCCTGCATCGTGATCGAGGCACGCGCCCTTTATTCCACCCGCGGCGTCGTGACGCGCACGCGCGATGCTGGGCCTGTCGGCAAGGCGCGGCTCCACGTCGCGGGCGCGGACGTCGCTATCGTGACCTGGGGCGCCATGCTTCCGGCCTGTCTGAAGGCGGCCGAGCAGTTGAAGGACGAGGCTATCGCCGCCGCCGTGCTCGACCTGCGCTGGCTCAACCCGCTTGACGAGGCGGCGCTCAAGGAGGTGGTTTCGTGCGCCGGTGGGCGGCTGCTCGTCGCGCACGAAGCAGTGCGCACCGGCGGGTTTGGAGGCGAGTTGATCGTGCGCGTACAGGAGATGCTGGGCGATGCGATGCCGATCGTCGCAGCGCGCGTCGCAACGCCCGACGTGCCGATGCCAGCCTGCCCCGAGCTGCAACAGGCGCTGGTTCCCGGTCCGGCGCAGATCGCCGCCGCCGCGCGCAAGCTGGTACGCGGTACTGAGGGCAAGTCCGCTCCTCTCGATGGATCACGGTCCGCCACACCCTGAACCTGAGAGGGCCACACGCCGCTCGCATCGCCTTTGCCAATCGAAAGCATTGCAAGTCACGATTTCTTCCGAAGCCACGGCACTGGCAAGACCATCGCAAAGGCGCGGGAGAGGAATCGCATGGCCATTATCGGCATTGAGCGGCTTGTGTTTGCCGTGCAGGACGTAAGTGAATCGGCCCGCTTCTTCGACGATTTCGGGCTTGAGCGCGATGCCGTGGGCGTGGACGGCGGCGTGGTCTTCCTGTTGCCTGAGGGCTCGCGCGTCGTCCTGGTTCCACACGGCCACGCCGCGCTGCCTGTCGGTGCCAAAATTGAAGGTGACGGCGTCCGCGAGGTGATCTGGGGCGTCGACACGCAGGCGGCGCTCGACCGCTTGACCCAAGGGGTGGGCGCCGATCGCGACATTGATCTGTCCGATGACGGCTGCGCTCGCTTTCTCACGGACTTCGGCGTGCCCATGGGACTGCGCGTGTTTGCGAAGCGTCCGATCTCGTGCGCGCCAGATCCGGTGAACGCGCCCGGTCACGTCGCTCGTATCAATACCCACAAGAAGTGGCGCTTGCGCGCCCGACCCAAGACGCTCGCGCACGTCGTCTTCGCGATTGCCGAGTTCGAGGCGGGATACCGCTTTATGGTGGAGCGGCTCGGCTTCCGCCTGTCCGACGTGCAGCGCGGCTTCGGATGGTATCTGCGCGCCGACGGCACCAATAACCACCACAGCATTCTGCTGCTCAACGCTTCGGCGCCGCTCCCCGGCATGGACGGACGCACACGGTTCGAGCACGCCAACTTCGGCGTGGAGGACGTCGACGAGATCATGATCGGCGCCAACGAAATGGTGCGAAAGGGTTGGCAGCCCTCCCATCTAGGGTTGGGCCGCCATCGCGTCGACTCCGGCCTCTTCTATTACCTGCCCTGCCCGGCGGGCGGGGAGGCGGAATATGGCGCTGACGCGGACTATGTCGACGATGGCTGGGTGCCGCGAGATTGGACCAACCCGCTGTTCGGCTATGCTCATTACGTGCACAACCTGCCGCCGTTCCTGATGAACGAGCCGGATTGGCGATTCAGCTATATCACCGGCATCGAGCCCGGGGATGCTCACTGATGCCCGCTGTCGGCAAGGCGTTGATCGTCGGCGGTGGCATCGGCGGGCTCACCGCGGCGACCGCGCTTGGACAGAAGGGGATCGCGGTCGACCTCGTCGAGCTTCAGCCGGCGCTGTCGGTCTACGGGGTGGGGATCATCCAGCCCAACAACATGCTGCGCGCGCTGGCCAAGATCGGGCTTGCTGACATCTGTGTTGCCAACGGCGCGGCGTTTCCGGGATGGCGTATCTTCGACCAGCACGGGCATCATCTGATGGACGCGCCGGGCGGGTCGGACGCCGATCCACGCTATCCGCCGACCAATGGCATAACCCGCCCATAGCTGCACGAAATCCTGACCGACGCCGCGCGCATGGCCGGTGCGGTCATTCGCACGGGCGTGTCCGTTGCCGACTTCGACGATGATGGCGAGGGCGTGACGGTGCGCTTCACGGACGGCAACGCTACCCGATATGATCTGGTCGTCGCGAGCGACGGACTCCATTCGCAATTCCGCAAGCAGCTGTTCCCGGACGCCCCCGCGCCCATTTTCACCGGCCAGGGCGTCTGGCGGTACAACCTGCCACGTCCCTCGGACCTAGAATGGGCCGCATTGTTCTTCGGCCCGGACACGAAGGTCGGCCTGGTGCCGATGACCCACGACCTGATGTACATGCTGATCGTCACGTACGATCCTGACAATCCGTTCTACGCCGGCGATCAGATGGCGAACCTGATGCGCGACCGGCTGCACGCCTACACCGGTACGGTTGCCGACCTGAAGGAGCTGATCGTCGATCCGGCCCAGGTGGTCTATCGTCCGATGGAGCAACACCTGCTGCCTGCGCCCTGGTATGTCGGGCGCACGATCGTGATCGGCGACGCCGCCCACGGTACGACGCCCCACCTCAACCAGGGCGCGTCGCTGGCGGTCGAGGATGCGGTACTGCTCGGCGAACTGCTCGGTGACGACGCGCCGGTCCCGGACGTGTTGGCGACGTTCATGGAGCGTCGGTTTCAGCGCGCCAGCTTCGTGGTCAACAGCTCTCTCCAGATCGGCAAATGGGAGATTGACGACTGGCTGGGGATCGCCAGCCCCGATGCCAACCCAGGTGCGCTACTGCACGATGCGACGCATGCGCTGATGGCCGATTACTGAATGACCAAGGCGATCATCTCCTGCGCGATTACCGGCGCGATCCACACGCCAACCATGTCGGAAGCGCTGCCGATCACGCCGCAGGAGATCGCTGATCAGTCGGTCGCGGCGGCCGAGGCGGGTGCGGCCATCATCCACCTGCACGCGCGCGACCCGGAGACGGGCCGCCCGACCGGCGACCCGGAGGTGTTCGGCCGTTTCCTGCCGTCGATCCGGCAGCGATCGGACGCGGTCATCAACATCACGACGGGTGGCGCGCCGTCCATGACGGTTCAGGAGCGGGTAGCCGGCGCACTCCGTTTCGCGCCGGAAATGTGCTCGCTCAACATGGGCACGATCAACTTTGCCCTGTTCCCGATGGCCGACCGATATTCCGGCTGGAAGCACGCCTGGGAGGAACCGTATCTGCGTGAATCGGACGACTTCGTCTTCCGCAACACCTTTCGTGACATAGCCTACATCTTGGAGAGCCTCGGTGAGAAGGGCACGAAATTCGAGCACGAATGCTATGATGTAGGTCATCTCTACACCTTGGCGCACTTCGTGGACCGAAGGCTCGTGAAGCCGCCATTCCTTATCCAGATGGTGTTCGGCATCCTGGGCGGTATCGGTGCCGAGCTGGACAATGTCGGGGTGATGAAGCGCACGGCCGACCGGCTGTTCGGCGTCGACGACTATAGCTGGTCGGTGCTCGCGGCGGGCCGTCACCAGATGCCGTTCGCGACCCAAGCCGCGCTGATGGGCGGCCATGTCCGCGTCGGGCTGGAGGACAGCCTCCACATCGGCAAAGGCCGGCTTGCCGCGTCCAATGCGGAGCAGGTCGCCAAGATCGTGCGGATTCTCGCCGAGATGGGCCGTGAGCCCGCCACCCCTGCCGAGGCGCGCGCGATGCTGGGCCTGAAGGGAGGCGATCATGTCGGGTTCTAAACCACGGTTGCCCAAGCATAAATCAGGACTCCGATCTCATGTATGAGCCCTTTCCTGGAAACTATGTCTGGAACCTGTCGGTGAACCTCGCCCTGTGCATGGGCGGCCAGATGGGCGAGATCGACCCCGCCAACGACGAGGTCCGCGACATAGCCCGCCAAGGCGCCGATGAGGGTACGGGCGCATTCTTCGATAGCTGGGGCAAGCTTGCCGAGCGCCTCGTGATGCTGGGCGAGGAGTGCGAGGCGGCAGGACACGGGCGGAGCGCGGCGGAAAAGTATCGCCGCGCGGTAGCCTATTACGTCACTGCAGAGCGGATGCAGGCTCGCACCTATCTGCCGCGGCAGCAGATGTATCGCACCATGATCGACACCGCCGCTCGGGCCATTCGCGAGGGCGGTTCGAAGTGGGAGCGTGTGGAAATCCCCTTTGAGGGGAAAAGCTTTCCCGCCCTGTTCTTGCCTGGCGAGGGCAGGGGGCCGCGGCCGACCATGGTGTTCTGCAATGGCCTGGACAGCGTGAAGGAGATGATCGCGCTGGCGATCGGAGACACCTTCGCGGAGCGCGGCATTTCCGTGCTCGCGGTGGACCAGCCCGGCGTGGGCGAGGCGTTGCGTCTCCAAAAGCTGTCGGCGATCTACGATTCCGAGCGCTGGGCGAGCGCCGCGCTCGACGTGCTGTTGCGGCGTCCCGACGTCGAAGGCGGCAAGATCGGAATGATGGGCTGGTCGCTCGGCGGCTATTTTGCGCCTCGGGCCGCCATCTACGAGCCGCGGTTCAGGCTGTGCGTAGCCTGGGGCGCCAACCATGATTGGGGCGAGCTCCAGTCACGGCGGCTGCACAACGAGGGCGAAAACCCGGTGCCGCATTACTGGGAGCACGTGATGTGGGTCTGGGGGCAACCGGACATGGCCGCCTTCATGGCGCTGATGCCCAAGGTGACGCTCAACGGCCATATGGACGAAATGCGCGTGCCGTTCCTGATCGTGCATGGCGCCAATGACCGGCAGATCCCGCGAGAGTATGCGCATCAGAGCTATGATCAGGCCGTGAACAGCCCCGATCGCGAGTTGAAGTTCTTCACCGACCGCGAGGGTGGCGTCGAGCATTGCAGCGCCGACAACATGGAGCCGGTCAAAAGCTACATAGCCGACTGGATCGCTGACCGTTTTGCGAGGATGGCATGACCCTGATAAGGGCGCATCGCGGGCCCAACCCCCTCCGTGGCTTCCAGGTTGATCGCGATACCATCCGCTATGTCGGCCGCGATCTACAGCGGCCGGAGGGCATCCTGGCCGAACGTGACGGCACGCTGTGGGCGGCGGACGCGCGGGGCGGGTTGATGCGGATCGATCCCGACGGCCGGCAAGAGCTGATCGTCCAGCGGGCAGACCCACATTTCGACCTGTCCGACGGCAATGCCGTGGAGAGCCTGCTGACCGGCACCTTGCCCAACGGCATCGCCTTCGCCTCCAATGGCGACATTCTGATCGCCAATTTCGGCACCGATCGGCTCGAACGGATGACGCGATCGGGTCAGACCCGCGTCATCATGGACACCATCGACGGCCGCGCGATCGGCAAAGTCAATTTCGTGCTGCGCGACAGCCGGGACCGGATGTGGGTCACCGTGTCCACTCAGGTCAACCCCTGGAGCGACGCTATCAACGCGACGCTGGCGGACGGCAGCATCATCCTGGTCGACGAGCGCGGTGCCCGAGTGGTCGCCGACGGTTTCCAGTTCACCAACGAGATCCGCCTCGATGCCGCGGAGGAATGGCTCTACGTCGCCGAGACGACGGGGAAGCGGGTATCACGGCTCCGCGTCTCTCCCGATGGCTCGCTAAGCGAGCGCCAGGTCTACGGGCCGGCAAGCCTGGGTGCAGGCGTGATCGACGGCATCTGTTTCGACGCCTATGGCAATCTATGGGCGACGATGGTGTTCGCCGACCGGCTGCTTGCCATCACGCCGGACGGCGAGCTCCTGGAACTGATGAACGACGGCGATCCCGCGGCGACTGCCGCGTTCGAGGCCTATTTTTCGACCGGGAAGCCGGTACCGTTCGAGGTCACGATGGCTTGCGGAGGCACGGTGGCGCGCTGGCTGGCGAGCGTCACCTTTGGTGGCCCCGATCTCGCCACGGTCCACCTTGGCTCCCTGCGGGGATCCCGCATCCCGACGTTTTCCAGCCCCGTCGCCGGGCTGCCGATGGTGCACTGGTGAGCAACGCTCAGCATAGGAGATGACGGACATGTACCTGAACAATGCCTGGTACGTGGTCGGCTGGGGCCGCGATCTTGCCGACAGCCCGATCGCGGTCAAACTTCTCGGCGAGCGTCTCGTCGTCTTCCGAACGGGCGACGGTGTCGCTGCACTGGAGGATCGCTGCCCGCACCGTCACCTGCCGCTGTCGATGGGCAAGCTCTGCGCGTCGGGCATCCAGTGCGGCTATCACGGGGCGCAGTTCGATGCGACAGGCCGGTGCGTCAACGTGCCGACGCAGCGCGCCGTGCCGCCGCGCGCCAAGGTGCGCCACTATCCAGCACTGGAGCGTTGGGGGTGGTTGTGGGTGTGGGGCGGCGAGACGGAGGGCGCCGACCCGGCCCTGCTGCCCGACTTCGCCAGGCTGACCGCGCCCGGCCACGCGGCAGTCGGTGCCACCAGCCACGTCCGCTGCGGCTATCAGGCACTGGTCGACAACCTGCTCGACCTATCGCACGTCGGCTTTGTCCATACGTCTACCATCGGCAACCAGCAGATGGGCGAGAACGGCGAGCTCAAGCAGGTGACGACCGACCGCGGCGTGCGCGTGACCCGGTGGGTAATGGGCACGCCGCAGCCGCCGACGACGCAGAAGCTCGGCTTCTTCCCGGCGGAGGCGCTCGTCGACCGGTCGCAGGTGATCGAATACACCACGCCCGGCTCTATCGTCATTCACGCCGGCAATTCGCTCGCTGGCTCAGGCGTGCGCGAGGGCCTGCAGCCGCATGCGCTCAACTTCTACATCATGAACAGCGTCACACCGGTCGACGACGACAATTGCGTCTATTTCTGGGCTGCGGTGCGCGACTATGCGATCGACAGCAAGCAGATCGACTCCGTTGTCCTCAACCAAATCTCGCAGGCGTTCGAGGAGGACAGGATCGTGCTGGAAAAGCAGCACGAGGTGCTGGCGCGTCGCGGCGACGACTGGTCGGTTACCTTTCAGGCCGACGCCGGCGTCGTCCAGGCGCGACGCAAGCTGGAACAGCTGGTGCGAGAGGAGGCCGCCACGAAGCTCATGGCGGCCGAGTAAGCCGGAGGCGCACGTGACGGTGACGATCTTTTACACGCCGGGCAGTTGCGCATTGGGCTGCATGGCGGCACTCGGCTATGCCGGCATTCACTACGAGACCGAGCTCGTAGAGTTGCGCGGCGAGCGTACGGAGCTGCGCCGGTACAATCCTGCGGGGCGAGTGCCGACCCTGGTGCGCGGGGACTTCGTGCTGACGGAGACGCCCGCCATCATCCGCTGGATCGCGGAGGAGGCGCCGCACGCCGCGCTGCTCGCGACCGATCGGGAGGAGCGTGCCCGCGGCGATGCGATCATGAACTGGATGTCTTCACACCTCCACATCCTGCGTCGGCGCCAGTTCCTGCCCATCCTGTTCGCGCAAGGCGAGGCGGCACAGGCGGAGGTCCGCGCGATGGCGCGCCCACTCTATGAAGCGGAGGTGGCAAGGCTCGACGCGTTGATCGGAAGCGGCGCGCTCGCCGCGCCCGGGCTCCAGGCCTACGCGCTAGTGTTTCTGAACTGGGCGCTGATCGACGAGGTGCCAGCGGACAAGCTGACCAACCTTCGGCGGGTGCTCGGCGCGTTCGCTAAGTATCCGGGCGTCGGGCAGGCCCTAGAGTTCAACGACAGTGCGATAGCCGCCGAGTCTCGTGAACGGACGTTAGGACAAGGAATCGAAATATGTCGCAGCCCGTCGCTGATCGGTTGAAATGCTATTGTACGAAGTGCGTCGACTTCCACGCGCACTTCGTACACCGCGAGGTCTACGAGATCTCGCATCCGCACAGCGTGTCGTCCTGCTTTGGCGAGCGCCTGCTGTCGCTCGACACACCGCAATTCCAGCGGCTGCTCGATCCCGAGTTGCAGGTCGCTGACATGGACGCGCGGGGGATCGATTGCCACGTTCTCTCGTCCAGCGACGTGGTGATGGCGCGGTCCCACTGGGCGACGCCGGAGGAAGACGCGCGCCTGACTGCAATCGTCAATGACGAGTGCATGCGCTGGGTGCACCTGCATCCCGATCGCTTCATCCCTAGCGCGGCGCTGCCGATCGGCGATATGAAGCTGGCTCTGAAGGAGATCGAGCGGGTCCGCGCGATGGGCGTGCGAATTCTAAATCTGCCTAGCAATTATCGAGACGTCTACCTGGGCGAGTCGCCATTCGACGAGCTTTGGGCGGCCGTGCTCGAGATGGACCTGATCGTCTTCATCCATCCCGACGGCATCCGCGATCGCTGGTTCCAAGCCTATTCGATGTGGAACTCGATCGGGCAATCGATCGAGGAGGTGAAGGTGATGTCCTCGCTGATCTACGAGGGAGTCATGGACCGATATAAGGGCGTCAAGATCGTCATGGCGCACGGCGGCGGCTATATGCCGCACTATATGGGCCGGCTGGACCGCAACGTGCTCGACAAGCCGTTCACCGCCAAGAACATCAGCAAGAACCCGAGCGAATACCTGTCGGATTTCTTTTACGATAGCTGCGTCTACGACCCACGCACGCTGGAGCTGCTGGTCGAACGGGTCGGCATAGACCGAGTGGTGCTGGGCGGCGACTACCCGGTCGCGGACGTTGATCCGATCGATTTCCTGGATCGGGTCCGCCTGAGCGATCCCGATCGCGCTCGCATCGCCGGCGGCAACGCGATGGCTTTGCTGGGCTTATCCTGACGCTTTGCGGAGTTCACCATCAATGCCTGCTCTTTCTCCCGCATTCGCCCTCGGTCGGTTTCGCGACATCTCGGGCACCGTGTTCACCGCTGTCGTCAGCGACGGCCGCGCTTTGCCGCTTGCATCGTTGATGCCGGAATATGGGCGGGACCCAATGCTGGCGGACCTGCTGCCTGACTGGCCCGCGAGATTCGACCGGCTCAAGGCGGCCGTGATCGCCGCTGACGGTTTGAGCGGCGCTCTGCCGCTCGGTTCCCTTACTGCACTGGTCCCCATCGCGCGCCCGCCCCAGGTGTTCTGTGCCGGAGCCAATTATGGGCGGCATGTGGTCGACATGGTCATAGCGCTCGGCGTCAGCCCCGATACGGACGGGATGGATACGGAGCAGCGCCGCGCTTTCGGCCTCGACTATGTCAGACGGCAAAAAGTGCAGTCCAATCCATTCGTCTTCATGTTGCCGGCGACCGCAGTCGTAGGACCGCAGGACGATATTCCTATTCCGGCTGGCGTTCAAAAAATGGACTGGGAGCTTGAATTGGGTGTAGTCATAGGGCGCGAGGCGCACCGCATATCGCGCGAGCACGCAATGGACGTGGTTGCGGGCTATGTGGTCGTGAACGACGTGACGGCGCGCGACATGGTCAAGCGCACCGACGCCGGGGCGATCGGGCCGGACTGGCTCGCGGGCAAGGGCGGCCCTGGCTACCTGCCGGTGGGCCCGCTATTCGTGCCGGCCGAGTTCGTCGCGGACCCACAGAACATGCCCATGCGCTTGTGGGTCAATGACGAGCTCATGCAGGATGATACAACCGCCGATATGACCTTCGGGATCGCCCGGCTGATCGAGCACGTCTCCGGGCACGCTCGCATGCTGCCCGGCGATCTACTCTGTACAGGCAGTCCGACCGGTAACGGCATTACTCGCGGCGTCTTTCTGAAGCCCGGCGACACAGTCGAGGCGGAGATCGAGGGTCTGGGACGCCAAGTGAATCGCTGCATCGCCGCCGGGCACTGAACACCGCGCATCAGCCGGCCGAATGGCGGTAGAAGCGATGGTGATTTGAAGGACTTAAGACCTCTAATTAGGGCACAGAACATGGTTGAAGAGACTTTGGATGAGGACATGAAAATGGGTCACAATAGGGACCGTGTTCGTGTCTCGGAGTTGGCGTATGTCCGCCTGCGAGTTCCAGACCTCGATCTTCAAACCGAGTTTCTCGAGAATTTCGGCCTGATCCGCGCCGATGACCATGACGGTAAAATCCATTTTCGCCCGACCGATCCGGTACATTATTGTTACGAGATCGAGGAAGGGCCGCGCCATTTTCTGGGCTTTGCTTTTCACGCCAAGAGCCGAGGCGACCTGGTCGTGCTATCCAGGCGGCACGGCTTAGAGATCGAGCCGATCGGCGGCCCGGGTGGCGGCGAGCGTGTGCGATTGACCGAGCCGAACGGCTACGCGATCGACGTGGTGTTCGGGATCGAGGCGGCGGCACCGATCGAGATCAAGCGGCAAGTGATGAACACCGGTTCCGATCCGCTAGTTCGGAAGAACGAGCTCTTCCGCCTGCAAATGGGCAAGCCGACGCCAATCAAGCGACTGGCCCATGTGGTGCTCGGATCTCCCAACGTGAGCGAGACGGTACAGTGGTTCGTCGACACGCTTGGCATGATCATCTCCGACGACGTGCGGGCCGGCCCCCAGCGCGAAGTCCATGTCGGCAGCTTCATCCGGATCGATGAGGGCGACAAGTTCGTGGACCACCACGCCGTGTTCATCATCAACTCGCCACAGGCCGGGTTGCACCATATCTCGTTCGAGGTGCCGGATATCGATGCCGTGCTCCATGACCACGAGTATCTCGAGAAGCTGGGGAAATACGAGCACGTCTGGGGCGTGGGCCGGCACCTGCTGGGTTCGCAGGTGTTCGATTACTGGGCCGATCCCTATGGCTATCAGCACGAGCACTGGGCGGATTCGGATCGCCTGGACGCGAACGTGCCGTCCAACGAATGGGATGCGCCGGACGTGATGATCTCGCAATGGGGCGGCCATGCAACCGAGCGGGCCAAGCAGGTAGTGGCTTAAGCGGGAGGCGTTATGTCGGTGATTGACGACACGGCGCGCCAGAGCGCGCGCCCGCTGTTCATCCAGGGCGGCGGAATCATCACGATGGATCCAGTGCTGGGGGACATCGTCCGGGGCGACGTCCACGTTCGCGACGGGCGGATTGCTGAGGTCGGCGAAGGATTGGTGCCGCCACCGGATGCGGAAGTCGTCGACGCGCGCACCATGATCGTCATGCCGGGCTTTATCGACGGTCATCGACACCTGTGGGAAGGGGTGATCCGCAATGCGCTGCCGACAGACGACCTCAACGACTATTTCAAGAACGTCAACGAGGGTTTTGCGCAGCATTTTCGTCCCGAAGATGCCTATTTAGGGACACTGGTGGGCGCGCTGGGCGCGATCGACGCCGGCATCACCACGGTGTTCGACTGGTCGCATATCCAGTCGAACCGGGATTTCACCAGGGCCACGATCGCCGGGCTGCGCGAATCCGGTTTGCGTACGCTGTTCGCCTACGGTCCCGCCGGCCGCCGCGATATCGGCGCGCAATGGCCAGAGGATCTGCTGTCGCTGAAGGCGGACGAGTTCCCCTCCAACGACGCGCTCGTCACACTGGCGCTGGGCGGTCTGTCGCCGGAACACGTGCCCCATGCATTCTCCGCGCGCATGTTCGACCTGGCGCGCGACGCGGACGTGGTCATCAGCTGCCATGCTGGCATTAACGGGATGGGGGAGGGCGGCGAGATCCTCCGGTTCGCGCGTGAGGGACGGCTGGGTCCGAAGGTCAATCTCGTCCATTGCAACACGCTCAATGCCGATGAATGGCGCGCGATCGCCGACACGGGCACGACCGTCAGTGTTACACCGTCCTCCGAGATGCAGATGGGCCAAGGCGTGCCGCCGATCCAGAGGGCGCTGGACGTCGGGATGAAGATCAGCCTGGGCGTCGACGTCGAGACATCGTTGCCGGGCGATCTGTGGACGCAGATGCGGATCATCTACGCGCTTCAGCGGATGAACGCCTATGAGCTCCATTTTGGGGGTAAGGAGCGACCATCGGTCATCACGTGCGACGATCTGCTCGACTACATAACCATTGCGGGCGCCCGGGCGACTGCAATGGAGGACAGGATAGGCAGCCTCTCGCCCGGCAAGCAGGCCGATATTGTCCTGCTCGAGGCGAAGCACATCAACGTCATGCCGGTGAACAACATGCGCAGTGCCGTCGCTCTCAACATGGACGGGCGTAACGTCGACACGGTAATGGTCGCCGGTCGCATTCTGAAGCGCCACGGGCGCTTGTTGGGCGTTGACTTGAACGCGCTCGCCTGCCGTCTCTACGACGCGCGGGACCACGTCTTTCCGGCTTTCAAAGCCGAGCTACCGAGCCCGGTCGCTCGCTGGTAGATGGTCGACAGCGCCGCGTTCCGCCGCACCCTCGGCCACTACCCAACCGGCGTGTGCGCGATCACGTCCTTGGCCGACGGCCGCCCGGTCGGGATGACGGTTGGCTCGTTCACCTCCATGTCGCTGGAGCCGCCGCTGGTAGGCTTTTTTCCCGACAAAAGGTCGACCAGTTGGAAAACAATCCGCAGCGCGGCCCGCTTCTGCGTCAACGTGTTGGCCGACGACCAGCAAGATGTCTGCCGAGCGCTCTCGTCCAAAGTCGCCGATAAGTTCTCCGGTATCGACTATCTCCTGTCAAATAGAGCCCTACCGCAGATCCAGGGTGCAGCCGCCTGGATCGAATGCGACCTCTACGCGGAATACGAGGTCGGCGATCATTTCGTCGCGATCGGGCAGGTTGCGTCGCTTGCCGTGGATCTGGATTGCAGACCGCTTCTATTCCTCAAGGGAGAATATCGCGAAATCGGACCAGGGTTGCCATCCACCAGTATGCTGGGCTGATGCCAACTGAAGTGATGCGGGATCCGATAGTAACAAGCAACGCTGTTTGATCGCTTGTTGTGTGGCTAGTTCGACGGTGAACAATGAGATGCGCGCGCGTGAACCATGCCGATCGCAATTGACGCATTTGGAGACATGTTCGTGAAAGAGGACGTACGATTTCGGCCTTTTCAGGCGTGGAGGGCTCTTTGAAGACCCGTGCCGCCGTCGCGTTCGAGGCCAAGCGCCCGCTGGAAATCGTCGAGTTGGACCTGGAGGGACCGCGCGCCGGCGAGGTGCTGGTCGAGATCATGGCGACGGGCATCTGCCACACCGACGC
>CAXTEO010000101.1:0-15948 GCA_964243205.1 uncultured Sphingomonas sp.
CATGCACCTTGTGGATGAAGTGCTTGATCATCTGCTCGGCGACATCGATGTCGGCAATCACTCCGTCACGCAGCGGGCGGATCGCCTGGATGCTGTCGGGAGTCTTGCCCATCATCAATTTGGCATCGTCGCCGACCGCCTTCACGCGCTTGACGCCGTTCAGGGTCTCGACCGCCACCACCGACGGTTCGTTGAGCACGATGCCCTTGCCGCGCAGATACACCACCGTATTGGCGGTGCCGAGATCGATGGCCATGTCGTGGGAAGAAAAGCGGAAGAGATTCGAGAAAAAGCCCATGGATCGTTCCGTTTCACGCCGGACTTGAAGATTGGCCGACAGGTCGCAATTTCGGACATCGCTTGCGACCGGGCGGGCAGGGCGAGAGATTCGCGCTCTGATGCTCGGTTGAATGCGGGTCGCGGGAAGCCGTCGATTGGGCTAGAGGTTCCGCCATGTCAATACGCCGCCTGCCCGAACATCTCGTCAATCGCATCGCTGCCGGTGAAGTGGTGGAACGGCCCGCCAGTGCGTTGAAGGAGCTGGTCGAAAACGCGATCGATGCGGGCGCGACGCGGATCGCGGTGCGGCTGGCGGGCGGCGGTACCGATCTGGTCGAAGTGACCGACGACGGGTGCGGGATGACGCCGGCCGATATGGCGCTGGCGCTGGAGCGGCATGCGACGTCGAAACTGCCCGACGAGGCGATCGAGAATGTCTCCACCCTGGGGTTTCGCGGCGAGGCGCTGCCGTCGATCGCCAGCGTCGCGCGGATGACGCTGGAGAGTCGAGTCCGCGGCAGCGAAGGTTGGGCCCGGGTGGTCGATAACGGCGTGGTCGTATCGGAGGGCCCCGCGGCGATCCCGCCGGGGACGCGGGTGCGGGTCGAGGCGCTGTTCGAGCGCGTTCCGGCGCGGCGCAAGTTCCTGCGATCCCCGCGCAGCGAATTCGCGGCGTGTCTCGACGTGGTCAAGCGCCTCGCGATGGCGCGGCCCGATATCGGCTTTTCGGTCGAGCATGACGGGCGGCGTTCGCTCGCAGTCGGCGCGGGCGAAACCTTGCCCGACCGCGTCGCCGCGCTGACCGATCGTGGCTTGGTCGACAATGGCGTCGGGGTGGATTTCGTGCGCGAGGGGATCGGCCTCGGCGGGATCGCCGGACTGCCGACCTTCAACCGCGGCGTGGCGGATCACCAATATCTGTTCGTCAACGGGCGGCCGGTGAAGGATCGCTTGCTGATCGGCGCGATCCGTGGCGCTTATGCCGAGATGATGCCGCGCGACCGGCATGCCGTGGTGGCCTTGTTTCTCGACGTTCCGCCCGATGCGGTCGACGTCAACGTCCACCCCGCCAAGACCGAAGTGCGCTTCCGCGAGCCAGCCTTGGTGCGCGGGCTGATCGTCAGCGGCCTGCGCCGCGCGCTGGACGAAGCGGGCCACCGCAGCCAGCGCGCGCCCGAAAGCGCGCTCCAGGCCTGGACGCAGGAACCCGACCGTCATCCCCGCGAAAGCGGGGATCCCGCTTCTTCTCTGTTCGCGCCACAAGGTAGCGGGACCCCCGCTTTCGCGGGGGTGACGGAGTTGGGGGCCGGGGCTGGGTATCAACTCAGGGAGCGCGCCACCCTTTTCACCCCGCCGCCGCAAGCCCGCGCCGAACCGGCCTACACCCCACCGCCCGAAACGATCGACTTCCCGCTGGGCGTCGCGCGCGGTCAGGTCGCCAAGACCTATATCGTCGCCGAAAGCCCCGACGGGCTGATCCTCGTCGACCAGCACGCCGCGCACGAACGGCTCGTGCTAGAGCGAATGCGCAAGGCGATGGCGAACGGCGGCGTCGCCAGCCAGGCGCTGCTGCTCCCCGAAGTGATCGAGCTCGACGAGCCCGCCTGCGACCGGCTCGAGGCGCGCGCCGCCGAGCTGAGCGAATTCGGGCTCGATCTCGACCGCTTCGGCCCGCGCGCGATGCTGGTGCGCGGGGTGCCGGCGTTGCTCGGGCAGGGCGATGTGGTGGGACTGGTCACCGATCTCGCCGACGAACTCGCCGCGTTCGACGAGGCGCTCAGCCTGAAGGAGCGGCTCGACCATGTCGCGGCGACGATGGCGTGCCACGGCTCGGTCCGCGCCGGGCGGATCCTGTCGGTCGCCGAGATGAACGCGCTGCTGCGCGAGATGGAAGTCACGCCGCATTCGGGGCAGTGCAACCATGGGCGCCCGACATGGGTGAAGCTGGCGCACGGCGATATCGAGAAATTGTTCGGGCGAAAGTGAGGTAGGCCGGATACCGCGTCTGCGTCGCTTCGATGCAACCAAATCCCCTGCATGTGCATTCTGACAATATATTCATCGCACGTACAGCATCGGACACCACCATGACCAAGGTCTTGCCCGTCTTCCTCGCCCTGATCCCGTTTGCTGCGCTCATCGGCGCTTGCGCGGTCACCGGCTGAGCGTAACGCCGACGCCCAAATCCACTTCCCCGGCGAAGGCCGGCGCCCAGTCGGAAAGAAAGGGCGTAGTAACGGAGTGCAGGCGCTAGCAACGGGTCGTCTCACTCCTGGGCCCCGGCCTTCGCCGGGAAAGCAACTAAAGGGCGCTTCCGCTATCCACACCTCCGCTCACCCCCCATCCCCGGGGTAAAGACAACGAAAAGGGCCGCCCGGATTGCTCCGCGCGGCCCTCTTTTTGTCCGTAGCAATCGCGAAGCTTACGCCTCGGCAGTCGCCTCATCCGAAGGTGCCGACACTTCGGCAGTCGCACCAGGCTCGGCGTTGGGATCATAATCCTCGACGAAACCGGCCTCGTCCTTTTCGAACATCGCTTCCATGACGTTGACGCCATCGGCCTGCATCTTCGCCTCTTCGGGCGAGCGGGCGATGTTGATCTTGATCGTCACCGAAACTTCAGGGTGCAAAGCAACCTTCACTTCGTACAGGCCGATCGCCTTGATCGGCTTGTTGAGCACGATCGCCGACTTCGCAACCTTGTGGCCCTCGGCCTCAAGCGCCTCGATCAGATCGCGCACCGCGACCGAGCCGTACAGCTGACCGGTGTTCGACGACTGGCGGATCAGCGTCAGCGTGATGCCGTCGATCGTCTTGGCTTCGCCTTCGGCAACGCCGCGCTTGGCGTCGTTGTCGGCCACGATCTTCTCGCGGTTCTTCTCGAAGACCTTGCGGTTGGCTTCGTTCGAACGCAGCGCCTTCTTGTTCGGCAGCAGGAAGTTGCGGGCGAACCCGTCCTTCACCTTGACGACGTCGCCGATGTTGCCGAGCTTCTCGACGCGTTCCAGCAGGATGATATCCATCTGAAGAGCCCCTTACTTAACGATGTAGGGCAGCAGGCCCAGATGGCGCGAACGCTTGATCGCCTGGGCGAGCTCGCGCTGCTTCTTGCCGCTCACCGAAGTGATGCGGCTCGGGACGATCTTGCCACGCTCGGACACGAAGCCCTGCAGCAACCGGACGTCTTTGTAATCGATCCGGGGGGCGTCTTTGGCCGAGAACGGGCAGGACTTGCGGCGGCGGAAAAATGGGCGTGCCATTGTCTATAACTCCCTTATTCGCCGTCGAAGCTGCGGCGGGGGCGATCTTCACGATCACCACGGTCGGGGCGGTCACCACGGCCTTCACGGCCGCCTTCGCGATCGCCGCGACGCTCACGGTCGCGGTCCGACTTGCGCATCATGACGCTGGGGCCTTCCTCGGCCGCATCGATCTTGACGGTCATGTAGCGGATGATGTCTTCGTTGATCTGCGTCTGGCGCTCCAGCTCGGCGATCACATTGCCCGGGGCATCGATCTCGAGCATGACATAGTGCGCCTTGCGGTTCTTCGCGATCTTGTACGCGAGGCTGCGCAGACCCCAGCTCTCGGTCTTGATGACCCGGCCTTCATTGTCGTTCACGATCTTGGTGGCGATTTCCGCCAGAGCGTCCACCTGCGCTTGAGCCAGATCCTGGCGCGCAAGGAACACGTGCTCGTATAGAGCCATGGGTCTCGTCTTTCATTCTTGGCCGATCGCTGACGCCCGCACCATGCGAAACGCCCCTCCGGCTATCGTCGTAAAGCAACCGGGGCGGAAAGCGTGTGCTTCCCACCCCGACCGGTGTGCCATAGCGAAATCGGCGCCGAAGGCAAGTACGGTTTGCGCTCTTTACTCCGTCGCCCCGGCGAAGGCCGGGGCCGCGCAGTTCGTGTCCGCCGCTAGGCCCGACTTCAGGCCGGCCCCGGCCTTCGCCGGGGCGACCCAGCGTCTTAGTTGAACGCGCCGCCCAGCACCGCGCCGATCAGGCCGCCGGTGATCGCGACCAACACGGCGTCGTTACCCGAGCGCACCCAGTGATAGCCGCGCGGCGGGGCGTAGAGGCGACGCCCGCGATACTGATGCCAATCGCGAATTTCCTGATAGTTGTTGGCGTAGCGGCGGTCGAAGCGCTGCCCACGCGCCCAGCGGCGCCCAGGCTGCTGACGCACGACGGTGCGATTGGTGACGACCGTGCGACCATTGGGCTGCTGGCGGATCACCGTGGTGTGGCGCTCGTCGCGATGCTGCTGCGCCGATGCGGCCAGCGGGGTGAGCGCGGTTGCGGCAGCGAGCGCTGCGAGAATGACCTTGTTCATGACGAAACTCCTTGGTTTGGACGGCGCCTTGTCTCCCGGCGTCGAACCCTATTTGGGATGCGATTGTCGCGCATCCGTGACGATCTGAACCCGAAATGGTCGCAATGTGTCCCGGCCGGAACGGCCGCGTTCAGGTTGCGCGAGGGTGGGCGGTTCTTGACGCGGGTTTGGGCGAGCGCCTAACCGCGCAGCCCAAAGGAGAGCCATGATGCGCGCATTCATTTTCCCCGGACAGGGCAGCCAGTCGGTCGGCATGGGCAAGGCCCTGGCCGAAGCGAGTGCGGTGGCGCGCGCGGTGTTCCAGGAAGTCGACGAGGCGCTGGGGCAGCATCTCTTCCGGCTGATGACCGAGGGGCCGGAGGACCAGTTGCAGCTGACCGAGAATGCCCAGCCGGCGATCATGGCCAACGCCATCGCGACCTTGCGCGTGCTGGAACAAGAGGGCGGCCTTCGCCTCGCCGACAAGGCGGATTATGTCGCGGGGCATTCGCTCGGCGAATATACCGCGCTGTGTGCCGCGGGCGCGATCGATCTGCCGACCACCGCGCTGTTGCTGAAGCATCGCGGGCAAGCGATGCAGCAGGCGGTGCCGGTCGGGATCGGCGCGATGGCGGCTTTGCTCGGCGCCGATGTCGACAAGGCGCGCGCGATCGCCGAGGCGGCGGCCGAGGGCGAGGTGTGCACCGTCGCCAACGACAATGACCCGTCGCAAGTGGTGATCTCGGGCCATCGCGGCGCGATCGAGCGCGCGATTGCCCTGGCCAAGGAGATGGGCGCCAAGCGCGCGGTGCTGCTGCCGGTGTCGGCGCCGTTCCACTGCCCGTTGATGCAGCCGGCGGCCGACGCGATGGAAAAGGCGTTGGCCGAGGCGCGGATCGATGCGCCGTTGGTTCCGGTGTTCGCCAATGTCACGGCTTCGCCGGTGGGCGATGCCGATACGATCCGCCGCCTGCTGGTCGAGCAGGTCACCGGCATGGTGCGCTGGCGCGAGTCGGTGCTGGCGATGGCCGATACGGGCGTCGAGCGTTTCGTCGAATTCGGCGGCAAGGTGCTGACCCCGATGGTCAAGCGCATCGCGCCGGACGTGGATGCGGTGAGCGTGGTGACGATGGACGATGTGGAGGCTTTGGCTAAGGTGCTTTAGAAGAAGGTTTGTTCGCGCAGAGGCGCGGAGGACGCGGAGAAGAAGTGAAGGACATCGACGAGATCAGCGGAGATGTGCTCAACGTTGCGTTGCGCTTGCACCGCGATCTCGGTCCCGGCCTTATGGAAAGCGTCTACGAATCTTTGATGGCCGGTCGGTTGATGAAAATGGGCTACGCCGTCTCGCGACAACAGCCCATCGACATCGATTTCGACGGGATGCGGTTCGAAGGCGCTTTCAAAATCGACCTGATGGTCGATCAGCGGCTCATCATCGAAATCAAATCGATCGAGCGTTTGCTACCCGTCCATGCGAAGCAGTTGCTCACCTATCTAAGGCTTACAAAGCAGCCCGTCGGGCTGCTCATAAATTTCGGCGGAGACACGCTCAAGGAGGGCATCCGCAGGTTGGTGAATAACCACATCTCTGCGTCCTCTGCGCCTCTGCGCGAACCAATCAACCCTGGAGATTAAGAGATGTTCGACCTTACAGGCATGACCGCATTGGTGACCGGCGCATCCGGCGGGATCGGTTCCGCCATCGCGCAGGCGCTCGCCGCGCAGGGCGCGCGGCTGGCGGTTTCGGGGTCCAATGTGGCCAAGCTCGAGGCGTTTCGCGACAGCCTCACCGGCGACCACGTCGCGCTGCCATGCGATCTGTCGGACGGCGCCGCGGTCGATGCGCTCGTTCCATCCGCCGTGGCGGCGCTTGGCGGCAAGCTCGACATTCTCGTCAACAATGGCGGCATCACGCGCGATAATCTCGTCATGCGGATGAAGGACGAAGAGTGGGATCAGGTGATCCGCGTCAATCTCGAGGCGGCGTTCCGGCTCGCGCGCGCGGCCGCGCGCCCGATGATGAAGGCGCGGTTCGGGCGGATCGTGTCGATCACTTCGGTGGTCGGGACGACGGGAAATCCCGGACAGGCCAATTACGCCGCCTCCAAGGGCGCGCTGACCGCAATGTCCAAGGCGCTGGCGCAGGAACTCGCCAGCCGCGGCATCACGGTCAATTGCGTCGCGCCGGGCTTCATCGCCTCGCCGATGACCGATGGCCTGCCCGATGCGCAGAAGGACGCGCTCAATGCACGCATTCCGATGGGCAAGATGGGCGCGGGGGCAGATATCGGCAGCGCCGTGGTCTATCTTGCCAGCCGCGAAGCCGGATACGTTACCGGGCAGACGCTTCACGTCAACGGCGGCATGGCGATGATTTGAGCTGAGCCCGCGATGAACGCGCCCACTTGCAAGGGCACGAACCCCGTTCTACGTGCGTTCAGGAATTCCAACACCCCCACCGATAGAGGGACGATACAATGAGCGAGACCGCAGAGCGCGTTAAGAAGATCGTCGTCGAGCATCTCGGCGTCGAAGCCGACAAGGTGACCGAGGACGCGAGCTTCATCGACGATCTGGGCGCGGACAGCCTCGACATCGTCGAGCTGGTCATGGCGTTCGAAGAGGAATTCGAAGTCGAGATTCCCGACGATGCCGCCGAGAAGATCACGACCGTCAAGGACGCGATCACCTTCATCGACGAGCATAAGAGCTGAGCCGGACACCTTTGGTCGATCCATTGGCGCGGCCGCACGGCTGATTCAGGAAAGGCTCCCCGTCCCAGGGCAGATGACCGGGGGCGGGGGGCCTTTCCCATTTTTGAAGACTGAAAAAACGGAGATGGCCATGCGGCGTGTTGTCGTGACCGGACTGGGGCTCGTGACGCCGCTCGGCGCCGATGTCGAAACCGCCTGGGCGAATATCCTCGCGGCGAAATCGGGCGCGGCGACGATCACGCGTTTCGACGCGACCGATTATGCCTGCACGATCGCGTGCGAGGTGAAGCCGGCCGACCATCCTTACGGTTTCGATCCGGGCAAGCGCGTCGACCACAAGGTCCAGCGCCAGGTCGATCCGTTCATTATCTACGGCATCGATGCCGCCGGCCAGGCGCTCGAAGACGCCGGCCTGCTCGACATGACGCTCGAGCAGAAATATCGCGCCGGCTGTTCGATCGGCTCGGGCATTGGCGGCCTGCCGGGGATCGCCAGCGAATCGATCGTGCTGCACGAAAAGGGCCCGCGCCGCGTCTCGCCGCACTTCGTGCACGGGCGCCTGATCAATTTGATCACCGGCCAGGTGCAGATCAAATACGGCCTGATGGGCCCGAACCACGCGGTCGTCACCGCCTGCTCGACCGGCGCGCATTCGATCGGCGACGCCGCGCGGATGATCGCGATGGACGATGCCGATGTGATGCTCGCGGGCGGCGCCGAGGGCGCGATCTGTCCGCTCGGTATCGCCGGCTTCGCGCAGGCGCGCGCACTGTCGACCAATTTCAACGCCACGCCCGAAAAGGGCAGCCGCCCGTACGACAAGGATCGCGACGGCTTCGTGATGGGCGAGGGCGCTGGCGTCGTCTGCCTGGAAGAATATGAGCATGCCAAGGCGCGCGGCGCGAAAATCTATGCCGAGGTGATCGGCTATGGCCTGTCCGGAGACGCCTATCACGTCACCGCGCCGCACCCCGAGGGCTCGGGCGCGTTCCGCTCGATGGAAATGGCGATGAAGCGTTCCGGCCTGGAACTGTCCGATATCGATTATATCAATGCGCACGGCACCTCGACCCCGCTCGGCGACGAGCTCGAACTGAATGCCGTCCGGCGCTTGTTCGGCGACAATATGGACACGCTGTCGATGAGTTCGACCAAATCGGCGATCGGGCATCTGCTCGGCGGCGCGGGCGCGGTGGAGAGCATCTTTTGCATCCTCGCGATGCGCGACCAGATCGTGCCCCCGACGCTCAACCTCGACAATCCGTCCGACAATTGCGTCGGCGTGGATCTGGTGCCGCATGTCGCCAAGAAGCGCTCGGTCAAGGCCGTGCTCAACAATTCGTTCGGCTTCGGCGGGACCAATGCCAGCCTCGTCATGCGGGCAATGTAACGGTGCGGCTGCCCCCTCTACGTCCCCGGCGCAGGCCGGGGCCCGGGAGTGGGCGGTCGACGGCGCGGGCAACGTTCGATTTCATGGGTCATCGCGACTGGGCCCCGGCCTGCGCCGGGGAAGCGGAATAAGATATGCGCAAGGTCGGGTGTTTCGGACTGCTGCTCGGCCTTGCCGCGCTCGGCGCGGTGTTCGTCGTGGTGCAGATGTGGGGCGGACGCGGTCCGCTCGCCCGGCCGATCAGCGTGCAGATCGCGCCCGGGTCGAGCCTCGCCACCGCGTCGGTCGAACTGCAGAAGGCCGGCGCGATCGCGTCGGCCAGCCGCTTCCGCCTGTTCGCGAAATTTTTCGGCGCCGACGCGCCGATCAAGGCGGGCGAATATCGCATCCCGGCGCATCTCAGCCAGGCCGATATCCTCAAAGTGCTGCAAGGCACCAAGACGATCCAGCGGTTCGTGACGATCCCCGAAGGCTGGCCCGCGGTGTTGGTCAAGGATGCGCTCGACAAGACGACCGAGCTGACCGGCAAGGTCGACGTGCCGCCCGAGGGCAGCGTGCTGCCCGACAGCTATGCCTTCCAGCGCGGCGACGAGCGCGCGTTCATCCTCAAGCGGATGCAGAGCGTGCGCATCCGCTATCTCGCCGCCGCCTGGGCCAAGCGCGCGCCAGGTCTTGCCGTGACCACACCCGAGCAGGCGCTGATCCTCGCCTCGATCGTCGAGAAGGAAACGGGCAAGCCGAGCGAACGCGCGATGGTCGCGGCGGTCTATTCGAACCGGCTGAAGCGCGGGATGATGCTGCAGGCCGATCCGACGATCATCTATCCGATCACCAAGGGGCGCCCATTGGGGCGGCGCATCCTGCTGTCGGAGGTGCATGCGGTGAATGCGTACAACACCTATGCGATGGTCGGGCTGCCGGCAGGGCCGATCTGCAATCCGGGGCGCGCGTCGATCGACGCGGTGCTGCATCCGGCCAAGTCGAACGCTTTGTATTTCGTAGCGGACGGATCGGGCGGGCATGTCTTTGCCGATACGCTCGACCAGCATAACGCCAATGTCGCCAAGTGGCGCGCGTATCGCGCGGCGCATGGGATTTAGCGGATACCTTGCCCCCGTTAAGCACCCCGTTCGCCCTGAACAGGCCCAATCCGAACGGATTTCGGTGATCGCTTAGAAATCAAAAAAATGCGGGCGGCGTCACGACAACACCGCCCGCCCGCCGCTCAGCAGTGGCGGTTGAACTTGCCGACATGGCCGCGGCAGCGCACGACCTTGACCGGATGATGCGCCTTCAAATTGATCCGCGGCGCGAGCACGCCGTGGCACTTGAACACTTTGCCATGGCTGTTGCGGCAGACCTTGGCGTCAGCCGGGGCCGAAACGCTCACGGCGCTGGCGCAGACGAGCAATGCGGCGGCTAGGGCTTTCATTTTCACGGCGATTCTCCTTGGAGGCAGTGCCGGTAGTGTCGCCGATGCGTCCGGCACTGTCCAATGAAGAACCGATGACAGTTACGTGCGCAAACCGCTCGCCGCGCGCGCCAGCGCCTCGACTTCCGCCATCGACGCGCCCTTGGGCGTCACCCAGCTCCCACCGACGCAGAGCACCGGCGCGAAGCTCAGCCATTCGGGTGCGCTCGCCTCGGTGATTCCGCCGGTCGGGCAGAAGCTGCACTGGAAGAAGGGCGCGGCGAGCGCCTTGAGCGCCTTCAGCCCGCCATTGGCTTCGGCCGGGAAGAATTTGAAGTTGGTGAGGCCGAGGTCCATCCCGAGCATGATGTCGGCGGCGTTGGCGATGCCCGGCAGGAACGGCACGCCGCTGGCGATGATCGGCTTGGCGAGCCGCTCGGTGAGGCCGGGCGCGACGATGAATTCCGCGCCGGCATCGACGGCCTTCTGGAACTGATCGGGGTTTACCACCGTGCCGGCGCCGACGATCGCGCCGGGGACCTTCTTCATCTCGGCGATCGCCTCAAGCGCGGCCGGGGTGCGCAACGTCACCTCGAGCACCTTGAGGCCGCCGGCGACCAGCGCCTCGGCGAGCGGGCGCGCGGTCGCGGCGTCGTCGATCACCAGCACGGGGATCACCGCGCTGGTGCGCATGATGTCGGTAATCGAGGTCATCGGGTATGCTCCTGGGCAAAGGCTGCCGCTGCGCCGAACAGGCCGGGCTGGGGATAGGTGATCAGTTTGACCGGGATCGTCGCCATGCGGTTCTGGAAGCGACCCTTGGCGGTAAAGCGCTCGGCAAAGCCCGATTTCTTGAAATGGTCCTTGAGCCTCAACCCGAGCCCGCCGGCGATCACCACGCCGTGCGCGCCATGCGCCAGCGCGAGATCGCCCGCGACCGCGCCCAGGCTGAGGCAGAAGCGATCGAGCGCGGTGACGGCGAGGCTGTCGCCTTCTTCGAGGGCGGCGGTCCAGATCGCCTTGTCGTCGAGCCGGGTGATCGAGCGATGCTCGATATCGGCGAGAGTCTCGTAGATCGCGACGATGCCGGGGCCGGACACGACGCGCTCGGTCGAGACGCGGGTGTAGTTCTTGCGCAGCCGCTTGACCAACGCGTCCTCGATCCCGTCGAGCGGGGCGAAATCGACGTGGCCGCCTTCGGTCTCGATCACATGATAACGATCGGGCGTGCGCAGCACCTGCGCCACGCCTAGGCCGGTGCCCGGGCCGCAGACGGTGAGCACGCCGTGCTCGGGAAAGGGCACGTCGGGGCCGCACAGATGCAGGAAGTCGCCATGATCGACTTGCGCCACGGCCTGGCCGACCGCGCCGAAATCGTTGATCAGCACGAATTCGTCGACCTTGAGCCGTTCCTTGATCAACGGGGGCCGGATCACCCAGGGATTGTTGGTCAGCTTGATCACGTCGCCGCTGATCGGCGAGGCGACCGCGATCGCCGCGAAGCGCGGCAGCGTGCGGCCCGATTGTTCGCCGAACGCCTCCCAGGCGGTCTGGAAACCGGCATATTCGGCGGTCTTGAGCGTGACCGGCTCGCCGAGCGAGACAACACGGCCCTTGTCGACCTCGGCAATCGCAAAGCGCGCGTGCGTGCCGCCGATATCGACTGAAACGACTTCCATGCTTACCACCCCATACCCGTCAGCAAGGGCGAGGCCCCGCGTTCGGCTTCATTCGCATTGGCCCGGAACAGGCCGAACAGTTCGCGGCCCATGCCGTCCGCCTCGGGCGGCGCGATCGCGGGGACGCGGGCGGCCCATTCGGCCGGATCGACCAGCGCTTGCAACGTTCCTGCCTCGGCATCGAGCCGGATGATGTCGCCGTTGTGTACGCGCGACAGCGGGCCGTCGCCGAGCGCCTCGGGCGAGCAATGGATCGCCGCCGGCACTTTGCCGCTTGCGCCCGACATGCGCCCGTCGGTGACGAGCGCGACGCGGAAACCGCGGTTCTGCAGGACGCCGAGCGCCGGGGTGAGTTTGTGCAGCTCAGGCATGCCGTTGGCGCGTGGGCCCTGGAAGCGCATCACCACGACGACATCGCGGGTGAGCTCGCCTGCCTGGAAGGCAGCGAGCACGGCGGCCTGGTCCTGGAACACCGCGGCGGGCGCTTCGATCACCCAGCGATCGCGCTCGACCGCCGAGACCTTGATGCAGGCGCGACCGAGATTGCCGGTGAGGATGCGAAACCCGCCCTCGGGCGCGAACGGCGCGGCGGGGGTGCGCAGGATGGTGTCGTCGCCGCTCTCGCCCGGGTCGGCCCAGGTCAGCGTGTCGGCATCATCCAGCTTGGGCTTGCGGCCATAGTCGGTCATGTCTTCGCCTGCGACGGTGAGCAGGTCGCGGTGGAGCAACCCGGCATCGGCCAGTTCGCGGATGACATAGGCCATGCCGCCGGCATCCTCGAAACCGTTCACGTCCGCCGATCCGTTGGGATAGACCCGCGCGACGAGCGGGACGGCTTTCGACAGCCGGTCGAAATCTTCCCAGTCGATCACGATCCCGGCGCACGCCGCGATCGCGGGGAGGTGCAGCAGGTGGTTGGTCGAGCCGCCGGTGGCGAGCAGGCCGATCGCCGCGTTGACGATCGCTTTCTCGTCGACGCACAGGCCGAGCGGGCGATAATTGTCGCCATGCCAGCCGATTTCGATCAAGCGATGCACCGCCGAGCGCGTCAGTTCCTGGCGCAGCTTGGTGCCGGGGTTGATGAAGGCGGCGCCGGGCATGTGCAGTCCCATCATCTCCATCATCATCTGGTTGGAATTGGCGGTGCCGAAGAAGGTGCAGGTGCCCTTCGAATGATAGGCGCCGATCTCGGCTTCGAGCAGCGCGTCGCGGCCGACCTTGCCCTCGGCATAGGCTTCGCGCACCGCGACCTTGGCCTTGTTGGCGAGGCCCGAGGGCATCGGGCCTGCCGGGATCAGCACCATCGGCAGGTGACCGAAGCGCAACGCGCCCATCAGCAGGCCGGGGACGATCTTGTCGCAAATGCCGAGCAAGGCAGCACCTTCGAACATGCCATGGCTGAGCGCGATCGCAGTGGAGAGCGCGATCGTGTCGCGGCTGAACAGCGACAGCTCCATCCCGGCATAGCCCTGCGTCACGCCGTCGCACATCGCCGGCACGCCGCCGGCGACTTGCGCGGTCGCGCCGGCCTCGCGCGCCCAGACCTTCATCTGTTCGGGGTAGCGATAGTAAGGCGCGTGCGCCGACAGCATGTCATTATACGAGGTGACGATGCCGATGTTCATCGCCTTGCCGCCGGTGAGCGCGGGGCGATCTTCCTCGGTGCCAGCATAGGCATGCGCGGCGTTGGCGCAGCCCATTGCCGGGCGCTCGATATGCGTATCGCGCTGGCGTTCGATCAGCGCCAGATACGCGTCGCGCGTCGGCTTCGAGCGGGTAATGATACGGTCGGTGACCGCGGCGATTTCGGGGTGGAGGGTCATGCGGATCTTCCCGGGGAGGGGTTGGAGATCAATCGGCGGCCCAGTGGATGTCGACCGGCAGTTCGGCATCCGCCAGCACGCGGCCGATCGGGTATTTGGAGGAGGGCCCCTGCTTGATCGCGGCCTCGATCACCTTTTTCTTGGCGTCGCCCGACACCGCGATGATCAGCGCGCGCGCCGAGACGATCGCGGCGCGGCTAAGCGTGACGCGCGCGACCGGGGCTTCCGGGGGAAGCGGATCGGGCATCACGCCCAACGCGCGGCGTTCGTTCGGGCCGGACAGCGCTTCGTCATAATCGGGGCCGGGGAAGATCGAGGCGGTATGGCCATCGGCGCCGACGCCGAGCAGGCACAGATCGAGCGGCCAGTGCAGATCCTGCATCAGCGCATCGGCCGAGCGGCCGGCGGCCTTGTAGTCGGCGGTCGCGGTGGGCACGATCGGCATCACGCGTGCGCCCTTGGGGAGGAACGCCTTGGCGATCATCGTGACGTTCGACAGCGGGTCGCCAAGCGGCACGATACGCTCGTCGACGGGGACGATCGTCACGCGCTTCCAGTCGTGCTTGGCGGCGGCGAGCTTGGCGTAGATCGGGATCGGCGTCTTGCCGCCCGACAATGCGATCACCGCGGCGCCGCGCGCGTCGATTGCGCTGTCGATGATGAAGCCGATGTCGCCGGCGACTGCTGCCGCCATCTCCTCGGCGTCTTCGTAATCCCACCATTCGATTTCGTGTTCGTCGCTCATGTCTCTTCTTTCTTCTGCTCCCTCTCCCCTTCGGGGAGAGGGTCGGGGAGAGGGGCAGTCACGAACGCTGACGTCCGCGTTACTGCCCTCTCCCTCGCTTCGCTGCGCTCGCTTGCCCTCTCCCGCAAGCGGGAGAGGGAGATTCTATTCGTCCAGCCAGGTTACCCCGTCGCGCTCGGTCAGCGCGATCGCGGCGCTCGGCCCCCAACTGCCCGAGGCATAGCTCTTGGGCTTCATGTCGTTCGCCACCCAGCCGGCGCGTACCGCGTCGATCCAGGTCCATTGCGCCTCGACCTCGTCGCGGCGCACGAACAGCGTCTGGTCGCCCTCGATCAGATCGAGCAGCAGCCGCTCATAGGCGATGCGGCGGCGCGTACCGGCGAATTCCGAGTCGAGGCTGAGGTTCAACGGCACTTCGCGCAGGCGCACGCCGTCGCGGTCGAGCCCCGGTTCCTTCGCCATGACCAGCAACTGGATATATTCTTCCGGCTGCAAGCGGATGATCAGCACGTTCGGCTGCAACAACCCGCCGCGGTTCGAGAACATCGAATGCGGCACCGGCTTGAACTGGATCGCGATCTCGCTGCGCCGTGTCGGCATGCGCTTGCCGGTACGTAGGTAGAAGGGCACGCCCTGCCAGCGCCAATTGTCGACATGCGCCTTGATCGCGACGAAGGTCTCGGTGTTCGAAGGCTTGCCGAGCTCGTCGATATAGCCTTTGACGATCTCGCCGCCACTGGCGCCCGCGCCGTACTGGCCGGTCACCGTGTCGCGCGGCGCTTCCTCGGGCTTGATCTGGCGCAGAGAGCGGAACACCTTGGCCTTTTCGTCGCGGATCGCATTGCCGTCGAAGCGGGCAGGGGGCTCCATCGCCACCAAAGCGAGCAATTGCAGCATGTGGTTGGCGACCATGTCGCGCAGCGCGCCCGCGCCGTCATAATAGGCGGCGCGCTCTTCGAGGCCGACCGTTTCCGAGATGGTGATCTGCACATTGTCGATGCCGCGCGCATTCCACACCGGCTCGAAGAAGCTGTTGCCGAAGCGCAAAGCGAGGATGTTCTGCACCGTCTCCTTGCCGAGATAGTGATCGATCCGGAAGGTCCGCTCCTCGGGGAAGGCGGTGGCGACGGTGTCGTTGATCTCGCGGCTCGACGCGAGATCGTAGCCGAGCGGCTTTTCAAGCCCGATCCGCACCGTCTCGCCCGCGAGGCCAGCCGATTCGAGCCCGCGAATCACCGGCTCGAACAGCGAGGGTGCGGTCGACAGGAAGATGGCGAGGCCACCCGCCACATCGCCGACCTTGGCCGACAGATCCTTGTAATGCGCCAGGTCGGTCGCATCGAGCGCCTGATACTGCACGCGCTGGAGGAAGGTCTTGATCGCCTTCTCGTCCATCCGGTCCTTCGGCACGAACTTCTCGAGCGCTTCCTTGGCGAATTTGCGATAGCTTTCGTCGGTATTCTCGGACCGCGCGGTGCCGGTGATCGTCAGACCTTCGGGCAGCAGCCCGTCGGCGTGAAGGCCATAGAGCGAGGGCAGCAGCATGCGCTGCGCCAGATCGCCGGTCGCACCGAACAGGAGGAGTTTG
>CAXTEO010000102.1:0-15843 GCA_964243205.1 uncultured Sphingomonas sp.
TTACGGCGCCTACGCCAGCAACCGGCTCTATTCGCCGTATTCCTACACCGGCACGCTGACCAGCCCGACCACCGCGCAGGTGTTCGTCGACAATGTCACCACGCCGCTGCTGCCGACGATGACGACCAGCAGCAACATCCTCGATTATTCCGCTTACAAGCTGACCACGCTCAGCAATGCCTATCAGGACGATCGCGACGGCGCCTGGTCGGATCATTTCGGGCTCAGCGCGCCGGTCGATTTCGGCGCGGTCAAGGGCACTCTGAGCGCGGGCGGTGGCCTGCGCCGCGAAAAGGTGACGCATGACGACCGGACCTACACGTATAGCGGCCTGCCGTCGCTGACCGGCGCGCAGCTTGCCGGATCGACCAGCTACGCGATCTTCGATGGCGCCTATAGCATCGGCACGCCGGTCTCGGTCGGCGCGATCCGCGATTTGATCAACGGCGGCACCCTGACCGAGAACGTCGCGGCGGACGCGATCACCAACCAGCAGGCGGTGCTCAACGACGACGAGAACGTCTATAACGGTTATGTCCAATATTCGGCCAGCTGGAACAAGCTCGGCGTGCTGGCTGGCGTCCGTTATGAAAAGACCGACGGCGTGTATCGCGGCACGTCGACCAGCATCGTCTCCGGGGTGACGACGACGACGCCGCGCACGGTGAGCGCGCATTACGACAATTTCTTCCCGACCGTGCAGGCTCGCTACACGATCAGTGACAATCTGATCGCCCGCGCCAACTGGTCGACCGCGATCAGCCGCGCCGGTTTCAGTCAGCTCACCGCGACGCAGACGGTCAATTACAGCAGCGGGCTGGTCACGCAGGGCAATCCCGACCTCAAGCCCACCACTGGCGACAATTACGACCTCAGCCTGGAATATTACCTGCCGCAGGGCGGGATCCTGTCGGCCGGCGCGTTCGACAAGGAATTCAGCAACTATATCGCCGCGACCACCACCACCGGGAGCTTCGGCAGCATCGCGGCGGCGACCTTCGCGACCTACGCCAACATCCCGCATGCCTCGGCGCGCGGGTTCGAAGTGAATTACCGCCAGCAGTTCCTGTTCCTGCCGGGCGCCTGGTCGGGCTTCGGGCTCGGCGGCAACTTCACCTATGTCGACTCGCATGGCGCCACGCGCAACGGGGTGCGCGAAACGCTCACCAACACCGCGCCCTATGTCTTCAACGTCGAGGCGTTCTACCAGCACGGGCCGGTCTCGCTGAAGATGGTCGGCAATTATCAGGGCAAGACGATGACCTCGCTCGGTTCGACCCCGACGATCGACAATTACGTCCAGCCATTCCTCAATTTCGATTTCGACGCGCGCTTTGCGGTGACCAAGCGAGTCACCGTCTTCGCACAGGGCCGCAACGTCACGCGCGAAAAGCAGGTCGCGACGGAGGGCTCGAGCAGCACGCGCTTCACCGAGCTGCAATATTTCGGATCGTCCTACCTGTTCGGCATCGACCTGAAACTCTGAGGCGAACCGGGCGCAGCACGCCCTATCTTTACCCAAGCAAGGAAAATACCGTGATCCCACGTACTGCCACGCTCGCTGCGCTCGCCGTTGCCGCGCTCGTCACCGCCAGCGCCAACGCTCAAGTCGCGCCGGTCGATACCACCACCGAAATCGCGATGCGGGATCCGGCCGCGGTGCAGCTCAAGCACATGACCGCGCTGCCCGGCATCGACGGCGATTTCGACTTCCTCGCGGTCGACCTCAAGCATGATCGCCTGTTCGTCGCGGGCGAGGAGCATCACACGATCGAAGTGTTCAAGGCCAGCACCGGCGAACATGTGAAGTCGGTCGGCGGCGTAAAGACCCCGCACGCGCTCGCTTATGTCGCGGAGACCAACGAACTCGCCGTCGCCGACGGCGGTGACTTCTCCACCCTGTTCCTCGATGCCGACGACCTGCACCAGAAGGACCGCATCGCGATGATCGACGGTTCGGTGACCGGCAAGACCGACTCGCCCGACACCGGCTTCTACGATGCCAAGCGCCGCACCTTCTTCGTCGGCAATGGCGGCAAGTCGGCCAAGCTGCCCTATTCGGAGATCACCGCGATCGACGTCGATACGCACAAGGTCACTGGCCGCATCCGCGTCGAAGGCGACAATCTCGAGGCCATCGCCATCGACGAAGCGCATGATCGCCTGTTCGTCGACGTGCGCGACAAGAAGCAGGTTGCCGTTATCGACCTGAAGCAGAACAAGGTCGTCGAGACGTGGAATGTCGGCCTCAACCGCAACACAGCGCTCGGCTTCGATCCGGCCAACGACCTCGTCTTCGTCGGCAGCCGTGCACCGGACCTGCTGACCGTGCTAGACGGCAAGACCGGTACGGTCGTCGCGCAAGTCCCGTGCGCCGACATGACCGACTCGCTCAGCTGGGATGCCGCGAGCAAGCGCATCTATATCGCTGGCTCGCAGGGGCTGTCGGTGTTCCATCAGGACAGCCGCGACCGCTATACCGAGCTGCTGCGCGTCCCCACCAATGGCGGCAAGACCGCGCTCAACGTGCCGCAACTCAAGCAATTCTACGTGATCCATCCCAAGACCGTCTTGGATGTCGCCGCCTTGCTGACTTACAGCACCGCGCAATAACCGCGCTCGAACCGTAGACACACTTCAAGTGCATTGGACGATATCATGAAACTGTATTGCGTCGCGCTCGCATCCACCTTGCTGGCCACCACCGCCGTCGCGCAGAGCTCACCCGAACCGCTGCCCGCCAATTATATCCGGGTAACGGCACCCCTGGCGCAGCGGCTCACCACGCAGTTGTTGGCGGCGCACCCGGAGATCAAGAAGCTCGGCCTCCACGCCACGCCCGTCGGCGCCACAGACAATGCCATCATCGGCAGCGACACGCCGGGCAAGATCGGCAAGAAGTCGTCCGCGCCGGACATGGTGCATCTCGCCAGCGGGAAGGACTTCGTCACGCGGATCGACAAGGACGGTATTTACGACCTGTTGCTGCCGATCACCGATCGCAAGGGTAAAAGTATCGGCGACGGCTTCATCGTCACCGAAGTGCCGATCGACAAGGTTGCTGGACCGGAAGAGGCGCTCAAGATCGGCGCCGCGATCCGCGACGAGATGGAGCGCCTGATCCCCAGCAAGGCTGCGCTCTACAAGTAACGAACGATATTGCCCCGAGGCGCCGCGGCGACTCGGGGCGTCTGACTCAGGATCGACGCCATGACGACCGACCTCGACCGCCGTACGCTGATCGGCGGCCTTGCCATCGGCGCGACCGGCCTGGCGCTCGCGCCAAGCGTATTGACCGCTGCCCAACCGCCTCTGTCCTTCGTCGTGATCGGCGATTGGGGGCGGGGCACCGAAGCACAGCATCGCGTCGCTGCCGAAATGGGCCGCGCCGCCGCTGGGGTCGATGCGCGTTTCGTCCTCGCAGTCGGCGACAATTTCTACGAGCAAGGCGTGGAATCGGTCGACGATCCGCTGTGGCAGAGCGTGTTCGAGGACGTTTACACGCACCCGGCGCTGCAGGTGCCGTGGCACGTCGTGCTCGGCAATCACGATTATTACGGCAATCCGCAGGCGCAGGTCGATTATACCGCGCGCAGCCCGCGTTGGCGGATGCCGCAGCGCTATTTCAAGGTGACAGACACCAATCTCGACCGTGCCGATGTCGACATGTTCGTGGTCGATACCGCGCCGTTCATCGAAAGCTATCGCAAAGACCCGACCAGCCGTAAAGGCCGCAATACCGCGTCGCAGGACGTTGATGCACAGCTCGCCTGGCTCGACACGCACCTTGGCGCGGCGCGTCGGAAATGGAAGCTGGTGGTCGGGCACCACACGATCCATTCGGGCGGCAGCCAGCATGGCGATACCCCCGAACTGATCGCGCGGCTCAAGCCGGTGTTGCTGCGCCACGGGGTGCAGGCGTATATCGCCGGTCACGATCACGACCTGCAGCATATCGCGCGCGACGGGCTGCAGATCGTCCAGTGCGGCGGCGGGATGGAAGCACGCCCGGTCGAGGCGATCGAAGGCACGCGATTCTGCATCGCACAGCCAGGGTTCGGCGTGATGCGAGTAGACGGCGACACGCTGACCGTGGAATTTCGAGATCAGGCCGGGGTTACCCTGTACCGGACAGACATCTCTTCGCGCAGTGCGCGTGAAGATCCGGTCGCTTAAGCGGAGCGGACCGATGGATCGCGGGGCGCCACTAGGATGACACCAATTCAAGAGTAACCTCCCACAACCTCCCGAACCCTACCAAGCCAAACTGGTCGGAATGCGAACGGCAGCGACTTCAGATTGTTCGACAGTCAATCAGCGGTCTTGCTACCTTCGTGGAGCAGGGGACGGTAATCATAACCGAATGCGACCTTGCGCAGGGTGAGAATAGTTTGCTTGCCGACGGACCGCACATGAACGCGCCGACCAAGCATTTACCCATGCATGTCCATCCACGTGCTGATGGCGTTCACCACCTGTCGTTCGATCCCAAAATAGCCGTGCGGCGTAAGCGAGCCGCAGTCTTTCCTGGAACGGCGCACACCGCCCGACACCATCAACACGCGCACGTCGCGACTGCCGGTCATGGCGGCCGCAATCCGCGGCGCTGCGCCTGGCGGTGCTACGGTGCAGCGGTCGTCGCGATTGGCGACGATCAGCGTAGGCGCGCGAACCTGCCGCGGGTCGGCATCGAACACGGTTTCGCCGCTGCCGCCCATCACCGACACGGACTCGGTCAGCACGACGCCGGCGATGCTGCCCGGACGGGCATGCGACGCGCCGTTCATCGCGGCGATCGACCCTTGGCTCGTCCCGAGCAAGAATATTGGGCCAGGCGCCTGCCGATGGGCAAGATCGACTAGCGCACCAACCATCTGGGCATAGGCCGGGGAGCTGCGCAAACCGCGCAAATTGGTGCGATCGATGGTGTCGGGAAGCAGCACGCCGTAACCGCGGGCGTTCCACAAGGCGCGTGTCCTGACGACGAAATTGTCACCGTGCTCGACATCGCCGTCTCGGTCGAGCCCGACATCGCCGGCACCCCCCGGCAGCATCACGATCGTCCCGCGCGGATGCGATGGGGTCGAGAACAGCACCCGTTGATGGCCGCCATCGGCAAGCGGCAGGTCGATCACGCGCGGGTCGACTGCCGATCGGGAGGAATCGTGACGACCCGCTCCGGGAGATTGCGCCGCAACGGCCACCGGGACCGACGCCAAACCCAAGACGATTGCGCCGAGCCAAAGTTTTGGTCTGTCGATCATATCAATCCTTACGAAGCGATGGCGCCACGCACGACATACTGCGGCCAACATGAACCTCACGCGACCCGCCTGCGGAGATCGTGTGTCGAGGCCGTGCGGGCAGAGGGTTGGAGCATTCCGTTCGCAACAGACGGATGCCGGTCGGTCACCATGGCGTCGGCCGGTCGCTATCGCAGGATGGCGGCGCCGACCAAAGCCTGTGTCGTCGCCTGCAGCGGTGGCGCGGTGTAGGACAGAAACTGCGTCATCCCGACAAACAGCAGATCGTTCTCGGGATCGACCCAGAACCAGGTGCCGGCGGCGCCATCCCAATGATATGTACCCGTGCCGACGGGCACGCCGGCAAGCGCGGGATCGGTGAACACCACGCCGTTATAGCCATAACCGAAGCCCGGGCGGAATTTGTGGTGACCCGCGGTGAACCGTGTTTCGAGCAACTCGGCGGGAAGGCGGTTGGTCATCTGCGCCTGTATTCCTGCGGCGCTCACGATACGGGCTCCGTCGAGCGTGCCGCCGTTCAGCAGCATTTGCGCATAGCGTGCATAATCGCGTGCCGTGGAGAACAGACCGCCACCGCCCATGGCGAACGCAGGCTCGCTCGTCGGATCGGGGCGCATCGGATTTGCGATGGGCAGCAACGGCGCATCGCCCGCTTTGTAATATAAAGTCGCGAGGCGATGTCGCTTCTCGGGCGCGATGTAGAAAGCGGTGTCGATCATGCCGAGCGGTTCGAACAGCCGCGTGCGCAGGAAATCGGGCAGGGACTGGCCGCTCAGCCGCTCGATGATTGCGCCCTGCACGTCCATCGACAGGCTGTAGCGCCAGCGCGAACCCGGCTGATAGGCGAGCGGCAGCGTCGCCAGGCGGGCGACCATGTCGCCGAGATCGTCCGCTTCGAGCACTTTGGCCTCGCGATACAGCGCCTCGATCCGGTCGCCCGGCTCGCCGACCGCGATGCCATAGCCAAACCCGGCGCGGTGAGTCATCAACTCCGCCATCGTCGGCGCGTGGTCCGGCGCGACGAGGATCTGCGTGCCGGCGGCGTCTTCCCCGGCGAAGACTTGCAGGTCCGCCAGCTCGGGAAGGTGCTGCGCGATCGGGTCCTCGGGCCGCCACAGGCCTTCGTCGTGGAGCATCATCATCGCGGTGCCGGTGATCGGCTTGGTCATCGAGAAGATGCGATAGATGCCGTCGATCTCGGACGGGCTGTCGCTGGCGATGTCCTTGTGGCCCATCGCATGGACGCGGACGATCTTGCCGTGCCGGGCGACGAGCGTGACGGCACCGGGGATCGTGCCGGCGTCGATCTGCGCCTGGACGGCGGCATCGACGTGCGCGAGGCCTGGCGACGACAGGCCGACCGCCTCGGGCATAGCCTGGACGAGATCGCCGGGCCGCATCAGATCATCCCCGATCGGGCGATCGCTCCGAGATGGTATGCGCTTGGCTTGGGCGTGCGCGCGAAGGTCTCATAGTCGACATGGACCAGCCCGAAGCGCTCGCCATAGCCGCGGGTCCATTCGAAATTGTCGAGCAAGGACCAGCAGATGTACGACCGCACGTCGATCCCGTCGTCGAGGCATTTGCGGACCTCTGCCAGCGCCTGGTCGAGATAGGCGATGCGGCGCGTATCGTCGTCGCTGCACAGGCCGTTTTCGGTCACGTAGATCGGCCGCCCGATGCGCTCTTGCGCGAAGCGGATCGTGCCGCCGAGTGCCTTTGGATAGAATTCGTAATGCGCGCCGGTCAGTTCGGCGCCTTCGGGCGTCGGCAAGCGGCCCTCGGGCCCGACCAGCACGCGCGAATAGGTCTGCACGCCGATGAAATCGGCGTGGCGCGCCGCCTCGAGCCACGGGCCGTAGAGCAGGTCGATCATCGCTTCGGCCTGATGGCCTTCACCGACGCCCTGCACGTCCTGCATCGTCAGCGTGAGGCCCACCGGGAATTTTCCCGGCCCCGCCTTCATCGCCGCCATCGCCTTGGCATGCGCGTCGAGCATCACCGTTTCGCTCGTCTCGACCGGCGCGAACAGCAGGGACGAGAAGCGGTCGGAGCCGCATGCCTTGGCGCACGCGGCGAGCATCGCGTCGATCGCCGGGCCGACCTGCGGGCCGCTGCGCCGCAGCAGTGCGACGAGCCGCTGGATATTGGCCTCGTTGAAGGTCGATGCGTAGCTGATCAGGTCGCCGAGCCGCGCGGTCGATGCCTCGGCGAAACGCGCGAACAGGTCGGCGCCGTCGGCCACCTCGAACCCGCCGCGCGCGGCGAACCAGCGCGGCACGGTGAAATGGTTGTAGGTGACCATCGGCTTCAGCCCGCGCGCATGGCACGCCTCCAGCACGCGCCGATAATGATCGAGCTCCGCGGTCGCGAAGACGCCGGGCTCGGGCTCGATCCGCGCCCATTCGATGCCGATGCGGTGGCAGTTGAAGCCCAGATCGGCGGCAATCGCTATGTCTTCTTCATAGCGGTGATAGCTGTCGCACGCCGCCCCGGACGGCTCGGCATAGAGCGTCGGCGTGACCGTCTCGCACAGCCAGGCGTCGGAATTGACGTTGTTGCCTTCACTCTGATGCGCGGAGATGGCGGTGCCCCACAGGAAACCTTCGGGAACGGAACGGGGCAAGGGAGTCTCCTTAACGGCTATGGTTTTGGCGCGGCGGCGCCGAGATCGGGATAGAAGCGGCGCATCATGTCGGAGAGCAGCCGAAGCGCGCGGTGCACGCCGTCATGATTGTCCATGAAGGTCGCTTCGATCGCGAGCCCGCGGACCGCGGCGACATAGAGTTCGTGGATCGCCTCGCCATCGGGGTGCGGCTTGATCCCGGCGGCGCGGACGCGCTCGCCGCTCCATTTGTGCGCGCGCACGTCGATCGCGCTCTGCAATTCGCGCAGCCGTTCGGCGAGCCCCGGGTCCGAGCGCGAGGCGAGCATGATCTCGATCACCGCGATGCCGGCCGGGCGACTGATCACGCCCCACATCATCTCGGGCAGGCCGATCAGGAATTGGGCGGGGTCCATCGCGGCGATCGTGTCGGCGTAGAAATGCGCGTCCTGGTCGAACACATGCTCGACTACGGCGAGCATCAGGTCGGTCTTGGCCGGGAATTGGTGCGTCATCGCGCCGCGGCTGACGCCCGCCTCGTTCGCTACGGTCGAGACGGTCGTCGCGCTGTAGCCGGTGCGATGGAGGCAGGCGATCGCCGCCTCGATCAGCTTGGCGCGCGTGTCGGCGCTGCGTTCGGCCTGGGGGCGACGGGTTGGACGGGGCGGGGTGGGGGGAGCGGTGTCGGTCATGCCCGGCATCCTAGCCGGGCGTCGCGGCGGCACCAATATTCCGGCGGTCATCGCAGATGTTCCGACCAGAAGTCCGCCATTTCGCGCCAGGCGGCGCGTCCCTCCGGGGCATCGGCGAGCAGCGCTTGGAAGACGTGGGGCATGCCCTCATAGACTTCGAGCTGCGACGACTGGCCGGCGGCGCGCAAGGCGCGATGCAGGCGCACGCTGTCGCTGAGCAACATCTCGCGCGTGCCGACCTGGATCAGCACAGGCGGATAGCCCCGGGTGAAGTCGCCGAACAGCGGCGAGACCAATGGGTCGGTCGTGTCGGCGCCGGGGGCATAGGCGCTGCGCGCAAGTTCGCGCACCGACGCATCGAGATAGTCGACCGGCGCGAGCGTGACGGTGGTGTCGCCTTCGCCGTGCAGATCGACAACCGGTGAAAGCAGGATGATCGCGGCGGGCGGTGCGATGCCACGGTCGCGCAGCAGCAAGGTGGCGGCGGCCGCGATGCAGCCACCGGCGGAATCCCCGAACAGGCCCATCCGCGCGGGATCGTTGCCGGCTTCGAGCAACGCGGTCCAGACCGAAGCGACCTGACCGAGGATCACATCCCACGTGGCGCGCGGGGCGAGCGTATAGTCGATCGACACCACGCGCCGCCCGCTGGTCGCGGCCGCCAGCGCCGCGCTGAGCAGATTGGCGCGCGCCGATCCGCTGACAAAGCCGCCGCCGTGGACATAGACGAGGAGGCTGCCGTCCTCGACATGGTCCTTCGGCACGATGTCGAGCGTCGGGACTCCGCCGAGCGTGCGCTCGACGGCGACGGTTCCCAGCGCTTCGACCGCAGCCTTGCCGAGGTGCTCGGCGAACTGCGCCGCACGGGCTGCCGCCGCGTCGAAGTCGGCGAGCGTCTGCGGCAGCGGCGGGTTGGGCAGGGTCTGCAGGAAGGTGCGGATTCCCTCCAGCTTGGTCCGCGCCTCGGGCGAGACCGAGGCGGCGACCGGAAAGCGGGCTGCGTCTGTGTTCATGGCCAGGGTCCGCTTAGAATTTGGCGTCGAGCGATACGCCGATGACGCGGCGCGATTCGGGCCCCGAAATCTGCGAGAAGGAGCGCGTATCGAGTTGCTGGAGGGCGGTCGGCGTGGCGAAGCGGACGACCGCGCGATAGGTGTCGAACAGGTTGCGGCCGAATACCGACAGGCCGTAGCGGTTGTCCGCCGTGCGCACCCCGATCCGCCCCCCGAAGATCGCCGCAGCCGCATTGGTGTTCTGCGGACTATAGGCGGCGTCGAAGTTGATGCGGGACGTATAGACGACGTCGCCCTGGACGAAGCCCTGGAGCGATCCACCGACACGCGCGGCATATTCGGCGAAACCGGTCGCTTTCCATTCGGGCGCGCCGATCAGGCGATTGCCGCCGGCGTTGGTTACCGCGGCGCCGCCGATCGTGCTGCAGCCCTGCGCCGCCGTCTGTCCCTGCGCGCAGGCGACGATATAGCCGTCGCCATATTTCGCGTCGTTATAGAGCAGCCCGGCATTGACCGTCAGGCCCCTGGTCGGGCGCCCGAGCAGGCTGACCGATATGCCCTTGGTGGTCAGCTTGGGCGCATTGCCGAAGATGAACGCACCTGCGGTCGGATCGAAGAACTGCGCCTGGAAATTGTCGATGCGGTTGTAATAGGCCGCGAGGCTCGCGGTGAGGCGGCCGTTGAGCAGATCGGCCTTCACGCCGACTTCGCTCGAATGCGGGATTTCGGGCTGGACCAGCACGGGGACATTGCCGGTGCCGGTCTGATCGTTGACCGAGGGGCCCTTATACCCCTTGGTGTAGGTCGCGTAGAGCATGATCCGTTTGGCGACATCGAATTGCGCGCCGACGCGGTAGGAGAAATAGGTATCGTCGATCGCCCCGTCGATCGGGGTGATCTTGAGGATACCGGTGAGCGCGCCGGGGACGAGCACGCCCGTGGTGCGTGCGCGGACGTTCTCGTTGCCGTAACGCGCGCCGAGCAGGATGCGCAGCGCCGGGGTCAAATGGACCGTCGCATTGCCGAACGCGGCATAGCTGGTGGTGGACGAGCTCGTCGTCTGGATCTGCCCGACCGGCGCGTTCCGGCACAGGAAGTTCGCGGTCGTCGAGGCGCCATAGGGACAGGCGCCGATCAGCGGCAGATCGGCGAAGATCAGCCCGTTCTGCGTGTTGACGCCGTTGAGCTTGCTGTCGAAATAATAGAGGCCGAGCACATAATCGATCAGCCCGCCTTTGGGCGAGGTGAGGCGGAATTCCTGGCTGTAATTGCGGACATTGGTCGGCGAGGCATTCACGTTGAGCCGGTTGACCGGCACGCTGTCGACATCGGTGGCATAAGCGAACGACTGGTATGAGCGATAGGCGCTGATCGAGCTCAGCGTCAGGCTGCCGATCGTCGCATCGACCTGGCCGGAAAAGCCGTACACTTCGCTCGCGGTGCTGTTGCCGCCATCGATACAGCCTTGCTGGTTCTCGGGGCCGACCGTGACGCCGCATGCCGCGAGCCGGCTCGACAGCGCGCTGCCCGGCGTCGATTGATACACCGTCCAAGGCGCGCCGCCCTTGCTGGTGAATTTGCTGTAATCGCCGATCAGGTTGATCGATATGTCGGGAATCGGCTCCCACAGGAAGCGGGCGCGGCCGCTCTTGCCCTGCACGCGCAGATAGCTCTGGTCGAAGCGATTATACTGGTTCTGCGGCGCCTGGCTGAACGCGCCCGACACGCGCAGCGCGGCATTGTCGGCGACCGGCAGATTGACCACGGCCTGGCCGATGTAATCGTTGCGGCTGGCGATGTCGGCATGGCCGGAGACGCTGACCTTGGTGAAGTCGGGTGCGGTCGTCACGATGTTGACGACGCCGGCCGAGGAGTTGCGGCCGAACAGCGTGCCTTGCGGACCCTCCAGCACTTCGATCCGGGCGACGTCGAACAGCTGCGGCGGGTTGCTCGAGGTGTTGGCGAGCGCGACGCCGTCGACGACGATCCCGACCGAGCCTTCCGCCGAGCGCGCGAACGAGATCGAGCCGACGCCGCGGATCGACAGCGCGCCGAACGGTCCGGCCGAATTGAGCGCGGGCGCGCTGCGCGTCAGATCGGTGACCTGAGTGATGTTCTGCTTGGTGATCTGGTCGCCGCTGAGCACGGTCACCGAGATCGGCACGTCCTGCAGCCGTTCGGCGCGCTTGTTGGCGGTGACGATGATGTCGCTGGTGTCCCGCGCGGCGGCGTCGGGTGCGGGTGGCGTGGTCTGGGCGAGCGCAGGGGCGGCGACTGCGGTGAGCGCAGTCGTGGCGACAAGCATCGCGAGCGAACGAGAAACCTTCATGATCACCTCTCCAACGGCGGTCGAATGCCACCTGATGATTCGGGGGTAGCATAAATTTACAGAACGTACATCCTGTTTGTTGTGTTGCGCGGGATCGTCTTTCGCGTATGGAGGGTGCGAGGCCGGGCGGAGACGCGGCGCGATGGAGAGACGCATGACCGAGCAGGCCGTTCGCGCCGGGACGAACCCGTCGCCGCAGATTTCGTCCGACGGCGTCACGGCCCGGCTCGCGCCGGTGCCGTTCGCAACCAAGATCGCCTATTCGCTCGGGCAGATGCTCGACGGTATCGTCAGCCAGTCGCTTGGCATCTTCCTGTTCTTTTACGTGACTGCGGTGTGCGGCCTGCCCGGCGGGCTGGCGGGAATCGCGCTCGCGGTCGGGCTGGTGGTCGATGCGGTGATGGACCCGCTGATCGGCTCGGCGTCCGACGGCCTGCGGTCGCGGCTCGGGCGGCGCTTGCCGTTCATGCTCGCCGGCCTGCCGCTGGTCGCGATCCTGTTCGTCGCGATCTTCACCTTGCCGCGCGGCCTGAGCACGCCCGTGCTGTTCGTCTGGGTCACCGTCCTGTCGGTGTTGCTGCGGATCGCGATGTCGCTGTTCATCCTCCCCTACCAGGCGGTCGGCGCCGAATTGAGCGACGATTATGCCGAGCGCTCGTCGATCATGGCGTGGCGCTGGGGGATCGGCATGCTGGGCACGGTCGCTGCGGTGGTGCTGGGCTTCGCCGTCTTCTTCCCCGGCGTCGGCGGCACGATGAACCGCGCGGCGTACACGCCGTTCGCACTGGTGCTCGCGGCATTGTTCGTGATCGGCGGATTGCTGTCGATGCGCGCGATGGTCGCGATGCGCGATCGCCAGCATCCCGCAGCACCGAGCGAAGGCCGGTTGCACCTGCGCGTGTGGCGCGAGCTTGGCGAAGTGTTCCGCAATCGCTCGTTCCGCATCCTGTTCGGCAATGCGCTGCTGTTCTTTTCGGCGCTCGGCACGCACGCGACGCTCGGGCTGCACGTCAACACCTTCTTCTGGCACTTCAGTTCGGCGCAGACGCAGATGGTGACGCTGGCGGTGTTCATCGGCCTGGTGCTCGGCGCGCCGCTGGCGAGCCCATTGCTCAAGCGGCTGGAGAAGCGCACCGTGCTGCTGATCGGGCTGGTCGGGCTGGCGGTGTCCGAAGCCGCTCCCGCCGGGTTGCGGCTGCTCGGGCTGTTCCCGTTTCAGGGCAATACGCTGATGTGGGTGCTGTCGGGCATCGTGTTCGTCGGCGGCATCCTGATGGCGGCGGCGGCGATCGCCTTTGCCTCGATGATGGCCGACGCGGCCGACGAGCACGAACATCTGTTCGGTGCGCGACGCGAAGGCTTGTATTTCGCCGGCTGGGCCTTTGCCAGCAAGGCGGCGGCGGGCGTCGGCGCGCTGATCGCCGGGACGGTGATCCAGCTGATCCATTTCCCGGCCGATCTCGCTGCGCGAGGCGGCGGCGCGGCGGTTCTGCCGCAAGCGACGATCGACTGGCTCGGCTTCTTCTACGGCCCCGGCGCCGGGCTGCTGTATCTCGCCGGGATCCTCGCGACTTTCCGCTACCAGCTCGATGCACGCGCGCACGCCGCGATCATGGACGATTTGCGGGTACGGCGCGGCCGAGCTCTCGCGGCGGTGGTGGTACCGGCGTGACCGCGATCGGCGTGATCGGGTGCGGCATGGTCAGCCACGCGTATCTCGGCACGATTGCGCGCGCGCCCGAGCTACGCCTGGCCGCGCTGGCCGGCCGCAGCATGGCATCGGCCGAGGCCCAGGCAAAGCGCTATGGTGGATGCGCGATGACGGTCGACGCGCTGCTCGCCGATCCGGAAATCTCGGTCGTCGTCAATCTGGCCCCGCCGGCGGTCCACCACGCGCTCGGGCGCCGCGTGCTCGCGGCAGGCAAGCATTTGTACAGCGAGAAGCCGTTCGCAATTCGGCTTGAGGACGCCCACGATCTGCTTGCGCTGGCCGATGCGCAGGGGCTCAGGATCGGCTGCGCCCCCGACACCTTTCTCGGCAAAGGCCATCAGGCCGCACGCCGGCTGCTCGATAGCGGCGCGATCGGCACGGTTACCGCCGGCGCGATCGCCTTTGGAACGCGCGGCATGGAAAGCTGGCATCCCGATCCGGCAAGCTTCTACGCGCCCGGCGGCGGGCCGCTGCTCGACGTCGGGCCCTATTATATCACGCACCTCGTCAATCTGCTCGGCCCGGTCGTCGAAGTCGGTGCCATCGGGACGCGGCCGCACGCGACGCGCACCGCAAGCACGCCGGGGCGCGAAGGCGAGGTTTTTCCGGTAGCGGTGCCGACCACCGTCAATGGCGCGCTGCTGTTCGCCAGCGGCGCCAATATCGCGCTGGCGATGTCGTGGGACGTGGTCGCGCATCGTCGCCCGGCGATCGAGCTTTACGGAACCAGCGGTACGCTGCAGGCGCCCGACCCAAACCAGTTTGGCGGCGCGACGACGATCGCCGACGCGGACGGCCATTGGACCACGATCGGAGATGCCGCGCCGGCGCGCACGCTCGACGCGGGAACGCTGGCGCGTGCGTTGCAGGCGATCGGACAAGGTCTCGATCCGCTCACCGGCGCGGTCATCACCGCCGAGACGACGCGACGCTTCGGCGATCTGCGCGGATTGGGCTTGCGCGATCTCGTCGCGGCGATCGGCGAAGATCGCGAGCCGCGCGCCAGCGGCCGACTGGCGTCACACGTGCTCGAAGTGTTGCTCGCACTGCAATCCTCGGCCGAAGGGGCAGGGCGGATCGTGATTCGCTCGACCGTCGACCGGCCTTCCATGCTTATCGGAGACCTGCCTTGACCGACGCTCCTAACCCATTGCCCGCATGGGCGCTCGGCCCCTTCTCCCCGCCCCAGCGCGTGCTCGACGAACGGACCGAGGTCAGCTTCACCTGCGCGGTGTCGGGCCAGCCCGTCGCCTGGGCATCGAAGGACATCTTCAACCCCGCCGCGATCGTGCATGACGGCCGCATCTGCCTGTTGGTGCGCGGCGAGGATCATGTCGGACGCTATGCCGGCACGTCGCGGATCGGCCTCGCCACCAGCAGCGACGGCTATCACTTCACGCTCGATCCCGAGCCGGTGCTCGCGCCGGGCAACGATCGCTGGCAGGCGTGGGAATGGCCCGGCGGGGTCGAGGATCCGCGCGTGGTCGCCTCGCCCGATGGCGGGTATGTCTGCACCTATACCGCGTTCGACGGCAAGGTCGGCTGCTTGTTCGTCGCGACGTCGGACGATTTGCGGCACTGGACCAAGCACGGGCCGGCGTTCGCGCAGACGCCCTATGTCCGCCGCCCGACCAAGGCGGGATCGATCGTCACCGCGCTCAAGGATGGCGTGCTGTCGGCGGCAAAGGTTGACGGCAAATACTGGATGTATTGGGGCGAGGGCGTGGTCTATGCCGCCACCTCGGACGACCTGATCCGCTGGACCCCGGTCGAGACCGATGTCGCGCCGGATCGCTACCTGACCTGGGATCCCGACGCGCGCGAGGGGGCCGGATGGTGGCAGCTCGATCGGGTGGCGGTGCCCAAGGCGCTGCTGCACATCGCTGGACCACGGCGCCATCGCTTTGACTCGATGCTGACCGAGCCCGGCCCGCCCGCATTGCTGACCGAGGCCGGGATCGTCCTGATCTACAATGGCGCCAATCATTTCGAGGCGGGCGCGGCCGGCATCCCGCCGGGCGCCTATCAGCCCGGGCAATTGCTCCTCGACTCGCGCGATCCGACCGCGGTCATCGCCCGGCTGGGCGAGCCGTTCCTGCGCATCGATCCCGCCGAATCGCAGGGACAGGTCGGCAATGTCTGTTTCGCCGAAGGGCTGGTCGCGTTTCAGGATCGCTGGTGGCTCTATGTCGGGTTGGCCGATTCCCGCCTGGGTGTGTCCGTCGCGGC
>CAXTEO010000103.1:0-15550 GCA_964243205.1 uncultured Sphingomonas sp.
CCCTGCTCGGGGGACTGGCCTGCTTTGCCCTGGAGCCGGACTGCTCGCTCGGCTCTCTGGCGCGGCGCGTGCATCAGATCGGCGCGGTCGCGCTCGAGCCGGTGTTCGCGGCGGAAGGCATCACCGGGCCGCAATGGTCCGCGCTGGCGTCGATCTGGTTCAAGCGCGGCGCGACCAGCGCCGAACTCGCGCGCGACATGGCGCACGACAAGGGCGCGATGACGCGGCTGGTCGATTCGCTGGAAGCCAAAGGCTGGATCACGCGCGAGCGCTGCACCGACGACCGGCGCGTGGTGAACCTCACGCTGACGCCCGAAGGCGAAGCGGTCGCGATCCGCGTGCGGTTGAGCGTGATCGATTGCTGGAACCGCTGGCTCTCCGACTGGGACGAAAATGAAGTCACCACGATGATTTCGATGATGCAGAAGCTGCGCGACACGCTGCTCATCAAGACGGCCGGAGGGGCGGACGCATGAAGACATCGGTCATCGGCATGGCGGCCTTGCTCGCCGGCTGCGCCATTCCGGCGTCGAAGCCGCTGCTGAGTCCGGTCGCGCCGGCGACGCTCGGTCTGTCGGGCGATGTCGCGCCCGTGATCGCGGCGGACTGGTGGCGGTCGTTCGGCGATGTGCAGCTCGACCGGATCGTCGGCGATGCGGTCGCCGGCAATCCGACGCTCGACGCGGCGCTGGCGCGCGTGCGTCAGGCCGAGGCGGCGCTGGCGACGCAGCGCGCCGATAACGGGCCGAACATCGCGCTCGACGCGCAGGAGCAGGTCGCGCGGCTGAGCGGAACCAACACCATCCCGCCGCCTTATGCCGGCACGGTGCGCGCGGTCGGCACGACACAAGCCAATCTCAGCTGGAACCTCGATCTGTTCGGGCGGCAGAAGGCGGCGATCGACGGCGCGCGTGCATCGACCGCGGCGGCCGGGCTTGATGTCGCGGCGGCGCGGCTCGCGCTGTCGGGGGCGGTGGTGCAGACCTATATCAACCTCGACCGCGCCGAGATGCAGGCGGCGATCGCCAGGCGCACGATCGCGACGCGGCAGGATTCGCTGCGGCTGGTCACCGTCCGGATCCGCAACAATCTGGCGAGCAAGCTCGATGCGCAAGGCGCGGTGACCCTGGTGGCGCAAGCGCAGCAGGCATTGCTGCGCGCACAGGCGGCGCAGCAACTGGCGAAGAACGCGCTCGCCGCGCTCGCCGGCCGCGGCGTGGAGTATGCCGCGACGATCCGGCCGACCGCGCTGGCGCTCGATGCGGCGCTGCCATTGCCCAAAGCGGTGCCGGCCGACCTGATCGCGCGCCGCGCCGATATCGCCGCGGCGCAGGCGCGGATCGCCGCGGCGTCGGCGGGTCGCCAGGTGGCGCGCAAGGCCTTCTATCCCGACGTCAATCTCGCCGCGCTCGGCGGGTTCCAGGCGATCGGCCTCGGCAATCTGTTTTCGCTCGATGCGGGAACGGTCGGGGCGGGGCCGGCGGTGCATTTGCCGATCTTCGACAATGGCCGGCTCAAGGCCGGCCTCGCCGGCGCGACCGCCGCGCTCGATCTGGCGACCGCCGATTATAACGACCGCGTGATCGGCGCGGTGCGCGAGGCCGCCGACGCGCTCGCACGCATCGCCAGCCTGCAGGCCGATCGTGCGCGCCAGGCCGACGTGGTGCGCGGCTTTGCCGAGACCGGGCGGCTCAACGCGGTGCGCGTCGCCAGCGGGCTGGATAGCAAGCTCGGCTTGATCGACAACGATATCCGCGTGCTCGACGCGCAACAGGCCGCTGCCGATCTCGCCGCCGATGCGGCATTGCAGCGCGTCGCTCTGGTGCTCGCACTCGGCGGTGGCTTCTCTTCTGATCCTTCTCTCCCTCAGGGGTCGACGCAATGACCGATACGCATATGCCCGTGGCGCCCAAGGTGCCCGCCGCCCCGGAGACGATGGCGCCGCAGCCGGCACCCGATCCCGTCCCCACGCCGGCGCCACCGCCGGCGGGCAATCCGCGGGCGCGCAAGCGCGGCCTGATCGTGCTCGCCATCGTCGTCGCGCTCGTCGCATTGTGGTGGCTGGTGTTCCACGTCCTGCTGGCGACCCCCGAGCAGGAAACCGACGACGCCTATGTCGCGGGCGACGTCGTATCGATCACCGCGCGCGATGCCGGCACTGTGCTGGCGATCCATGCCGACAACACCCAGACGGTGAAGACCGGACAGCCGCTGATCGACCTCGATGCCGCGACCGCCGATGTCGGCGTCGCCTCGGCCGAAGCCGAGCTCGCGCGCGCGGTCCGTTCGACTCGGTCGGATTTTTCCAAGCTCGGCGAGACCGGCGCGGCGGTGGTGCAGGCGCAAGCCGAATATGCCCGCGCGCAGAATGATCTGGCGCGGCGTCGCGGGGCGGCGGCCGAGGGCGCGATTTCGGGCGAGGAGCTGAGCCACGCCGCCGACCAGGTGAAGGTGGCCGCCGCCACGCTCGCGCTGGCGCGCAGCCAGCAGGCGCAGTCGCGCAACGGCGTTTCCGGCACGACCGTCTCGAACAATCCCGCGGTGCTGGCGGCGATCGCGGCGTATCGCCGTGCGGCGATCACGCGCAGCCACATGCACGTCATCGCGCCGATCGACGGCGTGATCGCGCAGCGCACCGTCCAGCTCGGCCAGCAAGTCGCGGCCGGCATGCCGCTGATGGCGGTCGTGCCGCTCGACCGCGTGTGGGTCGATGCCAATTTCCGCGAGACCCAGCTGCGCGACCTGCGCGTCGGGCAGCCGGCGACGGTCACTGCCGACATGTATGGCAAGAGCCTGGTGTTCCACGGCCATGTCGTGGGGCTCGGCGCGGGCAGCGGCAATGCCTTTGCCTTGCTGCCGCCGCAGAATGCCAGCGGCAACTGGATCAAGATCACGCAACGCGTGCCGGTGCGGATCGCGCTCGACAAGAGCGAGCTGCAGCGCAACCCGCTGCGCGTCGGCCTCTCGGTCGCGACGGTGGTCAACACCAGCGACAAATCCGGCACGATGGTCGGCGCGCCGGCCACTGCGGCTTATAAGGGGATTGCGAGCGACGCCGGCGGGTCCGACGTCGAGGCGAAGATCCAGCAGATCATCGCGGCCAACCGGTAATGGCCGCGCCGACCGGCCCGGCGCCGCTCACCGGTGCCCCCCTCGCGCTGATCGCGTTCGCGCTGGCGATGGGCACCTTCATGCAGGTGCTCGACACCACCATCGCCAACGTGTCGCTGCCGACGATCGCCGGCAATCTCGGCGTCTCGAGCGACAATTCGACCTGGGTCGTCACTGCCTTTGCGGTGGCGAACGGCGTGGCGGTGCCGCTGACCGGCTGGCTGATGGGCCGCTTCGGCGTGGTCAGGACCTTCTGCCTGTCGGTGATGCTGTTCACGATCGCCTCGTTCCTGTGCGGCATCGCCTGGAACCTGCCGTCGCTGATCGGCTTTCGCGTGCTGCAGGGTGCGGTATCGGGGCCGATGATCCCGGGCAGCCAGGCGCTGCTGATCGCGATCTTCCCGGCGCACAAGCGCGGCACGGCGCTCGCCATCTGGTCGATGACGACCCTGCTCGCGCCGATCATGGGGCCGATCCTCGGCGGTTACATCTCCGACAATTTCCACTGGAGCTGGATCTTCCTGATCAACGTGCCGTTCGGCCTTTTCGTCGGGCTGGTCTGCTGGAAGGGCTTGGGCAAGCGCGACACGCCGACGCGGAAACTGCCGATCGACGGGATCGGGCTGATCCTGCTGGTGATGTGGGTCGGCGCATTGCAGATCGTGCTCGATCTCGGCAAGAATGACGACTGGTTCGCGGCCGATCGCATCGTCATCGCGACGATCGTCGCGGCGATCGGCTTTGCGGTGTGGCTGATCTGGGAGCTGACCGACGCCAATCCGGCGGTCAATCTCAGCCAGTTCAAGAATCGCAATTTCGCGATCGGCACGCTGGCTTTCTGTCTCGGCTATGCGGTGTTCTTCGCCAATACGCTGCTGCTGCCGCTGTGGCTGCAGACGCAGATGGGCTATACCGCGACCTGGGCCGGGCTGGTCGCGGCGCCGTCTGGTGCGGTCGCGGTGATCCTCACCCCGTTCGTCGCGCGGATCGCGGGCAAGGTCGATGCGCGCGTGCTGGCGACGGTGTCGTTCGCGGCGTTCGGTTACTCCTACTACCTGCGCTCGGGCTATACGACGAGCGCGAGCTTCTACGATCTGATGCTGCCCTTGCTCGTCCAGGGCGTCGCGATGGCGACCTTCTTCCTGTCGATGCTGACGATTTCGCTCGATCGCATTCCGCCCGAGAAGCTGCCCTCGGCGACGGGCGTGTCGAACTTCGCGCGGATCACCGCGGGCAGTTTCTCGGCGTCGATCATCACGACGATGTGGGACCGGCGCGAGGCGCTCCACCAGAGCCGGCTGTCCGAAGCGGTCGGGCAGGGCAGTCCGTATCAACTCGCGGCAAACGGGCTCGCACGGCTCGGGCTCACCGATACCCAGGCGGCGGGCGCGATCACGCGGCAGATGGTCGGGCAGGCCTATCTGCTCGCTTCGACCGACCTGTTCCGGGTTTCGGCATGGCTGTGCATCGGCCTGGTCGTGATCGTGTGGTTCACGCGCAAGGCCTCGCCACCGAAGGGCCCGGTCGCGGCGGATTGATCCGCGCCCGTCACTCCGTCCGGCGCGCGAGCACGACCGATACCGCCCAAATCGCGAAACCGGCGAGCGCCAGCCCGCAGCCGACCCAGCCGGTCGAGGTCCAGCCGAAGCCCGCCGCGATCGCCATCCCGCCGAGCCATGGGCCGAGCGCGTTGGCGACGTTGAAGGCCGAATGGTTGAGCGCGGCCGCCAGCGTCTGGGCCTCGCCCGCCACATCCATCAGCCGGGTCTGCAATACGGTGGCCAACGCGCCGCCCAGCCCGATCGCAAAGACATCGAGCGTCACCGTCCAGAAATTGTGGGCGGCAACGGGATACAGCGCCAGTGCCGCCGCCGCGCCCAGCAGCAGCACGCCGGCCGTCGCCATCAGATGCTTGTCGGCAAAACGCGGGATGACGAGGTTGCCGATCGTCATGCCGACGCCGAACGCCGCCAGCACCACCGGCACCAAAGTCGCGGGCACGTGGGTCACCGCGCTCAGCGTCACGGTGAGATAGGTATAGACCGAGAACAGCCCGCCAAAGCCGATCGCGCCGATCGCCAGCGTGAGCCAGACCTGCGTCTTCCCGAGTGCGCCGAGTTCGCGCAACGGGCTGGCACCGGCGTGCGGACGGTCGTGCGGGACGATGAACACCGCCAGCACCGCGGTGATCAGCGCCAGCACCGCCACCACCGCGAAGCCCGAGCGCCAGCCGAGCAACTGGCCGAGCCAAGTCGCCGCCAGCACGCCGATGATCGTCGCCACGGTCAGCCCCAGCATCACGCGCCCGACCGCTTGGGTGCGCCGCTCGGGCGCCACCAGCGACGCCGCGACCAAGGATGCGACGCCGAAATAGGCGCCATGCGGCAAGCCGCTGAGGAAGCGGAACAGCAGCATCGCATGATAAGACGGCGCCAGCGCCGACAAGGCATTGGCGACGGCGAACATCGTCATCAGCCCGATCAGCAAGCTGCGGCGCGCGAGCCTGGCCGACAGCACCGCGATCAGCGGCGCACCGACCACCACGCCCAGCGCATAGGCGCTGATGACATGCCCGGCGGTCGGTTCGTCGATCCGCAAATCGCGCGCGAAGGCGGGCAACAGGCTCATCGTGGCGAATTCGGTCGTGCCGATGGCGAATCCGCCGACTGCCAGCGCAAACTGGATGAGGCCGACGCGCGGCGTGGCCGGCGGCGACGAGTCGTTCGAGGCAAGGGTCACGGGCACGCTCCTGCTGCCGTCGGCGAACAGCGGCGACGGGCTTTCGGGCAGCCTCTCCAGACGATACGGGGTTGATCCGCGCGCCGACCCATACAAGCCGCGGCCGTGCTGGCCAGCGGATTTTGCGCGCTGGTCGGCCCGGCGGCGCTCTCAAGCCGCGTGCGGCGGGAGCGGGCGGGCGCGTTCGGCTTCGGCGACCAGGTCTTTGGTGGCGAGTGCGTTCCCGGTCGCGGCGCCTGCGGCGGTGTTGTCGAAGATGCACCATGTCTCCGCCGCGCCATCCGCTTCGACGAGCGACGCCGCAAGCGCGGCCAGGCGCAGCGGTTCATATGCCGAATAATAGACGCGCGGTGCGCCGTGCAGCCGGTGATAGCGCAGACCGCCCCATCCGCCGGGCCGTTCCCCGCCCGCGGCGAGCACCGGGTCGGCGGCGACGCGGGCGACGCGATGCGCCGCAAGACACGCGTCCGCCGTCGCGTCGAACCAGCTCGCATGGCGCGGCTCGCACGCTATCCCGACAGTGTCGTCGAGCCGCGCGCGCAAGCCAGCGAGGAAGGCCGCCACCACCCCCGCCTCGAACGCGAAGCTCGGCGGCAATTGCAGCAGGACGACACCCAGTTTCGGGCCCAACCCGCCGACCTCGTCCACAAAGGCGTCGAGCGGGGCGCTCGTATCGATCAGCCGGGCGGTATGCGAAATCGCCTTGGGCAGCTTCACCGCGAAGCGAAAGTCGCTCGGGACGCTTTGCGCCCAGCGCGCGTAAGTGTCGCGCCGGTGCGGGCGGTAGAACGAGGAATTGATCTCCGCGGCGTTCAACGCACGTGCGTACCGGTCGAGATGCGCCCCGGCGCCGGGAAATTCGGGTGCGAACGCTCTTGGGATCGACCAGCCCGCCGTGCCGATCCGCGTCATCGCTCCGGCTCGGCGGATGCGACGTCGAGCGCCGCGTACCAGTCGGAATAGCCTGTCGTCCGTGCCATGTGGCGGTTGAGATCGGGCGCGCCGTCCTTCCACCAGACCGGCCCGCGTTCGCCGAGCGCGCGCTTCGCCGCGTCGACCGCGGCATGGGCGGCATCCTCGGCGACCGGATCGCCCGCACGCCGGGCATGCGCGACGGCGCGGCGCGCATCCATCAACGCACCGACCAGCGCGGTGCGCACACCGGGCGCCAGATCGGGGTCGGCGGCGCGCCACAGCCGGCCGCGCACGACGATATAGCGACCGTCGGGCGTCGACGCCACGAGCGCGGGGCCGGCCCGGAGCGGTGCGTCAGTCCTTGCCAATCTCGCGCCAGCTCTTCTCTTTGACCTCGACGTCGTGCTTCTTTGCCGCCGCCTCGATCCGTTTCCAGGCCGCATCGCGCTCGGCATCGCTCACGCCCTTCACTTGGTTGAAGCGCGCGATCGCGTTGCGGACATGCGCCGCATTTTCCAGCGGTTCCTTGCGCTCCTCGGGAAAGGCAAAGGCGCCTTTTCCGAGATCGTCGCGGTCGTCGGTATTGAGCTTGCTCATTCTGTCCTCCAGCGTGTTCGCATCAACGCCCGACGCCGCCTTCGGTTCGCATCCGCGGCGCAAAAGCCCGCCCGTTCGTCAGACCCGCGGCACCATGTCGGCGAGCCGGTCGATCAGCGGTGTCTGGCTCGGCAGCATGTAGCGCCGCGCTTCCTCCAGCCCGAACCAGCGCGCTTCGTCGACTTCGGGAACGGTGAGCTTGCGGCCGCTGCGCGGTGGCCAGTCGATCTCGGTCGTGTTGCTGACCAGTGCTGCCGGATCCATGTCCTGCCGCGCGGCGAAGGCGACCACCACCTTGCCGCCCGACTGCCGGATCGCGCCGAGCGGGGCGAGCGGGCTGTCGACCACCACGCCAAGCTCCTCGGCCACTTCGCGGCGCGCCGCGGCTTCGTCGGCTTCGCCCGGCTCGACCGTTCCCTTGGGGATTTGCCAGGCGCCCACGTCCTTGTTGCGCCAGAACGGGCCGCCCGGATGCACCAGCAGGATCTCGAGTTGCCCGCCCGCGGTGCGGTGGAGCAGGATGCCCGCGCTATGCTTGCCCATCATCGCGCCCCGCCTGGCGGATCCGCCAGCGTGATCCAGGTCGGGGCGTGGTCGCTGGTCTTCTCCCACCCGCGCACCTGGCGATCCACCTGGGCATCGACCAATCGTCCGGCGATGGCAGGGCTCAGCAACAGATGGTCGATCCGCAACCCCGCGTCGCGGCCATAAGCGTTCCGGAAATAATCCCAGAAAGTGTAGATCGTCGCGTCGGGATGGCGCGTGCGCAGCGCATCGGTCCAGCCTTGTGCGATCAGCCGCGCAAACGCCGCGCGCACTTCGGGCGCGAACAGCGCGTCGTCGACCCAGCGTTCGGGCTTGTACACGTCGCGCTCGGTCGGCATCACGTTGAAATCGCCGGCGAGCACGACCGGCGCGCCTGTCGCCAGCAGGTCGGCGGCATGCGCGATGAGCCGTTCGAACCAGGCGAGCTTATAGTCGAATTTCGGGCCGGGCCGCGGGTTGCCGTTGGGCAGATACAGTCCGGCGATCAGCACGCCGTTGATGGCGGCCTCGATATAGCGGCTTTGCGACGGATCGGGATCGTCGGGCAAGCCGCGGCGCGTCTCGTGGATTTCGCCGACCCGGCTGAGCAAAGCGACGCCGTTCCAGCTCTTCTGGCCATGCCACGCCACGTCATAGCCGAGATCGCGGATCGCGCTTTCGGGAAACTTGTCCTGCGGCGCCTTCAGCTCCTGCAGGCACACCACGTCGGGCTCGGCTTCGGCGAGCCAGCGCAGCAGCACCGGGAGCCGGCCGTTGACGCCGTTCACGTTATAGGTGGCGATCTTCATCTTCGCCAGACGCTGGACCGCGCGAGTCGTTCCGCCATGCGGACCGGCGGCGTGCGCTGCGCTCGATACGGCCGCACGGAACTTCGGCTCCGCCACGGGATTCAGCTCATCGGGAGGGGGCTCGCATGGCCGACGACAAGACCGAGGGCTGTGCCGGGGATCGGCGGCAAGTCGCTGGCGGCCAAGCCTCTGGCGCATCGCTGCCCCCCGATTTCTTCGCGCGTGACGCAGCCACCGTGGCGCGGGCTTTGATCGGCGCCGGTTTGACGGTCGATGGCGTCGGCGGCACGATCGTCGAGACCGAAGCCTATGACCCCGACGATCCGGCCTCGCACAGTTTCGGCGGGCCGACGCGGCGCAATGCGGCGATGTTCGGGCCCGTCGCCCACGCCTACGTCTATCGCATTTACGGCCTGCACTGGTGCCTCAACTTCGTCTGTTCGGCGGGATCGCCCGGCAGTGCGGTGCTGATCCGCGCGATCGAGCCACTGGAGGGGCTCGACGTCATGCGGTCGCGGCGCGGCGGCGTGGCCGACCGCCTGCTGTGCAGCGGCCCCGGCCGGCTGGCGCAAGCGCTGGCGATCGATGCACGCCTCGATGGCAAGCCTTTGGGCGAGCCGCCCTTTGCCATGTCGATGCCAGGTTCCGCGCCGGCGGTGATCCCGGGCCCGCGCATCGGCATCGCCAAGGCGGCGCAAACGCCGTGGCGCTTCTCGCTCGCGGGCTCGCGCTACCTCAGCAAGCCCGTGGCGAAATAGCGGCGTAGCGCCGCACGACTGCGCCCACCGCAATGTCGATCACCAGCAGCACAATCAGCGAGGCCCCCAGCAGCGGCATCGCGATGCCGGCGATCACGAGCAGCACACCGATGCCGATCATCGGCGCTTCGGGCGTCTTCGGCGGTGCGCCGAGCGATCCCTTCGGACGCCGACGCCACCACAGGATCAGGCCGCTAATCACCAGGGTAACGATGCCGAGGCAAGCGATCAGCATCACGATCTGGTTGGCCAGCCCGAAATAATTGCCCATGTGCAATTGCACGCCGAGCTCGGTCGCGCGCCCGACCCAGCCATAATCGGCGAAATCGACTTCGCGGATCAGGCGATTGGACCAACGATCGAAATAGAGCGTGCGCTGCCCCTCGGGCCGGTCGGGATAGGTGTAGGCGGTATAGACCCCGGTCGGGCCGCTCGGCAGGAACAGCCGGTAGCCACTCGCGAGGCGATGATCGCGTGCCAGCGCCGCGACGATCGCATCGGCGCCATCGATCGCGGCACTGTCATGCGCTCCCATCGCTATTTCGTGCCCGGCATGGCCGGCATGCGACAGCGGCATCGGCATGGTTTCCAACGTCCATGGCGCCACGCCGAGCGCTTGCTTCATCGGGATGCTGGCCGGCGCGTTGTGCGTGAAGTGCGCCGGCGGGTAGCCGACGCCCGCCGCCGCGCTGATCCGTTGCAGCAACGGGCCCTCGACCCTGGCCCAAGGCAGCCCGGTGATCAGCATGAAGGCGATCAGCCCGACCAGCCAGACGCCGGTGACGGCATGCATGTCGCGCCAGAACAGGCGACCCGGCGCGCGCAGCCGCGGATAGAGCAATCCCGCCAGCCCGCGTGCGCGCCGGGGCCACCACAGATAGACGCCGCTGGCGATCAGCAGCAGAGTCCAGCAGGCAGCGAGCTCGACGATTCGGTCGCCGATCAGGCCGATCGTCAGCGAACCGTGCATCGCGTCGGCAAAGCCGACCAGACTATGGTCGTAGACGATGCTGCCGAGCACGCGCCCCGATCCCGGATCCACCGACACGCGCAGCGGATCGCCCGCACTGGGCGTGACGAACACGACGGCCGAGCGGTCGCGCTCGACCGGCAGATCGACTCGCGCCGCGCCGCCCGGATGCGCGGCCAGCGCCGCGCGGATCATCTGCGACACCGGCACGCTGTGCGCGCTGGGTGCGACGAAGCGCTGCGCCGGATAGATCAGGTCGTTGAGTTCGTCGTTGAACAGATAGATCGCGCCCGTGACGCTGAGGATCAGCAGGAAGGGCGATACGATCAGCCCGGCATAGAAATGCCAGCGCCAGATCAGGCGATAGCGGCGCGGTGACACTGTGGTGGTGGCCATGACCGCTCCTCAAAAATGCGTTGCGAGCGCGATCTCGACGCTGCGGGGCGCGCCGAGATAGACGTTGGTGGTGGGATAGCCCGAATATTCGCCGTAAAACGCATCGCCGAGATTGCGTCCGCGCAGCGTGAGCGTCGCCTGCGCCGCCAGGCGATAGCTGATCGATGCGTCGATCGTGGTGTGGCCACGCACGAAATAGCTATTGGCGGTATCGGTGTAGAAGCCCGACGCATGGCGCACGAAGGCGCCGAGCGTCACCGGCAACGCCGCGAACGTGTAGAGCGCCGAGCCGTTGACGGTCGCGTCCGGCGTGTTGATCGGCCGGTTGCCGGCGCGGTCGAAGCGCGTCGTGCCGACCAGTTCGACCAATGCGTCATATCTGGCCTTGGTGTAGGACGCGCCCGCGGTAAGCTGGAGCTGGCGCGTCACCGCGGCGGCGAGGCTCAGCTCGACCCCGCGCGACGATTGCTTGCCGCCCTGGACCGTCTGCGTCGCATCGTTCGGGTCGCGCGTCAGGATGTGATCCTGCGCGATATGATAGGCCGCGCCGGTGACGGTCAGCCGCTCGCCGAACGCGGAGGCCTTGAAGCCCGCTTCGTAGCTTTGCCCGGTGGTGAGCGAGAAGCCGGTATTGGCGATCGATTGCAGCAGGATCGACGAGACCGGCACCACCGCAGTGGTATATTGCGCATACAGCGTCACGCCGCGTGACACGTCGTAGGTCGTGCCGATCCGCCACGAAAACGGATCATAATGCGGATGCGCCTGCGTCACCGCGCCGCCGGCATTGAGATTGGCGATATAGCGGTCGAGCGCGACATGATCGTAGCGCGCGCCGCCGACCAGCAGCCATTTCGACGTGAGGTTGAGCGCGTCTTCGGCGAAGACCGAGACCTGGTCGAGCTTGGATGTGTAGACGACATTGGTGGTGGTGTAGAGCGCGGTGCCGGTTGGGAAGACGCCGACGATCGGCGCATAGGGATCGACCGCGGCGATCGCGCCGACCGGGCTTTGCTGGCGCGGGTTGACGAAATCGGTATGATTATACTCCCCGCCGAGGCTGAAGCGGTTGCGCATCCCGGCGATCACGCCGTCATTGGCGAGAACCAGTCGGTCGTCCCAGAATGTCTGATCGTGATAGATGCGTTGCACCGATCGCGCGAAGCTGCCGTTCGGAAAGGCAGCCGTCGGGGCGACGAAATTCTGGTCGCCGCTCAGCACGAAATCGCGTTTCGCCTGGTAATATTGCGTGTCGTTGGCGATCGTCCAGCCGCCGCCGAGCCGCAGGTCCACGCGCGCGCGCAGCGTCGTTTCATTCGCGCCTGAGTAAGCGCCGAGCGGGTTGTAATTCTCGTGGCGCAGCGCCTTGTCGATCACCATACCGTTGCTGCTGCGCAACGCATCGCTCGGGTCGCGTGCGACCGCGGCCGGGACGAAGGGCACGCCCTGATAGGTGGCGTCGTAGCGATCCTCGAAATGGTCGACTGCCAGCAGGATCGACAGGTCGCTGCTGGGCTTGAACAGCAGGCTGGCCGTCAGCCCCGACGATTGCGTCACATTGTTGTCGACCTCGTAGAGGCTGTCGGAATGCTGGTAGCTCGCATCGGCGCGGAGCGCGACGCTGTCCGAGAGCATGAGATTGACGCCGGCCGCCGCCTCGAGCGTGTCGAAGCTGCCGAAGCTCAGCAGCCCGTCCATATGATTGCCGTCGAGCGTCGGCTTGCGCGTGACCTTGTTGATCACGCCGGCGAGCGCGCCTTCGCCGTAAAGCACCGACGCCGGCCCCTTGATGACCTCGATCCGGTCATAATGCCACGTGTTGACGTCGCGCGTGACGACGGTCGAGGTCGATATGCGCACGCCGTCCTGCAGGATCGAGACCGCCGCGCCGGAAAAGCCGCGCAGCGTGACCACCGCGGGGTTGCCGGGGACATTGCCGGCGATCGCGCCGACCACGTCGTTGAACGCTTCCTTCGAGGTGCGCAGGCCACGCGTCTGCAGGTCGGCCTGAGTCAGCGTCTCGACCGTCGCGGGGGTTTCGCGCACCGACAGACCGAGGCGGCTGCCGGTCTCGCTCGGCTGGTCGAGCTTCAGCGCGTCGCGCTGGCCGGTGACGATGATCGCCTGAGGATCGGGCGTGGCGGACGAATCGTCGGTTTCGGCAGCAAGCGCCGGTCGGGCGAGCGCCATACAGGAGAGTGCAGCACAGAGAGCGGCGCGACGACGCACCGCAGCCGGCCGCGCGGGCCGGGGCAGGGATATGACGAACATGACGAAATCCTGATCGAACGCGGCGCTGGCGCCCGCGTCACCTATGGGAGGCGAGGATCAGGTCGGTGGGAGGGGCGCGCAGCGGCGGCCGGATATGGTCGCGCGGCAGCACGCGGACGCGCGCGAGGATGGTCGCTACCGTCGCGACGATGAAGGCGAGCGCGAGAGCGAGCTGGATCGGATCGACCGCCGACAATGCCGGCGCGGTAAGCGCTGCATAGGGGCAGGGGCTTTCCATCGTGGCATGGCCGCGGCCGTCGGCCTGGTGATGCGTCATGCCCGGCATCGCGCTTGCCATCGGCCCGGCCACGAAACCGGGGCACACAGCGATCCGGAAGCTGCCCGCGGAAACGTCGGGCATGAAGCCGGCGGGGACGAGCAGCTTCATCAGCAGCGCCGCCGCAAGCACCAGCCCGGCCAGCCCGCGATGCGCGAAAATATGGTGCCTGAGCCCTCCCATCGCCGCTTCCTACCGCGATGGCGCCGTCCTGTCATGGGACGCATTGTCCAAGGGGCGGGCCTCGGTCAGGAAGTACTGGCTGCACCCGTGATGCGCGCGTCGGCGCGCGCCGTCACCAGCCGCCCCGCGCCAGCATCGTCGCCGGGGCGATAGGTCAGCAGGCGCCGCCCGAGCCGCGGCGCGATCCAGCGCTCGATCCCCATCGCCAGGCTGAAGCTCGCGGGTACGATGACCAGCGTGAGCACGGTCGAGAGCAGCAGCCCGCCGATCACCGTGATCCCCATCGGCGCGCGCCACGATCCGTCGCCGCTCAGCGACAAGGCCGTCGGCACCATGCCGGCGACCATCGCCACCGTCGTCATCACGATCGGCTGGGCGCGCTTGTGCCCGGCATCCAGGATCGCGGCGATCGGCTCGATCCCCTTGCCCATTTCCTCGAGCGCGAAGTCGATCAGCAGGATCGAGTTCTTGGCGACGATGCCGAGCAGCATCAGCATCCCGATCAGCACCGGCATCGAGATCGGATTGCCGGTCGCCAGCAAAGCGAGCAGCCCGCCGAGCGGCGCGAGCATCAGCGACCCGAGATTGACGAACGGCGCGAGGAAGCGGCGATACAGCAGCACCAGCACCGCGAACACCAGCAGCACGCCGGAGGCCACCGCGACGATGAAGTTGGTGATCATCTCGCTCTCGAACTTCTGCTGCCCGAGCGTCAATTTGGCGACGCCGATCGGCAAGTGCTTCATGATCGGCAGCGCCTCGATCTGCTGCATCGCGGTGCCGCTGACGACGCCCGGCGCGCGGTCCGCGCCGATCGTGATCTGGCGCTGCTGCGCGACTCGCTCGATCTTGGTCGGCCCCGCGCCGAAGCTGATATCGGCGACCAGGCTGAGCGGGACCGAGCCGCCGCTCGCGGTGCGGATCGGCATGTTGCGGATCGTCGACAGCCGGGTCCGCGCGCTTTGGTCGATTGCCACGCGGATCGGCACCTGGCGGTCGGTGAGCGAGAATTTCGCGCTGTTCTGGTCGATATCGCCGAGCGTCGCGACGCGGATCGCATTCGACATCGCCGCGGTCGTCACGCCGAGACTGGCGGCCAGGTCCATGTGCGGCTTGATGACGATTTCGGGCCGTTGCAGATCGCCGGTGATGCGCGGTGCGTTGATCGTGCCGAGCCGCGCCATTTGCTCGACCAGGATGATCGCGGTCTTGCGCAGCAATTCGGGATCCGACCCGGCGAGCGTGACCGACAGATCGCGCCCGCCGCCGCCGCCATTGTTCGACCGGAACGACACGCGCGCGTCGGCGATCTGCGCGAGCTTCGACGCCAGCCCGCGCTCGAACGCGTTGCTGGTCTGCGATTTCTTGGGCTTGAAGATCGCGGTGACGCGACCGCTGCCGACGGTCGCGCGCTGATAGGTCATGGCGACGTCGGGCTGCGCCTTGAGCAGCAAGGCGACCTGGTTCACCACCGCCTCGGTCTGCGCGAGCGTGGTGCCCGGGACCATCTCGACCATCGCGGTCGAGGAATCCTGGTCCTGGTCGGGCTGGAACGTCATCGGCAGCGCGCCGATGCACACCACGGTCAGTGCGAGAGCGCCCATCCCGCCGACCACCGCCGACCAGCGATGCATCAGCGTCCAGCGCAGCACCGCCATATAGACGTCCATGATCCAGCCTTCGCCGTGCGATTTGTGCCCCTGCGCCTTGAGGAAATAGGCGGCGATCATCGGCGTGATGAGCCGCGCGACGGCAAGGCTCATCAGCACCGCGACCACCACGGTCAGCCCGAAATTCTTGAAGAACTGCCCCGATATGCCCGGCATCAGCCCGACCGGGAGGAACACCGCGACGATCGCCATCGTGGTCGCCAGCACCGCCAGCCCGATTTCGTCGGCAGCGTCGATCGACGCCTGATAGGCGGATTTGCCCATCCGCATATGCCGCACGATATTCTCGATCTCGACGATCGCATCGTCGACCAGCACACCCGCGACCA
>CAXTEO010000104.1:0-15479 GCA_964243205.1 uncultured Sphingomonas sp.
ATGCCGCGGCGCAGACCCTGTTCTACGGCTCGATGAGCGATGCGCTTTCGGTCGCACGGCAACAGCCTGACGAAGTGCAGACGGGTCTTTGGCTTGCGACCGAGAATGACGTCGTCGCGTTTCTTAATCTGGAAGAGGGCTAATTTACGGCTGTCCTACACGCTTGGGTTCGGAATATCGTGGCGCTATGGATGACAAACCCCGATTGCGCGAGATCGCGAAGGCCCTCGAATACTGGGCGCTGACTGCGTTTGTCGTGGGAGCGATGCTGTACGGCGTGTTGATTGGCGTGTCGGAATTCGTGCTGTCCAGATAAGTGCAGCAAAGCTACTCGCCGTATGACTATTTTGTTGCTGTCGACTATGGCGTGCGGGTCAATCTTACGCCGGCCCCGCCAACGACGGATCGGTCGCCAGGCGCGATCAGCTCGACGCCTACATCGATAAGCGCAGCGGCGATCGCGTTCGTGGTAGCGGTCTGGACTACTTGCCCAGACTCAAATCTCTTCATCGTGGCAATTCCGATCTTCGCTGCGGCGGCTAATTCGCTGGCAGTCCAGCCGAGCAGAGCCCGAGCCGCGCGACATTGTTCGGGTGTAAGCATGTTGATACGTTTAGCATCAAATAACGCTTGAATGCCAGTACAAACACTGATACCAGAAGCATCAGACGGTCGAACCGGGAGATTGAGCCCTCCCGATCCGACCTGACCAACCCGTCTGTTGAGGAGACGAATAATGGCTTCCCTTGCTCTACTCGAACACGTGCGCCCCGCCAACTCGCTATGCCGCATCGGCGACACTAGCCTAGCGGTAATCGCTGGCACCATGCTCGCGCCGCCGCGCAGCGCCATCGCTGCCGAGATGGCCCGCTTCGCCGCCATGACCGAAGCGTGGGACGATATGGCTGAGGCGGCCCAGTGCGAGGACGAGCGCGACTATCGGGCTGCCAAAGCGCGGTTCTGCGCAGCAGCGGAGGGTCGCTGACATGGCCAGCACAGCAACTCGCCGTGCGGTCATGACCGCCATGGCCGGCACCGCCCTGATCTGCGGCACCGTCGCCTCGGCGACCGCGGCGGCATCATCGCCGATCAAGCGCGCCGGATGGGAAAGCGCATTCGCAGCCATGGAAGAGGCAGGGCGCGAAGAAGCAGCATACGACCCGATCTACACGAAGGCCTACGAGGCTTTTGTCGCGGACGCCCCGGATCCTGACGCGATCGAGTGCCGTCGCTCGCGGCTCCATCCCCACTATGGCGCCTGGCTAGCTGGCGATCTGGATGCGTACGAGGCGGCATGGATCGCCGAGCGCGGCCGGGCGTGGAACGGCGCCGAATTCGAACAGAACGGCCGCCAGCAGATCCAGCAAGTGCGGGAGCATCGCCGGTTGCTCGAGATTGCTCAGACGCGGCACAACATGTTTGAAATCGAAGCAGAGTGGGAACGGGTCAGCGAGGCTGCCAACGATGCCCGGTGGGCGCTGTTCAACACCCCCGCACCCGATCTCGCTGCCTTGCGGTGGAAGGCCGAGCATCTGTTCGGCGGCGCGGGCGGCGGCATCGAGACCTCGTGTTGGAGCGAGGACACCATCGCTACCTATATGGCGGACGTTCGCCGCCTCCTCGCGACGGGGGCTTCGGCATGAACGCGCCAGCGCAAGTTCCGGCCTTCGATCCGGACAGCCCTGATGCGGCCATGCTCGATGCGTTCGAGCGGGTGCGCGCACTGCAGCGTTCGCATCTCGAGCACGATCGTCTCGACAGTTGGCCCGATAAGGCGACGGCTGACGCAGCGTCCGACCGCGTCGCCGGGATCGAGGACGCGGTCACCAGTCACATCGCCTCGACGGTCTCGGGCGTGGTCGCGCGCCTTTCAGTGTTGTCGTGCCACCTCGACGGCGCCGGCTGGGTCGAGAAGGCCGTCGCCGAACATGGTTTGCTGGCGCTGCCTTCCGACCCCAGTAAGCTGGATTGGAAGGTGCAACAGGCACGCGCGGCCGCCGCCGAACTGATCGCCATCGCCTGGCAGCAGGCGCTCGGCGCCTATGAGCAATCCGCTGCGGATTTCGAGTTCGTCTTGGACCTCAAAGAGCTGGTCGATTGCACCCCCTTGCCGGAGCCTGGCGGGAAATTCGCGGCCTTCCGGAGCAAGGTCGAAACGTTTGCGGAGGAAGCCGAGCGACGGTTCACGAACAGCACTCAAGTTCGTTCGCTGATCCGTACCCTCGTCCCCGACCGCGCGGCATACCTTCGCAAGGCCGAGATCGTGTTGGCCGAGGGCTGCGAGGCGGACGCAGCCCAGTGGCTCGTGCGCGACGCCTTGTTCTTGCTCGGCGGCGGACAGCGCGACATTCCGGCGCTTCGGGAGGCGGACGCATGATCGCGCTGCTCGCGCGCCCGATCATGGGCACCAAACTGACCGCCGGCAGCGCGCTTGCCACCGTCACGGTTGCTCCCGCCATCTGGGTCTTGTTCGCCCTCGCATTTGTGGCGATGCCATCATGAGCCGCCCCGAAGTCGTGGCCTATGCGGCCTGGGCAAGCGCGACCTTCACCGGCGCGCGGGTGACCATGACCGGCACGCCGTTCGAGAACAACAGCGACATTGAAATCGAAAGTGCCTGGGTTGCCGACGTTCACCGTCGCCCAAGCGGCGAAGTAGATCTGCTGATCGTATGCCCCGCCGACCCCGATCCAGCCGCCGACGAGCAAGCGATCAGCGATAGCCTGTGTGCGGCGGCGGAAGCCGCGCTGCCCACGTCGAAGGGGGATCGCTGACATGGCCAGTCAATTTGCTCCCGCAGCAACTTCGAACGCGCCGACCTTCGACCCCGCGGCATGGCTCTCCGCGCTGGTGGGCATCGGCGGTGGCTACGCCCTTACGTCGGGCCGCAAGCTGTGGCTCGTGGTGCAGGACTGTCCCGCGGACGAGCTTACCACCGTCATGTCCCAGATCGTCGGCAAGCCTGATCGCGTCGAAGCGGTGCGTTGGACGATCGAGCGCCGGCAAGCTGGTGAGGTGTTGTGATGGCTCATCCGGTACACACCGCCTACAAATGGGGACATCGGCGCCGGTCTATGAGCCGTCCCCGGCACCGGCCATGGGTGCGCATCGACGACGCGCGACACGCCGACACGCTGCTTGCCCGCATCCCCAGTCTGCCGCGCGCTGCCCTGGAACGCGTCGCCCAAATGCTGATCGACCACTTGGATGAGATCGATGGCGACCCGGATCGCGAGTATGATGGCGACGAGCTGGACGGCACGGCAGGCGAAGATGATTTCTACCCACACAGCAACTGGCTGGATGCGCCTGGATGCCCGATCGCCGACCCCGACTCCGCAGTCGATGATCAGGCCGGTGCCCCCCGCTCCGAGGAGAACTGCTACGCCTGAGCCCGCACCCCGGCCGACGTCCCCGAGACACGTTCAGCAACCCGTCGCCCGAGATCGTCGTGCGGCGGGTTTGCCGCGTGTGCATCGGTTCGAGGACAGCCACGCGCTTGCCGCAAGTTATGGGGCCGATTGGTGGATCCCCATCTACCGCCGCGCTTTTCCGACGCTGATGTCGGCCGTCGCGATCGAGCAGGACGGTTGGGCGCAACGGGCTGGGATCGACCGGCTGCTGACCTTGGCATGCGGTCGCACCTTCACCGTCGATGAGAAGATCCGGACGCAGGACTGGCCCGATGTGCTGCTCGAGCGTTGGTCGGACGAGAAGCGGAAGACGCCGGGCTGGGTGCAGAAGCCGCTCGCGTGCGACTTCATTGCCTATGCGTACGCTCCGGCCGCGACGTGCGTGCTGCTACCAGTGCCGGCGTTGCAGCGGGCGTGGCGACAGCATGGGCGGCAGTGGATCGGGTTGTATGGTCAGCGGCGGGCGCAGAATCGCGGCTACACGACGGTCAGCGTGCCGGTACCCCGTGGGGTGCTGATGCAGGCGATCGTCGAAGCGATGTTCGTGTCGTAATTGAATGTGCTGGTTTCACTTTTCATCGACTCGGGATCGGCTAGTGTGAAAAAATGAACGCCGAAGCTCTCAAGCCGCCACGGCTGCCCTTCAAGGGGCCGATGCTGCGGTGGGCACGCGAATGGCGTGGACGTTCGATCGACGATACGGCCCGGAAGCTCGCTACAAATGCAGCAAACATCGAGGCTTGGGAAAGCGGCGAGAGTGTACCGAGCGTCAGACAGGCTCGCATGCTGGCGGCTTTCTACGATAGGGGCTTTCTCGAATTCTTCCTCGACAGCCCTCCGCCGGTCATCAAGTCGGCGCTGGTGCCAGACTTTCGGCTGCACCGTGACGCTACCGATCCAACGGGCGACCGCGAACTGCAAGCGATACAGTCCTGGGCAGAGGAACAGCGGCTTAACGCACTCGACCTGTTTGAGATGCTTGGTGACGCGCCCCCGGAAATTCCGCCGGAGCTGTTCGCGACCACAGCTTCGAACCCCGAAGTTATCGCTGCATCAGCCCGCAAAGTGACGGCGCTCAGCGTTGAGGAACAGACGGGCCTACAGCCGGCCGAGCGAGCTACAATGCCCAAACTCGTGCGTCGGGCAATAGAAAGCCTTGGCGTGCTTGTTCTCAAGGAATCCGCTCTGGCAAAGTATGGCGTGCGTGGCCTTTGCGTCTTTGCCACGCCTCTGCCTGTGATCGTCTACGGCACGGAGGCGCCGGCTGCTCAGTCGTTCACGATGGCGCATGAACTCGCCCACGTGATTCTTCAGCAAAGCGCGATCAGCGGCCCACCATCAGCACGCGGCGCTGAGTCCGCCGCCGAAGCCGTAGAGCGTTGGTGTGATCAATTCGCTGGCGCTTTCCTAATCCCGGTGGACGCGATGGCTTCAGTGTGGGCAAAACCAAATTCCGCACTGCCCGCGATCGGTGATGACATGCTGGGGAAGCTGGCGGCAACCTTCTGTGTCAGTCGGCACGCCATGCTGATCCGGCTCGTGCATCTCGGCTATGTCGAGCCCGCGTTTTATTGGGATGTGAAGCGTCCTGAGTTCCTGAAGCAGGAGCGAGAGTTCAAAGGCGGCGGGCGCGCCAAATACTACGGCACGCGCTATCGGTCAGCCCACGGGGATCTCTATACCGGACTTGTGCTGGAGGCATGGGGCGAAGGGCATATTACAAACCATAATGCTGCTGAGTTTATGGGCATTAAAAATCTCCGCCACCTCAACGACATCCGTGACGATTTTCTCTCATGAAGAAATATTGTCTCGACACGTCTGGGCTGAGCAATCCGCTGGAGGCGATGCCTGCTGATATTTACGTATCGCTCTGGGCCCAAATCTCAGCAAGGATTACCAACGGCGACTTGGCCTGCACCGCCGAGATTTATGAAGAGCTGACCCATCTCGAGGGAGCGATGGGCGACTGTATCAAGGACAACGAGCCGAACCTTCGGCTCGAGGTTGGCGACGCTAGTTGGCAATTTGCCGCGTATCTTGAACACGCGACGCGAATGCAGGTTGAGTACGCCGCGTTCCTCCGTGAAAACCACTCGGGTAAAAAGAGCACAGTCGGTCTCAATGACCTTTCCATTATCGCACTAGCAAAGACGCTAGCTCTGCCTCTGATCAGCATGGAAAAGGCGAAGGCGCACCAGACCGACAAGTTGCGCCAAATCCCCGACATATGCGCAATCGAGAAAGTGCCGCATATGACGTTCAATGATTACCTCCGAGCCGAAGGCATTCAGCTCTAGCCGGCCATCCCCGTAAAAGGTCGAATGCTGTCGACCTCGACGCCTATCGATCGCAAGCCCGATCTCGCGCGCACCGGGCAATCTGAGTCTTAGCAACAGCCTATTTACGCGAAACCGCCCAATTTCTCGGCCTCGTCATCCGGTAGGCCATGATCGAACGACTCATCTGGCAGGCCATCCGGCTCTGTTGACATGTCGCCAGGGTCGGGCTCGTTGCCCGGGATGTGGTTCGGGTTCATCGGTCGTCTCCTTGGATAGGACGCCAACGCACTGGTGTATGAAACCGCTCCTTCTACCATTTCGGCTTATCGGGCCTTGTGCCGAAAATGAACTGGCCGAAGGCATAGTAGCCACCATTTGGCGCGGGCAAGCGGTCGAATTGCGGGATCGGCGATACCTCTGCGTTGTCCTCGATCACGGATTCCAGTCCCGGCTCGCTCGCGAAAACCGTGCGGTATGCGAAGCGGGATGTCAGCCGGTTAATTCTGCTGATCGCCCGCAGTTCCCGCACGACCTTGTGCGCAATCTCCTTGCGCCGAGGACTACTGCGCCCACGGAGCACCATCGAGGGCGTGACCGGAAACAGCAGCTCTATTGCCCCGTGTGGCGGGCGAATTGTGTACGGGAGCCGGAGTCGTTCCGGTATTTTAGGATCATAATACATCACGGGATTATCGCTCGTCAGGAACGGCGTCGCGGTCTCGTTATGCAGGACGTCGTAGCTGAGAGAGCCGAATAGACCACCGATCGTGTTCAACGACTCGGCCATGGCGAGCAGCGATTGATGCGGATCGATCGCCACCTGCATTTTCTTGAAAAGATCCTCGTACCCCTCCGGAGGCGGTGGGAGCTTGCCGGCGTCGTGAAGCACCTGTGTCTGAAGATGCACTACGTTGCTCAGATGGCGCTCGGCGGCGTCCCTAAACGCGGGCCCGCGGACCCTCATCAGCGCCAGGAAAGTGATGATGGACGGCGCCGACGCGAACATGTTCTGCCGGTCGGACAGTGCATCGACGATGGACGGCCACGAGCTTTCAATCTCGCTGAACAACGCTTCAAGGCTGCTGTCATCACGGACACCATCGTCGCCGGTCTGCGAGTAATAATGGGTCTCGAATCCCGTTGACTCAGGCCGCTGTCGAAACGGTCGAGTAGGTTCGTCCTTCCTGTAGACCAGGAGCTGACCTGACGCGTCGACGAAACGCCGGAGATAGGTAACCGGGACATAGTGGTGTTTCTTCGGCATGCGCGTCTGAGTTAGCACGAGATCCCAGTCCGCATGTAAAAATTGGGATAATATGATTACCGTTTGATCAAAATGTTTGGTTGATCGTCTGGATCGCCGGCGACAAACCTTAGTTTGTAGCTCCGATTTTCGACCGATAGCCGCGCCACCTCGGCGTCGACCGCCGGCGAATATATGTATCGCTCGGCGGCACGTATCCGGCGCGCATTCATACGGAACACCTCATCTCCGGTTAGGATCAGATGTGGCCCTGTCGCGCTTGTCCTGGGGTTTTGGCCGACCATCAATAAAACACGGCTCGGCGATAGCGGAAAGGTGATTTCTGCCGCGATGTTCTTGAAACCGCCGTCGCCGTAGAATGGGTGAGCCGACGCCTCTGGAGCCCAGCGGTCGACGGGGCAATCCGAACTGATGAAAAAGTTCTCGCCCGCATCCAAAATGTACCAGGCTCGATCGTACAGAAGTGGCCATATTTCATCCGCCGCGCCAACGATCTTCAAACCAGCCTTCTGCGAAACCTCAATCTTGTAGCCGTCCCTGTTTCTTAGGAAGGCGCGCATTTTATCATAGCTGCCGAGATCGTTGCCGGTGTCGCGCCTGTAAGCGGCGGCACACCGATCGAATTCACCTTTCGAGCTGACCATACGCTGAGAAATAATGTCGGCGTACAGGGCGTGCCCTGAGGCGGTAGCATTGATTATGGCCGGGCTGCGAACGAACATCGTTGCTACGAACATCGCGAAGTCAGCCCTATGCTGCCCCGTCGGAATCCGACCCGATGCAAGCGCCTCATAACCAGCCACGGCCCTGTTCTCGATCGCGGTAAGTGCATCATCCAGCCAATCGATGTGCCCGCCTTTTCCGTCAGGCATCGAATAAAAATTCGTCTGGGCTCCGGTGTTCTCGACTGTTGACGGGCGCCAACGCTCAAGCTGGCTGTCAAACGTCCAGATCATATTCTTCGGCTTCACACCGATGAAGTGCTTGAGGTGAAGCCGCGGAACGAAGTGCTGATTCTTTGTGCGGGCCACCCCAGACATTTAGGCGACAGTCCGTTCAAGGGGAAGTCATTCACCCTTGGGCCCTTTGCGTGCCCGTTCCTCACCATTGGTCGGTGTGAGAATTAGCCCCTCGCGGGCGAGATCCAACCCCGTGCTTACTGGGTGATTGCTAGACGCAAAAAAGCCGGATCATTGCTGACCCGGCTTTCGCCCGCGAACCCGCGGAAATAGGTTGGTGCACCCAGAGCGATTCGAACGCCCGACCCTCAGATTCGTAGTCTGATGCTCTATCCAGCTGAGCTATGGGTGCAGTGGAGTGGCGCTGTTAGCGGCCTCTTTCCGGGTGCGCAAGTGCGTTGCGTCACCTTTCTTTGCGGCATAGAGCGATTGGCGATGACCAGCACGCCTTTGCCAACCCGCTCCGTCGCTTTCGCGCTGATGCTGACCCTCGCCGTCGGCGGCTGCGCGGCGCAGACCACGACGCGCTATCCATCGCTGCTGCCTCGCGCGATCGAGGCGCGCAGCGACGCCGAGCCCGAGGCGCCGATCGCGCTGGTCGATCCCGAGCCGTCGACCGACTCCGCGCTGGCCGATCTGCGCCACACGCTCGACCAGACCGCCGCCGAGTTCGCTCCGGCCGCGGCGACTGCGGAACGACTGGCGAGGACGGCCAAGGGCGCAGCGGCGGGAAGCGAGCGCTGGATCGCGGCGCAGAGCGCCTTGGCCGTGCTCGACGGCTATCGCGCGACCACCTCGGCCACGCTGACCGAGGTCGACACGATGGCGCTCAACCGCGCCGCCGACGGCAAGCCGGATTATCCCGCGATCGCGAGCGTCCATACCGCAGCGCAAGCGGCATTCGACGCCCAGACCAAGCGGATCGCGGCAATCGCAGCGTCGCTGCCCGACGCCTAGCGCAGGCCCTTGAGCAGCGGCAGGATCGTCGAATAATCGTCGGTCCACGGCGTAAAGCCCGGGCGCAGCGACACGGGCTGCCACGCCGCATTGCCGGCCCGCAAGTTCCGCATCACCGCCGGGTCGCGCGACAAAGCGATCCATTGCGACATCGTCGCCGCCGGCGTGTCGTGTGGCCCTGGACGATAGAAGAGTTGCGCCGACTGCCATCCGCCGGCGCGCGCCGCCGCGGCGACGACCGGCTCGAGATCGAGAAACCGGTTCGAGATATGCACCAGCAACAGCCCATGCGGCGCGAGCACGCGGGCATAGCTTGCGAATGCCTCGCGCGTCATCAAGTGCATCGGCACCGAATCCGACGAGAAAGCGTCGAGCGCAAGCAGATCGAGCGACGCGGCCGGCGCCTGCGCGAGGCTCAGCCGCGCGTCACCCAGCACCACCGGCACGCCGGGCAGGCAGCGCGACAGGAAGCTGAACTGCGTCCGCGCGATTCGCACGATCGCGGGGTCGATCTCGTAGAAGCGCCAATCCTGGCCCGGCCGGGCATAGCAAGCGAGCGTCCCCGCCCCGAGCCCGACCACACCGACGCGCGCGCCCGCGCCATAGAGGCGCGGCAGTGCCTGCATCGCCTGCCCGATGCCCGAGCCGGGGACGTAATATGTGGTCGGGGTCCGCTCGCGCGCCGGCGACCCTAGCAATTGCGTGCCGTGCACCGTCGTGCCGTGTGCAAGCTGGCGCTCGGTCGCGCCACCGCGCACGGTGTAGATGCCGAAATAGCTGCGCGTGCGGGCATGCGGCTCGAGCGAGATCACCACCGCACGATAGCCGCCGAACGCGATCAGCGAGCCGAGCAGCGCGATCCCGAAGGCACGCCGCGAGCCGATCACCAGCACCCCGATCGCCGCCATCACAAGCAATGCGATCTGCTGCAGCGGCCCCGGCCCATCGACCGTCGGCGGATAGGCGAGCACCCCCGCCACCAGCGCCAGGACGGCGATTGCAACGCTATAGAGCAGGATGCGGCGGCGCTGTGCATTGCCCTCCCACAAGCGCGCGGCGAGGCCGAACAGATGCTGCTGCGGCGCCAGCACGCCCGCTGCGAGGATCAGGATCGGATATTCATAGGTCCAGTCGAACACCAGCGGCGCGATCAGCGCCGCGAACACGCCGCCGAGCGCACCGCCGACCGACATCGCCAGATAGAAGCCGGTCAGCCGGTCGGGCTCGGGCCGCACGCGGTACAGCGCCGTGTGCAGCGCGACCGAGACCAGGAACAGCAAAGCCAGCGCCATGATCGCGCCGATGAACGGCATCCCGGCCATGCCGCCGACGAGCAACCCGCCGAACAGCAGGATACCGATCGGCGCGATCCGCGTCTGCATGTCGGCGATGGTGCGGTCTGCGGCAAACGCGATCGTGAAGCTCAGCAGGTACAGGCCGAGCGGGAGCACCCACAGCAGCGGCATCGCGACGATATCGGTGGTGATCAGCGTCGACGTCGCCAGCATCAGCCCCGACGGCACGAACGCGAGCAGGATCCAGTGCGCGATGCGGCGGCGCCCCGGTGGCGGCGACGCGACCGCCGGTACGACCGCGGCGACTGGCCCGCTCCGCGGCAACGTCGCGGCGCACAGCACCACCAGCAACCCGACCAGCACGTAGCCGCTGCTCCACAGCAAGCGCTGCCCGTCCAGCGCCAGGCCGGGCTCGACGAGCAGCGGATAGGCGATCAGCCCGGCGAAACTGCCGAAATTCGACGCGGCATAGAGCGCATACGGGTTCTCGCTGGTCCGCGTCAGGCTGAACCAGCGCTGCAGCAGCGGCGCCTGCGCCGAGATCGCGAAGAAGAGCGGGCCGATCGACAGGCCCAGCAGCCACGGCACCCAGATCGCCGGCTGCGCGGTCGGGCTCGGCTGGAGCGTGGTCAGGCCGATCGGCAGCCACAGCCCGGCGACCAGCAGCACGCCGAGATGCGTCATCGCTTGCGCGCGCGCGCCGAGCCGCCCCAGCCAATGCGCATAGGCGTAGCCGCCGAGGAGCAGCGCCTGGTACACCAGCATCGCCGAGTTCCACACCGCGGGCGCCCCGCCGAGCCGCGGCAACGCCATGCGCGCGACCATCGGCTGGACGAGGAAGAGCAGGAACGAGCCGCTGAGAATGGTCAGCACGAACAGCGGCCGGGCAAGGCGCGCCGGCGCTCGGAAAGTCGTCATGCGGTCGGCCGATCGATCGAATAGAGGATATGGCGCTTGAGCGGGCTGTCGTCGGACACGTCGGGATGGTCGAAATCGCCGCCATCGACTCGGGTCATGCCGAGTCTTTCCATCAGGCCCCAGCTCCGGAGATTGGCGGGCACGGTGATCGCCTGGACGCGCTGGACGTCGAGGTTCGCCCAGGCCCACTCGAGGCTCGCGCGAGCGGCTTCGCCGGCATAGCCCTGCCCCCAGGCGTCGCGCGCCAGACGCCAGCCGATTTCGATCTCGCCCGCGATCGGCGGCTTGCCCGGCAGGAGCCCGCAAAACCCGATAAAGCTGGCGTCGCGCTTGCGTTCGAGCGCCCAGAAGCAGAACCCCGATTCGGCCTGACGCGCCACCATCCGCTCGGCGGCGGCGCGGGACTGATCGAGCGCCGTCGCGGGCCCGAGATAGCGCATCACCTCGATATCCTGGCTCATTGCGTGGAACGGCGCGATGTCCGCCTCGCGCCAGCCGCGCAGGATCAGGCGCGACGTCTCGATCACGCGCTCGGCCGATCGATCGCGTACACCACGCTGTCGCGCAGCCGGTGGCCCGCGGCGAAGGCGGGGTGCTGGAAATCGAGCGCGGGCGCGGCGTGCATGCCGATCCGCTCCATCAGACGCTGGCTCTTGAGATTGACGCGCGCGGTGATCGCCACGACGCGATCCTCGCGGCAATGCTCCCACGCATAATCGAGGCTCGCCGCCGCGGCTTCGCGCGCATAGCCCTGGCCCCAATGCGCCGTCCCGAACATCCAGCCGATCTCGAGCTCCCCGACCAGCGGCGTACCGGCATTCCCGCGCTTCAGCCCGCAAAACCCGACCGGCACGCGATCCGCCTTGCGTTCGACCAGCCAGAAGCCGAGCCCTTCGCGGCGATACCCCTGATGCCGCGCGAGCGACGCATCGGCGCCGGTCTCGTCCATATCGGGCGCGAGGTCGGCCATCACGCGAGGGTCGAGATACCAACCGAGCAACGTCGCGCGGTCGGCCGCTTCGGGCACGCGCAAGCGCAGCCGTTCGGTCTCGACCACCTTCTGGCTCACGCGTTCAGCAGCCGCGCGGCATGCGCCGCGTGATAGGTCAGCACGCCCGAGCAGCCGGCGCGCTTGAACGCCATCAGCGTCTCGAGCACCATCGGGTCGCGCTCGGCCGCCCCGGCAGCGACCGCGGCCTCGATCATCGCATATTCGCCACTGACCTGATATGCGAACACCGGCACTTCGAACGCCGACTTTACGCGTGCCACGATATCCAGATACGGCAGGCCCGGCTTGACCATCACGCTGTCCGCCCCCTCGGCCAGGTCGAGCGCGACTTCGCGCAGCGCTTCCTCGGCATTGGCCGAATCCATCTGATAGGTCTTCTTGTCGCCCTTCAGCAGCCCGCGCGAGCCGACCGCGTCGCGGAACGGGCCGTAAAAGGCGCTCGCATATTTGGCGGCGTAGGACATGATCTGGACATTGTGGTGCGCATCCGCCTCGAGCGCCTCGCGGATCGCACCGATCCGACCGTCCATCATGTCCGACGGCGCGATGATGTCCGACCCGGCCGCGGCCTGGTTGAGCGCCTGCCCGACCAAGACGTCGGAGGTCGCGTCGTTGAGCACATAACCGGCGGCGTCGAGCAGCCCGTCATGGCCATGCGACGTGTAAGGATCGAGCGCGACGTCGGTCAGCACGCCGATCTCCGGTACCGCATCCTTGAGCGCACGCACGGCACGGCACATGAGGTTATCGGGATTGAGCGCTTCCTCGCCCTTCTCGCTGCGCAAATGGCCGGGCGTGTTCGGGAACAAGGCGATGCACGGAATGCCGAGATCGCGCGCTTCCTTGCCGCGTGCGACGATTCCGTCGACCGACCAGCGCGAGACACCGGGCAGCGAGGCGATCGGCTCCTCGACGCCCTGCCCTTCGGCAATGAACAGGGGCCAGATCAGATCGGCCGGGGTCAGCACGGTCTCCGCGTAAAGCCGCCGGCTCCAGGCCGATGTGCGAGTACGACGAAGGCGAAGGGCGGGATAATGCGCGGTCATGCGACGCGTTCTGGAACGTCGCGCTAGCCTGCGCAAGCGCCGCTTTCACGGCGGCTCAACCCGACGGATGCAGCCGCCCGGCCGGCTCGCTTGCACTATGCGTTTGCTCCTGCGCTTCCTCGGTCGGCACCACCAGCCGCTCCCTGCGCCAGCCACCATAGCGGTAATAGACCAGGCCCATCGCGAAATTGGCGACCGAGCCGAGCGGAAAACTCCACCACAAGGCATCGGCGCCGAGGCTCGGCTGGAAAGCGAGCGCGAAGCCGATCCGCACCGGGTACATCGCGATGAACAAAGTGACGAGCGGCGCCCACACCGCGCCGTTCGCGCGCACCGTCGCGAACAGCACCATCGTCATGCCGAAGATCACGAAGTTCCAGCTGGCGAGCAATTGAATGTGGCGTGCGATCGGGATCGCCGGACTGCCGCTGCCGAGGAACAGCGCCATCACCGGCCGGTCGAAAATGAGGATCGCCCCGACCATCGTCACCGTCAGCAGCACCGTGAACCCCATGCCGGACCAGGTGATGCGGTCGACCCGGTCCCAGAAACCGGCGCCGATATTCTGCGCGGCCATGCTGCTCACCGCGGCGCCCATCGCCATCGCCGGCATCTGGATATAGGCCCAGAGCTGCAGCGACACGGCATAGGCCGCGGTCGTCTGGATACCGTAGCGATTGACCAGGCCCGTCATCGTCAGCGCGGCGACCGACATGACGAGCATCTGCGCGCCCATCGGCAGGCCCTTGGCGAGGATCGTGCGAGTCAACGCCCAGCTCGGCACCAGCCACGTCAGTTCATGCCCGCGCAACCGGATCGGCAAGTCACGGACATAGATATAGGCGAGCAGGCCGAGCGCGGCGACATGCGCCGCGATCAAGGTCGCGGTGGCCGAGCCGGCGATGCCGAGCGCGGGCATGCCGAACCAGCCGCGGATGAACACCGGGTTGAGCCCGCTGTCGAGGGCGACGCTGAGCAGGGTGAACCACAAAGGCGTGATCGAATCGCCGATCCCGCGCAGGGCCATGCTGAGCAGCACCAGCAGCATCGATGCGGGCAGGCCGAGGAAGATCACGCGCAGATAGGCCAATGCCAGTGGCATCGCGGTCGGCGGGGTCGCCAGCACCGCAAGGATGTCGGGCGCGAAGATCCAGCCGAGCGCCGCCACGACCACCGCCCCGCCGAGCACCAGCCCGATCGACGCGCCGAACGCGCGGCGTGCCGCCTCGATGTCGCGCCGCCCCATGCTCTGGCCGATCAGGATCGTCGCGGCCATGCCGAAGCCGAACACGAGCGCGAACATCAGGAACATGATCGTATTGGCATTGGCAGTCGCGGCGACCGCGCCCTCGCCGAGGAAGCGCCCGACCCAGATCGTGTTGATCGACCCGTTGAGCGATTGCAGGATGTTCGAACCCAATGTGGGCAGCGCGAAGGCGAGCAAAGTCGCGGCGATCGGCCCGGTGGTCAGGTCGCGCGACCGTGCTCCCCTCGCGTTTGCGGGAGGGGCCTGGGGAGGGCTTGTTGTTTCGATGACGTCGCTCACAGGCCCTCCCCTAGCCCCTCCCGCGAGCGGGAGGGGAATTATGTTCGCGCCGCGATCAGCGTCGCCCCGGTGAAGGCCGGGGCCGCTGCGTTTGGGGCGGCCGGTACGTGCAACACCCCCGCGGCCCCGGCCTTCGCCGGGGCGACGGGATCAGCCCAGCCGTTGCAGCGCGGCCGTCAGCCGCTCCGCCTCGGCCGCCTTCTCCGCATGATCCGCCCGCGCCTTCTCGACCGCCTCGGGCTTCGCGCGTTCCACGAAGCTCGGATTGCCCAGCCGCCCGGCGAGCGCATCGCGCTCCTTGCCCGCCGCAGCAATCGCCTTGATCAAACGATCGCGCTCTACGCCGAGATCGATCACGCCTTCCAGCGGCAGCACGAAGGTCGCGCCATCGACCACGACCTGCAACGCACCGCCACCGGGCGCATCCTCAACCAGCGTCGCCCGCGCCAGCCGCGCGATCGCCGGCGCCTGCCGGTCGAGCCGCGCGAGCGTCGCCGCATCGGCGTCGCGGACATGCATCTGCATCCGCGTGCCCGGCGCGATGTTGACCTCGGTCCGCGCCGCGCGGATTTCCGACACCAGCCGAATCAGCCAGTCGATTTCCTTGCTCGCCTCCGGGTCGAGCGCGCGCGCATCCGCCATCGGCCATTTCGCGACGATCAGGTCGGTCGCGCGCGGGCCCATCGCGTGCCACAGTTCTTCCGTGATGAACGGCATAAACGGGTGGAGCAGTACCAGGATCTGGTCGATCACCCAGCCGGCGACCAGCTTGCTCTCGGGATCGATG
>CAXTEO010000105.1:0-15450 GCA_964243205.1 uncultured Sphingomonas sp.
ACATGCCGGTGACCGAGCCGATCGGGAGCATGGTGGTCGACATCGGCGGCGGCACGACCGAAGTCGCGATCCTGTCGCTGCGCGGCCTGGCCTACAGCACTTCGGTGCGTGTCGGCGGCGACAAGATGGACGATGCGATCGCCTCCTATATCCGCCGCAAATATAATCTGATGATCGGCGAAGCGACCGCCGAGCGCGTGAAGATGGAAATCGGCATGGCGCGCAAGCCCGCGAGCGGAGACGGGCTGACGATGCACGTCCGCGGTCGCGGCCTCGTCGGCGGAATCCCGACCGAGATCGCGATCAGCCAGGCCGAAATCGCCGAGGCGCTGGCCGAACTGGTCGCGCAGATCGTCGAGGCGGTGATGAACGCGCTCGAACAGACGCAGCCCGAACTCGCCGCCGACATCGTCGATCACGGCATCGTGATGACCGGCGGTGGATCCCTGCTCGCCGAGCTCGACACGGTGCTGGCCGATGCGACCGGCCTGCCGGTGGTGGTTTCCGAAAGCGCGCTGACCTGCGTGGTGACCGGCGCCGGCCGCGCGCTCGAGGACCAGGTGTTTGCCGGCGTGCTCAGCGAAAGCTGAAACTTTTGCGGGAACCTCCGCGTGCGACTTGCGCTTGAGCCCTCTCGCGCGCACATCGCGCGCTCACACGTTCTGGAGTTTACCGCATGGCCGCCGATAAGATGGAAATCCTCCACTCGAGCATTCTCGACAATGAGGACGAGCGACTGGTCGAGTTCCAGGGCGAAGTCGATGGCGACGAATATCAGTTCGCCGTGCAATATGCCGTACTGGAAGCGTTGAGCGGCGATGCGCCCGAGGACGATGCGGTCGAGCAGTTCAACCGCTTCGAGGATTCGATCGCCGAGGCCGGTCTCGTCGCGCTGGCGCGCAACAGCGACCAGGCGATGATCGTGATCAGCGAGAACGACCTGGAATAGTCTGCGCTGAAGTCGCACGAAAAAGCCGCCGTTGCCTTAGGGCGACGGCGGCTTTTTCGTGTCTCGAAGGGGCGGCTCGCCCTTGGCCTCAGCTTCGGCTCGCCAGTTCCTTGTTGAGCCACAGCGCCAGCAACGTCGCCAGCGCGCCCGACAGCAGATAGGCGCCGCCAGCGACCAGGCCGAAGCGCGACGACAGGAACAAGGCCACCAGCGGCGCAAAGCCCGCACCGACCAGCCAGGCGATGTCCGAGGTCAGCGCGGCGCCGGTATAGCGCGCTTCGCCCGAGAAGCTCGACGCCACCGCGCCCGACGACTGGCCGAACGAAATGCCGAGCAGCGCGAAACCGATCACCATGAACACCACTTCGCCGAGCTCGCCGGCGCCGAGCAGCTGCGGCGCGAAGCCCGAGAACACCGCGATCGCCGCGGCCGATGCGCCGAGCAGGGTACGCCGCCCGATGCGATCGGCGAGATAGCCGGACGCGACGATCGCGATCACGCCGATCACCGCGCCGACCAGCTCGATCACCAGGAAGCGCTCGGGGTTGCTCTTGGTATATAGGAACACCCAGGACAGCGGGAACACCGTGACCATGTGGAACAGAGCGAAGCTCGCCAGCGGCGCGAACGCACCGAGCACGATCGTCCGGCCCTGCGTGCGCACCGTCTGCAGCACCGGGGCAGGCACAAGATCACGGCTTTCGAAGAGGCTCTGATAATCGGCGGTGCTGACGATGCGCAACCGCGCGAACAATGCGACGACGTTGATCGCGAACGCCACGAAGAACGGATAGCGCCAGCCCCAGTCGAGGAAATCGGCCGCCGACAAGGTGCTGGTGAAATAGGCGAACAACCCCGACGCGACGATCAGCCCGAGCGGTGCCCCGAGCTGCGGGATCATCGCATACCAGCCGCGCTTGTCCGCCGGCGCGTTGAGCGCGAGCAAAGACGCCAGGCCGTCCCACGTGCCGCCGAGCGCGATCCCCTGCCCGATGCGCAGCACCGCGAGGATGATCGCGGCGTAGACGCCGACTTCGGCATAGCCCGGCAGGAAGCCGATCGCGACGGTCGATCCGCCGAGCAGGAACAAGGCGATCGTCAGCTTGGTGCCGCGACCGAAGGCATGGTCGACCGCGAGGAAGATCATCGACCCGATCGGACGCGCGATGAAGGCCAGCGCGAACAGCCCGAACGAATAGAGCGTGCCGGTCAGGCGATCGACATAGGGAAAGATCATCGTCGGGAAAACGAGCACCGACGCGATCGCATAGACGAAGAAATCGAAGAATTCGGACGTGCGCCCGATCACCACGCCGATCGCGATCTCGCCCGACGAGACGTGCTCGTGCGCGTTGATGCGGCTGGCATCGGCCTCGATCGCGCGCGACGTCGGGGTGTGGGTTGCTTCCATCGGTCTTCGAACTCCCGGCCATGATCGCCGTAGCGCGCTCCCCTACTCTTGCTGCACCGCAGCGAGGATTGGACAAAATGTCCAATGGGAGCGCTCGCCGCCAGGGCCTAGCTGCGCGGCATGATCCGTCCCACCTCGCTCCTCCGCCCCGCAATTGCGGGCCTCGCGCTCCTCGCGCCTGCCATGTTAGGCGGCTGTAGTACCGTCGTGCTCGCACCTGCGGGCGATGTTGCCGCGCAGCAAGGCGAGCTGGTGGTGATCGCGACCTTGCTGATGCTGATCATCATCGTGCCCGTCATGCTGCTGATCGCCATCTTCGCCTGGCGGTATCGCCAGACCAACAGCGACGCGCCGTACAATCCCGATTGGCATCATTCGACCGCGCTCGAACTGGTCATCTGGGCGGTGCCGCTGCTGATCATCATCTGCCTCGGCGCGGTGACCTGGACCAGCACGCATCTGCTCGATCCGTACCGTCCGATCGGGCGGATTGACGCGACTCGCATGGTCGCGGCCGACGCCAAGCCGCTGCGCGTGCAAGTCGTCGCGCTCGACTGGAAATGGCTGTTCATCTACCCCGATTACGGGATCGCGACGGTCAACGAGCTCGCCGCGCCGGTCAACCAGCCGATCGCGTTCGACCTGACCGCATCCGACGTCATGAACGCCTTCTACGTGCCCGATCTGGCGGGCATGATCTACACGATGCCGAGCATGATCACCAAGCTCAACGCGGTCGCCAACAAGCCGGGAAATTATGCCGGTTTTTCGTCCAACTTCAGCGGCGACGGTTTCTCCGGCATGAAGTTCCGCTTCCATGCCGGATCGCAAGGCGATTTCGACGCGTGGGTCGCCAAGGTCCGCGCGAGCGGCACGATGCTCGACCGCGCGACCTATCTCAAGATCGCCAAGCCGACGTCGAACACGCCGCCGATGTACTTCTCGGGCGTCGCCAACGGCCTGTTCACCGCCGCCGCCAACAATTGCGTTGCGCCGGGGCAGACCTGCATGGCGGCGATGATGCGCGCCGATGCCGGCCCGCACAGCGGCGGCGAGCATGCCGGTGGTCACGCCAGCGCCGGCGACGCCATCAAGATGTCGACCATGCCGATGCCCGGTTCGCCCGCGACGGCCGACGTCAGCCGTCATACCGCCAAGAATTCTGCCCAGAGCACAGCGCGCCTTGCCGGCGCGGGTCTGCCGATGCCCGGCGACCGGAGGACCTTCTGACATGATGCCCCCGATGAACAACGTACACCCGGCGGTCAGCCCGCTTCTCGGGCGCCTGACGCTCGACGCGCTGCCGCTGCACGAGCTGCCCGTGCTGCTCGCCTTTGGCGGCGTGACCGTCGGCGGAATCGCGCTCCTCGCCGTGATCACCTATTTCAAGGCCTGGGGCTGGCTGTGGCGCGACTGGTTCACGTCGGTCGACCACAAGAAGATCGGCGTGATGTACGTCATTCTCGCGCTGATCATGTTCCTGCGCGGCTTCTCCGACGCCTTGATGATGCGCGCGCAGCAGGCGATGTCGTTCGGCACCAACCAGGGCTATCTCCCGCCCGACCATTACAACCAGATCTTCACCGCGCACGGCGTGATCATGATCTTCTTCGTGGCGATGCCGCTGGTCGTCGGGCTGATGAACTTCGTCGTGCCGCTGCAGATCGGCGCGCGCGACGTGTCCTTCCCCTACCTCAACAATTTCAGCTTCTGGCTGACCGCCTCGGGCGCGATCATCACAATGATCTCGCTGTTCGTCGGCAATTATGCGCGCACCGGCTGGCTGGCGATGCCGCCGCTGTCGGGGATCGAGGCGAGCCCCGACGTCGGGGTCGATTATTACATCTGGGGGCTGCAGATCGCGGGGCTCGGGACCTTGCTGTCGGGCGTCAACCTGCTCGCCACCATCGTCAAGATGCGCGCGCCCGGCATGACGCTGTTCAAGATGCCGATCTTCGTGTGGACGGCGCTCTGCACCAACACGCTGATCGTCGCCGCCTTCCCGGTGCTGACCGCCGTGCTCGCGATCCTGTCGCTCGACCGTCTGCTGGGGATGCAGTTCTTCACCAACGGCCTCGGCGGCAACCCGATGATGTACGTCAACCTCATCTGGATCTGGGGCCACCCGGAGGTGTACATCCTCGTCCTGCCGGCGTTCGGCATCTATTCGGAAGTGGTGGCCACGTTCGCGCGGAAACGCCTCTTCGGCTATACTTCGATGGTCTATGCGACGATCGTCATCACGATCCTCGCTTACCTCGTCTGGCTCCATCACTTCTTCACGATGGGCTCGGGCGCCAGCGTCAACTCGTTCTTCGCGATCACCACGATGATCATCTCGATCCCGACGGGCGCGAAGATCTTCAACTGGCTGTTCACGATGTATCATGGCCGCATCCGCTACGAATTGCCGATGATGTGGACGGTCGCCTTCATGCTGACCTTCACGATCGGTGGCATGACTGGCGTATTGCTCGCCGTCCCGCCTGCCGATTTCGTGCTGCACAATTCGCTGTTCCTGGTGGCGCATTTCCACAATGTCATCATCGGCGGCACTTTGTTCGGTATGTTCGCGGGGATCAACTTCTGGTGGCCCAAGGCGTTCGGCTTCAAGCTCGACCGGGTATGGGGCAAGCGCTCCTTCTGGCTGTGGGTGGTCGGCTTCTGGACCGCCTTCGCGCCGCTCTACGTGCTCGGCCTGATGGGCGTGACGCGGCGTCTCGGCCATTTCGACGATACGGCGTACCAGCCGTACTTCATCGTCGCGGCGGTCGGCGCTTTGCTGATCGCAGCCGGCATCGGCTGCATGTTCATGCAGTTCTTCGTCTCGATCCGCGACCGCAACACCGATCGCCTGCGCGACTGGAGCGGCGATCCGTGGGATGGTCGCACGCTCGAATGGTCGACCTCGTCGCCGCCGCCGGACTATAACTTCGCCTTCACCCCGATCGTGTACGATAACGATGCGTTCTGGGACATGAAGTCGCGCGGCTATGAGCGTCCGACCGAGGGCTTCAAGGCGATCCACATGCCCAAGAATGCCGGCGCGGGCGTCGTCATCGGCCTGATCAGCGTCGGCTTCGGCTTCGCGATGATCTGGTACATCTGGTGGCTGGCGATCGCGTCGCTGCTGGCGATGGTCGGCGTCTCGATCTGGCATTCGTTCAACTACAAGCGCGATTTCCACATCCCCGTCGAGGACGTGATCCGCACCGAGGACGAACGTACCCGCGTCCTCGCAGCCGAGGGAGTGGCGGCATGAGCGCCGAGCTGACGTACGAGCCGATCGCCGACGGCGAGAAGCCGGTGTTCTTCGATCTCGACGAGCATGATCATCCCGAAGGCGGCAGCACGATGCTGGGCTTCTGGATGTATCTGATGAGCGACTGCCTCATCTTCGCGGTGCTGTTCGCCTGCTATGGCGTACTCGGGCACGGCTATGGTGGCGGCAAGGGGCCGAAGGAGCTGTTCGAGCTGCCTTTGGTCGCGTTCAACACAGCGATGTTGCTGCTCTCCTCGCTCACCTATGGCTTCGCCATGCTGACGATGGAAAAGGGCACCGTGCGCCAGGTGCAGTTCTGGCTGGTCGTCACCGGCCTGTTCGGCCTGACCTTCCTCGGCGTCGAAATGTACGAGTTCACCAACCTGATCGCCGAGGGCAATGGGCCGTCGCGCAGCGCCTTCCTGTCGGCATTCTTCACCTTGGTCGGCACGCACGGCTTCCACGTCACGTGCGGCCTGATCTGGCTGACGACGCTGATCATCCAGATTGGCACGCACGGCCTCGGCCAGGCCAATCGCCGGCGCCTGATGTGCCTCAGCATGTTCTGGCACTTTCTCGACGTCATCTGGATCGGCGTCTTCACCATCGTCTATCTCATGGGAGTGCTCGGATGAGCGCCGATACGCACACGCATGGGCATGAGGCCCATCACGATGACGCCCCGCACGGCTCGCTGCGCGACTATATCATCGGCTTCGTGCTCTCCGTCATCCTGACCGCGATCCCGTTCGCGCTGGTGATGACCGGCATGCTCGATCACACCTGGACCGCGATCCTCGTGCTCGGCTCGGCGCTGATCCAGGTGTTCGTGCACATGATCTACTTCCTGCACATGAACACGAGCAACGAAGGCGGCTGGTCGTTCCTGGCCTTGCTGTTCACGCTGATCGTGATCGTGATCACGCTGTCGGGATCGATCTGGGTGATGTATCACATGAATGCCAACATGATGCCGACGACCGAAATGAGCAACGAGTCCATGAGCCAGCAATGAAACGTTCCCCCGTGACGATGGCCGTATTGCTGGTCGTTGCGGGGGCGTTGTGTGCCGGGCTGATCGGGCTCGGCGTGTGGCAGATCGAGCGGCTGCAGTGGAAACTGGCGCTGATCGCGCGCGTCGAACAGCGCGTTCGTGCAGCGCCGGTCGCGGCGCCCGGCCCGGCGGGGTGGGCGGGCATCACCGCGGACAGCGACGGATATCGCCACGTCACCGCGTCCGGTCGCTATCGCGACGATGCGACGGTGTTCGTGCAGGCTGTGACCGAGCGCGGCGCGGGATTCTGGGCAGTCACCCCGCTCGTCACCGATCGCGCATTCACGGTGCTGGTCAATCGCGGCTTCGTGTCCGCGCGCCGCGCGCCGCCCGGCGGAGTCGCCAGCGTTACCGGCCTGCTCCGCCCGTCCGAACCGAAGGGCGCATTCCTGCGCAGCAACGATCCCGCCGCGAACCGCTGGTATTCGCGCGACGTCGCCGCCATCGCCAGGGCCCGGCAATTGCAGCGCGTCGCCCCCTATTTCATCGACGCCGATGCCGGGCCGACCGGCGAGGAGCCGGTCGGCGGGCTGACCGTGGTGCACTTCACCAACAACCACCTCGTCTATGCGCTGACCTGGTTCGCGCTCGCCGCGATGGTCGCCGGCGCCGCGACGATGCTGGTGCGTGTCCAGCGCCGCACCGCCTGATGTCGATCGTCATCCCCCCGCTCGACACGACTGGGCGGGACAATCTGCGCCAGCTGGTCAATCTGCGCTGGCTGGCGGTGTTCGGACAATGCGCGACGATCCTGGTCGTTCACTTCGTGATGGGCGTGCCCCTGCCCCTCGTCCCGATGCTGTCGGTCGTCGGCGGGCTGGTGCTGCTCAACCTCGTTAGCCTGTCGCAACTCCCGCGGCGCGTGACGATCTCCAACGGCGAACTGTTCGTCAGCCTGCTGCTCGACGTCGGCGCGCTCACCGCCTTGCTCTACCAGAGCGGCGGCGCGAACAACCCGTTCATCGGGCTCTATCTCGTACAGGTCGTGCTCGGCGCGATCCTGCTCGATGCCTGGTCGAGCTGGACCCTGGTCGCGGTGACCAGCGCGGCGTTCGCGATGCTGGCCGAGCTCCACATGCCGCTGGCCTTGCCGCCGCGCGTCGCCTCGAGCTGGAGCGACTGGTACGTGCTGGGCACCTTGATCTGCTTCGCGCTGATCGCGGTGCTGATCGTCGGCTTCGTCTCGCGCATCAACAGCAATTTGCGGCTGCGCGAGGCGCGCCTCGCGACGATGCGCCAGCAAGCCGCCGAGGAGGACCATATCGTGCGGATGGGCTTGCTCGCCACCGGCGCGGCGCACGAGCTCGGCACGCCGCTCGCCTCGCTGTCGGTGATCGTCAACGATTGGGGCCATTCGCCCAAATTGCTCAGGCAGCCCGGCCTGGCCGAGGAAATCGAGGACATGCGAGTCGCGTTGACGCGCTGCAAGGCGATTGTCACCGGCATCCTGATGGCGGCGGGCGAAGCGCGCGGCGAGCATCCGACGATCACCAGCGTGCACCGCTTCTGCGACGAAGTGGTGGCGGAGTGGCGCGTGCAGAATTCGGCGGAGGCGATCGTCTATCGTAACCGCTTCGGCGACGACCTCGCGATCGTCGCCGACACCGCGGTGAAGCAGATGATCTGGAACCTGCTCGACAATGCGCGCGAAGCGTCGGGCCGGCCGATCACGCTCGACGTCGGTCGGGACGGTCCGTCGCTGCTGCTCGCGGTAAGCGATACCGGTCCCGGTTTCACCGACGAGATGCTCGCCAATCTCGGCAAGCCGTATCATTCGACTCGCGCGCGGCTCGGCAGCGGGCTCGGCCTGTTCCTCGTCGTCAATGGGATGCGCAAGCTCGGCGGCACGGTCGATGCCCGCAACCGCGCCGAAGGCGGTGCCGTCGTCACGCTCACGCTCCCGCTCTCGGCTCTGGAATGGAATGCGGCATGACCGGCAGGACCCTGTTGCTCGTCGAGGACGATGCGCCCTTCGCCAAGACCTTGCGGCGCTCGTTCGAGCGGCGCGGCTATAGCGTCGAAGTCGCCGCCGATCAGCCTGCAGTGGCCGCTGCGCTCGCCGCGCAGACCCCCGATTTCGCGGTGGTCGATCTCAAGCTCGGCGCCACTTCGGGGCTGGCCTGCGTGCAGGCGATCCACACGCACGATCCGCTGACGCGGATCGTCGTGCTGACCGGCTATGCCAGCATCGCCACCGCGGTCGAGGCGATCAAGCTCGGTGCGACCAACTATCTCGCCAAGCCGTCCAACACCGACGATATCGAGGCCGCCTTCGCCAAGGTCGACGGCGCGCCGGCGGGCAATATCGACGCGCCGCTGAGCAACCGGCCGACGTCGATCAAGACGCTGGAATGGGAGCATATCCACCAGACGCTGGCGGCGAACAATTTCAACATCTCGGAAACGGCGCGGCAATTGGGCATGCACCGCCGCACTCTGGCCCGCAAACTCGAGAAGCAGCCGGTCAAATAGGCGGGTTGCCGAACCCGCCTACCGACCGACACGTCCTCACATCTTGTAGGACAGCCGAAGATAGCCGAACTGCCCCGGCACGTCGTACGTCGTCGGGTCGAAATTGTTGAGGCTGCAGCTAAAGCACGCGGGCGGATCGGTGTTGAAGAGGTTGTTGACCCCCGCCGTCAGCATGAATCTTTTGTCCATCCACGACGGCGACAGGATGATCTGCGCATCGCCGTAGAAGCGGCTGTCCAGCGGGCTCGGGGCGCCGTTCGCATCCAGTTCGGTGACACCGTCGATATAGCGGCCGGTGAACGACACGGCGACCGGGCCGAGCGACCAGTCGATCGTGGCGTTGCCCTTCCATTTCGGGAAAGCCTGGTCGGGCGAACCCCGCTCGGTGCCTTCGCGGTTGATGACGACTAGGCCGTTCGACGCGAGCAAGGTGTATTTCAGCAACCGCGTCGCGTTGACCGAGAGGCCGAAGCTGCCGATGCCGGTGGGGCGCGAGCGATAGGTCAGGGTCGCATCGATCCCGCGCGTCTTGATCGAATCGAGATTGTCAAGCGTCGCGTCGATCTCGTTGATGAAGCCGTTGGCGGTGCGGATGATCTGCGCGCAGCTCGTCGGATCGGCGCGCAGCGCGCAATTGTTGAGCTTCACCGTCGCATCGACCGCCGCGATCGCATCGGTCACGCGGATATCGTAATAGTTCACCTCGAGGCTTAGCGCCGAGGCAAAACCGCTCTGCCGCGCCCAGGCCGGCGAATAGACACCGCCGAACAACAGGCTGCGCGATTTCTCCGGCCGCAGATTGCGATTGCCTTCGGTCAGCACCGGCAGCTGCCCGCCCTGCGGCTCGGCATAGCTGCCGTCGGCCGGCACGCCGGTGGCGATGCAATTGGCGCGGACGGTTGCATTGGTGGTGAACAGGCCGCCGGCCGCGCTGGTGCAGGGATCGTTGGCGACCACGTCGAACCGCGAGCGGCCGCTGAACAGTTCGCCCAGGCTCGGCGCGCGGAAGCCGGTGGCATAGGATGCGCGCAGCAGGACGTCGGAGATCGGTTTCCACAGCCCGGCCGCGGTGTAGGTCGTGCTGCTGCCGCTGATCGAGAAATCGGCATGGCGCACCGAGCCGTTGAACTCGAGCGAGTTGAAGAACGGCTGGTCCTTCAGGATCGGGACGCGCAACTCGCCATAGATTTCATCGGAGTTGAAGCTGCCGCGCGCCGGCTTGGAGGGAATGTCGGCGCCGAGCCCCGCCGCGACGAGCGGATCGGGATCGAAGCTCGCGATCTGGATGCGGTGTTCGTAGCCGATCGCGAAGCCGACCGGCCCAGCCGGCAGATCGAACAGCGATCCGTTGAGGTTGGCGGTGAAATCGTACAGCGTCTGGCTGCTCTTGTCGCGTTCGGTAAAGGCGATGAAGGCGAGCTGCGCCGGGGTGATCGAGCCCGCGCCGCCGAACAGGTTGAGCGGCACGCACGGCGCGGTGCACAGCGCCACCGGTCCGATCGCCTGCGCGACGCGCGCCGCATTGACGTTGCCGGTAAAGCTCTGGTGCGCGTCGTTCACGCCGAACGCGGCGTTCAGGTCCCAGAACCATTTGCGCTCGCCGACGTTGAACGCCCCGTCGAGCGTGGCCGAGCCCGTCATCGTGTCGACACGCTGGTCGAAGGTGCGCTGCCCGGCCTCGACCAGGCGGCGCGCGATGAAGGAATAATTGGCGGGCGGTTCGCCGGGCTTGCCCGCCGACAGGGTGACGCCGAACGGATTGTACGGGTTGGTCGCGTCGATTGACAGCGTGTCGAACAGGCTGCCGGCGCCATTGCCCGCATCGGGGCCGATGAACAACGGCTCGAACGCCGCCTGATTCTCCGAATTGCGGCGGTTATACGCCGCCTTGACGTGCAGGTTCACGCCGCCGCCGAGCTCCTGCTTGAAGCTGAACCAGGCGCCATAGCGTTCCGATGGGGTCAGGATGTAGTTGAACGGCGCGAAGTTAAAGCGATCCGCGGCGGTGAACGGGCGCAGATTGGCGAGCGTCGGCGCGTTGTTTGGCGGATTGGCGATCGTCAGATTGCCGAAAAAGCCGAGGAATCGACCGTTGACCGCGGCGCTGCTGCAGCCGCCGACGGGATCGGTGCAGGCCGTCTGGCCGGGATTGGGAAAGAGCGAGATCGAGCGGTTGCTCGAGCGCACCGCTTCCTGCTTCACATAGGAGGCGCCGAACACGAAATTGGTGGTCGGCCCCTTGATGCCATAGCTCGCGCTGTAATCCTGGGTATGGCCGTCGCCCTGGCGGAAGGTGCCGAACTGGGCCGAGGCGCGCAGGCCGACCTGCTTGGCGACGGTGATGATGTTGACCACGCCGGCGATCGCGTCCGAGCCGTAGAGCGACGATGCACCCGATTGCAGCACTTCGATCCGGTCGATCATGTTGGACGGGATCGTGTTGAGATCGACCGTCGCGGGGATGCCGCTGGCGCTGGTGCCGGGCACGTAGCGCAAGCCGTCGACCAGCACGAGCGTGCGTTTGGAACTGAGATAGCGCAGGTCGATCTCGGCCGAACCGGCGCCGACGCCGCCGCCATCGGGCGGATTGCCGAGATTGCCGCTATTGTTGACCTTGCTGTTCAGCCCGCCGCTCGCGCTGGGCAGCCGCTGCAGCACATCGGCGACCGAAGACAGACCAGTGCGTTGAATGGCGCTCTGATCGACGGTGACGACGGGTGAATCCTGGTCGAGCGGATCGCGGCGAATGCGCGAGCCAGTAACGATGATGTCGCCCCCGGACTCGGTTTCAGTCTGCGCGGCGGGCTCGACTTGCAGCGATTGCGCGTGCGCGACGCCAAGATCGCACAGCATCAACACCGCAGTCGCCACGGTGCATCGAAGATACATTTTCATAATGGAACGCCCCTTTATTCCCTGCGACAAAAGCTGATCCTCCCGGCGGGCGATGGCAATGGCCGAATTGGCCATATCCTCGAAATCGCGTTTGCCCTGTTGCCTAATCGCAACAATAGGTCGGACGATCACGGCGAGGCGCGATCTGCGTCGGACATCGGCCACATTCCGGTGCACCGAAACCGCCTCGGATGCGTTGCAACGCCGCGAAGGAGACACTGATGCCGGGTCCAAAATTGTTCGAACCGATCCGGATCGGGTCGCTGGCGCTGCGCAATCGCATCGTGATAGCGCCGATGTGCCAATATTCCGCGGTCGATGGCGGCATGACCGACTGGCACCTGATCCATCTCGGACATCTGGCCTTGTCGAGCGCCGCGTTGCTGACGATCGAGGCGACCGCAGTGCTGCCCGAGGGCCGCATCACCTATGGCGATGTCGGGCTGTGGGACGATGCGAGCGAAGCGGCGATGGCGCGCGTGCTGGACAGCGTCCGGCGCTATTCCGACATGCCGATCGCGCTGCAGCTCTCGCATGCCGGGCGCAAGGGCTCGACCGATCTGCCATGGCATGGCGGAAAGCAGATCGCCCCCGCAGCGCCCAACGGATGGCAGACCTATGCCCCCTCGCCGCTCGCCTTCGCGCCGGACGAAAATCCGCCGCTCGCGCTCGATCGCGACGGGCTCGGCCGCATCCGCGATGCGTTCGCGGCGGCGGCGCAGCGCGCGGCGCGGCTCGGCATCGATGCGATCCAGCTGCACGGCGCGCATGGCTATCTGCTGCATCAATTCCTGTCGCCGCTGTCCAACCGGCGCGACGATGAGTATGGCGGCAGTCTCGAAAACCGACTGCGTTTCCCGCTCGAAGTGTTCGACGCGGTGCGCGCCGCCTTCCCGTCGGACAGGCCCGTGACGATGCGCGTGTCGGGAACCGACTGGGTCGCTGGAGGCTGGGACATCTCCGGCACGATCGCCTTCGCGCAGGCACTCGAGGCGCGCGGTTGCAGCGCGATCCACGTCTCGAGCGGCGGGCTCGATCCGCGCCAGGCGATCCCGGTCGGCCCGAACTACCAGGTGCCGCTCGCCCGCGCGGTCAGGCAGGCGACCGCCATGCCGGTCGTCGCGGTCGGGATGATCACCGACTATGAGCAGGCCGAGGCGATCATCGGCACGGGCGACGCCGACATGATCGCACTGGCGCGTGGCATCCTCTACGATCCGCGCTGGCCGTGGCATGCCGCCGCCGCGCTCGGCGCGCACGTGTCGGCGCCCGACCAGTATCTGCGCTCGCAGCCGCGCCAATATCGGTCGCTGTTCGATGGGGAGGCCAGCAGCTAGGCGTGCCGCTGGACGTTTGCCGCAAACGCACTATATACCGAACGGTATGAATAGCATTTGCGCCATTTCGGCCCCGAAAGGGAGGCCGCGCGAGTTCGATGTCGACGAGGCGCTGACCGCGGCGCTGATGGTGTTCTGGCGCAATGGCTATGAGGCTGCGTCGATGGCCGAGCTGACCAGCGCGATGGGAATCACCAAGCCGAGCCTGTACGCGGCGTTCGGCAACAAGGAAGCCTTGTTCCACAAGGCGCTCGATCTCTACGAGCGCGAGAAGCTTGCCTATATGACGTCCGCGCTCGAAGCGCCGACTGCGCGCGGGGTCGCCGAGCGGCTGTTCCGCGGCGCGCTTGAAATGCAGATGAGCACGTGCGATCCGAAAGGGTGTCTCGGCGTCATCAGCATGGCGACCTGCGGCGCGGAAGCCGAGCCGATCAAGGCCGAGGTCGTCAAGCGGCGCGCTTCGTCCGAAGCGGCGTTGATCCGGCGCTTCGAAGAGGCGCAGGCCGCGGGCGAGTTTCCCGAAGGCATGACGCCGGAAGCGCTGACGCGATTTCTGTACGCGATCCTGCAGGGGCTTGCGATCCAGGGCGGATCGGGCGCGACGTGCCCCGAGCTGTGCCAGTTGGTCGAAACCAGCATGGCGGTTTGGCCGACCAAATAAAAACTTTCCGCTAAATATTCGGAACGGTACAGAATGCGGTTGACGCACCGCACAACGCCTTTATATACCGACTGGTATTGAAGCTGGGTCCTAGAGCGGAACCGGCATCGGCAAAAGGGGCGCCGCCCGGATGACCATAACAACCTGACGCTCCGCCAGCGACTTTGCGCGCTGGCACTTCCGAATTTTCAAGATCGATCAACGGGAAGCGACGCTTTCCTGCATCGTTCTGTCACGCCCGACGACCGGTGCGCCGTGGACGAATGTTCGTCTTCGAACGCTGCCCCTCGCCTGAATGCCTTTCGCCAAAGGGGACTTTCCATGGCCTATCTGGACCTCGACAACATGTTCGCCGCCCCCGTCGCCTGCCGCGGCGCGAAGACCGGCGTGGCGGCCAAGCCGGCCGGCTTTTCGGCGCTCGAATGGAGCGTCATCGCGCTCGCCCAGCGCGATACGCTGGGCAGCCTCAATCAGCCCGGCCGCATGTCGCGGGCGCTCGGCGGCCTGTTCGGTCGCGGGCCCTCGTCGCGGCTCGCCGATCCCAAGCTCGAGGCGCTGCGGCGCCTGGCGGTCCACGCCCGTCATCGCGGCTTTGGCGTGCCGGTGAGCGAAATCCATCACTTCCATTCCGTCGGCTTCAGCGAAGAGCAGATGGAAACTCTCATCACCAGCGTCACCGGCATGCGCATCGGCCGGGGCGACCGGAGGCTTTCGGCATGAACATGATCACCCCGATCGATACGACTCACGACGTCGAGCATGATCCCGCTCGGCCACCCGTAAAGCGCTGGACGCGCTGGCAGAAGCGCGCGGCGGTGCTCGTGCCGATCGCGATCGCCGGCGTGGTCGGCGTCAAGGTGTTCGACCATTCGGACGCCGTCGCCGCGCTGCCGCCGCCCGCTGCGGTGACGATCGCGACGCCTTTGGTGCGCGAGATCAGCGAATGGGACGATTATGTCGGCCGCTTTGCGCCGAGCCGCACCGTCGAGGTGCGCCCGCGCGTCGCGGGCGAAGTGACCGGCGTGCATTTCCGCGACGGCGAGGTGGTCAGGCAGGGGCAATTGCTCTTCACGATCGACGCCCGTCCGTTCCAGGCCGAGCTGGCCGAGGCACGTGCCAACGAAGCGAGCGCGCAAAGCGCGCTGGTGCTGGCGCGGACCGATCTCGGCCGCGCGACTCGGCTGATCGCGGACGACGCGGTGTCGGCCGGTGAGATCGATGCCTTGCGCGGCAAGCTCCAGGCGGCGCAGGCGGCGCTGGGTGCGGCGCAGGCGCGCGTGCGGGCCAAGGCGCTCGACGTATCGTTCACGCAGATCCGCGCGCCGATCGGCGGGCGCATCTCGGATCGCCGCGTCGATGCCGGCAACCAGGTCGCCGGCGGCGAAGGCACCGGCGGCACCGTGCTGACC
>CAXTEO010000106.1:0-15076 GCA_964243205.1 uncultured Sphingomonas sp.
CGCGCGATCGAGAGCGAGCTCAACGACACCGCCGAGCTGATCGAGATGGCCGAGGCCGAGGGCGACACCGCGATGGAGACCGAGGGCGTCGCCGCGCTGGCGGACCTCGCGCGCCGGGCCGAGACCGACAAGGTCAAGGCGCTGCTGGCCGGCGAAGCCGATGGCAACGACACCTATATCGAAGTCAATGCCGGCGCCGGCGGGACCGAGAGCCAGGATTGGGCCGGCATGCTCAGCCGGATGTATTCGCGCTGGGGCGAGCGCCACGGGCTGAAGGTCGAATTGATCGACCAGCATTCGGGCGAGCAGGCCGGGATCAAGTCGGCGACGCTGCTGCTCAAGGGCGAGAATGCCTATGGCTATGCCAAGACCGAGAGCGGCGTTCATCGGCTGGTCCGCATCAGCCCGTACGACAGCGCTGCGCGGCGGCACACGTCGTTCGCCAGCGTGTGGGTCTATCCCGTCGTCGACGACAATATCGAGGTCGAGTATAACGAGAGCGACTTGCGCATCGACACCTATCGCGCATCGGGTGCGGGCGGGCAGCACATCAACACCACCGATTCGGCGGTGCGCATCACGCACATCCCGACCGGCATCGTCGTGCAGTGCCAGAACCAGCGCAGCCAGCACAAGAACAAGGCCGAGGCCTATAACCAGCTCCGCGCGCGATTGTACGAGCGCGAACTGGCGATCCGCGAAGCCGCCGCCAATGCCGAGAATGCCGGCAAGACCGATATCGGCTGGGGCCATCAGATCCGGTCCTACGTGCTCCAGCCGTATCAGATGGTGAAGGATCTGCGCACCGGCGTGACCTCGTCGAGCCCGTCGGACGTGCTCGACGGCGATCTCGATCCGTTCATGGCGGCCGCGCTGTCGCAGCGGGTGACCGGCGAGACGGTCGAGGTGGAGGACGTGGAATAGTGCGGCGCGCGCTTCCCCTCCTGCTGCTGGCGCTCGCCGCGTGCGACGGCGGCCAGCCGCGCACGGTCGATCACGACCAGAAGGTCGGGCCCTTCCCTGCCGCCGATCGCCCGGTCGCGGCGATCGTGTCCCCGCGCTGGTCGACCGAGGAAGACCGCGACCGCCTCAACGAAGCGGGCGAAGTGATGAACAAGGCCGGGATCAAGCCCGGCATGACCGTCGCCGATATCGGCGCGGGCGAGGGCTATTACACGATCCGCCTCGCCGCCCGCGTCGGCAAGGAAGGGCGTGTGCTGGCCGAGGACATCGTCGCCGAAGTGCGCGACGCGCTCGCTTTGCGTGTGGCGCGCGAGCGGCTCGAAACGGTCAGCGTGCGGCTCGGCACGCCATCCGACCCGCGCCTGCCTGCCGCCAGTTTCGACCGCATCCTGATGGTCCACATGTACCATGAGATCGAGCAGCCGTACGAATTCCTGTGGCGGATGCGCCCCTCGCTCAAGCCCGACGGGCTCGTCATCGTCGTCGATGCGGATCGCGCGACGCAAAATCACGGCACGCCACCGGCCTTGCTGAAATGCGAGTTCGCCGCGGTCGGCTATCGCGAAGTGAGCACCTACGATATGCCGTCGGCCGGCGGCTATCTCGCGGCGTTTCGCGCGGTCGGGTCACGCCCCGAGCCGAGCGCGATCAAGGCCTGCCGGTTGCGCTGATCCTCACAGCAGCCCCTGCGCGCGAAAGCTTTCGCACCCGTCCCGGGCGAGGATGAGATGCTCGACCAGCCGAACCTCGACCAGATCGAGCCCGCGCGCCAGTCGCCGCGTCAGCGCAAAATCCGCCGCGCTCGGCGACGGGTCGCCGCTCGGATGGTTGTGCGCCATCACCACCGCGACGCAATCGAAGGCGAGCGCGTCGGCGACCACGGCGCGCACCGGGATCATCACCGCATCGCAGCGGTTCGAGCGGACGTGGCGCATCCCCAAAAGCCTCCATTCCGGATCGAGATAGGCAAAGGCCGCCACTTCGAACGATGCGGTGGCGATCGGCGCAAACAGCGCGCGGGCGGCGTGCAGCGGGTCGCCATCGTCCGGGCCGAGACAGGAGAACTGCGACGCCATGTCGCAGCGTTGCGGCAAGACTCAGTTTGCGCCACCGCAACCGGCTCGAAAACGGCGCGGTTGGCGCCGGCCGCGGCGCGCGCTACACCGCTCGGATGCAAGCCTATCTCGACCTGATGCGCCGCGTGCTCGACCACGGCACCCCCCAGATGGACCGCACCGGCACCGGCACGCTCAGCGTGTTCGGCCACCAGATGCGCTTTGATCTGGCCGACGGTTTTCCGCTGCTTACCACCAAGAAGCTGCATTTGCGCTCGATCGTGATCGAATTGCTGTGGTTCCTGCGCGGCGACACCAACGTCGACTGGCTGCGCGAGCGCAAGGTCAGCATCTGGGACGAATGGGCCGACGAGAAAGGCGATCTCGGGCCCGTCTACGGCAAGCAATGGCGCGACTGGGAGACCGCGGACGGGCGCCAAATCGACCAGATCGCCGAGCTGATCGACCAGATCAAAACCAACCCCGCCTCGCGTCGCCAAATCGTCAGCGCGTGGAATCCGGGCGATCTGCACGCTATGGCACTCGCACCGTGCCATTGCCTGTTCCAGACGCATGTCGCGAACGGCCGGCTGTCGCTGCAACTCTATCAGCGCAGCGCCGACATCTTCCTCGGCGTGCCGTTCAACATCGCGAGCTATGCGCTGCTGACGATGCTGCTCGCCCAGCAATGCGAGCTCGAGCCGGGCGAGTTCATCTGGACCGGCGGCGATTGCCACCTCTATTCAAACCATCTCGAGCAAGCGCGCGAGCAGCTCGCGCGCACGCCGGGCGTGCTGCCGCGGCTCGAAATCCTGCGCAGGCCCGACGCGATCGACGGCTATGACTATGAGGATTTCAAGCTGCACGATTATGTCGCGCAAGCCCATATCAAGGCGCCGGTCGCGGTCTGACGGAACCGCGCGCGTCGGCGCGCGCTTAGCCCTGTGCATCACGAAGGGCTAGCGCATGGACATCACGCAACTCATCCTCGACGAACACGCGCAGCAACGCGCTTTGTTCGCGCAGATCGAACAGATCGCGCCGAGCAATACCGCCGCGCTCTCGGCGCTGTGGAACCGGCTGCGCGCGTTGCTCGATTCGCATGCTGAGGCGGAGGAACGCTTCTTCTACCCGCGGCTGATGCAAGTCGGCGAAGGCGCCAACGACGCCGATTCGGCCGCCGACGAAACCGAGGATGCGATCGAGGATCACAACGAGATCCGCGACACCGCCAAAGCGGTCGACAAGGAAGAGGTCGGCAGCGACGCCTGGTTCGACGCGCTCGGTGCGTGCAACAAGGCCAATGGCGATCACATGGCCGAGGAAGAACGCCAGGGCCTGACCGACTTCCGCCGCCATGCGAGCTTGCAGGAACGCCACGATCTCGCGGTCAAGTTCGCGACGTTCGAGGCGGAACACCTGACCGGCGTCAAGCCGGTCGACAAGGACCCCAAGCAATGGGTCAAGGATCACGCGCCGGCTTGATTCGAACGGCCGCGCGCGGGCATGAGGGCGCGATGATCACGCTCTATCTCGCGCGCGCCGACAATGGGGTCATCGGCAAGGACGGCAAAATGCCGTGGCATCTGCCCGCCGACCTCAAGCGCTTCAAGGCGCTGACCATGGGCAAGCCGATGGTGATGGGGCGCAAGACCTTCGACAGCTTCCCCGCGCCTTTGCCCGGGCGCCGCCATATCGTGCTGACGCGCGACACGGCCTGGCGCGCGGCGGGCGCGGAGGTGGTGCATTCGGTCGCCGACGCGCTGGCGCTGGCCGGGGATGGCGACGTCGCGGTGATCGGCGGGGCGGAAATATATGCGTTGTTCACCCCGTGCGCCGATCGGGTCGAACTGACCGAAGTTCATCTGACGCCGGAGGGTGATGCGACGGTGCCGGCGTTCGTCGGCTGGCGCGAAGTGGTGCGAGAGGATCGCCCCGCAGAGGGTGCTCGACCGGCATATTCTTGGCTTACACTCGAAAAATAGTGACCGTCGCCCCGGCGTAGGCCGGGGCCGCCACGTTGTCGGTCGTGACGTGTGGTTGAAGGACCGCTAGAATAACGCAGCGGCCCCGGCCTTCGCCGGGGCGACGGACAGGGGGCGGGCTGGGTGCCGGACCACTTCCGGCGTGACGAGGGGAAATCGGTTGCGCAAGATTCTGTTGGGTGCGCTCGCCCTGATCCTCCTTGCCGCGATCGCCTTCTTCGCGCTCGCTCCCGGCATCGTCGAGCGGTCGATGAACACGGTCGTGCCGGTCGCACTCAAGGTCACGCCGCGCGCGCGGGCGCTGCACGCGACCTTGCAAATCGCCGACATGCACGCCGACACCCTGCTGTGGCAGCGCAGCCTGCTGAAGCGTGCCGATCGCGGCCAGATCGATTTGCCGCGCCTCGTCGCCGGCAATTATGCGCTGCAGATCTTCTCCTCGGTGACCAAGACGCCGAAGGGGCAGAATTATGATGCCAACGGCGCCGACAGCGACAATATCACCGCGCTGGCGATCGCCGATTTGCAGCCACCGCGCACCTGGGGCTCGCTGCTGCAGCGTTCGCTATGGCACGCGCAGAAGCTCGACCGTTACGCCGCCGCCTCGAACGGCCAGTTGCGGGTGATCCGCACCCCGGCCGAGCTCGACCGCTTGCTCGCCGATCGCGCGCAGGGCCGGAAGGTCGTCGGCGGCATGCTGTCGATCGAAGGGCTGCAGGACCTGGAGGGCAAGCTCGCCAATCTCGACACGCTGCACGCGGCCGGCTTTCGCATGGCCGGCCTCGCCCACTTCTTCGACAATGAGGTGGCCGGATCGATGCACGGCGAGGTGAAAGGCGGGCTCACCCCGCTCGGTCGCCAGGTCGTGCGGCGGATGGAGGCGCTCGGCATGATCGTCGACGTCGCGCATGCGAGCCATGCGACGATCGCCGAAGTGATCGCGCTGGCGCGGCGGCCGATCGTCGCGAGCCATGGCGGCGTGCAGGCGACCTGCAAGGTCAACCGCAACCTGACCGACGACGAGATTCGCGGGATCGCGCGCACCGGCGGGGTGATCGGCATCGGCTATTGGGACGCCGCCATCTGCTCGACCAGGCCCGCGGCGGCGGCCAACGCAATCGCGCATGTCCGCGATGTCGCCGGGATCGACCATGTCGGGCTTGGGTCGGACTTCGATGGCGCCGTTACTACCGGCTTCGACGCCAGCCAGCTCGCCGCGGTCACGCAAGCCTTGATCGACCGCGGCTTCAGCGATGCCGACATCGCCAAGGTGATGGGCGGCAACGTGTTGCGCGTGCTGCGCGCCGGGATCGCGCCCGCAGGCCCTAGCGCACGCTGAAGCGCGACCGTATAGCCAGGCAATGGAGCGTCTCGACGGCGGCTCGGCGGTTCCGAAGGCGTTGCGCTCGGGTGTCGTCGCGCTCGGCAATTTCGATGGATTTCACCTGGGGCACCAGGCGGTGGTCGGCCGTGCGGTCGCGCAAGCGCGCGCCGAGGGGCGACCGGCGTTGGTCGCGACCTTCGATCCGCATCCGGTGCGCCACTTCCGCCCCGACACGCCGCCCTTCCGCCTCACCACGCTCGACCAGCGCGAGCGCCTGTTCGCCGAGGCCGGGGCCGATGCGATGATCGTCTTCCAGTTCGACCAGGCGCTCGCTGCACTGACCGCGGTCGAATTCGTCGGCGACCGGCTGCTCGACAAGATCCGCGTCAGCGGAGTCGTCACCGGCGAAGACTTCACCTTCGGCGCGGCGAAAAGCGGCAATGTCGACGTGCTGGCCAATCTCGGCGCGAAAAACGGCTTTTCGGTCGAGACCGTCGGCCCGGTCGCGCTCGACGGCGAGCCGGTGTCGTCGAGCCGGATTCGCGCGCTGTTGCAAGCGGGCGATCCGCGCGGCGCGACGCGGCTGTTGACGCGGCCGTTCGCGGTGGCGGGCGTGGTGCAGCATGGCGACAAGCTCGGCCGCACGATCGGCTATCCCACCGCCAATCTCGACATGGGAAGCTATCTGCGCCCGGCTTATGGCATCTATGCGGTGCGCGGGCGGCTGACCGATGGGCGCGTGATCGACGGCGCGGCCAATCTCGGCATCCGTCCGAGCTTCGATCCGCCCAAGGAATTGCTCGAGCCGTTCTTCTTCGATTTTTCGCAAGATCTGTATGGGCAGTCGATCGAAGTCGCGCTGGTCGACTATCTGCGGCCCGAAGCGAAGTTCGACTCGCTGGAGGCGCTGACCGCGCAGATGGACGCGGATTGTCTGCAGGCACGCGCGATACTCGCGAACGCGCCGCGCTAGCCCGCCATTGCGTGCGGTAGCGCCCGCGCGCACGAAAAAGGGGCCGACATTGCTGCCGACCCCCTGTCGCCGGACCTCGATCCGCTTGGCACGCTCTTGGAAGATCGTGCCCGCGCCATCCCGTTTCGGCGGCTCGCTCGACCCGCGCCGCGGACGGCATCGGGCTTTGCGTTCGGTCGCCAGGGCCGGGTTCGCTGCTCTTGCAAGCGGCTAAGCCGGTGACCTGGTGGCCAGCACGACGTCCGAGTCGCCCCGTTCGCCTTGCTTCGGCATCTTCCAATAGATCGCTTCCCATAAGGATGCGGCCACTCTCCGACACCAACGTCGCAAGTCTTTGCCCATAAGGACGCCGAATTACGACGCTTTTGGAAGTGCGTTTCCGGTCGGATCCGAGCCAATGCTTGCGCGCTGGCAGGCTTCGTCGCGTCCGCGCTCCTCCGCCGCAATCCATGCCGGGTTTCCCGAAGGCACCACGTCATCTTTCGCGACATAAGCCACCGATGTCTCTGCGGTTTCGCGCTTCGTCATCCGTTGCTTACAGTCATGATGCTGTCACGACTCACGAGTCGCACCAACCCCCCAAATCGTCGTCACCCCCTGTGAATAACGTGGATAACGGGGACAGTTTCGAGACCGACCACTGCGACCCGAATGCCCCCCTTCCGCTTCCTGAACATGAGGTTGTTTCAGGTTCATGCAACTTGACTAGAAAGGTCGACGTTACGTTTTCGGAATTCATCCACGACGAACCACAATCACTCGGGAGTATCATCAATGCGTACCTTGATCATGGCGCTGGCCGCCGTTTCCGTCGCCATTCCGGCCACCTTCGTGGCACCCACCACCCAGGCCGAAGCGCGCGACCGCCACCATTACCAGCCGCGCGTCTATCAGGGCCGCGACGGCCGCCGCTATTGCCGCCATTCGGACGGCACGACCGGTCTGCTGGTCGGCGGCGTCGGTGGCGCGTTGCTCGGCAATTCGATCGCCGGCCGTGGCGACAAGACGCTCGGCACGGTGCTCGGCGGTGTGGCCGGCGCGTTCGGCGGACGCGCGATCGACCGCGCCAGCACGGCGGATCGTCGCTGCAACTGAGCCCGACGACTCACGGCGGTCACACGACCTCCCTATATCAGGCGCGGACCGGAAACGGTTCGCGCCTTTTTTTTGGAGAAGACCCATGACGACACGCAGCGGCTCGGCCAGCTATGACGGCTTCGGCAAGGACGGCAAGGGACACGTTTCGACCCAGTCGGGCGTGCTGTCCGACACGCAATACGGCTTCAGCAGCCGCTTCGAGGATGGCGCCGGCACCAACCCGGAAGAGCTGATCGCCGCCGCGCATGCGAGTTGCTTCACGATGGCGCTGAGCTTTGCGCTCGCCGGCGCAGGGTACACTGACGGCAAGCTCGCGACCACCGCCAAGGTCACGCTCGACAAGGATGGCGACGGCTTCGCCATCACCAAATCGGCGCTCGACTTGAAAGCGACGATCGAAGGTATTTCGCCCGAACAGTTCGAGGTGATCGCGCTCGATGCCAAGGCCAATTGCCCGGTGTCGAAAGTGCTCAATGCCGAGGTGACGCTGACGCACAGCCTCAACGCCTAAGGCCTTGCGGGGGCGTGAACGCGACGTAGTTTTGCGTTCACGCAACCTCGGCGGCGGCGGCGGGTTCTACTGGACAATCCAACCTGGATTATTCTTTGGGAGCATTTTTCGATGCGCAACTTCTTCCTCGCCGCGGCGCTCGCCGCGAGCTCACTGTCGGCCATTCCGGCCGTCGCGCAAGACTATAACGGCGACCGCCAGGACCAACGCGGCGACCATCGTGACCAGGGGCGCGACCAGGGGCGCGATCAGGGCCGCGACAACAGGCGCGATCACCGCGACGACCGCCGCGACCATCGCGACGACCGTCGCGGCAACAACTGGCAGAACGGCCGTCAGGACGCGCGCCAGCGCAACTGGCAGCAATATCGGAGCTATGATTACAATCGCTACGAGCCGGGCCAGACGACCTATTATGCCGACCGCTATTATCGCGACGGCAGTTATTATCAGCCGCGCCGTCTCGGCCGCAACGACCGCATCTATCGCGGCAGCGACAACCGCTATTATTGCCGCCGCAGCGACGGCACGACCGGCCTGATCATCGGCGGCCTCGCCGGTGGCCTGCTCGGCAATTCGCTGGCGGGCGGCGGATCGCGCACGCTCGGTACGTTGCTCGGCGGTGGTGCGGGCGCGTTGCTCGGCCGGTCGATCGACCGTGGCCAGGTGCAGTGCCGCTAAACGCGGCATGGCGCTGAACGAAGGGCCCGGCGCGCAAGCGCCGGGCCTTTTGCGGTTCAGATCAGGCCGCCGCCGAGCAGCAGGCGGACGACTGCGACGACCAGCACGAACAGGTTGAAGTTTCGGCCCGATCTGTGCCCCGACAACATGCCGATCGCCACGCCGACCACTGCCAGCGGGATGGCGAGATAATTGGCGATGCCGAAGAACGGCACGAGGCCGACCAGTGCCACCGGCAGCGCGATGAGACCGACGGCGATCGAGATCAGATTTGCGATGAAGCCCATCGCCCGATCATGCGGAAGATCGCTTCGCGGCGCAAGCCACCGGTCACCCGCCATGCCAAACGCTTTCTTAACCCAAAGCGGTGCATGGAGAGCGCTGATAATGGAGCTGAAATTCGATGGTCCGCATGCGTGTCCGCCTTCTGGCCGTCCTCGTCCTGCCGCTGGCGTTGCTCGCATGCGGCAAGCGCGACGCGGATCGCAACCTCGATACGCTCGACAATGAGCTGGTCGATGCCGGCGCCGGTGCCGCCAATACGAGCGACCCGGCGCTGACCTCGGCGTTGCACGACCAGATCATGGTCGATCCGACACTGTCGCAACATGCCAATGCCGATAGCGTGCGTCCGCCCGCCGAGCCCTATTCGGGCGGCGTGCCGCCGGTCGGCATTGCGCAGCAGCCCGGTGCGCCGACAGGCGCGGCCGGCGTCGCCACCAGCCAGGCAATCAAGCCAGCGCCCGCGCCTGCTTCGAAGACCTGCCCGAATTGTCGGGCGGCGCGCGAGTCGCTCACGCTCGGCGCGCTCGCTTCGCGACAAACGAACAAAGCCACCAGTTCGTGCGCGGGTGCGATGCGCTATTCGGCAAGCTGGGCCAGTGCCTTGCCGGCCGACGTACCGCTCTATCCGGGCGCACGCGTGGTCGAGGCGGCGGGCGCGAACACCGCCACTTGCCATTTGCGCGCCGTCAGCTTTGCGGCCAACGGCTCGTTGAAGACCGTGATCGACTGGTATTACACGCACCTCACCAATGCCGGCTTCACCGCCGAGCACCAGTCCGACGGTGCCGAGCATACGCTTGGCGGCACGCGCGAGCGCGACGGCGGGGCCTATGTGCTGTTCCTCACCACGCGCCGCGACGGGGGCACCGACGTCGATCTGGTAACGAACAACGGCGGCTGAGCGTCGCCCCGGCGAAGGCCGGAGCCGCTATGGTATCGTGCGCAGCGGGGGGCCACACATCGAGCGGCCCCGGCCTTTGCCGGGACGACGGAATGCCCGAGGTTCTCTTTATGGCGAATTCGCGCTAACGCACGCCGCATGTACCAACTCATCCTAGTCATGGCGGGCGGCGCGCTCGGTTCCGCCGCGCGTTTTCTCGTCGGGCGCGCGACGCTCGCGGGCTTCGGCCCCACCTTCCCCTATGGAACGTTGACCGTGAATCTGGTCGGCGGCTTCGCGATGGGCCTGCTCGCGGGCGTGCTCGCCCGGCATGACGCCGGCGAAAATTGGCGACTGCTGCTCGGCGTCGGCGTGCTCGGCGGCTTCACCACCTTCTCGGCCTTCTCGCTCGACGTGGTGACCTTGTTCGAACGCGGCGATCTTGCGACCGCCCTCGGCTATGCCCTGGTCTCGGTGATCGGCTCGATCGTCGCCTTGTTCCTCGGCCTTTCGCTGGTGCGGGTGGCGGCATGAGCAAGGTACCCACCGTCAAGGCGACCTCGGACGTCCGCCAGTTCAACGTCGGCGTCGATGACGACGGCATCCGGCTCGACCGCTGGTTCAAGCGGCATTTGCCCGACACCAGTTTCACCACCGTCGCCAAATGGGCGCGCACCGGGCAATTGCGCGTCGATGGCGCGCGGGCGAAGCCTGGCGACCATGTCGCCACCGGCCAGGCGATCCGCGTGCCGCCGGCCGAACCGGTCCGCGTCGATGCCCCCGTCAAGCGCGAACGCCCGCCCTTGAGCGACGACGAAATGACCTTCGCACGCGAAATGGTGATCCACCGCGACGCGCAGGTGATCGTGCTCAACAAGCCGCCCGGCCTCGCCACGCAGGGCGGGACCAAGACGATCGAGCATGTCGACGGCTTGCTCGACGCGTTGCAGGACGATCTCGAGGGGCGGCCCAAGCTGGTCCACCGGCTCGACAAGGATACGAGCGGCGCGCTGGTAATCGCGCGTACCGCGCGCGCGGCGGCGTTCCTGTCGAAATCCTTCTCGTCGCGCACCGCGCGGAAAACCTATTGGGCCTTGGTCGTCGGCGTGCCCTCGATCGAGGACGGCACGATCGAACTGCCGATCGGCAAGCAGCCGGGTTCGGGCGGCGAGAAGATGCATGTCGACGAGAAGGAAGGCAGCCCGGCACGCACGCGCTACCGCGTGATCGAAATGGCGGGCACCACCACCGCCTGGGTCGAGCTGATCCCCTATACCGGCCGCACCCACCAGCTCCGCGTCCATCTCGCCGCGATCGGCCATCCGATTGTCGGCGACGGCAAATATGGCGGGCAGGCGGCGTTCCTCACCGGCAACATCTCGCGCAAAATGCATCTGCATTCGCGGCGAATCCGGATCGACCATCCCGATGGCGGGCAGATCGACGTGCAGGCCGAGCTGCCGACGCATTTCGCCGAAAGCCTCAAGCAATTGGGCTTCGACGAGATGCTCGGCAACACCATGCCGCTTGAGGAGCCCCCGCCCCCGAGCCGCGCGGTCAAAAAGCAGCAGGCGCGCCAGCACAACAAGACGATGCGCAAGGATCGCAAGGGCGAGCGCCGCCGGCGCGGCGCACCGACCTGATATGTGCGCATGAACAAGCTTGCCCTGTTCGATTGCGACGGCACGTTGGTCGACAGCCAGGCCAATATCTGCCGTTCGGTCGAGGAAGCGTTCGCGCTCGCACGGATCGACGCGCCCGACCGCGTGGCGATCCGCCGCATCGTCGGGCTCAGCCTGGTCGAGGCAATGCGCATCCTGCTGCCCGGCGGCGAGGACGCGCTGCACCGCAGCCTGGCCGAAGACTATAAGGCATCGTTCTTCCGGCTGCGCGCGAGCGGCGCGATGGCGGACGAACCGCTCTATGAGGGGATGGTCGAGGTGCTCGACACGCTGGCGGCGGACGGATGGGTGCTCGGCGTCGCGACCGGCAAGTCCGACCGCGGGCTGGCGCACATCCTCGCGCATCACGGCATCGCCGCGCGCTTCGTGACGCTGCAGACCGCCGACCGCCACCCGTCCAAGCCGCACCCGTCGATGATCGAGACGGCGATGGCTGATGCCGGCGCGGCACCGGAAACGACCGTGATGATCGGCGACACGAGCTACGACATGCTGATGGCGCGCGCCGCGGGCGTGCGTGCGCTCGGCGTCGCCTGGGGCTATCACCCGACCGAAGACCTCACCGCGGCGGGCGCGCATGCGATCGCCGAGCACGTTCCGTCCCTCCCCAATCTGATGCAGGAGCCCGCGGCATGAGCGATCCCGACACGATTGTGCGCAACCGCTATTTCGCGATGGTGGGCACGCGCTTGCTCGGCACCGCCGGCGCGTTGCTGGGGCTGATCCTGATCGCGCGCGCCGAGACGGCCGTGCCCAAGGTGATCGGCACGGCGCTGGTGCTGTCGGCGATGCTGATGATCGCGATCGTGCCGCGGGCGCTGGCGCGGCGCTGGCGGACCCCGCCCGGCGAGTGATAGGGAGCGCCGATGAAGCGCTTCTGGACCAAGGTCACCCTCGACGACACCCGCGCCGTCTATCTCGACGGCAAGCCGGTGCGAACCCCCGGCCGCGTGCCGCTCGCGCTGCCCAATGCGGCACTGGCCGAGGCGGTGGCGGACGAATGGCGCGCCGTCACTGGCGAGATCGACCCGCGCGCGATGCCGCTGACGGGCCTCGCCAATGCCGCGATCGACCGCATCGCGCCCGATCCCGCTTTATTCGCGCGCGGTCTCGCGGCCTATGCCGAGAGCGACTTGCTTTGTTACCGCGCCGACGCGCCCGACGATCTCGTCGCGTTGCAGGTCGCCGCATGGGACCCTTTGCTCGATTGGGCGCGCGCGCGCTACGATGTGAATATCGAGGTCGCCACCGGCATCCTGCACGTCGCGCAGCCGCCCGCGACGCTCGCGCGGCTCGGCGAGGCGATGGCGGCGCGCGGAGCGTATGAGTTGGCGGCGCTGTCGCCGATCGTGACGATCGGCGGCTCGTTGATCGCCGCACTCGCGCTGACGGAACGCGCTGCGACGCCCGAGCAAGTGTGGGACGCGGTGACCCTCGACGAGGAATTCCAGGCAGAACGCTGGGGCCGCGATCCGCTCGCCGAGGCGGGAATCGAGGCGCGACGCCGTGATTTCGGCGCCGGGGTGCGGCTGCTGGCGCTTATTTCTCCGGCAAACGCCGGATGAAACCGATCATCCCGCGCTGGCGCGAGCGCTTGAGGCGCTCGGCGGTGAGGATCGTTTCGACGCAGTCGTAGCAGTCGTCGAGATCGTCATTGACCAGGACGTAGTCATAGCCGTCCCAGTGGCTCACCTCGGCGAGCGCACGGTCCATGCGGCGATCGATCACTTCCTGCGTGTCGGTCGCGCGGTCGGTGAGGCGTTGGCGGAGCGTCTTGAGGCCGGGCGGCAGGATGAACACGCGCACCACGTCGCCGCCGGCCAGCTGGAACAATTGCTGCGCGCCCTGCCAGTCGATGTCGAACAGGATGTCCTGGCCGTGCTCCAGATCCTTGAACACGGTATCGCGCGGGGTGCCGTAGCGCTCGTCGAACACCCGCGCCCATTCGAGGAACTGGTCGTCCTCCGCCATCGCGCGGAAGGTTTCCTTGTCGACGAAATGATAGTCCTTGCCGTCGACCTCACCCGGGCGGGGCGGGCGCGTGGTGTAGGACACCGACATCTTGATGCGGTTGCGCTCTTCCTTGAGCAGACGATTGGCGATGGTCGATTTGCCCGCGCCCGACGGCGAGGACAGTACGAACATCAGCCCGCGGCGCTTGAAGCTCTTGGGCTGGGAGGAGCGATGGTCGGCCATGCGCGCTAGTGGCGCGGGCACGCCCCTCCCGTCAAGGCGTGGCGGTCAACGTTCGGCAGCGTCTTCGCCAAACACGCGCGTCCGAAGCTTGCCGATTCCGCGTAGCACGAGCCAGCCAGTGGCGAAGGTCAAAGCGAGCGGGATCACCGCCTTGACGACATTGGCGGCGATGGCGCCCTCGATCGCGCCGTCGACACTGCTGTCGTCACCGCTCGACCCATCGATCGCGGCGCCGATCGCGGCACCGATCATCGTCGTGAAACTCATCGCTTTTCTCCTGTTCGGAGCGGGTAGCGCGCGAATGCGCTTATGGTTCCCGGCGCGACCGGCCCGTCATCTCTTGCGCCGCTCAGACCATCGTCTCTGGACGAACGAGGCGATCAAAAGTCTCCGCGTCGACCAGTTCCAGCGCGAGGCCCGCTTGCTTGAGCGTCAGCCCCTGCTTGTGCGCGTGCTTGGCGATCCTGGCAGCATTGTCATAGCCGATCTCGGGCGCGAGCGCGGTGACGAGCATCAGCGAGCGCTCGACCAGTTCGGCGATTCGCGCGCGATTGGGTTCGGCGCCCGCGACGCAGCGCGTCGCGAAGCTTTCCATGCCGACGCTCAGCAAATCGATCGAGCGCAGCACCGCCGCCCCGATCATCGGCTTGAACACGTTGAGTTCGAGATGCCCTTGCAAGCCACCGACCGTGACCGCCTGGTGATTGCCGATCACTTGCGCGGCGACCATCGTCAGCATCTCGCATTGCGTCGGGTTGACCTTGCCCGGCATGATCGAGCTGCCCGGCTCGTTCTCGGGCAGGTGCAGTTCGCCGAGCCCCGAGCGCGGGCCCGAGCCGAGCAGGCGCATGTCGTTGGCGATCTTTGTCAGCGCGACCGCAAGGCTGTTGAGGCGGCCCGAGAAATCGACCAAAGTGTCGTTGCTCGCGAGCGCCTCGAACTTGTTGGGCGCGGTCTCGAAGGGGAAGCCGGTCAGATCGCTGACCGCCGCGGCGAAATCCTCGCCGAAACCCTGCGGCGCGTTCAGGCCGGTGCCGACCGCGGTTCCACCCTGTGCCAATTTGCTCAGGCCATGCTCGACCAACGGCGCGAGTCGCGTGTGCGCGAGGCGAACCTGCGCGTAATAGCCGGAGAATTCCTGGCCCAGCGTCAGCGGAGTCGCATCCTGCAAATGCGTGCGACCGATCTTGACGATGTCGCCCCATGCCTCGGCCTTGGCGAGCAAGGCCGCCTTGAGCGTCTCGAGCGCGGGCTCGAGCCGCCGCCGCGCGGCCAGTGCCGCGGCGACATGCAGCGCGGTCGGGAAGCTGTCGTTGGACGACTGGCTCATGTTGACGTGATCGTTGGGGTGGACCGGGGTCTTGCCGCCGCGCTTGCCGGTCAGCATTTCGTTGGCGCGGCCGGCGATCACCTCGTTGACGTTCATGTTCGATTGCGTGCCGC
>CAXTEO010000107.1:0-15018 GCA_964243205.1 uncultured Sphingomonas sp.
CTTCGCTACGGCTTTTTTCGCATGCGAAAAAAGTGATCGCGGCCCCTCCCCGTCCCTGTCGGGCGCCTGTCGAGCGGGGATGAACCCCGCCGGCTTCACAGGAGCCTCGGACATGTTCAACGATATCTGGATCGCCCGCAAAAACGCCATGAGCCTCGCAAAGACCCTGATGGTGGTAACCATGGTCATCGCCATCGGCACACAATACGCCGTTATCACCGCCGAAGATCACGACAGCTCGGTCGTCGTTGTGAACGATTATGACCCGTTCGAGATTATGTAGAGGCTCGACCTGGAACGCAGCCCGGCCGGTTTCTTCGCCCGGCCGAGCTGCGCATAATTAGAGCGCTTGAAGGAACGTCATGAGATTGTCCGGGGCGCGATCGCGTCCCGGCGTCGCGGCGACCGGCTGCAAGCGACTGAGCGCTTCCTCCTTCATCGCGAGGTCCGCATCCAGGTAGAGGTGCGTCGTGGTCGCGCGCGAGGTTTGGCGTGCCGCTCGTGCCGAACAGCGGTCGGATCTATAGTCACGCATGACAAGTACTCAGGCGCTGGGTAAGGAAGACGCGTGACCGCGCTCCGCCATTTTCTGCGAAAACATTGCACCTTCGCGGCTTGGCTGATTTTCGCGGCACTGTTGATGAAGGTGGTCGTGCCGGTTGGCTATATGCCGGTCATGACGGGGAGTTCGATAACGATCGAGCTCTGCTCTGGCTTCGGTCCAGAGAAGATGATGGCGGCGATGCCCGGCATGGGCGACCATCACGGTTCGCAGGACCATTCGGGCAAGGGCGACATGCCTTGCGGGTTTGGCGGCCATGCGCCGCCAGCTCTGTCAACCGTCGACCCGGTTCTTCTCCTTCTCGCCATCGCTTTCGTGATGACCCTTGGCTTTCTGGTCGTTCGGCGCCGACTGCCAGAACCCGCCGTTCGCCTCAGGCCGCCGCCGATCGGGCCGCCGCTCATCCTCTGACCGAAGCCAAGGATTTCGGCTCGCGCCCAAAAAATCAGGCGCGCGCAGGGCTCCTCTCATGATCGCTCACCGCCGGCGTAGACGCTGTGCGCGCTCGCGATCTCTAACGCTCTTCGGCGGACGTAAATCATGCATGTTTCCGATAAGACCCGGCACTGGCCGGGCTATGGCGCTGTCTGGCGCTGGCATTTCTATGCGGGGCTGTTCTGCATTCCCTTCATCCTGTGGCTCGCCTGCACGGGCTCGATCTATCTTTGGCGGCCCCAAATCGAGGCGCTGATCGACCGCCCTTACGCGAACGTTTCCGAGGGGAGTTCGCGCGCGTCGGCAGCGGCCATCGCCCAAGCGGCCGAGCACGCGGTGACGGGCTCGGTCCTCCATCGCTACCAGCTGCCCGAGACGGCCCGCCAAGCCGTCCAGGTGATCGTCGGCCGCGGCACGCGCGAGACGCGGGTTTACGTCAACCCGCAGACGCTCGGCATCTTCAAGACGGTCAACGAGGAAGGGCGGCTGATGCCGACCATCTTCTATCTGCACGGTGAGTTGCTGCTCGGCGACAAGGGTTCCTATGTCGTGGAACTCGCCGCCTCGTGGGCGATCATAATGATCATCTCGGGGCTATTCCTATGGTGGCCGCGCGGCTCCGGACTTGCGGGGGTGGTGTATCCGAGGCTCGGTGCCCACGGTCGCCCGTTCTGGCGCGATCTACACGCCGTGGCCGGATTCTGGGTGTCGCTGTTCGCGCTCGGCTTCCTAATCTCCGGCCTACCCTGGGCGACAAGCTGGGGAGCGAATCTCCAAGCGATCCGCGCGGTGACGACGCCAGGCGCCTCCGCGCCGGACTGGACGACGGGTCAGGATGGTGTGCTTCGCCAGCGTGCGGCGGCCGACAGAGCCACACGCGACAGCCGCGATCCCCATGCCGGGCACCGCGGCATGATCCTGGCCGTTCCCCGCGTCGACCATTCGCCACTCGACAGGCTGGTGCCGGTTGTTGCTGCGCTTAGGCTCGCGTCGCCGGTGCTGATCGCCCCGCCGACCGGGGTAGGCCAACCGTGGACCGCGAAGTCGGATGCGCAAGATCGGGCGCTTCGTGCCGAACTCACGCTGGACGGGGACACCGGGCGCATCCTCACGCGCCATGATTTCAAGTCGCGACCACTCGTCGATCGGATCGTCGATTACGGCGTCGCCGCGCATGAAGGCCAGCTGTTCGGCCTCGCCAACCAGTTGCTCAACATGTTCGTCGCGATCGGACTCGCTACGCTAGCGATCAGCGGATCGCTCTTATGGTGGCGGCGCAAGCCAGGGGATGTCCTCGGAGCGCCGCCGGCTCGCAACCGGCCGCCCGTCGCCATCGGCTTCGTCGTGCTGTTGGCTGTACTCGGGGCTCTGCTGCCGGTGCTCGGCGCATCGATGATCGTCGTGCTGCTCGCTGAGCGCCTTCTCCTCCGCCGCATCCCCGCCGCGCGCCGTTGGCTCGGCCTGCGCGCCGCTGCGACATAACGATAAAATCAAAGGGGTTTTATATGTTCAAAAATCTTCTTGCCGGCTCGGCGTCGGCTATCGCTCTCCTCGTCGCCATGCCGTCTTACGCTCAGGAGGTAACGCCTACGCCGGTTAGTGACATCATCGTAACAGCCACGCGGTCTGCTCGCTCGATCGCCGACGTCCCCGCAAGCGTCAGCGTCGTCACCAGCGCCGAGATCGAGGGCACACCCGCCAAGACCCTCGACGACGTGCTCCGCCGTCTTCCGTCCGTCGACCTGCCGATCGCCTCGTCTTATCAGGTCCACCCGACCGCGCTGAACATTTCGATGCGCGGATTGGGCGGCATTCGCGCCCTCGTGCTTCTGGACGGTGTGCCGCTAAACGATCCGTTCTTCGGCTACATCCAGTGGAGCCAGGTGCCACTGGAGACGGTCGACCGCGTCGAGGTGGTGCGTGGGGGCGGCGCGACGCTTTGGGGCAACTACGCCATGGGCGGCGTCATCAACATCCTGACCAAGCCGATCGACCGGACTGGCCTGGTCGTCGAAGCCGCAGGCGGTAGCTACGGCACCTATCGTTCGGACGGCCACGCCGCCTACGCCGGCAACGGGTTTGGGATCGGCCTCGACGCCGGGATCAACCATACCGACGGCTATCTACAGCCGACGCCCGAGTTTCGCGGTCCAATCGACGTGCCTACTTCCTTCACGGCGCATAATGTCGCGTTGTCCGGCAACGTCGATATCACGCCGAGCCTCACGGCCCGCGCGCGGGTGAGCTATTTCGACAACCGTCAGAACCTGCTCACGCGGCTCCAAGCGAACCGGCAACGCACCTGGCGCTATACCGGTAGCCTCACCCAGAAGCTTGGTGCCACGGGAACGCTCGCGCTGACCGTGTTCCACGACAACAGCCGCTTCACGACCTACAACACCGGCGCGCCCGACGGGGCGGACCCGACCCAGGTCGAGTACGTCCAGAACATGCACCGCACGCCGGAGAGGGATCTCGGTGCATCCCTCGTCTGGAGCCAGACCTTCACGGGCATCTTGCGCGAGCTGTCAGCCGGGGTCGACTATCATAGCATCCGCGGGACCGATTACGCGTCGATCTTCGATCAGACGGGTGCGCAGGGCCGTACCGATATCGGCAGCGGACGTCAGCGCTTCCTCGGCGGCTTCGTCCAGGCAGACGTTCGGCCGGTTAAGTCGCTCGAGATTCTGCTCAGCGTCCGCTACCAGGGTTTCCTGAACTACCGCGGCACCGACCTCACACCTGGCGGTCTCGGCGCGAACGTTCCGGACCGGCACGACACCGACATCGATCCACGATTGTCGGTGCGGTATGCGGTCACCAGCGCGCTCGCATTGCACGGCGCGGTATACCGCGCATTTCGCGCACCGACGCTCGACAATCTGTATCGCGCCTTCGCGATTCCTGGCGGCATCTACTACGGCAATGCGACTCTGAGACCGGAGACATTGGAAGGGGCGGAGGTCGGGTTCGATATCGCCAAGGGCCCGATACGTTTCCAAACGACCGCGTTCGCGAGCCGCATCAAGGACCTGATCACCACCCGGAACCTGTCGGATGCGGAGCTACCCGCCGGCTTCTTCTTTGGCGGTCGCCTGATCAACGCGGGCCGCGCGAGCAGCCGCGGGGTCGAGGTGGAACTCGACTGGCGGATGACGCCGAAGCTAACGGCGACTTTCGCGTATACCTATGCTGACTCGGTCGTGACCAACAATCCGGAGGACCCGGCCAGCGTTGGTGTTCAGCAAGCGTCCGTCCCAAAGAACAAAGCCAGCGCCGGAGTCGATTGGACTGGTCCCTACGGCATCAAGGTTTCGCCTCGGGTTCGCTACGTCTCGCGAACGAACGGTGACTCGGACGGCCTTCTCCATACCGACCCGCACTTCATCGCAGATCTCGAGGGGAGTGTGCCACTTTCCCATGGTTTCGAAGCCTTCGTGCAGATCGAGAATTTGTTCGACCGGCGATATGTCGGGACTAACGACGGATACTCGGCGCCACTATACGGAACGCCGCTCACCGCGATCGGAGGCGTCCGGGTCAAGCTCTGATTATGCACAGCCCGGCCGGACGGGAATCCAGCCGGGCTGCGGATTGTAAGCCGGACCTCTACATAATCTCGAACGGGTTATAGTCGTTGTTATGCGGATGTGCGCATAACAACGAGTACGACCCCTTCGCCTGACCAGATGGGGGCCGAAAGGCCCCCGCGCCTTTGTCGGGCGCAAACAGGTCAGGGCCAGGACGGGCATCGAGTCCGTCCCACCCCCGCGCTTTCCAGCGCAAAAGAGAGGGGCCAAGCCGGGCATCGAGCCGGTCTCGTCCCCGCGCTACGCGCGGCTGCGGCATTTGTGGGAGAACTGCTCATTCGTGTCGTGGTAGTATGACATGGGTGCGGCGATCGCCTCAAGGATGCGCGGTCCCCCCAATTTGCTGCGCAAATCGGCTCCCCCACGCCCCGCTGGCGCGGCCGCTACGCGGTCCCTGACCCGATCGCCCGGAGCCCATGTCCCGGTACTCCCGCACAATTTCGTGCAAACAACGGGAGAAGCCTATGCAAGTCGATCTGTATCAAACACTCAAATCCATCAACGTAACCGACGATCAGGCAAAGCTGGTGGTAGCCAGCATCGAGGAGTATATCGACAACATGGTTGGAGACGCGACAAAGCCGCTTCAGGAGAAGATCGATGGCCTGCAACGGTCGCTAGAGACGCACATGAAGACCCAGACCTGGGTCATCAGCATCATCGGCTTTACCATCGTGGCCCTGACCGCGATCGGAACGCTGGTGTCGATCCTGCGGCACTGACCAAAGGGGGCTTCGGCCCCCTTTTTTTGCTCACCGCCTAATGTCAGTGGCGCCAGTCACGCCCGCCCCGTACCGGGGACGCGGCCGTCAGCCTGACGGTCGCAAGGAGGTGATTCATATAGATACAGCAACTGTAGTAGCATTGGTGCTCGGCACCGCGACGCTCGTCGTCGCGATCATCGGCTTGGTGGTGAAAATCATCGAGCTGACGCGCCACTAGGCCGAGTTGGGGATGCCCGGTGCGCGAACACCGGGCGTCCTTAAACAATTTGAGCCCCGAATGCGCGAACATCCGGGGCTCAGGAGACGACCTATAGACTCAGACCGTAGTAGCCTGACTCATATACGCCGCAATCCTTACGGCTTCAAGAACCCGCTCGATCAGCCCCGCGCAGTCCGCACAGGCGGCAACTCCTCGAACGCCGTCACCAGCTCCGGATCACGCAGCAGCGTCGTCCACTTACCCCCATAGGTCCGCGAGGCCAGATAGAAGTTCGGGCTAACGCACTCGACCATCCGGCACCGCTCCAGCTTGTCGATCAGCGAATAGCCAGGGCCATGCCGCGCCACAATGTCGTGGAGGTCAGCCCGCATCAACGTCCCGCAGCCACGGCAGCGCGTCCGGACCAGCGCGTTCATGCGCAGCATCTCGCCGGCGCTCTCCATCCAGCGGGGCCACAGGGCGGCAATGTTGGCAGCCGTTTCCATGGCCGAACGATTACGCCGCGATCGGCGCGGTCGTCCAGCGTTAGCCTTGCGGAAATGATCTCACCCCTTGTCGCAATCAGAGGGTGTTCGGGCTCTCAGTCCTCGCCGGGGCGTCCACCCGCGCAAGCCCGCAAGCGGGCTTCTCCACTCCGTTTCGACCCTACGGGTGCGCTTACGCGAACTATGCCCCGGCAGTCCTGTCGCCTGTCGAACGACCCCGATTGGCGGGGTCCAGACGAGGAGACCATCATGGCCGAGCAAACGCCTCATTCAGACCGCGCCAAAGGTGGCGTCACCGAGATCGCACGGCACAACGACTGGCTGCGCGAACATATCACCGCTCCCGGCAACAACCGCGTGATGATGACGAGCGGTATCGCCGACCTGATCGGCGACGTCAGCCTGTTCCGGGGATGGCGCAACCGCGCCCAGATCCTCCGCGAAGTGCGCAACTTCGACGCCTTCGACGACGACATCAATCCGCATGGCGAACGTGACATGGGCAAGTTCGAGTTAGCTGGCGTCCCCTGCTATTGGAAGATCGACTACTACAACCACGACATGACCGCTGGCTCCGAGGATCCCTCAGATCCCTTCCAGACCGTGCGCGTCCTCACGATCATGCGCGTCGACGAACGATGACGCAGACCGCCCCACGCACAGCCGTCGGGGCTTTCCCTCCATCTCTCGAAAGGATTGCATCATGACCATCGAAAGGATCAGCCCGATCAGCGCAACCGAGCGCGCGCGCCGTCACCGCGAGGTCGACTTCGCCCGCGGCAACGTCCGCCACGAGGGCGGCATCCTCTCCGACGAGATCGAGCAGCTCAATGCCCGCTACATCGCCGGTGAAATCAACAGCGACGCGCTCACCAGCGCAATCCTCGCATCGCAGACCGTCCATTTGCCGTGATGGCGCGGAGGCAGAAGGGAGTGCGCTGTGTGGCGCCCCCCCGCCCTACCACCGTCGGAAAGGCTCTGTCGTCGACGCCGTTCCAGCATGACGACCGGGCGTGGCCGGCGTCAAGGATGCGCGGCGCCTCCAATTTTGACGCGGCCGTGCGTTCCGCTGCGCTCCACTTCGTCCGCGACAAAATCGGCACCTCCACGCCCCGCTTCGCGGCCGCTTCGCGGTCCTGTGACCCCAGCCACGCCCGATCGTCAAACCGCCTCTGTCTCAAGCGAACAGAAGGAGGATCAGGTGAACATTCAAACCGCACGCACCCAAACATGGCTCGCGGAGCTGGCCAGCATCCAAGCGGAGATCGGGATCAACGGGATGCCCGCGGCACCCCGGCCCGCTCGCAAGCGGACCCGCGAGCTTAAGCCGCTCTGGGAAGAGTGACCGAGACGGGGCGGCGCTGCCGCCCCGTCTCGTCATGTCTCACACCGCTCGATGGGCCAGCACCTCGCGGATCCCGCGCGCGTAGCACTCGGGGAATCCATGCACATATCCGATCAGAAACGCGGTGAAGCCAATCCGATCAGCGCCGCGATACCAAGCACGACGAGCTGCGGCAGCGACGCCCGTTGATGCAATGGTGTCCTCGCAGGAGGCGTCATTCTCCGTTGATGCGCCTGCTGCAACGTTCGAACCGCGGCGATCATCTCCTCGACCAGGAGCATGTTATGCCGCGAGATTTCTCCAACACCGACGATCAGCTCCCGCGATGCGACAGCCGCATATTCAAACGTCAGCTCCGGGGTATCCACGAGACCGCTTAGTCCCGAACTCCGCTGATGCAGTTGCACCAATCCCGTCTCGATTTCGAGCAGAACGGCTTTTTCAAGGTCCGTCTTGCTCACCTTCACTCCGCGCCTTTGATGGTCTCGCCTTATGGACCGTCCCGACCGCAAAACCTATGACGCGGGCGTCGCCCCGCCCTGTGGGCGGCGCCGGGCTCTCTTCCGCCTGCGCTCCACCGAGCCCCTTCGGGCCTCAGCCCTTCGGGTGATGATCCCTGACGTGAACCTGCCGGACCGAACCGCTGCCTGGCGTCACTGCCATTGCATCGATTGCACTTGCGATCATCTGTTCGCGGGTGCAGCAAAGGAAGGCCTTTCAGGCATCCTCTCCTAAACCTTCCAGGCCGCCCTTTGGGCGGCCTTTTTTTGTTCATCGATGCGCCAAGCCGTATCTGAAAAGATCCTCATTTACCGCGTCGCCTAGCAGGCTGCCGGAATCTCGCCGGCGTTGATCGACACGCGCCGCGGGCTTTGCCAGAACCGCGGCCTCGTCCAGCTTGGGGCGGGATCACTTATGCATCGCTTCGCAATACGAACAGGGAAATGGATATGGACGAGAAGACTGACAGGATCGCGTTGGCGGCCGAGCTTACCGCAGCGTGGCTTGCGAACCTGAATACCCGACCCGAGGCTGATGCCGTCCCGGCTTTCCTTGCCTCCATGCACGCGGCCCTTGTGAAGCTGGACGCCCCGGCCGAAGCCGATCAGCAGCCGGCCGCGCCAACCGACGCGGAATATTCACCGGCAACGACGGCGCGAAAGTCGCTAGCGTCGCCCGATCAGATCATATCGATGATCGACGGAAAGCCGTACCGAACCCTGCCCGAGGAGTACCGCGCCCGCTATAATCTCAAACCCGATTATCCGATGGTAGCGCCGGCCTATAGCGAGGCACGTCGCGCGATGGCGAAGCAGATCGGCCTTGGACGGAAACTCAAGACGGCAGAGACAGGGGCAGAGGCACCGTCGCCAGCGCCGACACCTCGCCGCAAGCTCAAGGTAGCTACGCCTGCATAACTTAGGTTCGCGAACGACCGCGGTCACGCGATCGTGAAACCAAATAATGCACGAAATCGCGCTCTCGCTGTATGATACCCTTGGGTGACAGCGATGGGGAGTTCACAGCCCCTGTCGCAAATCATGTCACCCAAAGGAGGTGATATTGATTTGACCATCTATGAAACCGCAATGGTCGTGCTGACTGGTGTTTCCCTAGTCGTCGCGATCGTCACGCTGGGCCGAAAGTAATTCCGGCTTGGCGGGGGGCGGAGGTCTCACAGGGCCTTCGCCCTTTTTTCCAAGAAAAAGGCCGGCGCTGTTCACGGCGCCAGCCCCGGAAGTTTGAACCCGCCGCGTTCACAGCGCGACGGGTTCAGGTAAGTGACACCGATCTGACTCGATGAAACCGCACACCCCATATACGCCATCCATCCTGAAAATCTAGTTTCGGGATGGAAGGTCCTCACGCTCCGAGCGGAAATCTACTCATTCGTAGAACCCGCTCCCTCCCCCGAACCTATCGGGCTACCGGTATCTCCCCAATCCGGGTCGTCCATGCCGGGCTCTTCTGGCTTCGCTTCGTATCGAACCCGCGCGCGCCGAACCCCTGCGCTGCGATCCCTACCGTCCCGCGGCCAAAACGATCGTTGAGGCCATCCATAGCCGCCAGCAAGCCGGGCGCCCGCGGATCCTCCACGGCGAACAAGTCCCCCTGCCCCGCGCCGTGAGGCAGCAGCTCCTCAAGCAGGACACCGCACTTCGTATAGACGCCCCCGGGCTGATACATCGCCTCCATCATCCTACCGGCGAGGCCGGCGATGATGCGCGGATCGTTGCTGGGCGGCGACATCCGGGTCTGCCGGCTGGCCGAGGGCGGATTGGGCCGGTAGCGCGAGCCGTGCGCGAACACGATGAGCCGCGTCGCCACCAGTCCTGGTGTCGGATCTTCTCGGCCGCGCGCACCGCGCGCCGAACCATCGCCTCGCGAAGCTCGTCGAGGTCCGTTACCGGCGCGCCGAACTGGCGCGTTACCGCCGTCGCCTTGCTTGCTTCCGGCTCCGGCTTGAACTCTTCGCACTCGATGCCGTTCAGCTCGCGCACCAGGCGCTCGAGAACGACCGTGCCGACATCACGCGCGGACGCTGGTGGCATCGCCACCAGGTCTGCCGTTGTCCGAATTCCGAGCGGGTGCAATCGCGCCGCCAGCGCCGACCCTATCCCCCACACCTCCTTGACCGGCCACTCGCCAAAGAGACGCGCGCGCAGCTCGGTATCGTGGAGGTCCACCACACCATCCCAGATCTTTTCGGTCGCCTTTGCCAAGGCGTTCGCAACCTTCGACAATGCGCGCGTCGGACCAAGTCCGATCCGCGTCGGAAGGCCGGTCTGGCGCAGAATTGCCGCGCGCAGCTTATGCGCGGCCGCCACATCCCCCAGGCCGTTTGGCAGGACGGGCAGACGGTAAAAACTCTCGTCGATCGAGTAGATCTCGATCAGGTCGCTATGCTCCGCGATCACCGCGTTAAAGCGCCGATTCATGTCGGCATAGAGTTCGTAATTGGAGGATCGGACCTCTATCCCATGCCGCTTGATGATGTCGCGAATCTTGAAGAGCGGATCGCCCATCTTGATGTGGAGGGCCTTTGCCTCCTCGCTCCGCGCGATCGCCATCCCGACGAACTGGCCCAAGCCGACGATCCGGCGTGGCGTCTCTCGATCCTGGCGGATCCTTGGACGCTCCCTGCCGGCGCCTTCGGCGACCATGCAGGTCCGCCATGACAAACCCCCGACCCCACCTCGACTTGATGACGCTTTTCGCTCCCGCCCGCATCGACCGGATGTGGGCGGCCCAGAAATCGGGATGGCGTTGCTACGTCATGGGCAACGACCGCTGCATCTACCGCCGTGGCAGCAAGCCGCGCACGGCATGGCAACGCGGCTATGACGCGGCCGCCCGTTCCGGCGACCCCGCAGGCTTAATGCTGTGACCACCTACGCCCGGCATCGGGTTTTCACCCAGCTCGGCGCGCGTTCAGCACGGTAAGCATCTCGCCTATCGACATGCCGCGCCCTACCAAGTTTTTCCGGATAGGCTCGAAGGCGCGAACCATCTTGCCGTAACCCTCGACAGTGGGAACGTGCGAATTCAGATCGCGATGCCCGATGCGAAATCGCGTGAACCGCTCGAGGTCGTCGACCAAGAAACGAGCGATGCTCAGGTGCTCGCTTTCGTTGTTGCCGTCGAAACCAAGAAATTTGACGTGGGCGTGACCCGCCATCGCCAACTCTTCCCGATCCGAATCCGTCGTTAGAGCCTCCTCGGCCTCTTCGAGGAACGACCACATATCCAGCACATCAACGACAAAACGAACCCTGCTCTGCTTGTCTACGTGCCCATGGAATATGCCGGGCATCTCCCAACCAAGCGCCCAATAGTGCCCACCAGTGACAGCCTTCTCAACGAGGTCGACGTTCGTTTGCACCTTCGCTCCCGTTGATTTGATAAGCTCGGCGAGCATCATTGCGATGAGTTTTTCGCCATCACTGAGGACTGGCGCTCTGCCTTTATTGTCATGCGCCAAACCCGCTTCGATCAGACGCCGAATGGATTCTGCACGAGAAGGCGTGTCATCCTCGCCGGCTCGCCAACTGTCGAGCCGTTCGAGCAACTCACTATCGATCCTCATTTCAAAACGTTCCGTAGGCATTATCGTCATTCCGTCTTGATGTACGTAACACCGTATATGGTCCCGGTTGTAGGATTTGGCAAGGCGCTGAGCCGCAGGATCGGTGAAGATCGATCAGAGGAGAGGAAGCCTTCGGCCTTTTGAGCGCGCCCTGGCGCTCAGGAGGTTCGTCCGATGTTCTATGATACGATCTACCGCCATAATCAGGCGCTCTCCCCCGCGGGCCTGGAGACGCTGCCCGCTGCGCTCCACGCCCTTAATGCCGCGGTCGACGACTGCCGGCGCGCCGGGAAGCCGCTCGACCGGGACGCCGCAGTCCTCCTGCTGATCCGCAACCTGGCCGACGTCGCCGACCGTGACGCGCCCAGTGCGAACGATCTACGCCTTCGCTGCGCCGAGGAGCGCATGGCGGCGATCGCCGCTCCGGCCCTGCTCGACATCGCCGGCAACTCCGTTGCCGGCGACCCTGCGGCCAAACGCACCTTCCACTATCAGGCCCGTCGCGCGCTCGCCCGTCTCGCCGAGGCGATCGGGCTCGATCCGGACGATGCCCGCATCAATACGGCGATGGGACGCGACGACGACGAGGGCACGACCGAGCTGCGCCATGCGGATCTGTCGATCCGCGTCGTGCCGCGCAGCTTCCTCCCCGGTAGCGAAATCACGTTCAATCGCTGCCGCGCCGGTGAACACGCGGGACAGGTTCACCGCGCGCCGATCGCCGAGTTGATGGACGCCCCGGCATTCCAGCGTCGTCTCACCGCCAGCATCGGCATGGGCGCTCCACGCGTCGCCGCTGCCGCCCGATCCCACCAAATCCGGAGAACCGTCATGGGTTGGCTCTTCATGCGCGATATGGGCGGCTACGCCGTCCCGCGCTCCTATCTCGACAACCAATTCACCTACGCGCGTGACGATCACCGTCTCACCGTGCTCGCCTCGTCCATGGTCGCTTCGACCTATTATGCCGCGTGCGAACGCCTCGAGGCGAACGGCGATCGCCAGGTCTTCGCCGTCGTGTGCCTCACCAAGCACAACCCGCGCTCGACCGACGGGCACGTCTTTGGGTACAAAGACATGACCGAGCATATGGGCGCGTGCGAAAGCGAGTGCCCGGCCGCGATCCTCAACGAGCTGACGGCGACCGACAGCGAATACGCATTGGATTGGCGCGCGCGCTGCCGCGCCAATCTTGTCGCTCGAAAACTCGAGCAGGCCAAGCCAGCTCCGAAGCCGGGGCAGACCATCATCTTCGATGAGCCCATGCGATTCAGCGACGGCAGCGACCGCGCCCGCTTCGAAGTGGTCGCCAATCCGAAGGGTCGCACACCGCTGTTCCGCGATCCCGAGACCCGTGCGATCTGCCGTATTCCGGCCTTTCGCAAGCGGGCCTATCGTATCGTCCACGCCGCGATCGTCGTGAAGGACGCGGCCAATGGCTGATCGCCCGCCCGTGATCGCCGCTTGGGGTGCCGGCGTCGATTCCACCGCCATGATCGTCGAGCTCGCCGAACGCGGCGAGCCGATCGACGTGGTACTCTTCGCCGACCCCGGCGCCGAGAAGTCGCGGACCTATGCCTACATCCCGATATTTCGAGCCTGGATGGCGGAGCGCGGCATTGCGTCCGAAATCGGCCGCTACCAGCCCCGCAATTTCAAGCACTGGCCGCCCTATGCGGGCATTGCCGAGAACATGCTGACCAATGCCACGCTGCCGTCCGTGGTGTTTGGTAGGGGGTCGTGCTCGCAAAAGTGGAAGGCTGCCCCGCAGAATGCGTGGACCGCCACCTGGGAGCCGGCGCGGCGCTGCTGGGATGCAGGCGGCCGCGTCGTGAAGCTCATTGGCTACGACGCCTCGAGCCGCGACACGCAGCGTTACCACCACGTGATCGGGTGCGAGGATCCTCGCTACGCCTATCGCTACCCCTTGCGCGAATGGGCTTGGGGGCGCCCAGATTGCGAGGCTCGCATCGCGCGCGCCGGCCTCCCCATCCCGCCGAAATCGAGCTGCTACTTCTGCGGCAGCATCAAGCCCGACGAAGTGCTCGAGCTTTCAGTGCCGGAGCTGCGCGTCATCGTGCTGATGGAGGCACGCGCCAAACCCCGCCTCCGTGCCGTCGACGGACTATGGCGCAAGCCGGTGCTTGGCCGTCGCGGCGCGACGCCGCGTCCCGGCAGCATCACCGAGTTCATCCGAGAGCGCGGCCTCCTCCCTCCCGCCGAGGTCGACCACATCATCGCGACAGCGCCGACCGCGCTTCTCGATTTCCAGGCGGCACAGGCCGCACTTCCCGCCGACCAGCGCGCCCCGATGGCCCGCTGGCTCGACGACTTCCATCGCGCAGCCGCTGCGCTCGAAAGGAGCCCCACCCATGCCTAACCCCATCACCAAGCAGTTCGTCGTTGAAGGCAGCAGCGACTTCCCGATCGCCATGCTGAACGTCGACCAATGCTGGCCGGCGCGCGCCGCTGACGCAGCCGCGATCGCGGACCATCAGGCGGCACCGCAGGGCCACAAAATCATAATGGCAACGACCGCCAAGTATGCCCCCAACCGCCAGCGCTGGGGCGCGTTCGGTTGGCGCGTCATCGACTGACGATCGCCCCCTCGGAGGGGAGGCGGCCTTCGGCTTGGGTGAGCTTCGATAGCTCAATTGTCCCGAGGAGCCCGTCATGCGCAGCATAGCCGTCTATCTTGTCCAACTCGCCTATGGCGGTCCTGAAGAAGGCGGGTGGTACTACCAGACCGGCGAACTTTGCACCGACCCGGAGCTGGCTTCCTTCGGCACCACCTTCACCGACGGACACGAGACCCGCGCGAAAGCGATGGCGGACGAGGTTCAGGTGCATCTCGATCGCGACTGGAACACCGACGATCACGCGCGCGAGATCAGCAGCGTCCTCTCCGCCGGTCGCTTCGAGGCCTGCGTCCACGATGGCTGCCCCCCTGCCACCTTCCCGGCCGAGCGTCCCCGCTACGACTGACCCGAACCACTCGGGTCTATCATTTTCTCTCCGAACGTCAGGAGTCGGTCCCATGACAACCTTCACCGTCCACTGCGAATATCCGTTGATCTACCGCGCCGAGGTCACGGTCGAGGCGGAGGATGCGGTAAGCGCTTGTCGCACCGCCATTCTCAGCGCCAATGAGACGAATGCCTGGAAGGCCCTCGATTGGGAGCAGCGCACCTATGTCAGCGCGCTCGCAGCAGGAGTGGACGTCGATCCCTGGCGCGCCGTCCCCGATGGCGAAAATTCCTCCGTCCTGCCCGTCCCTCGCCTGTTCTCGGATGTGGCAATGCTCGTGGGCTATGCCGCGACCCGGAGCGAGGATCTGGTCGATCAGCTCCGCATCATGATCGACGCAATCGATGCCGATGGCGGGTTGCGGGTCACCCCTGCGGCGATGGTGCGCCTGTGCGCCACGGGGAAGAACATTATCGACGACATCGACGGGTTCGGGCTTGGCTCCAATCCGACTGCGGCAACGTCTTTGGTCGCGGTTCCGCCCGCTGCCACCTGACGCCCGACAGCCTTCCGCCAGAGGGATGCGGCACATGGGCGGCCGC
>CAXTEO010000108.1:0-14719 GCA_964243205.1 uncultured Sphingomonas sp.
TGGCGCGGATGCCGCTCGTCCCGTTCCACGTCTACACCTTCCTCGGCTCGTGGCCTTGGTGCTTCGGGCTCGCCTGGGTCGGGATGAAGCTCGGCGACCAGTGGAACAAGAGCCCGGCGATGAAGGCCGCGTTCCACAGCGCCGACGCGGTGATCGCGGTCGTATTGGTCGCGGCGGTGGCTTTCTACATCTGGCACCGCGTGCGCGGCTTGAAGCGGCACTGAGGACGCACGACATCCTTTTGGACGGCGCACGCGTACCTTGCCCGTTCCACCAGAGGTGTTCCCGATGTTCAAGCCTGTAATCGTCACCGCCGGCCTCGCCGGCATCGCGCTGTTCACGCTCGGCGGCGGCGCGGCGCAGGCCGAGCGCGCCGTGCCGATTCCCGCCGCCAGGACCGACGTCACCGCGACCGGCCCGCAGACCGCGGTGTTCGCCGGCGGCTGCTTCTGGGGGATGGAAGCGGTGTTCGAACATGTGAAGGGCGTGCGGCAAGTAACCGCGGGCTATGCCGGCGGCACGCGCGCGACCGCGACCTACGACCAGGTCTCGACCGAGACGACGCAGCATGCCGAGGCGGTGCGCGTGGTCTATGACCCGGCCAAAGTGAGCTATGCGACCTTGCTGCGCGTCTATTTCTCGGTCGCGCACGATCCGACGCAGCTCAACCGCCAGACGCCCGACAGCGGCTACAGCTATCGCTCGGCGATCTTCCCGCAGAGCCCGGCGCAGCGCGGCGTGGCGGCGGCCTATATCGCGCAGCTGTCGCAGGCGCATGCCTTCGCCAGGCCGATCGTGACCAGGATCGAGAGCGGCGGCTTCTTCCCGGCCGAGGCGTATCACCAGAATTTCTACGACCGGAACCCGAACCACCCCTATATCGTGACCTTCGACAAGCCCAAGGTCGCGGCGTTCCGCGCCGGGTTTCCGCAACTGGCGAGCTGAGCTTCTTAAGCCCCTCTCCTTCAGGGGAGGGGCTTTGCCCACCGCTACGCCGCGACCTTGAAGCGCAGCAATTTGTCCGCGACCGGGATCAGCGCCTCAGCCCCCGGCCCGACCGCACGGACGATTTCGGGATGGTCGACGTCGAGCCCGCCGGTGAGCGAGCCGAACGCCGGCAGGATCAGCTTGCGCTCGGTTGCGACGAAGCAGATGCGCGACACCAGCCGGCCGCGCAGGCGCACGCGCAGCTTGGGGTGGAAATGCCCCGACAGCTCGGGCCGAGCCTCGCCGCGCGCAGCCTCGTGGCGCAGTATCAGGCCATCGACCATCGCCTCGTCGACCACCGTGCCGCCGCACCGGTCGACCATCCCGGCGTCGTGATTGCCGGTGATCCAGGTCCATTTCGCCGCGCCGGTCAGCCGGCGCAGCGTCGCCTGCGCTTCGGCCGGCAAGCGATCGCAGCCTTCGGCATCGTGGAAGCTGTCGCCCAGGCACCAGATCTCGCGCGGCGCCAGCGCCTCGACCAGCACCGACAGATCCGCCAGCGTCGCCATCGAATCGTACGGCGGCAACATCTGCCCGCCGCGCGCATACCAGCTCGCTTTCTCGAAATGCAGGTCCGCCACCAGCAGCGCGCCACGCGCCGGCCAGAACAAGGCGCCACTGCGCAAGGCGAGCAAGGCATGGCCGCCGAACGAAAAGGGAGCGAACGAAAAGGGAACCATGCCCTCGCCTATGTCCCAATGCGGTCCACCGCGCAACGCTTGCCGGGGCGCCGTCACTAAAACCTTGCGCAAAGCCATGACGGGCGTAAAGCGCGCCGTCCCTCCGGCGAGCCATTCCAACGCTTATGACCTCTGCCACCGACACGAATACCGTCAAATCCACTCGCCCCGCCCCGCATCCGGCGCTGCTCGCGCTGACTGTCGGCGCGATCGGCGTGGTGTTCGGCGATATCGGCACCAGCCCGCTTTATGCGTTCCGCGAGGCGCTCAACCTGACCGCCGCCGACGGGCTCGAGCCGAGCGAGATCCTCGGCGTGCTCAGCCTGGCGATCTGGTCGCTGATCCTGGTGGTCTCGGTCAAATACGTCATCTTCCTGATGCGCGCCGACAATCAGGGCGAAGGCGGCGTGCTCGCCCTCACCGCGCTCGCCAGGCGCGCGCTCGGGCGCCGCTCCCTCATCGCTTTGGTTCTCGGCGCGAGCGGCGCGGCTCTATTCTATGGCGATGCGATCATCACCCCGGCGCTGTCGGTGCTCTCGGCGGTCGAGGGGCTCAAGACAATCCCCGGCGCCGGCCATCTGATCGACGGCGACGTGATCCTCGGCCTCACCATCGTCATCCTCGTCGCTCTGTTCTTCATCCAGAGCCACGGCACGGCGCGCGTCTCGGCGCTGTTCGGGCCGGTGTGCATCCTGTGGTTCCTCGTCATCGGCGGGCTCGGTCTGTGGCATATCGCCGACGAGCCCTCGATCCTGCGCGTCATCTCGCCGCATTACGGCGCCTTCTTCCTCGCCGATCATGGCACACTCGGCCTGTTCGTGCTCGGCGCGGTGTTCCTGACCGTCACCGGCGCCGAGGCGCTGACCGCCGACATGGGGCATTTCGGCGTGCTGCCGATCCGCATTGGCTGGTTCGTGTTGGTGTTCCCGTGCCTGATCCTCAACTATCTCGGGCAAGGCGCCTATGCGCTCCACGCACTGGAAGCCGCCACCGCCGCGCACCGGCCGTTCGTCAACCAGGACTGGTTCTTCCTGATGGCGCCCGCCGCATTCCGCCCGTGGCTGATCGGCCTCGCGATGATGGCGACCGTGATCGCCAGCCAGGCGGTGATCACCGGGGCATACTCGCTGACGCAACAGGCGATCCAGCTCGGGCTGCTGCCGCGGCTGCGCATCCGCCAGACCTCGGCGACGCAGGCCGGGCAAATCTATCTGCCGTCGATCAACTGGCTGCTGCTGGTCGGCGTGCTGGTGCTGGTCATCCAGTTCCGCACGTCCTCGGCCATGGCCGCCGCTTATGGCATCGCGGTGACCGGCACGATGGTGGTGACGACGTTGCTCGCCTATATCGTGGTGCGGCATCGCTGGAACTGGGGGCGTCCGCTGGCGCTCGCCGTGGTGCTGCCGTTCCTGGCGCTCGACCTGATCTTCTTCGGCGCCAACATCCTGCGCGTCGTCGAGGGCGGCTGGGTGCCGCTGCTGGTCGCGGCGGTGATCGGCCTTGTCATCTACACCTGGAACCGCGGGCGCGGGATCGTGCGCGAGTTCGAGGCGCGGCAGAGCGTGCCGCTGACCGACCTCGCCGCCGCGCTCGCGAAACGCCCGCCCGAGCGCGTCGAGGGCACCGCGATCTTCCTCACCGCCAACCCCGACAGCGCGCCGGGCGCGCTGCTGCACAATCTCAAGCACAACAAGGTGCTGCACGAGAAGAACCTGATCGTCAGCATCCGCACCGCCGACCGCCCCTCGGTCGAGCCGCACGAGCGCGCCGACATCCGCCCGCTCGACGCCAATTTCACGGTGGTGGTGCTGACCTATGGCTTCATGGAATCGCCCGACGTGCCGCGCGATCTCGGCTTCGAGGCGACGACCCGCAAGAAGGTGCTCAACCCGGCCAAGACGAGCTATTTCATCGGCCGCAACACGATCAAGCCCGCCGCCGACCAGGGCATGCCGCTGTGGCAGGACCGGATCTTCATGTTTTTGCAGCGCAATGCCAGTGATCCGACGGACTTTTTGAAGATTCCGCCGGGGAAGGTGCTGGAGTTGGGGGAACAGGTTACGGTTTGAGAGGCGTGCGCTGGGTGTAGAGCGCGGAAAGTCGCACTAAAGTCGCACCATCGCGGGTGTTGGTTGACTCGATTGACCTCGCGGCGTGGTGGTTACGCTTCCGATTGTTTCCGTTTTTGCGCTGACGTGCAAGTCTACGTTCGGCGGGCAGCGGGAACCTTTAGCGCGTTCACGCGGGTCCGCACTCGCTCCCTCTTCCACACCGCAGAGGGAACGCGCGCGGGCAGTGCCGGGTGCATTGACAGGTTCAAAAAGCGTTTAGGGAAGTCTCTCAAAAACCCGCCCCGTAGGACAGCGGTTTTTTGCTTGATGCCAAGCGTCCAGTTAGCTTTCCGCGACTAGCATGTCAGCTCTCACGGATAGGAACGTGGCTCTTTGCGAGACATAGCGCTGACACCAAAACACTAAACACTTGCGCCCATTGCAGTTCCACCCGACTCTCGCTAGCCTTTTCAGTCGCGCATTGGGGAATGCGAAGTAGGGAGCTAAGATTTGGCATCGCATCCGTATATTTCTGGACCTAGCAATATCTCACAGATGATAGGATTTCTTCGGAAGAATTTTCCTGCGGCGGTGACCTCCGAAACGGTCAAAAAATTCTCTTTGGCTCCTAATAACGAAAGCTACGTTATAAATGCGCTTCAGTTTATCGGCGTTATTGATGATGAGGGGAAGAGAACGAAAGCTGGTCATGACATTTTCGTTTTGGGAGATGATACATTTCCTGCTGCCTTCGGAAATCTCGTACGAAGCGCATACAACGATCTTTTCGACATGCGCGGTGACGATGCGTGGACGCTCAGCCGTCAAGACTTGATCGCGTATTTTCGTACAACCGACAAAACGAGCGATGCAATAGGAGGACGGCAAGCAGGCGTATTTCAAATGTTTCGAGCGCTAGCAGGATACGAAAAGGTCGATCAAAAGAGCGTCAGCAAACTCGCGCAAAAATCTAAATCCAAGACAAAGGCGTTGCCTCAAAAAAGGACTACACGCCCTGCCATTACTCCACCTGTAGAAATCGCCAAGCCAGATGGAAAAGACAATAAGAAAGATATGGCACTAACTGTTCGCATAGAAATAAATGTTCCCGCCAATGGATCACAAGAAACATACGACAATATTTTCAAGAGCATTAGGGCTAACCTTATTAATGAGTAGGGCATTTTCTGCCTTCGAGCGGTTCGCTCGATCTTCCGAAAATTTTCTCCATGGCCTTGATGTCGAGGACACAGATCACCCTTTCGACGAGCGAAACATACATCCTGACATTTCTGCTGTGAGCATAAAGCTTTTTGATAATGGCCATTATTCTCAAGCAACCTTCGAGGCTCTTAAATACATAGACATTTGCGTGAAGCACTTGTCGAAATTGAATGATAGCGGACAGAAGCTTATGATGGCAGCCTTCTCCGAAACTAATCCAAAAATCCGCCTCACTGCATTGCAGACGCAAAGCGAAATAGACGAACAAAGTGGGTATAAGTTTATATTTTCGGGAGCTATGTCAGCGATACGAAACCCCCGCGGTCATGACATAAACATTGATCCGATCGATCGATGTTTAGATCACCTCTCATTGGCCTCTGTATTATTGAGAAGACTAGAAGATCACCTGCCTTAATAGCGTTATCCGACTCCCTCACTCAGTCCCGCAATCACCGCCTCAATCGGCAAAAACAGCATCCGGCTCTCCGCCGGAAACTCAACAAATCCCGCGCACGCGAGATAGAACCGCTTCGCAGCGTCGCTCTTCGCCTGCACCAGCACCGCGCCGATCCCGATGTCGCGCGAGGCGAGCGCGATCCTGCGCAGCGCATCCGCCAGCAGGTCCGCGCCCAGCCCGCGGCCGGCATGGCGTTTGTCCACCGCCAGCCGGCCGATGATCGCGACCGGGATCATGTCGGGCGCGTTGCGGCGCACCCCGCCCGGCGCCGCGCCGCGCGCGACCGAGCCCGCGAGCAGGCTGACATAGGCGACCACGCGATTGCCCTCGCACACCACATAGGTGCGCGAAAAACGGCTCTCGTTCTTGACGGCGCGCTGCTGCAGCCAGGTGTCGAGCGCCGGCTCGCCGCAGTCGAAGCCGGTGCAATCAAGGGCGGCGGTCAGCGGGACCGGCGGCGACAGCGTCACGGCCGTGCCTCAGGCTTCCCAGGCCGGCTTGCGCCGCAGCAGCGCGCGCAGCTTGGGGTCGGGCGTCGCGGGCGCGTCGAGCGCGGCGGCAAAGCTGTCGTAGGCGTCGGGCGCGAGCACGAACAGGCGCTGGTCGAGCAGCACGTCGATCGCCTGCGCGCGCGCGCTGTCGATCATGAACTCGGTGCGGGTCTTGCCGAGCACGGTCGCGGCGTCGTCGATCAGGCGACGGGTCTGCGCTTCGATCCGCAGGTTGATGCTGCCCTTGGTTTCGGACGCAGCCGGCTGCGCCCTGAAATCCACCACAGCATCCGAAAGGGCGCGTCCTTTTGCCATACGTCGAATATGCGCTGCGTATCTACAATGTCAATACGGCGCTTTGCTCATCCCACGTCAGGTGCGGGACCACATTCCAGTGCCCAATTGCGGAGGCGGCCCTTTGACAGGCTCAGGGCGAACGGGGGCGTGGGAGACGTTGCCCCCTACCCCGCATACGCCTTCACCAGATCGAACAGATAATCCCGCCCGTCATACAGCGACCGCACGTTCATCCGTTCGTTCAGCCCGTGCGCGCGGTTGAAATCGCCGGTCATGAAGATGCCGGGCACGCCGTAGACGGGAATGCCGATCGCCTCGTAGAAGATGCCGTCGGTCGCGCCGGTCGACATCAGCGGCAGGATCGTCAGGCCGGGGAAGTGCTTCGCCGCCACCGCCTGCGCCGGGCCCATCACCTTGGGGTCGAGGCTCGGCGGCACTGCGACCGGGCGGATCGGCGCATTGGCGCTGACCTTGACCTTCTCCCCGGCGAGCGCCTGCAACTTGGCGAGCGTGCCCTCGACCGTCTCGCCCGGGAAGATGCGGCAATTGACGTTGGCGGTGGCGCGTTGCGGCAGCGCGTTCTCGGCATGGCCGGCGCTCAACAAGGTCGCGACGCAAGTGGTGCGCAATGTCGAGTGGAAGGTCTTGTCGGTGCTGACGATCCTGTCGGCCGCGGCGTCGCCCGGATTGGCGACGAGCTTGAGCATCGCGTCGCGCATCTCGGGCTTTTGCGCGAGGGCTGCGCCCTTGAAGAAGGCGCGCGTGGTGTCGGTGAATTTGATCGGGAATTCGTAGGCACGGATCGCCTCGAGCGCGTCGGCGAGCTGGTAGATCGCATTGTCGGGGACGGGTTGCGAGCTGTGGCCGCCGGGGTTGGTGGCGGTGAGCGTGAAGTTCTGCGCGGCCTTCTCGCCGACCTGCATGAACATGGCGAGGCGCTTGCCGTCGTCGGCCATCTGCCCGCCGCCGCCTTCGTTGAGGCCGAACTCGGCGGCGATGAGGTCGGGCTTGTTCTTCGCGAGCCACTGCGCGCCGTTGAAGGCGAACGTGGTTTCCTCGCCGCAGCTGAGCGCGAGCTTGATCGTGCGCTTCGGCGTATAGCCCTGTTGCTTGAAGCGGATCAGGCTGTCGGCCCAGATTGCCGCCATCGCCTTGTCGTCGGTGCTGCCGCGGGCGTAATAATAGCCGTCTTCCTCGATCAGCTTGAACGGATCGCGCGTCCAGTCCTCGCGCTTGGCCTCGACCACGTCGAGATGCGCGATCAGGAGGAGGGGCTTGGTGCGTGCGTCGCTGCCCTTTAGGATCGCGACGAGGCCGCCTTCCTTTGGGTGATCGGGCACGCTGAAGAACGTGAGGTCGCTGTCGGCATAGCCCGCCGCCTTGAGCCGCGCGCCGATCTGCGCGGCGGCGATGGTGCAGCTGCCGACGGAGAGCGTGGTGTTGGTCTCGACCAGCTCCTTGTAGAGGCCGAGATAGGCTTTCTGGTCGGGGCGGTCCTGCGCCGCGGCCGGGCCGGCGAGCGCGGCGGTGGCGAGGATCGTGGCGCCGAGCAATGCGGTGGTGATGCGTGCGAACATGGAAATCCCCCCTGTGTCTGGGCGGAGGCTAGCGCGATCGGTCCGGAACGCAACGGGTTAGCGTATCGCTGGCGGTATCGTCAGCGCTCCGCCCGCTTCGGCTGCGCGAGGCGCACTTCGCGATTGGCGAAGTCGATCCGCACTCGCCCGAACAGCCGCAACGCATCCATCCCCAGCAGCAGGGCCGGCCGGTCGCTCAGCCCGAGCCGTCCGAACGGCGCGGCATCGGCGAACGCCACGGGCAGGCTGGCGAGGCTGATGTCGCCGATCTGGACGCGGTCGAGCAAGGTATAGTCGGTCTGCAGCATCGCGCCGGTCACGCTGAGCAGGGCGAGCGGCGTCGTTCCCTTCCCGCCGGGCGCGGCGAGCTTGCGCAGCGCCATATTGCCCATGCTGGTGTCGGCGCCGGTGTCGATCACCACGCGCACCTTGCGCCCGCGATAGGTCGCGTCGGTGACGACGAGCTGGCCGAACAGATTGCGCGCGCGGATGACGATGTCGTCGGGGCCGAAGCGTTCGGTGCGCGTGCGCTTGGTCGACGGGGTGACGGTCATCAGCTGCTGGACGAAATCGATCGACACGGCATGGCCCTGCAGCGTGTCGATCCCGATCAGCCCGGCCGCGCCGAGATTGTTCGCGATGAACGCCGGCGCCTCGATCCGCGTGCCGATCAGCCGTGCCCCGGTATTGGGCGAGCCGATCTTGATGTCGGGAATGACGACGGTGGCGAATTGCGCCGACCCCGCCATCGCGGTGACATGGACGCTGCGCCCCGGCGCCAGGCCGAGCGTACCGGCGAGCTCGCGCGAGATCACCGTGCGTTCGGCGCCGGTATCAACGACGAAGCGGTACGGACCGGCCGGGCCGATCGTCACCGGGACCGTCATGCGCAGCCCGTCGCTGACGAAGGCGAGTTGCTCGGCGGGATTTTGCTGCACGCTTTGCTGCGCAACAGGATCGGGCGTGGGTTGCGGCACAGGTTGCGGCGTGGCCAGCGCAGCGGCGAACGGAACGGCAAGGAGCAGCGCCGGGTTCATGTCTGCAAACTACGCCCGTTTCGGGCGTTCCACAAGCGGCGCTCAGTCGAGCCGCATCGCTTCCTCGGCGAGCGCTTCGGCCTCGATCAGCAGCGCATCGTCGGCGAGCCCGGTGGCGATCTTCTCGCGCCCGATCAGGGTGAGCACGGGCACGGCAAGCGGCGAGACGCGCGGCAGATCGACGTGCAGCATCGTATCGACCGCGCGGTCGAGCAGGTCGGCGAGGCGGCCGACATCGGTCATGCGCGCGCGGGCGTCTTCCCAGGCGGCTTGCAGCAACAGGTGGCCGGGTTCGTATTTGCGCAGCACGTCGTAGATCAGGTCGGTCGAGAAAGTGACTTGCTTGCCGGTCTTGCGCTTGCCGGGGTGCTGGCGCTCGACCAGCCCGCCGATCACCGCGACTTCGCGGAAAGCGCGCTTGAGCAGGGCGGAGCTTTGCACCCAGTCGACGAATTCGTCCTCCAGGATATCGGGCGAGAACAGCGATCGCGGGTCGGTGATCGGCTCGAGTCCGTAGCAGGCGAGCGCATAATCGTTCGAGACGAAACCCATCGGCTTGAGGCCGAGCGTCTCCATCCGGCGGGTAACGAGCATGCCGAGCGACTGGTGCGCGTTCCAGCCTTCGAAGCTGTAGGCGACCATGTAATGGCGGCCCTCGCGCGGGAAAGTTTCGACCAGCAGCTGCCCGGGACTCGGCAGCGTCGAGCGGCGTTGCTGGACTTCGAGCCATTCGCGCACGTCGTCGGGGAAGCGCGCCCATTCGCTGGGCGTGGCGAGGAAGCCGCGGACGCGCTGCGCGAGGTTGGTCGACATCGCCATGCGCGCGCCGCCATAGGTCGGGATCCGCGCCGGGCGCGCGGTGGCGCGGACGAGCAGATCCTCGGTGTCCATCATCATCACTTCGAGGCTCATGCCCGCGAAGAAGAAGGTATCGCCCGGGCTGAGCGTGGCGGCGAACCCCTCCTCGACCTTGCCGAGCGTGCGGCCGTTCTTGAAGCGGACGGTGAGCATCGTCGCCTCGACGATAATGCCGGCATTCAATCTATGTTGCGCAATAAATTTGGGGTGACTGACGCGCCAGCTGCCGTCGGCATCCTGCGTGAGGCGCTTGAATTTGTCATACGCCTTGAGCGCATAGCCGCCGTCGCGGATGAAGCCGAGCACGCGCGTGAAGGTCTCGTCGGTCAGCGCGGAATAGGGGAAGGCCGAGCGAATCTCGCTCAGCATCTCGGCTTCCTGAAACGGTGCGGCGCAGGCGCAGGCCATGATATGCTGCGCGAGCACGTCGAGCCCGCCCATGCGGAAGATATCGGGGTCGAGCTCGCCCGCCTCGACCGCGTCGAGCGCGGCGCGCGCTTCGAGATATTCGAAGCGATTGCCGGGGACGAGCACCGCTTCGCTGGCTTCGTCCATGCGGTGATTGCTGCGCCCGATCCGCTGCAGCAAACGCGACGAGCCTTTCGGCGCGCCCATCTGGATGACGCAGTCGACATCGCCCCAATCGACCCCAAGATCGAGGCTGGCGGTGGCGACGAGGCCGCGCAACTTGCCGTCGGCCATCGCGCCTTCCACCTTGCACCGCGCCTCGAGCGATAGCGAGCCATGGTGGATGCCGATCGGCAAGCTCATCGCATTGACCTTCCACAAATCCTGGAAGATCAATTCGGCGAGGCTGCGGGTGTTGCAGAAGACGATCGAGGTCTTGTGCGTCTCGATCTCGGCCATCACCTGCTCGGCGGCGTAGCGGCCCGAATGGCCCGACCAGGGGACGCGGCCCTCGGGCAGCAGGATCGCGATATTGGCGGGGACGCCGGGTTCGCCCTGGACCAGGTCGACCGTATCGATATCGCCATCGGGGGCGAGCCAGGCGCGATAGCCGTCGGCATCGGCCACCGTCGCGGAGAGCGCGACGCGGCGCAGATCGGGCGCGAGGCGTTGCAGGCGCGCCATGCATAGCGACAGCAGATCGCCGCGCTTGCCGGTGGCGAAGGCGTGGACTTCGTCGACGACGATCGTCTTGAGGTTTTCGAAGATCAGGCCGGCGTCGGGGTAGCTGAGTAACAGGCTGAGCGATTCCGGCGTGGTGAGCAGGATCTGCGGCGGGCGGATGCGCTGGCGCGCCTTGCGGTCCGAGGGGGTGTCGCCGGTGCGAGTCTCGACGCGGATGTCGAGGCCCATCTCGGCGATCGGCGTGAGCAGGTTGCGTTGCACGTCGACCGCCAGTGCCTTGAGCGGCGAGACGTAAAGGGTGTGGAGGCCTTCGCTGGGGGTTTCGATCAGTTCGGTGAGGCTGGGCAGGAAGCCGGCGAGCGTCTTGCCCGCGCCGGTGCTGGCGACGAGCAGGCCGTGATGGCCGGCGCGCGCGACGTCGAGCATCGCCAGCTGGTGCGCGCGAGGGTGCCAGCCTTTGGTCGCGAACCAGTTGGTGATTTGGGTGGGGAGGCTCACTTCTTCCTCCCCTCCCTGGAAGGGAGGGGTCGGGGGTGGGTCGGTATGGGGCTGGCATTGCGCTCGACTACGAACCGACCCACCCCCAGCCCCTCCCTTCCAGGGAGGGGAGGCGTGTGTTGCGACGGCGCCGCCAAATCTTCAGGGGTAGCACGAAGGTGGGAACTCAAACGCATCCCACCCATATAGGTATGATGGCGAAGCTCGGCGACTGGATCGACCCACACCCCCACGGAATCTACGTCGCTCCCGCCGACGTGTGGATCGACCCGTCGCGCCCCTCGCCCGTCGCGCTGGTGACGCACGGCCATGCCGACCACGCCCGCGGCGGCCATGATGCGGTCTGGGCCACCCCCGAGACGCTCGCGATCATGGACGCACGCTACGGCCCGCAACCCGGCCATCCGGTCGCGTATGGCGACAGCCACATGTTCGGCCCCCAAGAAAGTGATCGGGTCAAAGCCACCTTCGTCCCCGCCGGCCATGTGCTCGGCTCGGCGCAGATCCTGCTCGAATATCGCGGCGAACGCATCGTCGTCTCCGGCGACTATAAGCGCCGCGCCGATCCCACCTGCGCGCGCTTCGAGCCCGTGAAGTGCGACGTGTTCATCACCGAGGCGACCTTCGGCCTGCCCGTCTTCCGCCATCCCGAGACCGGCGACGAGATCGACAAGCTCACCGCCGCGCTCCACGCCAATCCGACGCGCTGCGTGCTGGTCGGCGCCTATGCCCTCGGCAAGGCGCAACGCGTCATCGCCGAATTGCGCGCGCGTGGGCATGACGCGCCGATCTACATCCACGGCGCGCTCGAAAAGCTCTGCGCGCTCTATCAGGCGCACGGTGTCGAACTGGGCGAACTTCGCCCCGCCACCACCGCGAGCAAGGCCGAGATGATGGGCCATGTCGTGATCGCTCCGCCCGGCGCACTGGCCGATCGCTGGTCGCGCCGGCTGCCCGACCCGATCACCGCAATGGCGTCGGGCTGGATGCGCGTGCGCCAGCGCGCGGTGCAGCGCGGGGTTGAGCTACCGCTGATCTTGAGCGATCATGCCGATTGGGACGAACTCACCGAGACGCTCACCGAGATCGCCCCCAGGGAAGTATGGGTGACGCACGGCCGCGAGGACGCTTTGGTGCATTGGTGCCAGACGCGCCAGATCAAGGCGCGCGCGCTCGCACTCTCGGGCTATGAGGATGAGGACGACTGAAGAGGAGACAGGCATGTCCGATCTGACCCCCGCCGCGGATCTGGTCGCGCGGCAGAATGCATCGCATCCCGGCGAGAGCGCCGAATATCGCGCGGCACGCAATGCGCTGCTCGCCGAGGAAATCGAATTGCGCCGGCAGATGGAGCGCGTCGCGGCACAGCGCCGCGCGCTGCCGCCGAGCCATGTCGTGACCGCCGACTATCGCTTCATCGGCGAGGGCGGCGAGACCGATTTCGCCGCGCTGTTCGGCGAGCACGACACGCTGGTCGTGTACAATTTCATGTTCGGGCCGGAACGCGAGCGCCCCTGCCCGATGTGTACCGCGTTTCTCGGGCCGCTCGCCGCCAATGCCGCCGATATCCGCCAGCGCGTCGCGCTCGCGGTGGTGGCGCGCGCGCCGATCGAGCGGCTGATCGCGTTCAAGCGCGAGCGGGGGTGGCGGGATTTGCCGGTCTATACCGACAAGGATGCCGCGTTCGGGCGCGCTTACAATGCCTGGACCGAGGCGGGGGATTATCCCGCTTATACTGTCTTCACCAAGCGCGACGGCCAGATCCGCCACTTCTGGGGCAGCGAAATGGGCCATGCGACGGTCGACCCCGGTCAGGACCCGCGCGGGTCGCCCGAGATGACGGTGCTGTGGAACGTGCTCGATACGACGCCGGCCGGGCGCGACCCGGATTGGTATCCCAAGCTCGCCTACGCCTGACGCAGCGCCGACCGTGCGCGTCTTTGCGCCCGCCCCGTTTCCGTCACCCGGGCTCGTCGGGGTGCCGGGGGTTTCACCGTGCTCTCTCCGCCTGTGAGCGCGCAGAAATAACGAATGTATCACAAAGGTTTAATGACAATCGTCATGGAAGTGAAATTACTACTTCACAAAACTGCAACATGTGTCATCATCTTGTAACAAACAAATTCAGGAGAATGATGATGACCATGAAATTCGCTATCGCCATCCTTGTCGCAGCAGCGGCCGTCGCCCCCGCCACGGCCGCGCCGAAGCAGGACCCCGCCGCCGCCGTGCGCGCGCTCGAGGCCGTGTCGCAAGTGTCACCGAATGATGGCGGCGTCGCGATCGAACTCGCCGCTGCCTATCAGCGCGCTGGACGCATCGCCGATGCCAACACCGCGCTGCGCCGTGCGCTGACCCTCGACAATGCAATGCTCGAGACGCCGACCGGCGACGCCATCTGGTCGCACCAGGTCGCTAAGACCGCGCTCGCGCGCGATGTTGCGCTGACGTCGCGCTAAGGCCCGCGCTGCTCCTTCCCCGGCGCAGGCAGGGGCCCAGGAGCGAAGGTTGATGTAACAGAGCGCAGCGCGAGATATCCGAGCGCTGCGCTACTGGGCCCCGGCCTTCGCCGGGGAAGGTATAAAGTTACGCCCCTTCCAGCGCCCGCGACCGCCGCCGCTGCACCGACGATCCGATGCCGAGCGCCTCGCGATATTTCGCGACCGTGCGCCGCGCGATGTCGAACCCCTTGGCGTTGAGCAGTTCGACCAACGTGTCGTCCGACAGGATCTTGTCGCCCTCGGTCGAGATCAAGGCCTTGATCGCCGATTTCACCGCTTGCGCCGACACCGCGTCGCCGCCCTCGGATGACTGGATCGCCGAGGTGAAGAAGTATTTCAGTTCGTAGAGCCCGCGCGCGCAGCTCAGATATTTGTTGCTGGTGACCCGGCTGACCGTCGACTCATGCATTTCGATCGCATCGGCAACCTGGCGCAGCGTCATCGGCTTTAACTGCGCTACGCCGTGGAGGAAGAAGCCTTCCTGCTGCTTCACGATCTCGGCGGCGACCTTGATGATCGTGCGCTGGCGCTGGTCGAGCGCCTTGACCAGCCAGTTCGCGCTCGCGAGCATTTCGCCGAGCCACGCCTTGCTGGCCTTGTCGCCGCGCGCGGTCGAGAGTTCGGTGTAATAGCTGCGGTTGACCAGCACGCGCGGCAAGGTCGCGGCATTGATCTCGATGCCCCAGCCATCCTTGCGCTTGGCGACGAACAGGTCGGGCACCACTGCCTGGGCTGGTTCGCCGCCGAAGCGGCAGCCGGGCTTGGGATCGTAATTGCGCAGTTCGCGGATCATGTCGGCCAGGTCTTCGTCGTCGACGTCGCACAGCCGCTTGAGCCGCGACAGATCGCCGCGCGCGAGCAGATCGAGATTGTCGAGCAGCCGCGCCATGCACGGATCGTAGCGATCGGCTTCCTTGGCCTGGAGCGCGAGGCATTCGGCGAGGTCGCGCGCGCCGACGCCGGTCG
>CAXTEO010000109.1:0-14612 GCA_964243205.1 uncultured Sphingomonas sp.
CGCTGTCGAACACCGCATCGACCGCGACGCGGCGCTTGGGGTTGCCCTCGGCATCGAGCTCCTCGACCCCCGCCAGCATCTTCTGCTCGGCGATCGGGATGCCGAGCTTTTCGTAAACGCGCAGGATCTCGGGATCGACTTCGTCGAGCGAGCCGAGCTTGGGCTTGGCCTTGGGCTCGGCGTAATAATAGGCGTCCTGATAGTCGATCGGGTCCATCTCGAGCTTGGCCCAGTCGGGCGTCTCCAGCGTCAGCCACAGGCGATACGCCTTGAGCCGCCAGTCGAGCATCCACTGCGGCTCGCCCTTCTTGGCGGAGATGAAGCGGACGGTGTCTTCGCTCAACCCCTTGGGCGCGAAGTCCTGCTCGATGTCCGAATGGAAACCCCATTCGTACGACTTGTTCGCGGCCTCATAGGCTTCGGCGTTCTTGGTGGCCATCAGATCGTCCCTGCCGCGAAGCGGCTCTCAAAAAACTCTGCGCCCTCTGCGCCTCTGCGCGCAAAAAGAAGATTGGTTCGCGCAGAGGCGCCGAGGACGCGGAGAAGAAGATTGGGTTGCGCTGCGCGCGGGGCGAAGCTCATGCCGGGATCCTCGACAGGCTCGCCAGCGACACGCCGTCGAGCGCACCGCGCACCGCGCCGTTGACGACGCCCCAATGCGGCTTGACCCGGCAATCGCCCTCGAGCGCGCAATCGTGGCGCGCTTCGTCGACGCAGGTGGTCAGCGCGATCGGCCCTTCGATCGCTTCGATGATCTCGGCCAGGCTGATCGCCGCCGCCGGCCGCGCCAGACGAAAGCCGCCGCCGGTGCCGCGCGTGCTCTCGATCAGGCCGCCCGCCGACAGGCGGCTGACCAGCTTCTGCACAGTCGGCAGCGGCAGGCCGGTTTCTTCCGCCAGCATCGTCGCGTTCAGCCGACCCGCACTGCCGCAATGCCGCGCGGCGGCGGACATCATCACGACGGCATAGTCGGCAAGGCTGGAAAGACGCATGAAACCCAATCGGAGTATTTCGGTAGGATTGCAAATGGCGTCGCGTGCGAGTCGGGTCAAGCCCCTTAACCCCGCTCGCGCCGGGCGAGGACGTTACGTCTCGCTGATCAGCGCGCTCACCACGCCGCCCAGCGCCGAGCGCTGCGTGATCGTCAAGTGCGATAAGATGCCGGGTTCGGCGCGGATCTGCCCGGGGGTCAGGCCGGTGAACTGCTTGACCTCGCGGATCATGTGCGACTGATCGTAGAATCCGCGCTCGACCGCGTCGCCGACGCTTTCCTCCCCCGCCACCATCGCCACCGCAGCACGCAAGGCGCGATATTTGCGCGCGAGCAGTTTCGGCGGCGCGCCATAGACCGCGTTGCACTTGCGCTCGATCTGACGGCGCGACAGCGCGGTGATCGCGATCAGATCCTCCATTTCGGGCGACGGACTCGCCGCCAGCCACGCATCGACCTGCCGCACGAACCCGGTCGCACCATTGGCACCGTTGCCGCCATGCCCCGCCGCGTGGCGCACGAGGTCGCGCACCAGCGCCTCGCCGATCGCCGCGCGCGCCGCGATCCCCTCGACCTTGCGCAGCGCCGCCGCCGCGACTTGCAGCCGCCCCGCGCCGAACAGATCGCCCGCATCGACCGTGCGATTGAGCATGTTGGAGGCATCCGCCCCGATCATCGCGGCCCAGCCGCCGGCGGTCAGCCCCATGCCGAACACCGCGACCGGCCCTTCCGCCGAAACGTGCATCGCCCCGCTGGTCGGGCCGACGACGTGAAATTCGGGGACGTCCTGCACCGTGCCGTCCGGGAAACGATAGGTCGAGGCACCGCTCGACAGGCGAAAGCGCAACTGCGCGTTGTCAGCGCGCTCGATATCCTCGAAAAACGGCACGTCGGCCGAAAAATCGTAGAAGAGCGTGACATATTCGGCGATTTCGGGTGCCGGAACGGCATAATCGAGCCGAACGATGTCCATGCTGCGCCCCTCTTTTATGGAGGGCAGCGTATCGCGTTCGCGACGCAAAGAAAAGCGGCCCGGACAGCACGCCATCCGGGCCAAGGAAAGATACCTCTTTCGGAGTATCTTGGGTCGCGTTCACGTCATGCCACGCAACGGCGCGGCGGTATTGGACAGAGTCGCCGCTGCATCCACGCGCCGCCGGCGCGCGATGCTTTGACGGGCGCGCCGCGCGCTGCCATCATGCGCGGCGATGCTGTTTCCCCTGCTCCGCCCCGCATTGTTCGCGCTCGATGCCGAGCGCGCGCACGATCTCACGCTCGCGCTGCTCGCGGCGACGCCCGGTTGGACGCGGGGCGCGGGGCGCGGCCCGGCCAATTTGCGGACGACGGTGGCGGGGCTGGATTTCGCCAGTCCGGTCGGACTCGCCGCGGGGGTCGACAAGAATGGCCGCGCGATCGACGGTTTCTTCGGGCTCGGTTTCGGCAGCGTCGAGATCGGCACGCTGACCCCGCTGCCGCAAGCGGGCAACCCGCAACCGCGCTTGTTCCGACTGATCGAGGACCAGGCCGTCATCAACCGGATGGGGTTCAACAATGGCGGCATCGCTGCCGCCTTGCCGCGCGCGGTCGCGGCGAAACGCCGGGGCGTGCTCGGCATCAATGTCGGTGCCAACAAGGATGCATCCGACCGCGTCGCGGATTACGCGCACGGGGTCGCCGCCGCGGCGAAGGTGGCGGATTACGTCACGGTCAATATCAGCTCGCCCAACACGCCGGGCCTGCGCGACTTGCAGCACGGCAACGAATTGCTCGACCTGCTCGCCGCCGCCGACGAAGCGCGCCGCGCGCCGACCGCGCAACGGCCCTTGTTCCTCAAGGTCGCGCCCGATCTCGACCCCGGCGCGATCGACTTCATCGCGCGCGCCGCGGCGGCGCATCACATCGACGCGCTGATCGTCAGCAACACGACGATCTCGCGGCCGGGGCTCCGGTCGCCGCATGCGGGCGAAAGCGGCGGCCTGTCGGGCGCGCCGCTCGCGCTGCTGGCACGCCAGCGGCTCGCCGATTTCCGCGCCGCTACCGGCGGCACGATGCCGCTGATCTCGGTCGGCGGGATCGACAGCGCCGACGAAGCCTATGCCCGCATCCTCGCCGGGGCGAGCCTGGTGCAGCTGTATACGGCGCTGGTATATCAAGGCCCTGGCTTGGCGCGCCGGATCGGGCGCGGACTGGCCGTCAATCTAAAGCGCGACGGTTTCGCCACGATCGCCGAGGCCGTCGGCACCGCCGCCTGAGCGCGTTGCGCAAGCCCCCTTTTTCGTGCCTTCGCGCCTTTGTGCGAGTAAAATTTTCGCACAAAGGCACGAAGGCACGACAGGAAGGCAGAAGAGCTATACCGCCGCTGCGCGGAAGCGTCCTTGCCTGTGCGAAAGAGCGCGCTAGGGTCGCCGGCATGAACAAGCCGCTCGTCGTCCTCGCCCTCCTCCTGCTCGCCCCCACCACCGCCGAAGCGAAACGTCCCACCCCGAAACCAGCCCCGAAATCGGCCACCGCACTTGGCATGGTCAGCGCCGCCGATCCGCGCGCCGCGGCGGCGGGCGCGGAGATCCTGCGCAAGGGCGGCAGTGCGACCGATGCCGCGATCGCGACGATGCTCGCGCTCAACGTGGTCGAGCCGCAGAATAGCGGGATCGGCGGCGGCAGCTTCATGCTCCACCACGACGCCGCGACCAACGCCACGACCGGCCTCGACGGACGCGAGGCCGCGCCCGCGGCGGCCGACCCGAAATGGTTCTACGGCCCCGACGGCCAGCCTTTGCCCTTCACCGCGGCGATGCCGGGCGGGCGCAGCGTCGGCGTTCCCGGCAATCTGCGCATGATGGCGCTCGCGCACCAGAGTTACGGCAAGCTCCCCTGGGCAACCTTGTTCGGCCCGGCGATCCGCCTGGCGCAGGGCGGGTTCGCGGTCTCCCCGCGGCTGCACAACGGCCTCGCCAATTTCGGCGGGCATATCGACCCGTGGGCGCGCGCCCACTTTCTCGACGCCGCAGGCACGCCGGTCGCTGTCGGCACGATCCTCAAGAACCCCGAGCAAGCGGCATTGTTCGCCAGCATCGCCCGCAACGGCCCCGACGCCTTTTACACCGGCACGGTTGCGCAGAAGATCGTCACGGCGGTCAACACCGCGGCGCAAAATCCGTCGAAGATGACGCTGGCCGACCTTGCCAGCTACCGCGCCAAGGAACGGCCGACCGTCTGCGCCACCTATCGCGGCTACAAGGTGTGCGGCATGGGGCCGCCGTCCTCGGGCGGGATCGCGGTGCTGATAATCCTCAAGCAGCTCGAACGCTTCGACATGGCGGCGCTCGGCAAGGATTCGCCCGTCGCGTGGCATCTGTTCGCCGAATCCGAGCGGCTCGCTTATGCCGACCGCGACCTCTATCTCGGCGATCCCGACCGCGTGACGGTCCCGATCAGGGGCTTGCTCGATCCCGGCTACATCGCGTCGCGCTCGATGCTGATCTCGCCCGAACACAGCATGCCGACGATCGCGGCCGGCACACCGCCGGGCGCGCCGCCGCGCACGCTCGCGCCCAATGCCGACGTGCCGGGCACGAGCGACCTCGTCGCGGTCGACAGCAAGGGCAATGTCGCCGAAGTCACCACGACGATCGAAAGCTATTTCGGCTCGGGCCTTTCGGTCGACGGCGTGATGCTCAACAACGAACTGACCGACTTCGATTTCGTCCCCGCCCAGAACGGCTATCTCGTCGCCAATCGAGTCGAGGGCGGCAAGCGCCCGCGCAGCTCGATGGCGCCGACGATCGTCTACAATCCCGACGGCAGCGTGCGCATTGCGATCGGCGCGGCGGGCGGATCGACGATCATCGCGCAAGTCGCCAAGGCGCTGGTCGCGGTGCTCGACTGGAAGCTGTCCGCACAGGACGCGATCGCGCTCGGCCTGCTCTACGCGCCCAAGCTCGACGCGGTCGCCGAAAAGGGCACGCAACTCGATGCGATGGTGCCGGCGCTGCAGGCGCTCGGCGAGCGCGTCGTCATCGCCCCGCTCGGGCTGAAAGCCAATGCGATCGAGCGCCGAAATGGTGTATGGATCGGGGCCGCCGATCCGCGCAGCGAGGGTGTCGCGGTGCGGGAGGACGGCCAGGTCACGCAGATCGTCCGCGCCGGCGCCGTGCCGCGACCGGCCGAATAGTTTCCAAGCGCAGCCGAACACGGCGCGTTCCTCCCCGGGAGAGATCATGCAAAACGTCCGCTACCTCGAACATTTCCCCAATCTGGTCGCGATGTTCCTCGCGCGCGCTGCCGAGAAAGGCGACGCGCCCTTCCTGTGGCACAAGGCTGGCGGCCGATGGGTCTCGCGCAGCTGGACCGAGACGGCGCAGCAAGTCGCCAGCCTCACCGCGGCGCTGAAGGCGATCGGGCTCGAGCCCGGCGACCGCGTGATGCTGGTGAGCGAGAACCGCCCCGAATGGTGCATCGCCGATCTCGCGATCATGGCGGCAGGGTGCATCACCGTGCCGACCTACACCACCAATACCGAGCGCGACCATACCCACATCCTCGAGAATTCGGGCGCCAAGGCGGTGATCGTCTCGACCGCCAAACTGGCGAAGACTTTGCTCCCCGCCGCGATCCGCGCCAGCGACGCGCAGATCGTGATCGGCATCGAAGACTTGCGCACTACCCAGGCCGGCGCGCTGGAATTCCACCAATGGACCATGCTGCTCGCCGACCATGCCGCCGAGCCCTCCAGCATAACCGCGACCGCGACGCGCGAGGACACCGCTTGCATCATCTACACCAGCGGCACCGGCGGATCCCCGCGCGGGGTGATGCAGCATCACGGCGCGATCCTGCACAATGTTGCGGGCTGCTGCACCGTCATCTCGGAGGATTTCGGCTGGGACGAGGAGATCTTCCTGTCGTTCCTGCCGCTCAGCCACGCTTATGAGCATAGCGGCGGGCAATATTTCCCGATCGGGCTGGGCGCGCAAATCTATTACAGCGAGGGCCTCGACAAGCTCGCCAGCAATATCGAGGAAGTCCGCCCGACGATGATGATCGTCGTGCCGCGGCTGTTCGAACTGCTGCGAACGCGCATCACCAAGGCGGTCGAGAAGCAGGGCAAGCTTTCGACCTATCTGCTCGGCCGCGCCCAGGCGCTGGGCACCAAGAAGGCGGCGGGCAAGGCCAACTTCTTCGACAAGCCGATCGACTTGCTGCTCGGCGCCACGCTTCGCCCCAAGATCGCACAGCGCTTCGGCGGGCGGGTCAAGGCGATGGTCTCGGGCGGCGCGCCGCTCACGCCCGAGGTCGGCACCTTCTTCGAGGCGATCGGGGTCACCGTGCTGCAAGGCTATGGCCAGACCGAGACCGCGCCGGTCATCTCGTGCAACCGCCCCAAGGTCGGCTTGAAGATGGACACGGTCGGCCCGCCTTTGCCCGACACCGAAGTGCGCATCGCCGAGGATGGCGAGATATTGGTGCGCGGCGAGCTCGTGATGCACGGCTATTGGCGCAACCCGGCCGAAAGCGCGCGCGTGCTCAAGGACGGCTGGCTGCACACCGGCGACATCGGGCTGATCGACCCCAAGGGGCGCATTCAGATCACCGACCGCAAGAAGGACATATTGGTCAACGACAAAGGCGAGAATGTCGCTCCGCAAAGGGTCGAGGGAATGCTGACGCTGCAGCCCGAGATCGCGCAGGCGATGCTGTTCGGCGACCGGCGGCCGTACATGGTCGCGGTGATCGTGCCCGATGCCGAATGGACTCAGCAATATTGCGCGAAGGAAGGCGATGCGTGCAATTTCGCGCGGCTGGCGGAGAATAGCGAATATCGCACCGCTCTGGGCCATGCGGTCGAGCGGGTGAACAAGGACCTGTCGGTGACCGAACGCGTCCGCCGCTTCGTGCTCGCGGACGAACCGTTCGCGATCGAGAACGAGCAGCTGACGCCAAGTCTGAAGATCCGGCGGCATGTGCTGAAGGCGGTGTATGGGGCGCGGCTGGAGGGGTTGTACAAGGCCTGACGATAATCCTCCCCCGCCGGGGGGAGGATTGGAAGGTGGCCATTGCCCGGGATCCGTCGCGGCAAAGCCGCGTCGTCGGTCGGGGCCGGGGCCCCGCCGGCCGGGCTCGCCGCGGCGTGCGCCGCGGCCGCGAAATAGCTTCGCTATTTCTTGGCTGCGCTCGCCGCCGGCACGACCTGCAGCGTCCAGTCGCGGTCCGGCCGCAGATACTTTGCCGCCGTCTCCTGCAGCTCCGCCGCGGTCATGTTCGAAATGTCCGAATACAGATGCATCAGCGCATTGATCCGCGCCGGATCATAGGTCGCGCCATCGAGCTGGTTCATCCAGAACTGGTTGCCGGTCGACTGGCGCTGGATCGCCTGCTGCATCGGCCCGATCGTGCGCTTCAGTTCGTCATCGTCGATCGGCTTGGACACCAGTTCCGCTGCAATCTCGCGCGAGAGCTTGAAGAATAACGGGATATTCTCCGGCGCGACCTGCCCGATCGCGACCATCCGGCCACCGGTCGGGAACCCGGTCGGCCAGTCGCTCGACACGTTGGGGCTGTAGCTCGCGCCCGCCTGCGAGCGCAGCCGGTCGAACAGGCGGTCGCTGAAGATCGCCGCAAGCACTTGCAACCGGCGCGATTCGCTGAGACCCGCGACGCCGCCGCCGGTCGGCCAGGCGATCACCGCCGCCGCCTGATTGGCGGGGCCGTCATGCGTGCGCGTCACCGGTGTGAGATTGTGCGCCGGGAAGCGCACCGGCGGCGGCGTGAAATCGGTCACGGCCGGCCGTGGCGGCAGCGCGCCGAGCGTCTTCTGCACCGCCGCGATCGCCACGTCGGCCTTGATATCGCCGAACACCATCACTTCGACCGGCCCGGTCTTGACCAACGGCTCCCACAAGGCGCGGAAGGCGGCGGGCGTCGTCGCGTTGATCGCGTCGAGGCTCGGCGTGCCCCAGCGCGGGTCGCCGTCGCGCAGCAAGCGCTCCAGGTCGCGCGACAACACGCCGGTCGGCGAGGAATTGTAACCGGCATAAGACGACACCGCGACGCTGCGCGCGCGCAATACGGGCGCCGGATCCCAGGCGGGCGCCGACAGCGCCGCCGCGATCAACTTCAACTGGTCGTCGAGGTCGGTCGGCGAGGTCATCGCATTGTAGGTGAAGGCATCCTCGTCGATCCCGAAATCGAGCCCGATCCGCCGCCCCGAGGTGAGCGCATCGAGATCACCCTGGTTGAGCTTGCCGATGCCGCCCGCGGTCAGCGCGAGGTCGGCCGCCCAGGCCGGCGTCTCCTTGTCCGCCGGCAGTGCATTGTAGCCGCCGCCGAAGCGCACGCGGACATAGACGCGGCTGTCCTCCGACGTGGTCGGATAGACCAGCACGCGCACGCCGTTCGACAGGTTATATTCCTGCATATCGAATTCTTTGATCGGCGTGTTCGACACGATCGTCGCCGGGGCCCCAAGCTTGGGCAGGTTGGCGAACGTCACGTTGGCCTGCCGCGTGCGCTTGCCGGCGAGACCCTTCACGTCGACCTTGAGCGCGTTGGACAAGGCCGTCTCGATCCCCGGCTCGGCGGTCGGGGTCGAGATCAGCGCGCGCGTCGCGGTGCCCTGGAACACCCGCCTGGTCGAGGCGAGGATCTTGTCGGGGGTGAAGAAGCCCTTCTTCTCGGCATCCTCGAACACTTTCTGGATGACCGAGGGCGCGGTCGTCGTCTCGCGAATGTCGAGCGCCTGGACCATGTCGTCGGCTTCCTTGCTGCCGGCCTCGGCGCGATAGGTGTCGACTTGCGTCTTGAACGAGATGCGCTGCTCGGCGAGCTCGCGCTCGATCTCGGCCTTGGTCGGCGCCGACGCCTGCGCATCGGCGATCACCGCGCGCACGTCTTTGAGCGCCGGGTCCCAGGCCGAGCCGACCGGCAGGATGGTGATGAAGGTGCCGTTGGCCGAGCGCGACGGATCGTCGAGCCGCACTGCCGCGGCGATATAGCTGCCGCCCGAGCGCGCACGCGTCTCGAGCCGGCGGTTGATGACCGCAAGCGCGATGAAATCGGCGAGCCGCTTCTGGTTGAAGACGATCGTATCGTCGTTGAAATGCCACGGTCGCACGATCGCCATTTCGATCCGCGTCGGAATGCCCGGCTCGACGATCGCCTTGGTGGTCGTCTGCTTGGGATCGGGCTGGCCGAAATCGGGGTCGGCCGGATTGGGGCCGATGCCCTTCCAGCCGCCGAAATTCTTGGCGACCATCTGTTCGAGCTTGGCCGGGTCGAAATCGCCCGCCACCACCACCAGCGCACGCTCGGGGCGATACCAGCGATCGTGGAACGCCTTGACCGTCTCGGCGGTCGCCGCCTGCAATTCCTTGACGTGCCCGATCGGCGAGCGGTCGGCGAGCGGCTGCCCGGCGAAGAAGGTGGCGTTGAGCGCATCGATCACGCGGACTTGCGGGCCGGGCTGCTCGCGTTGCTCGGCGAGCACGGCGGGGCGCTCGGCATTGAGCGCGGTCGGGGTGATGTTGGGGTGCGAGACCATGCCCGACAGGATTTTCAGGCTCTCGTCGATTCCCGCCTCGGTCGCGCTCGGCAGATCGAGCTTGTAGACCGTCTGGGTGGTGGTGGTCTGTGCATTGGTGTCCGAGCCGAAGGTCGTGCCCATCCGCTGCCAGATGCGCTTGGCCTCGCCGTCGGGCACATATTGCGAGCCGCGGAACGAGAGATGCTCGATCATGTGCGCGAAGCCACGCTCGCTGTCGGTCTCGTAGAGCGAGCCGGCATCAATCCGCACGCGCACCGAAATCTGCCCGGGCGGGACGCCGTTCTTGCGCACCGCGTAGCGCAGGCCGTTCTTGAGCGTGCCGAAATGCCAGGCCGGATCGGGCGTGATGTCGCTGCCCTTGTAGAGCCACGCGGCGCGGCTGGCGATCTCGCTCTCGCCGTCGGCGGGCGCGGCGGCGACGGTCGCGGGCGCGGTCTGCGCCACGCCTTGCGGCACGGACGCGAGAACGAGGAGGGAAGCAAAGGCGAAGCGCGTCATACGCGAGGGCGAGATCATGGAGGCTAGATAGCGGGGGAATGTGGCGACCGCCAGCGTCGCGGCGCAATGCCGCACCAAAGCGTCACACCGCGCTCGTACGACCGATCTCCCCTTCCCGCACCCCAGCGTTTCCACATCCACCCTTGCACCCGCCCGCCACGCGCGCCACATGCCAGCCATGCTGATCGAAACCGAAACGACGCCCAACCCGGCGACGCTCAAATTCCTCCCCAACCGCATCGTGATGGAGGCAGGCACCCGCGACTTCGCGACCCCCGAAGATGCCGAGGCCTCGCCGCTCGCCGAGGCCCTGTTCGGCCTGGGCGACGTGACCGGCGTGTTCTTCGGGCGCGACTTCGTCTCGGTCACCGCCGCGCCCGGCATCGACTGGGCGCTCCTCAAGCCCGACGTGCTCGGTCTGCTGCTCGATCATTTCAGCGCCGGCATGCCGTTGTTCAAGCCCGCCAGCGCCGGCGGCTTTTCCGTCCCGGCCGAGGAAACGTTCAACGACGCCCCGGAGGACGCCGACATCGTCGCGCAGATAAAGGATCTGATCGAAACGCGGATCCGCCCGGCGGTCGCCAATGATGGCGGCGACATCGTCTATCGCGGCTTCGACAAGGGCAAGGTCTTCCTGGCGATGCAGGGCGCCTGCGCCGGCTGCCCGTCGTCGAGCGCGACGCTCAAGAACGGCATCGAGCAATTGCTCAAATATTACGTCCCCGAAGTCACCGAAGTGCGAGCCGTTTGATGCCGGCGCTCGACGACCAAGCGCTCGACCAGATCTTCCGCACCGCCCGCACCTATAACGGTTATACCGACGCGCCGGTGACCGAGGCGGATCTGCACGCGATCTGGGACCTGATGAAATGGGGTCCGACCGCGACCAACCAATTGCCGGCGCGGTTGATCTGGGTGACGAGCGACGCGGCCAAGGCGAAGCTCGCTGCCTGCACCGCGGCGACCAACGCGCCGAAAGTGCTCAAGGCGCCGGTGACGGTGATCATCGGCATGGATCGCAACTTCCACGATCACCTGCCCGAACTGTTCCCGCACGTCGATGCGCGACCGTGGTTCGCCAGCGAAGCGGGGCGGGCCGAAAGCGCCTTCCGCAATTCGACGTTGCAGGGCGCATATCTGATCATCGCCGCGCGCGCGCTCGGTTTCGACACCGGGCCGATGTCGGGCTTCGACGCGAAGGCGGTCGACGCCGCCTTCTTCGCCGACACGCCCGCGGTGACGACCAACTTCATCGCGACTCTGGGTCATGGCGACCCCGCGACGATCTTCGACCGCCTGCCCCGCCCGGCGTTCGAAAAGTTCAATCGCCTGGCCTGACCGGGGTTGCGCACGCTCGTCATCGAAACCGCGACCGCCGCCTGCTCGGTCGCGCTGATCCAGGATGGGCGCGTGCTCGCCCAGGCGCATGAGGTGGTCGGCCGCGGCCATGCCGAACGGCTGATCCCGATGATCGCCGGCCTGCCCGAGGGCGGGCGCGCGCCGCACATTCTGGTCGATTGCGGCCCCGGCAGCTTTACCGGCATCCGCGTCGGCATCGCCGCCGCACGCGGGCTCGCGATCGGCTGGGGCGCGACGCTGTCGGGCTATTCCTCGCTTTGCCTGCTCGCCGCGACGGCCTTGGCGACCGGGCAGAACGACGATCTTGCGGTCATCCTCGAAGGCGGGCATGGCGAAGTCTTCATGCAAGGCTTTTCCGCCCCATTTCGGGACACAAGTCCCTTTGCGTCGCTTCGCCCGGAGGCCGCACTCGCCGCATTGGCGGGGCGCAGGGCGGTCGGCACCGGCGTCCGCTTCCTGACCGCGCTCGACGCAAATTTGCTGGCGGAAGAGCGCCTTCCGGACGCCGCCGACGCGATCCTCCTGCCGCCGCACTGGACCGCGCTCGCACCCAAGCCGATCTATGGCCGCGCGCCCGATGCAAAGCCGCTTATCGCGCCGGCATGAGCACGATGCTGGGGATCGAATTGCGCAGCGGCGCGGTCGCGGATCTCGCGGTCGTCGACCGTATCATGCAGGCGGCGTTCGATGCCCGCTTCGGCGAGGCATGGACGCATAATCAAGTGCTTGGCCTGCTCGCCATGCCCGGCGTGTGGCTGACCATCGCCGAGCTCGACGGTGCCGCCGCCGGCTTCGCATTGTCGCGCCGCGTGCTCGACGAAGCCGAGTTGCTGCTGCTGGCCACCAGCCCGCATGCGCGCCGGCGCGGAGTCGCCGCCGCCGTGCTGCGCGCGGTCATCGCCGATGCGATGGCGCAGAGCGCGCGCACACTGCATCTCGAAGTACGCGACGGTAATGACGCGATTAAATTGTATCGCTCCGAAGGCTTTGTCATGGTCGGACAACGTCGCAATTACTATCGCGGTCCCGACGGAGTGGCATTCGACGCGCTGACGTATCGTCGCGATCTCCCCTAAACCTTTTGTCATTCCCCGATTGCTGCTTGCGCTGGGGGAAGCGAGCGACGATACGCCCGCCTCACGACGGTGTGTAATTGCCGTCCGTTGTGGAGTGAAAGGATTAGTATGGACGTAATGAACGAGCTTCAGGAGACCCTGATCACGCTTACCGCCGATATTGTCGCAGCACATGTCAGCAACAATAGCGTCGCGGTTTCGGATCTGCCGGTGCTGATCGCCAACGTTCACGGTGCGCTGACCGGTCTTGGCGGCCCGGCCCCAGTCGAGACGATCAAGCAGGAACCTGCTGTTTCGGTGCGCTCTTCGATCAAGCCAGACTTCATCGTCTGCCTGGAAGACGGCAAGAAGCTGAAAATGCTCAAGCGTCACCTGATGACGCATTACCAGATGACCCCCGAACAATATCGCGCGAAGTGGAATCTTCCTGCCGATTATCCGATGGTTGCCCCCAATTATGCCGAGCAGCGTCGCACGCTGGCCAAGAAGATCGGCCTCGGCACCAAGCGCCGCAAGACGCCCGCGGCGCGCTGACGTGACCGGCCGTCACCCCGGGGCTCGTCCCGGGGTGACGATCGCCGACACGCAAAGCGCTTGTTGCGAATCACTATCTCCTTTCTCAACAAGCCTAAAGCGCCTACATCGTGGCAATGCCGCGCCACATCGATCTCGAAGCCCTCTGCGCCGAAAAGGGCCTGCGCATCACCGACCAGCGCCGCGTCATCGCGCGCGTCCTGTCCGATGCCGAAGACCATCCCGATGTCGAGAAGGTCTATGAGCGCGCCTCGGCGATCGATCCGGGCATTTCGATCGCGACGGTGTACCGCACCGTCCGCCTGTTCGAGGAAGCCGGCATCCTCGACCGTCACGATTTCGGCGACGGCCGCTCGCGTTACGAGCCCGCGCCCGAATCCCATCACGACCATCTGATCGACGTCGAGACCGGCAAGGTCATCGAATTCGTCGACCCCGAGCTCGAGCAGCTCCAAAAGGCCATTGCCGAACGCCTGGGCTTCCGCCTCGTCGACCACCGGATGGAACTCTACGGCGTAGCGCTCGACCGCAAGGCCTGAACGGTGGCGATTCGTCCCGAGGTGCGCGCCGCCGCTGCGGCGGGACACCCGCCCGCCTTGAGCTGGCTCGGCTGGGCGCGTTTATGGGCGCGCGTGATCCTGCTCGCGGTGATGCTGCTATTGACCATCCCGCCGCATTACCTGTGGCGCATCCTCCACATTTCCTCGCCGTGGCCGCGCTATTTCCTCGGCACCGCCGCGCGCGTGTGCGGGGCGCGGGTGCGGGTGCACGGCGCAGCGCTCAAGCGCGACGTGTTCTACATCTCGAACCATATCAGCTGGATCGACATCCTCGCGATTGCCGGCGCGAGCGGCACTGCCTTCGTCGCCAAGGCGGGAATCCGCGACGCGCCGGTCGTCGGCTGGCTCGCCACGCTCAACCGCACCGTGTTCGTCGAGCGCGAGGACAAATTGGGCGTAGCCGAACAGATCAACCGCCTGCGCGACGCGCTCGCCGAGACCTGGTCGGTCACCGTCTTTCCCGAAGGCACGACCACCGACGGCCGTTCGCTTTTTCCGTTCAAGACGCCGATGCTCAAGGTGCTCGAGCCACCGCCCCCCGGCGTCCTCGTCCAGCCGGTGCTGCTCGATTATGGCGCGGTGAGCGAGGAGATCGCCTGGATCGGCGAAGAGACCGGCAAGGACAATGCCGTGCGGTTGCTCAGCCGGCCTGGCACGTTTCGCATGACGGTGACGTTTCTCGAGCCGTTCCACCCGCGCGACTTCCCCGGCCGCAAGGCGATCGCGGCGGAGAGCCGGCGCCGGATCGAGGAAGCGCTGGTCGCCGCGATCGGCCCGCTGCGGCCGTTCACGGGACATGCGCAGCCGTAATCCTCCCCGTACCGGGGAGGATTTGAAGTAAGGCCGCCCCCGGCCTATAGCGCCCCGATCATGAAACCCGCCCCCAAGACCTATGCCGTCAAATCGTTCGGCTGCCAGATGAACGTCTATGACGGCGACCGCATGGGCGAGTTGATGGCCGCGCAGGGGCTGACCCAGGTCGATCCGAAGGACGCCGACCTCGTCGTGCTCAACACCTGCCACATCCGCGAGCGCGCGACCGAGAAGGTCTATTC
>CAXTEO010000110.1:0-14266 GCA_964243205.1 uncultured Sphingomonas sp.
GATCAGACGCGTTTCACCATTAGCATGCCAGCGGCCAACGTGATCTAACAATGTCCTGCGTTAGTGATTCCCTTCATCGCGCAGCAGCCCCGCTCGCAGCTTCTCCAACCTCAAGTAGCGAGCGGGGAACATCTGGTCAGCCGTTCGAGCCATCGCTCCCTCGCTTTACGGTTCGTTAAGCGCTGCGGGCTAGGGCGAAGCTGTGGCCCTGGACAGTCCACGAACCCCGACCCCTTCGCCGGACGTTCCAAACCTCACCGGCGAGGGGATCACGGGCAAGCGGTGAGAACCAGCGCGATCTCTTCCGAAGCGCGGCCCGATCACCTGCCATACGGGCGCACCAACCCGCATTCTCGAACGTCATGTGGTCGTAGTGTGCGAGCGATTCACATCGCCGGGCCACACTATAGCGCTATTTCAAGCTCTCAAGAGCGAGTGGCTGGATGCGCCGTGAGGACTATAAGTAGTTGTTCGCTGTTATTCTCCAACGACCGCTAATGCCTTGAGCGTTCGCGCTCCGTTCCGGTTTGACCTTTCGCCATGCTCCGCTAGTGTTCGCTAGTGACCGCGCCAAAGTTGTGGTATCGAATGTGGGAGCGTTGTGGGAAAGCTAACCGTCGCCTTCGTGAAGACCGCCAAGCCTGGCCGCCACGGAGACGGCAAGGGGCTATGTCTGGTCGTGAAGCCTTCCGGCGGCAAGTCCTGGGTCCTACGCATCCAGCACGGCGGCAAGCGTCAGGATATAGGTCTCGGATCGCTCGACCTGTCGGCGCGCTCACCGGAAGACCGCCGCGAGTCTGAAAAGATGTCGATCCTATTGCGGCGCGATCTCACGCTCGCGGAAGCCCGGGAGAAGGCAGACGAGCTTCGGAAGTTCGCTAAGTCGGGCCGTGATCCGATCGCTGAGCGTGATCGGGATCGTGCGGCCACACCCGACTTCAAGAAGGCGGCGGAATTCGCGCATGCCGCGCTAAAAGATGGATGGGAGGCGAAGAACGCCGCCGCATTCCTTTCGCGACTTGAGACGCACGCCTATCCTTTGCTCGGCAAGGTCCCCGTCGACGAGATCGATAGCGGCGAGATCCAAGACGCGCTCAAGGCGATCTGGCTGAGCAAGCCTGCCATGGCGCGGAAGGTGCGCCAGCACATCGCGACCGTGCTGAATTACGCCAAGTCGAAGAATTGGCGTGACAGCGAAGCCCCGAGCAAGTCGGTCAGCGTGGGCCTGCCTAATCAGCCGGAAGGCGGCAACTTCGACGCTATGCCCTACGCCGAGGTGCCGGCGTTCGTCGCTGATCTGATGTCGAAGCCTGACACCAACGGCAGGTTGGCTCTGCTGCTCGTGATTTTTGCCCCTGCCCGTCCCGGCGAAGCCCGGCATGCTCGCTGGAAGCATATCAATTTCGACAGACGCGAGTGGAGCCGCCCCGCGGAGATGATGAAGAACAAGAAGGCTCATACCATTACGCTGAATGCGCCGGCGATAGCGCTGCTTAGTCGATTGAAGGACGAGCGATCGCCGAAGCCGGACGATCTGATCTTTCCCGGCCGCGGCGGCAGCCCGCTATCCGACATGACACTTACCGCCGCGCTTAAAACTGCGAAGCAGCCCTATGACGCGCACGGTTTTCGCAGCTCCTTTCGCGATTGGGCGGCCGAGAAGATGCCGTCCATGCCTGATCCTGTCGTGGAAGAAGCGATGTCGCATCTCGTGCCCGACAAGGTGATCCGCGCGTACAAGCGGACTAAGTTCATGGAAATGCGGCGCGAGCTGTTAGATGCATGGGCCGCGTTTGTCACAGGAACGCCGCAGCCATGACCACGGCCGAACAGTATGGGGTCGAGCTGACCGACCGGATCGCCTGATATAATCGGCAAGATCCCGAAGACCGGGATGACTGGGCCGGCATCGTCGCGCGTGACGCGTTGAACTTCTTGCCAAGATGTGCGGCGACGATTTAATCAAGCGTGCATACGGTAGTGACGTATCGCATAGGTCCGACCGTGCCGCGGCGCTGTCGGCGCTTTCCGATCGCCTTTGGATCGCCTCCAATTTCTTCGCCTCAATTGAAAGTGTCGGATCAGGCTCCGGTCTGATGGACGCCGCTCAAGAGGCTAGCGTCCCCGCTAGCGACGCCAATTACGCGACGCTTGGCGATCAGGTCGATATTTCGATGGGCCGGGACAGTGGAAACCGGAATGTCATCTTTCGGTGGAAAACGGTGTCGCACGGCGAGTGGTCCACTGCGTTCGAAGGCACCAAATATTTGGTTTGGCATCGGCACGCCTGGGACCGCGTCGCGTCCGGCAAATTACTATCTGGGCTTCAGCACCACAACGACACTTGGCCGCGTAGTGGCGGCGGATGTTCGCGGGTTCAACGTCGCCGTCAGTTTTGACCTTGGCATCGAAAGCAACCCAAGCACTGTGCACGTCAGCGACAGCGGCACTATTCCTCACAAATATTTCGACGCGAATGGCGTGCAGCAAAACAGGCCGCGCGGCGAAGTGCTTTTCAACATCGACCCGGTGATCGGCGGCGCGCTGAGCTATACGGCGATGGGGGATGGAACGTCCCAACCGGCCGGCATCGTCGGTGCGGTGCGCGCTACCGGGCTCACGTCGTCGTGAACCGCGGCGCAGATCGTGGCCGCGCTTCAGGCGGCCGGGCTGGCGGGGTGAAGCCTCTGTATGCTCCCCGGAATAGCGCCGCTCAGGCAGCCCAGCCCTAAGGCGCTTTCAGGCCTTGCCGGAAGCGGTCCTTATAGCCCTTGCCTCTTCGACAAGCGTGTCGAGTTCCGCGCGGTATGCCGCCATGCGCCGCATTTCGCCGGGCTCGGATTCGGTAGCATCGGCCCCGGCAATAAGCTCGTCCACGAACTCGCTGTCGGGCAAGCGAGCAAGCAGCTCGGCGAGCACGTGACGGTGGGCCAAGCGTACGCCGTCGAGCGAGATCACATGGCCCATGAAGCTCTCGAGTAGCTTGTTCAGCCGTTCCTCGTTGGTCGTCGTCACGTAGCATTCCTTCTTCAATAATTGCGCAGAACTATATCGGTCGGCTAGCACGACGCTCGATTGGCACCCGTCGGCCTTTAAGCGCAAGGGAGCGCTATGATGTTCCTCCTGATCGCTGCTGCCGCGACCGCGCCCGTTTTTTTATGCACCGTCACCCGCGTTCACGACGGCGACGGGCCGCTGTGGTGCTCGAACGGCGCCAAGATCCGGGTTGCCGGCATTCAGGCGCCGGATTTCGAAGACACCGCGCCATGCCGCGAGGACCGTGCTGGATACACATGCTCGAATGTCGCGGCCGAACGCAGCCGCGTCATCGTCGAGCGCCTTACCCTGCATCAGACGATGAGCTGTCAGCGCATAGGGAAGAGTTACTCGCGCGTCGTTGCCCGGTGCACGCTGGAGGACGGTCGATCGCTATCCTGCGCCATCCTCGCCGCCGGCGCCGCCGTGCGCTGGGACAGCTACTGGCGTCGCTATCGCATGCAAAAATGTCGATGACGCCTGAACAGGAGCGTTGGGCTGAAGCACTGGCCGTCCAGCGCATATATGGCGATAGAGCAGCTCAGCACGCTGCGGAGCGAGTCGCCATGCTCGCAGCTTCGGGTGATCAAGATGGCGTCGCCCGGTGGATGGCGATAGCTTGTCTACTCGATCGTCTGGCGGCAGACGTGTTGCAGTAATTTGGGCCAGTCGCCATCTCCATTCCTGATCCCCGAAGATATGAACGACCATCAAGCCGGCCGACCGCTTGTAGACACGGGCCGACTTCAAGTTCGCTGAACATTCGCTGCAAGTCTCATTCAGGCTCAACGCATCATCGAGCGTCGATACCGACTGCATCGGCTGTCCGCCGAAGAGGAGATTGCACATGTTCCGCAAGTTGATCCTGCCCGCGTCGCTTGGCCTCTCCGCGTTGGCCGCGCTTGTTCCTGGGGTAGCCACTGCTCAGAGCTACGGTGACTGGAACGCCCATTACAACTACAGCGGCGGCTATGGAGATAGCCGCTATGATGATCGTCGCGGTTACGATGATCGCGGAAGTTATCGGGATCGCCAACGTTGGATCGCTCATCGTCGTTGGGAGCACGAAAAGCGCCGCCGGGAATGGGCGCGCGAACATCGTCGAGGTGAATATTATGGTCGCGATGGCTACGACCGCGGCCGGTATGATCGTGAAGGCTACTAAGTCTACGGATTAGTCCGCTGCGGCGCCCGGCTAGTTCCAGGCGGGCGCCGACCCGCAGAGCAACGAAACGTGCGCGCATTGCGGTTGCTACGCGCGATAAGGCGCCTCCCTACCACGTATCGAATTAGGTGGCTCGGTCTTCGTTCAGCCGCCGATTCCAGCGTGATGAGGGCCCGGCGGCATCACATCGGCTTCGCGCCAGGGGTGCCGCACTTCGCGAACGTCCCGTTGGCTGCCTTGCAGCGCCCAGGCTTGGCGGGGTCCGCGGTCGCACACTTTATGAACTTGCCCTTTGCATCGCGGCACGGCGCGGCGAGCGCGGGCGTGGACAAAAGTGCGATCGACGCGGCCGCGAACATCATCTTACAAATCATGGCCTTCCTCCCGCCGCTTAGTCGGCTTGGATAGGCTATGCCGATTGATGAAAGCCGTCGAGATGGCGATGCGCGTCGTACTGTGCTCACCACGGTAAAGCCCGCGTCCCATTTCTTCGGCTTCCGCGGCGAGTATCGTTCAGCCGTGCGGATATGGGGCAAGCCCAACTTCATCCATCCCGCGTGAGATCGGTGGGCGCAGCAGGACATGCACCCGGTCGACACGGTGATCTTCGCTCGGGGAACCGAGCCGGACCCGGTGGCGATTCAATCACTTGCCTCCGGTGGTGTTTTGATCACCGCCAACCTTGAAATCCTGACCGACTCGACTGGCCGTACGTGTGATTCATCTCGCCGCAGCGCGCCAAAAAGTTAACGAAAAATTAACCATGGTTAACGCTCTGTCAACGCCGTCGACCAGTGTTTTGGACGGAGAGACGCGTGTCACGTGAAGTATATCTTGAGATCGAGTGCGATCGCGTCGAGCGCATCGCCAATGGAATGAACGATAAAGTATCTCGACGTTTGCTGAGTGAGTATGGTGCTGAACTTCGCGCAGAGCAATTACGGTCACGATTGTCTCGACGTGATGCCAGAGCGGATAGTTTATGACGCCTCAGTTCGAACAGCTCGCTATTAGAATTGGCAGAGATACTGTTTCAAAGAAAATATAGATGACCACCGCCTGTATATGTGTGCCAATGGTCCAGCGAGACGAGAGGTTCCGCGTGCGATTACGCGACAATAAAAAGCTGCCTGATGGTGAAACTGATGGAATGCTGGTCGATTGGAACCATCAGCAGTCCGATCGTGGCATAATCTTGAGTGCTCGGGTTCTTGGTACTGACCGAAATCACGAGTCACGCTTCGGCGCGTTGCTGCGACTGACGCTAAACGATCGCCAGCTACGGGCGTTCACGATTGACTTGGTAAAGGCGTCGATGATGAGGGGCATTCGGTTCGAAAAATCACGCAGATGGTGGCGGATTTGGTGAGATCGGCACGCGCTTGAGAGGCGCTTCGTGTGACCGACCTTCGAGACGTCGATCGCGGCGCAAGCTTTCCGCTTCGCGCCGCGACCGAATTAACATGACGCTCACAATCTCCTGATAGCCGCGGCGAATGCGCTGCTTCCTGCCCGTCATCGCCCTCGCTCTGGTTGCCGCACCGGTCGGCGGTGCCGCGAACGACATACCGATGGTTGCGATCGGGTTGCCCTTCGCTCCAGAATCCCCGAGGCCGGTAGGCGCAAGCCACGTCCTGTACCACCATATCGAGGTCGCCGAGATCGAGGGGCTTCCGCCAACAATCGGAAGCTCGAGCCTGAACTTCATCCACGCGGCCAAGCGGTCAAGTATCAACGCAGCACTGCACGAAACCTTCGAGCGCATGAACTTCCTCACGCCTGCAAACGGAAGCGCGCACGTTCGCCTGTTGGTTGCGTGGGAGGGCAGCAAGACGCCTTTCCACATCGGCTCGCAGAACCAAGCGACGGCAACGCTTCGCTACAGGCTGGTCCGCATCGACAATGCCCGAGTGCTGTTCGATCGAAGCATCACAACTTCTGTTACCGGCGGCGGGATCGATGCCTCGATGCGCGACAACGGTATTCTGCGCGCTGCAATTGCGGCGAACTTCGCCTCGGCGGCCAATTGCATCGACCATGCTGCTTACGGGACCGCACCCAATGAATGCGCTCTCACCCCGAGATTCTCGGTATCGGTCGAACGCCGCTAGGGGTCACGCCCCGGTTCGGGGGGATCACCGCCTGATGTAGCGGCCGATTTCTCCAAAACCTTGTTGATGAGCGATTCCGTCCCCGCCTCGCTGATCATGCGCCCTAAATCGATGGCGACCTCAGGTGTCATGCTCACGATCTTGCCGTCGTACCCTTCGACAAGCACATGGCCATCTTCAACCCAGACTTGTCGTGGCGAACCGTAAGGCTCTATTTGATCGGCGCGCTGCGCATGCTCCTGCCTCTCGAGCGAAGTACGGGGCGAAAACCCTGCGGGTCGTGTCATATATCAAGCCTTTACTGGGACATGCCGTCCTTACGCGGCGAACTGCGCCGTTCTCATCAACAAGGCGAACCCGATTTTGTTGCGAGCTTCCCACTGCACGTCGGCCGCTCGACAACCGAGTTTGGCCGCGGCAACATCCCGCGACATGTAACCGCGCCCGCAACAGCTGCGAGCCCGAGACGCTCCACACTCACTTCGGCACGGTGTTCAAAGTCGATCGCCCGATGGACAACCGGTTCAACCCGGTCGAGCATATGCCGCGCGGCCGGGCGTATGTGATCCGCGAAGAAGACGGTCGCCGCGGTCTCGACGTCATGTCGTGGGATGTGCTCGGCAGTGGTGCGGCATGACAGAGGGCGACAAGTTACAATCTTGCCTTCGCGGGGAACGGCTTCGCCAAGTCTGAAAATACTGTTGTCGTCGTGCAACAGTGGGAATGAATCGTTTTCTCAGGGGTTGCATAGTGTGAAGAATTGTCATGGTTAGATTTCGGCGGGGGCCAAAGATAGATTAGGGAGCAACATGATCTTTCACGCCGCCCACCGCCGTGCACTGACCTTCACGACCTCGCTCGTCGCGCTCGCGACGGCCGCGGGCGCCGCTCCGGTCATGGCGCAGACCGCATCGCCAGGCGATGCGCCCAGCAATATTCCGCAGTCGAGCGTCGAGCCGGAATCGGCACGGACTCCCAACCAGACGGGCGGTAGTGACATCGTCGTCACCGGCTCGCGCATCCGGCGCCCGGATTACGAGACCGCCAGCCCGATCGTGTCACTGAGCGCGGTGACGATTCAGCAGTCGGGCACGACCAATCTGACCGATTTCCTCACAGGCTATCCGGCACTGATCGGCTCGTCGACGTCAAATCAGAACTCGGGGGATCGCGCTGGCATCGGCCAGACCGGGATCAACCTGCTCAATCTGCGCAACTTCGGCACGCAGCGCACGCTCGTGCTGGTCGACGGGCGCCGCCACGTCTCGGGCGTCGAAGGCTCGGAAGACGTCGACATCAACACGATCCCACAGGATTTGATCGACCGTGTCGACGTCCTGACCGGCGGCGCTTCCGCAATCTACGGGGCAGACGCCGTCACCGGCGTCGTCAATTTCGTGCTCAAGAAAAATTTCGAGGGCATCACCGCCCGCGCGCAAGCGGGCATTTCCGAGCATGGCGATGCCGGGCAGAAATTGTTCACGATCACGGCGGGCAAGAATTTCGCCGACGGTCGAGGCAATATCGCGATCGCCTACGAATATGGCCTTAACGATCGCTACATGACGCAGGACCGCGACTATCTGACCGGCGCGAATTCGGTCTCGTTCCGTCGTAATCCGAACTATGTCACTAACACGCCTGGTTCCTATTATGTGATCCCGACGCGTGACGCGCGATACGTCGACACCGCTCGTAACGGCGCGGTCGATGTGACATTCGACGGAATTCCGGAATTCACCGGCACCGGCAAGGTCTATGATCGCGGCTCGATCCTGCCGGGCAATGCCTATGCAGTGGGCGGAGACTCCACCAGCCTTGCGGACTATGGCAACGATCTACTGCCGCGTGTCGAACGGCATGTCGCGAATCTGGTGACGCATTTCGACGTGTCGCCGGCGCTGACGATCTTCGCCGAAGGCAAATATGCGCAGACGAACTCCTATTCGCTCGCGCAGCCGACTTTCGATTACTATTTGTTCGTCCCGCAGGACAATCCGTACATTCCGGGAAGCATCAGGGCCGCAATCGACCCTGCCAATGGTGGCGTGTTGGTCACGCGCGACAATTTCGATCTGGGGCAGCGTGGTGAGAACATCCGGCGCGAAACGTATCGCGGCGTGATCGGCGCGCGCGGCGATCTCGCCGATGATCTGCATTACGAAGTTTCGTACGTTTACGGCCAGACCGATGTCACGGCGCATTACGTCAATGACCGCTACACCGACCGTTTCCTCGACTCGATCGATGTCGTCACGGGTGCGAACGGCCAGCCACAGTGCCGCGTCACCGCGCTGGGAACTGCAGCTGCAATTGCCACCGGCGCCAGCGTCACGCCGGTATCGTTCGAAGCGAACCAGTGCGTGCCGCTTAATATCTTCGGCGAAGGCGTCGCCAGCCAGGCGGCGCTGAATTTCATTCACGCCAGCACGACTGACCGGTCGCGCATCACCCAGCAGGTCCTGTCGGGCTCTGTTGGTGGCGACTTCCGCCGCCTGTTTAGCCTCCCAGGGGGCGAACTAAGCTATTCGGTCGGCGGCGAATATCGTCGCGAGACGTCGAGCTTCACGCCGGACGCGATCGCCCAGCAGGGGCTGACTTTCACCAATGCGTTGTCGCCGACCTCGGGCAAGTTCAACGTTAAGGAAGCGTTCGCCGAACTCGACGCACCATTGCTCAAGGACCGGCCGTTCTTCCAGTTGCTCGATGTCGCCGCGGCAATCCGCTATTCGGATTATTCGACGATTGGCTCGACTACGACTTACAAGGCAGACCTGACCTGGGCACCTGTCCGCGACGTGCGGTTCCGGGGGACGTATTCCTACGCCGTCCGCGCGCCGAACATTGGTGAGCTTTTCGGTGGTGCATCGCAGACCTTTGCGTTCTTCGACGATCCCTGCACGGTCAATAACCGCACGCTCGGCACGTCGTCGCGCGCCTCGAACTGCGTTTCCGTGCTTTCGGCTGCCGGACTGAGTGCAGCGCAAATCGCGGCGTATGAAGATCCGCGCTCGGTTAACATTGCGGGCACGCAGAGCGGCAATAGCGCCTTGAAGGCAGAGCGGGCGCGAACGTGGACCGCGGGTGTGGTTCTTTCGCCGCGTTTTGTGCCGGGCTTCACCGCGTCGTTCGACTGGTATGACATCAAGCTAAAGGACGCGATCAACACGGTCGATCCGCAGCAGCTCGCAGAATTGTGCGTCGACCAGCCTTCGATTCAAAACCAGTTCTGCTCGACCATCGGCCGCGAAACCGGTACCGGCCTTATTACCAGCTTCTCGGTGCAGCCGCAGAACGTCGCGAATTTCCAGACCGCCGGTCTCGACGTCAACCTCAATTATCGGCTGAACACGTCCAAATTCGGGGTGTTCAACCTCAAGGTGGTAGGCAATTATCTGAACAAGCTCTCGTTCACGGGCACACCGGGAGCAGTTGCTACCGACGATCTGCGGTCGACCAACGAGCCGAAATTTCAGGTGAATTCAGATCTGACCTGGGTGAAGGGCATCTTCACGCTGAACTACGGCCTCTCCTGGTACGACAAGACCTATCGCCCGGGCATCACGCCGTTGATCTTGGCCGGGAACGCAAATTATATCGATCCGCAATATGCGTTTCTAAAGGATCGTTGGGTACACGACATCTATGCCAGCGTGGATGTGACAAAGAACTTCCAATTCTATGGTGGCGTCAACAATGTCGCCGACCAGAAGCCGGATCTTGGCCAAGCGTCCTACCCGGTCGAGTCCGTCGGACGTTTCTTCTTCGCCGGCGCTCGGGTCAAGTTGCCCAAGTTCTGATTCGCTCGAATCGCTTCAAAGGGCCCGACGGCAACGTCGGGCCCTAGTGGTATCTGCGCGGCGGCCCAACCATTCTGCTCCTCGACTTTGGCAGCGATAAAAAGCAAGAATAGCGAGATTGGGTTCGCGGTGACCTACCATACACTATTCGCCATCGCTGGCTTCACGCAACGCACTGCTGCTATCAAGGACGGCACCGCAGCGACGTGCGACGCGAACGAGCTCGTTGCCTCGATCCACCCCAAGGCGATGATCACCGTCCTGAAGCCCGCTGACCACGTGCGCTGGTTGCGTGGCAGCTATGACAACGTGGTGGCGCTGCAGCAGCCGTCCCGGCCGATAGGATGACGGTGCGCGTGCCGGCGTTTCCGACGCGGCGGGATGAGAAATAGGAAAGCTGGCTGCTAAGTACAGAGCTTCCGGTCGCTTAAGAATTGCCATTTGACTCGGTGCAAGCATTCTTCACGTTCCAAGTCGTCCTAGGGAGAACGACTTGCCCCTATCCAAAGGACAAGCGCATTACCGAACCCGGTGAAAACGTCTCGTAGATTGGCGAGATGCGCGCCCACAGGCAGGGGTATTGCCACTGCGGATATGATGCACATGCCGGCAGCAATGCCTAAAAACCTTTCGGAGCGCGTCGCAGCCCAAAGGCCTATGAAGTGCAGCCCAACGATAATGCCGACGATCTGAATGAAAAATCCCTGCAATCCGAAACGCGGCAACACGGCCGAGGCCGCGTAGATCGCAAAAACCTCCGCCACGACCGCAATCTGGTACGCTCTCATGCTGAATAGACGCGGCCTCGAAGTCGAGGACAGTGACTTCATCCGCCACAGCCGGACAATCAAAAGCATTGTTACTAGTGCCGCGATTGTCGCCATGGGAAGGTGCCAGGGCGACGGAAGGGCCATTGCGGCGAGAAACGCCCATAATCCGCCAAAGATAGTCCCGATGGCTGCAGGGATCGGTTTGGATCGTGATAGGGCACGCATGTGACCTGCTAAACTCACTCCATCGCGAGCGCAATCGAACGACTAGAATCAGACCCCGCCGTTGCACGATCATCGAAACTCGGCGTCGACCGCATACCCTCGATCCACCAACGTCGCGGCGATCACCAGAAATTCGGTGCGGCAGCTCTCCCAGGCGTGGAACCGGTCCGACGCGGCGTGCTCCCAAAATTGGCGCAGCGGCGCTTGATCGCGCAGGTATGGATATAGAACGCGCAGCGCGAGGCGGACGTCGGTGGTGGCGATCGGCTCCGGTTTAGGCCGATAGGATGCAGCGTGCAGCACCGTGAGCGCTACGTTCATCAAGATCGTCTCGGCACGCTTTCGGCTTAGTACGACGTCCTCCTGGCTGAACGGTAAGGGCTCAACCGCCGAACCATCTACCTTTCCCGGGACGCAGCATCTGGGCATGTCTCCAAGAGACTTCGTAAGCGCATCGACGAGCACAACGAGACGGCTGTGATGATGCTGAAACCACGGATCGAGACAGCGCCGTTACCGGCCGGCGCTCGGTTCCTCAACGTGATCGAGTCGATCTTCAGCGGGATGGCACGTGCTGTCATCCACAATAGCGATTATGCATCTCTCGACGACACCAAGGCCGCAATCGACGGCTATTTTGCCGAGAGGAACCGCCAGTTCCATGAAAATCCGAGGCGCGCCGGCAAGCTGATCTGGGGAAAAAGAGCGTGTACCGGCCGTCTTTTCCGACAGCCACAATTGCAAGGACCCTGCGTGGCGGTGATGCCAGCGAGGCGATCGTTTAAAAGATGCTCATCACTTCAGGGGCGGGGCTCCTTTTTAGGGAGTACTCGTCGGCTGATGACAGTGGCCGATAGTGGCAGCTTATGTAAGCTGTACCCCTTTTTGACGTTCGGTAACGCTGTTTTCGATAAGCAGGGTTTAGGCGATGTGATTCGTGGAAGGCCAAGAGGCCCGCGAGGAATCATTAACAACGCAACGGAAAGGCCGCTTATCACAAGTCGCGTTGTGTAAAGTGGATTGGCGCACTAGCTATCACAAACACCCTTAAGCGTATGGGAGCTGCGCCATGCTTACGCCGTGTATACCGGATGACCTGCCGATCACCAACCTACCGTGGAGAGAGGTCCTGCCCCTCGTCGGACGGGCTAACGCATCCCTCGCGCGATACGATGGCATGCTCCAGACGCTACCTAATCCAGGTATCCTGCTCTCACCGATTACGGCGAACGAAGCGGTGCTGTCCTCCAAAATTGAAGGTACTCAAGCCACCTTGGACGAAGTGCTTGAGGCTGAGGCGGGCCTCATCACCTCGGAAACGCGTCGCGGCGACATCGAGGAAATCACAAATTATCGGTCGGCGGTCACGATCACCGAAGCAGCATTGCCCAATCGTCCAATCACCCTCTCTTTGATTAGGGAGGTGCACCAGCGCTTGCTGCAGGGCGTTCGCGGTCGGGATAAGACCCCAGGCATGTTTCGAAGCGATCAGAACTGGATCGGCCGAAGGGGAGACTCGATCGACCGCGCCAGATTTGTGCCGCCCAACCCACTCGTCTTGGCTGACGCGCTAGACCGATGGCAATCCTACATCGCGCTCACGACGGAGGATCCCGTGCTGCAGACCTCGATCGCCCACGCGCAATTCGAGATATTGCATCCATTCAAGGATGGGAACGGCCGGATTGGGCGCATGCTCATCCCGCTTGTTCTTCACCAGCGCCACGCTCTTTCTCGACCCATGTTTTACATGTCGGAATATCTCGAAGCCCATCGGGAAGAGTATTATGATCGTTTGTTAGCGATCACCGATCGGCAGGATTGGCACGGCTGGATCAAGTTTTTCTTGGAAGGCATGATCGAACAAGCCGAAGCCAATTTGGCAAAGGTGAAAAGCATTCGCGACCTTTACGAGGAGGCTCGAAGGGAGTTCGTCGAGGTCACGCACTCGCAATACGCGATGGCCGCGGTGGATGCGTTTTTCACTCGGCCAATCATATCCGCGACGGCGTTTGCAGAAACCGCCGGGTTCAATAACCGCGTCACCGCGAACAACATGCTTCGTCAATTGGAAGCCGCTGGGCGCATCCGGCGAATTAGAGAAGGTGGCGGACGCACCGCGTCGATCTATGCGTTCCCAGCGCTCATAAACATTGCGGAAGGGCGACCAGTCTTTCGAGAGACCGAACCGCGACTTCTGTAACCGGCGCACGTGGAGACGCGGCCTCACCCGGACCCGACGTGAAGGCCGCTACCATTCGCCGGAATTCGCGGCTGTTCGCGACAGCATATGGTAGTGGTGTGGTAACGGCTTGCACCGCATGGTCGATATATTACTTAATTTCAGGTTCTTAAGAGCCGATGGCTGGATACCCCGTGAGAGTTTGTGACAGGCACGTCTGCCGTGGGCAAACAGGCCGCATGAAGCGATGCGGGAACCACGATGTTGCCAAACGCCTTTCGACTTTCGGGATGGCGCATCCCTAGCGCTGCCCGCTGCGTCAGATTGCGGCGCAGCGCCTTGTCGCCGCTTGGAGCGCCGGATTGGCGAATTCACGAGCAGCAATGGTTGCGGCGGGCCTCTGATCCATTCCATACGCCTTTAGCGCCGCGACGCCAGCAACAACCCGCTTTTTCGACATAGTTTTTATCGTGCGTGTTCCCGCCGAGCCCGAGCCCGAGCCCGAGCCCAACCCTAGGCATCAGCATCGAAGGCGTATTGCTTTTACCAAGGTCCGCCATCGCCAGCGCGAGATCTTGCAAGGGTAAGAGGCCCTCCCAACCAGCGAACTGCGAAAGTCTTGAAAATGCAGACGCTGTGTCGAGGACCGAGAGGGCGGCCGCGAAAGTCGCTTCCATGCGCAATTCCTCGGGCTCACCGTTGAGCTTCCGGAGATCATGGTTGACCTGCCGATATGAGCTTCAACGAATAGCAGCCGTTCGAAAAGAGCTTTCGCCCATGCTTTCATAATCAGCCGGATTCATGCGCGGATCCGCGCCGAGAAAGACCGGCGCTTTAAGCCAAACGATATTTTCGACTTTCGCCACGCCGCTGCGGCGTTACCAAATTGCGACGCATTGTTCACTCAGGGCAAGCTCAGCCGCCTAGGTCGTGTTGACATAGTGGATTCCCAAACGGCGTAATCTCTGATTCAAAGC
>CAXTEO010000111.1:0-14228 GCA_964243205.1 uncultured Sphingomonas sp.
CCTGGTCGTGGTCGATCGCGCGGCCCTGGCGTTCGCTGGTGGTGGTCAGCAGCATCTCCTGCACCACCTCCGGCAAGGTCGCCGCCGCGCTCTCCACCGCGCCGGTCAGCGGATAGCAGCCGAGCGTGCGGAAGCGGATCGAGCGCTCGACCGGCTCTTCACCGGGCTCCAGCCGGAAGCGGCCGTCGTCGACCATCAGCAGCATCCCGTCGCGCTCCACCGTCGGGCGCGGCGCGGCGAGGTAGAGCGGGACGATCTCGATCCCCTCGGCGAGGATATATTGCCAGATGTCGAGCTCGGTCCAGTTCGACAGCGGGAAGACGCGGATGCTTTCGCCCTTGGCCTTCTTCGCATTGTAGAGGTGCCACAATTCGGGCCGCTGCGCCTTGGGGTCCCAGCGCTGGCTCGCCGAGCGGAAGCTGAAGATGCGCTCTTTCGCGCGCGATTTCTCCTCGTCACGGCGTGCGCCGCCGAACGCGACGTCATAGCCGCCTTGCGTCAGCGCCTGCTTGAGACCTTCGGTCTTCCACATGTCGGTGTGGCGGCTGCCATGGTCGAACGGGTTGATCCCCTGCGCTTGCGCTTCGGGATTGGTGTGGACGATCAGTTCCATCCCGGCATCGGCGGCGGCGCGGTCGCGCAGATCGTACATCGCACGGAATTTCCAGGTCGTATCGACGTGCAGCAGCGGGAAGGGCGGCTTGCCGGGAAAGAACGCCTTCTTGGCGAGGTGCAGCATTACCGCCGAATCCTTGCCGACCGAATAGAGCATCACCGGACGTTCGGCCTCGGCGACGACTTCGCGCAGGATGTGGATGCTTTCGGCTTCGAGCCGCTGGAGATGGGTGAGGGCGACGGTCATGCTGCAGCGCAGATAGTGCAGAAACGCGCGCGTGCGATCAACTTATCCTGTTGCCGCCTAAAGCCAGGTCACGAAACCGCGTTGCGCTCGACCGAATCGAGGATCCGCACGCCGCCCATGAACACCGCGATCGGGCACACCGCGAACAGCAGCCAGCCTTCGTAGCCGGGATATTGCTGCAAATAGTGCACGCCGCGCTCCACCGCCCCGAGCGCCAGCGCGTAGATCACCGCAAAGGCTTCGAACTTGTTCTTGATGACGAACAGCCGGGAAAATTTTGTCCACATGCCAGAGGTTAAGCAAGCGCCGGGCCAATCCCGGTTTCGCGTCGTTTGGCGTTAAGGAAGATGGTTACTTGTAAATTAACCCGACATTGCGGTGGCTCAGCTCCGCGCGACGTGGCTGACGACCGCGTCCTCGCCCACCTCCAGCGCATCGGCCGCATGGCGGCTGAGCACGACCCCACCGGCACAGGCGCGGACCTGGCCATAAGCGCAGCGGAACGCCGCCAGGCGGCCATGCGCGATCAACGCCGCCTCGCCGCCATCCCGGTCGATCGCGACGACAACCGAGTCCTTGGCATCGCGCACCGTGCGGACCTGATCGGTCTTGGCGATCATGGTCGGGCCGCCGTCGAAGATGTCGACATAGTTTTCGTACGCGAAGCCTTCATTCTCGAGCATCCGCATCGCCGCGCGACCCGAGGGGTGGGGCAAGCCGATCACCGCGCGCGCACTTTCCGGCAGCATCGCGATATAGACCGGATGTTTGGGGAAGAGGTCGGCGATGAACTGGTGCCCGCGCACCGCGTTGAACTGGTCGGCATCCTGGAAATTCATGCCGAAGAACCGCCCGGCCAGACCGTCCCAGAATGGCGAGCCGCCCGCCTCGTCGATGATGCCGCGCAATTCGGCGAGAATCCGGTCGGCAAAGCGCGCGCGGTGCTTCGCGATGAAGAGGTAGCGCGCGCGGGCGAGCAGCATGCCGAGCCCGCCGGCGCGTTCGCCCGGATGAAGGAACAGCCCGCCGACCTCGCTACAGCCTTCGAGATCGGTGGTGAGACCGAGCATGTCGGCGCGGAAGGTGCGGCCGAGTTCCTTGCTGTGCTGCGTCAGCGTGCCGAGCCGGTAGCTGTAGAACGGGTAATTCTGCCCGACATGGGTGAAGATCTGGCACGTGCCGCGCACTTCGCCGGTCGCGACATTCTCGAGCACCAGCACGAACAGATCGTCGGCCTTGCTGTCGTCGGTGCGCGCGAAAGCAGTCGCGCTGCGCTCGAGCTTGGCGGTCAGGGCGGTGCGGTCGGGCGGCAGATTGGTGAAGCCGCCGCCGGTCAGCTTGGCCATTTCGTAGAGCGGCTGGAGATCGCTGTCGCGTGCGGCGCGGATCACATGGGTGGCGGGGGTCACAGGCTTCCTCTTCGGGCAAGGCGCAGGATCGTGAGCGCGGACAGAGCGGCGCGCTCGGGCAACGACTCGACGATCAGATATTCGTCCGGCGAATGGATCGCACCGCCGCGCGCGCCCATCGTGTCGACTACCGGCACGCCGCACGCCGCGATCGTGTTGCCGTCGCACACGCCGCCGGTCGCACGCCAGGCGATGTCAAGCCCGAGATCGGCGCCGACCTCCCTGACCAAGGCGAACAGTTTCGCGGCGCCGGGGTCGATCGGCTTGGGCGGGCGGTTGAAGCTGCCATGGACGGTGATCGCGACGTCGTGCAACGCGGCGATTTCGGTGGTCACGCGGTCGAGCGCGGCTTGCGCGCGCGCGATCTCGGTTTGGTCGGCGGGGCGGAAGTTGATCCGCAGCACGGCATGGTCGGGCACGACGTTGTTGGGCCCGCCGCCCTCGATCCGCGCCGGATTCACCGCCAGAGCGGGCGAGCGGATCGCGAAGAGCCGCACCGCCAGGTCGGACGCCGCGACGATCGCGTTGCGCCCTTCCTCGGGGTTGCGGCCGGCATGCGCGCTCCTGCCGGTCACGACGATCGAGAAATTGCCCGTTCCGCCGCGCGCACCGGCGAGCGTGCCGTCGGGCAGCGCCGGTTCGTAGGTCAGCGCCGCCACCTTGCCGCGCGCGGCGCGCGCGATCAGCGCGGAGGAGGAGAAGGAGCCGGTCTCCTCGTCGGAATTGACGATCACCTCATAGCCGATCCGCGCGGCGAGCGGGCTCGCCTCGAGCGCGACGAGCGCGGCGAGCATCACCGCAAGCCCGCTTTTCATGTCGGCGACGCCGGGCCCGCCCAGCGTGCCGTCGTCGCGCCGCGTGAGCGTCTGGAACGGGTGGTCGACCGGATAGACGGTGTCCATGTGGCCGGTGAGCAGGAGTTGCACCGGCGCCTCGGGCCGTACGATCAGATGGAGGTGCTTGCCATGGTCGAGCGTGGTGACGGTGCCATCCGCGGCGACGCTCTGCGCGGCATCGCCGGCGACCAGGGCGATTTCGCCCGGCAACACCCCGAACGCGTCGATCAACAGGTCGGCCACGCGCGCGAGCCCGGCCAGGTTGCGCGTGCCGCTGTTGACCGCCGCCCAGGCCTCGACCTGTGCCAGCATCGGCGCCGCCATTGCGTGCGCCACTGCCGCGCGCTCGATATCCGTCATCCCCGTCATTGCAGGGGTGTAGCGAGTCTGTGCGGCCGGCTCCAGCGGCGAAAGCGCCCGCCCCCGGACCCAGCGCCGCGCCCGCGAAAGTCGAATCCGTCGCGCACGGAGCCGCGTTCAGCGCAGATGCGAAGCGAACGCTGCAAGAACCTGTTCGTACAGCGCTTTCTTGAACGGGACGATGATCTGCGGGAGCGTCTCCGGGCGCACCCACTGCCAGCTCTTGAACTCGGGATGCGCGGTGGCGATGTCGATATCGGCGTCGCTGCCGAGGAAGCGATACAGGAACCAGCGTTGCCGCTGACCGCGCCATTTGCCCTTCCACACCTTGCCGACGAGTTCGTCGGGCAAATCGTAGAACAATTCGTCGGGCGCCACGGCGACCAGCGCGACATGCTCGGGCGCGATGCCGGTTTCCTCGCCCAGTTCGCGGATCGCGGTCGCCTCGGCGTCTTCGCCGTCGTCGATCCCGCCCTGCGGCATCTGCCAGGCCTCGACTTCGGCATCGATGCGCTGGCCGACGAACACCAGGCCCTCGGTGTTGAGCAGCATGATGCCGGCGCAGGGGCGGTAGGGCAGGGTGTTGGAGTCGGTCATGGAAGTCCTTTTTAAATCCTCCCGCGCAAAGCGGGGCAGGATCAGGAGGTGGTTTGCGCCGTTACGCGCTGCCGCTCGGCTTCGGCGATCAGCCCCTTCGCTGCCGCGAGCGCGTCCGCTACGTCGCCGACCGACGAGCCGATCGCCTTGCGCAGCGTGATGAAGCCGTGGATGTTCCCCACCGCCTCGCGGAACACCACGGGCACGCCGGCTTGCGCCAGCGCGGCGGCATAGGCGCGGCCCTGGTCGCGGATCGGGTCGAGACTCGCGGTCACCACCACCGCCGGCGGCATGCCGGCGAGGTCGCCGGTGAGCGGCGAGGCACGGATGTGGTCCGCCTCGGCGCGATAGGCGGCATTGAACCATTCCATGCTGTCGCGCGTCAGCAGGAACCCGTCGGCGAACGCGGCGTAAGACGGATATTCACGGCTGGTGTCGGTCGCTGGGTAGAAGGGCAGCTGCGCGATCACCGGCACCGCGGCGGGCGCGTCGCGCAGCGCCATCGCAGTGACGATCGCCAGATTGCCGCCGGCGCTGTCGCCGCACACGATCAGGCTGGTGACGGTGCGCGCCAGAGCCTGCGGACTGCCCGAAGCCCAGCGCGCGGCTGCCTCGCAATCGTCGGGCGCGGCGGGCCAGGGATGCTCGGGCGCGAGCCGGTAATCGACCGCCAGCACCGGCAGATCGAGCGTGCGCGACGCCTCGGCGCAGAAGCTGGCATGCGTGTCGAGATCGCCGATCACGAACCCGCCGCCGTGGAAGAACACGACCAGCGGGCCGGGCGCGCGGCTGGCCTGGACGTCGAACAGCCGCGCCGGAATGTCGCCGGCGGAGCCGGGGATCGCGAGGTCGGTGATCGTTGCGAGCTCGCCCACCGGCGGATCGGCAATATCCTTCATCGTGGCATAGGTCGCGCGCGCCGCCGGGGCCTCGAGCTGATGCATCCTGGGGCCGGGCAAGGCGTTGAGAAACGCGAGGAAGCCTGCGACGTCGGGGCGCACATACGGTTCGGTCACGCAGCTCTCCAGTTGGTCTATGCCGTTGGTGTCCCTACCTAGGGAGGATGATCGCGGTCGTCCATCATCCTGCCTATGTCGCCGCGGGCCAGGCGACCAATCCCAGCCAGCTCAGCAAGAATGCCGCGATTCGCGACCTGCTCCGCGCGCACGGTGCGGAGATCGACTGGCATGTGCCCGACGCGATGCCGCGGCAGTGGCTCGAAGCGGTGCACGATCCCGATTATATCGCCGAAGTGCTCGAAGCGCGCGTGCCGCGCGACAAGGAGCGGCGGATCGGCTTCGCGGTGACGCCGGCGGTCGCGGCGCGCGCCGCGGTGGTGCCGGGCGGGACATGGCTTGCGGCCAAGCTCGCGCTCGCGCGCGGTTTCGCCGCCAACAGCGCGGGCGGCAGCCACCATGCGCTGGCCGCAACGGGCGCGGGCTATTGCGTGCTCAACGATCTGGCCGTGGCGGCGGTGCGCCTGGTGGACGAAGGGGATGCAGCACGCGTGCTGATCGTCGATTGCGACGTGCATCAGGGCGACGGCACCGCCGCGCTCACCGCCGGGCGGCCGGGCATCGCGACCTATTCGATTCATGCCGAGAAGAACTTTCCGGCGCGGAAAGCCCGCTCGACGTTCGACGTGGCGTTGCCCGACGGGACCGGGGATGCCGACTATCTCGCCGTGTTGGCGGAGACGCTGCTGCCGCTGCTCGACGAGTACCGGCCCGATCTCATCCTGTATCAGGCGGGGATCGATCCACTCGCCGACGACCGGCTCGGGCGGCTGGCATTGACCCCGGCGGGGTTGGTGGCGCGCGACACCTTCATCGCCCGGACCGCCGCGACCCGCGGGATCGCGCTCGCGAGCACGGTCGGCGGCGGCTATGGCGACGACGTCATGGCGCTCGCCGCAGCGCATGTGCGGGCTATCGTGACATTGGGGCGGGTGTATCAGAGTAAAGCGTTGTCGGCCCTGCCGGCGACGGCATAAGAAGGGGCAGGCGCACAAAGGCGCAAAGGCGCAAAGGAAGGGTCGAGTGAGCGACGCCCTTGAAAAGCTGGCTCGGGTCGCGGTCGACTGCGGCTATAAGTTGCACGAGGCGCTCGGGCCCGGCCTGCTGGAGTCGGTTTACGAGGTGTGCCTGGCAAGGAGCCTTGCCGACCGTGGGTTGTCGGTGGAGCGCCAGAAATCTGTGCCGATCCGGTTTAACGGAATAGTCCTCGAGGAGGGGTTTCGGGCTGACCTCCTGGTCGAGGGCCAATTGCTGATCGAACTCAAATCGACGGAGAAATATGCCCCCGTTCATGCCAAGCAAGTCATAACATATCTTCGGCTGATGAACCTGCCGCTCGGCATTCTCATGAATTTTGGTGCGGAAACTTTTCGTGACGGCGTTCGTCGTCTGGTTAACAATTATGTGAGCCCTTACCAAAAATGAGTTGCTTTGTGCCTTTGCGCCTTTGTGCGATTAAAAATTTCGCGCTGCGCCTTCTGCCGTGACGGGAAAGCCCACTCTCCTCTGGCTACGCCGCGACCTGCGCCTCGCCGACCAGCCTGCCTTGCTCGCCGCGATCGGCGACGGCCCGGTGATCCCGGTCTATGTGCTCGATGACGCCACGCCCAAACACTATGCGATGGGCGGGGCGTCGCGTTGGTGGCTGCACCACAGCCTCGCCAGCCTCGATGCGGCGCTGCGTGCGAAGGGCTCGCGACTGATCCTGCGGCGCGGCGCCTGCGATGAAGAACTCGCGAAGCTTGCGCAGGAGACCGGCGCGACGCGAGTCCATGCGATCCGGCACTTCGAGCCGTGGTGGCGCAATGCCGAGCGTGCTGTCGCGAAGCGGCTCGATCTGGAATGCCATGACGGCAATTATCTCGCGCCGCCCGGGTCGATCACGACCGGGGCGGGCGGGCAGTACAAGATCTTCACGCCGTTCTGGCGCGCGCTCAAGGCGACGCTGCCGCCGCCCGATCCGGCGCGCGCACCCGCAAAGATCCCAGCGCCGGCGCATTGGCCCAAGAGCGATTCGCTCGCCGATTGGGCGTTGTTGCCGACCAGACCCGATTGGGCGACGGGCTTCGGTCCGGAGTGGACGCCGGGCGAAACGGGCGCGCACGCGCGGCTCAAGGCCTTCGTCGGTCACGCCGCGACCTATGAAAAGACGCGCAATCTGCCCTCGATCGAGGGCAGTTCGCGCCTGTCGCCGCATCTGCACTTCGGCGAGCTGTCGGCGGCGCAGGTGTGGCATGCGGTCGCCGATGCCGGCGGGTCGGTCGATACTTTTCTCGGCGAGATCGGCTGGCGCGATTATGCGCAGACCATCATCCTGCAATATCCCGATTATGGCTCGAAAAACGCGCGCCCGGCGCTCGATGCGTTGCCCTGGCGCACCGGCGCGGCGGCCAGGGCCGATCTCGCGGCGTGGCAGCAGGGCCGCACCGGCTATCCGATCGTCGATGCCGGCATGCGTCAGCTCTGGGCGACCGGCTGGATGCACAATCGCGTGCGGATGATCACCGCGAGTTTCCTGATCAAGCATCTGCTGATCGACTGGCGCGCGGGCGAGCGCTGGTTCTGGGATTGCCTGGTCGATGCCGATTACGGATCGAATTCGGTCAATTGGCAATGGACCGCGGGGACGGGCATCGATTCGAACATGTTCAGCCGGATCATGGCGCCGCTGGTGCAGAGCCCCAAATTCGATGCGGGCGATTACATCCGCGCATGGGTACCCGAACTCGCGACCGTGAAGGGCGAGGCGATCCACGACCCGGAGGATGCCGGCTGCCGACCCCGCGCGTATCCGGCCAAGATCGTCGGGCATCGCGAGGGGCGCGAGCGCGCATTGGCGGCGGCGCGCCAGGCGCGCTGAAAATCCCGTTGCGGCGCGCGGGTTTGGATGCGAGGGGCGCGCATGCTTGGGGCCTTTGCGACACTCTTCCACCGCGTGCTCGACCGGATCGATAACGGTCTGGTCGCAGGATCGCTTGCCGCGCACCTGCCCGACGGGCGGTCGCGGCTGCTCGGCGGGCGGGCGCCGGGGCCGGCGGCGGTGGTCGATCTGCGCAGCTGGCGCGCGCTGGTGCGGCTGGCGACGGGCGGATCGGCCGGCTGGTATGTCGCCTGGGCCAAAGGCGAATGGACCAGCCCCGATCCGACCGAGCTGTTCGCGCTGTTCATGCGCAACCGCGTCACGCTCGGCGGTACCGCGCGGTCGGGCGGGGTGATGCGGCTGCTGCGGCGCGTGGGCAACAGCCGCCGCCGCAACTCGCGGACCGGTGCGCGCCGCAACATCGAATTCCACTATGATCTCGGCAACGATTTCTACCGGCTGTGGCTCGACCCGAGCCTGATGTATTCGAGCGCGCTGTTCGCCGAGCCGGTGTCGGGCGCGGAGAGCCTGGAAGCAGCGCAAGCGACCAAGATCGAGGCGATCCTCGATCGGTTGGCGGTCGCGCCGGGGGATCGCGTGCTCGAGGTCGGCTGCGGCTGGGGTGCGTTTGCGGAGGCCGCGGCGCGGCGCGGGCTCGCGCTCGATGCGATCACGCTGTCGGCCGAGCAGGAACTGGCGGTCAACGATCGCATCGCCAGCGCGGGGCTCGATGGCGTCACCGTCTCGCGCACTGATTATCGCGATGTCACCGGCCGCTATGATGCGGTCGCCAGCATCGAGATGGTCGAGGCGGTGGGACAGGACTATTGGCCGGCCTATCTCGAAGCGATCGCGCGCGCGCTGAAGCCCGGCGGCCGCGCGGCGCTCCAGTACATCACGATCGATGACGCGATTTTCGAGGCCTATGCGGACAATGTCGACTTCATCCAGCGCTTCATCTTTCCCGGCGGGATGTTGTTGTCGGAGCGCCGATTTCGTGCGGTCGCGGAGGCGCACGGGCTGGAATGGCGCGACACGCGCACCTTCGGGCTGCATTATGCCGAGACGCTGCGGCGCTGGCGGGTGGCGTTCGACGCGGCGGTCGCGTCGGGGCGGCTGCCGACAAAGTTCGACCGCGGTTTCATAGACTTGTGGCGTTATTATCTGATGTATTGCGAAGGCGGCTTTCGCGGCGGCGGGATCGATGTCGCGCAGGTGACGCTGGTGAAGCGGGGGTAGGGCGCTTCACGCCCTTTTCTTCCCCGGCGAAGGCCGGGGCCGAGGAGAGGGCGGCCAATAGTATCAGCGCTGCGCTCCGTTACGACCCCGTTCGCTCCTGGGCCCCGGCCTTCGCCGGGGAAGTGTAGGAAGCAATGACCGGCGTCGTTACCCGACCCGCTCGAAATATCCGGTCGCGAAATCCTCGATCAGCAGCGCGACGATCCGGTCGGCCACCACCGACGGATCCTTGACCGATTTGGGATCCTCGCCCGGATAGGCCTTGTGGCGCATCGCGGTACGAGTCGCGCCGGGGTCGATGATCGCGGTGCGGACCTTGCTGATCAGCTCCATCTCGTCGCCATAGGCCGCGAGCAAGGTCTCGAACGCCGCCTTGGATGCGCCGTACATCCCCCAATAGGCACGCGGGTTGCGCGCGACGCTCGACGTCAGGCCGATCACGCGGCCATGCGCGGATTTGCGCAGCATCGGGTCGAACGCCGCGATCAGCGCCGCCTGTGCGCTGACGTTGAGCGTCAGGACTTGCGCCAGTTCCTTGGGATCGATCGCCGGGACCGCGGAGAGCTGCCCGAGCATCGCGGCGTTGAGCACCATGATGTCGAGCGCCGGCCAGCGCTCGCCGATTGCGGTGCCGAGACGGGCGATGCTGTCGGTCTCGGTCAGGTTGAGCGGCGCGATCGTCGCCGAGCCGCCCGCGTCGAAGATCGCATTCTCGACCGTCTCCAGCCCTGCGACGGTGCGTGCGGTGAGCACGACATGCGCCCCGGCCGCGCCCAACGCCAGCGCCGTGGCGGCGCCGATCCCGCGGCTTGCGCCGGTGACGAGAGCGATTCGGTCGGCGAGCGGCTTGTCGGTCATGTCGGGGACTCCTGAAAGCCCCTCCCCTTCAGGGGAGGGGTTGGGGGTGGGGCCGTGCCTGCAACGCACCGTCGAACGCGCGGAGAGGCCCCACCCCGACCCCTCCCCTGAAGGGGAGGGGCTAGTGATTGATCAGATCACCCGTTCCGCCAGCAGCGCGAACTGGTCGACCGACGACACGTCGTCCTGGTCGGTCAGGCTGGTCGGATAATCGCCGGTGAAGCAGGCGTCGCAATGGCTCGGCCGGATCGCGTTGCGCTGCGGCTCGCCGAGCGCCTTGTAGAGGCCGTCGATCGAGACGAAGGCAAGGCTGTCGGCCTTGATATAGGTCGCCATCTCTTCGAGATTCTTGGTCGCTGCGAGCAGTTTCGCGCGCTCGGGCGTATCGACGCCGTAGAAGCACGAATGCCGCGTCGGCGGGCTGGCGATTCGCATATGCACTTCGGCCGCACCGGCTTCGCGCATCATCTCGACGATCTTGAGGCTGGTCGTCCCGCGCACGATCGAATCGTCGATCAGCACGATCTTCTTGCCCGCGATCAGCGCGCGATTGGCGTTGTGCTTGAGCTTGACGCCGAGATGGCGGACCTTGTCGCTCGGCTGGATGAAGGTGCGCCCGACATAATGCGAGCGGATGATGCCGAGCTCGAACGGAATGCCCGATTGCTGGGCATAGCCGAGCGCGGCCGGCGTCCCCGAATCGGGCACTGGAATGACCAGATCGGCATCGACCGGGCTCTCGATCGCCAGCTGCGCGCCGATCGCTTTCCGCACGGTGTAGACGCTGCGGTCCTCCGAGATCGAATCGGGGCGCGAGAAATAGACGTATTCGAAGATGCACGGCCGCGCCGCGGTCTGCGGGAAGGGGCGGTGCGAGGTGATCTCGGTGCCCTTGACCATCACCAGTTCGCCCGGATCGATCGAGCGGACGAAGGTCGCGCCGACCACGTCGAGCGCCACCGTCTCGGACGCGAAGATGATCGCGCCGCCATCCGGCCCCTCGATCTTGCCCATCACCAGCGGACGGATGCCGAGCGGATCGCGACAGGCGATCATGCCCTCGGGGGTCATCACGATCAGCGAATAGGCGCCCTCGACGCGCTTCAGCGCATCGATGAACTTGTCGACCGTGGTGCGATAATTGGACGTGGCGACCAGGTGGATGATCGTCTCGGTGTCGCTGGTCGACTGGAAGATTGACCCGCGCCGGACGAGATCGCGCCGCAACCGCATCGCGTTCGAAATGTTGCCGTTATGCGCGATCGCGAAGCCGCCCGAGGCGAGGTCGGCATACAGCGGCTGGACGTTGCGCAACGCCGTCTCGCCCGTGGTCGAGTACCGCACATGGCCGCAGGCGACGGTGCCGCGCAACGGGACCATGATGTCTTCGCGGTCGAAATTGCCGGCGACATGCCCCATTGCGCGATGGGTGTGGAATTCCACCCCATCGAAGCTGGTGATGCCGGCCGCCTCCTGGCCGCGATGCTGCAACGCATGCAGCCCGAGCGCCACCAGCCGCGCCGCATCGGTCGCGCCGGAAATGCCGAAAATGCCGCACTCTTCGTGCAGCGTGTCGTCTTCAAAAGGATTCGTGGTCAGCATATCGCCCTTCGGGGGTAGCGCTTGCCGAGCGCATATAGGGAGGCCTTCCGGGTTTGTCGCGCTTTTGTCACATCGGGTGGAGCGTTTTGATCGCATCGAACGTTTTTACGGCACGATAGCAGGAGGTTGCGATGGCGACGGATCACGGGCCGAGCGTCAAGGACGACAAACTTTACGAGGATCTGCGCCGCGACGGTGCGTCGAAGGGCAAGGCCGCTCGAATCGCCAATGCCAAGGCGGCTGGCTCGCTGAAGCCGCGTTTGAGCGAACTGGACGATCGTTCGAAGGCGGATCTGATGCAGGAAGCGCGCAAGATCGGCATCGCCGGACGCTCGAAAATGACCAAGCCGGAACTGGTAAAGGCGATTCGCAAGGACTGAGCGTCGCCCCGGCGAAGGCCGGGGCCGCCGGGAAGCGGGCACGGCGGCACAATGAACCCCGCGACCCCGGCCTCCGCTGGGGTGACGGGTGGGGCGAAGGTCGCTAAGCCGGCGCCATGTCCGATCCCCGCGAAACCGGCCTGGTGCTGGACCCGAAATACGATGCCGCCGGCCTGATCACCGCGGTGGCGACCGACCGCACCACCGGCGAACTGTTGATGCTCGCGCATATGAACGCCGACGCGCTGCGGCTGACGGTCGAGACCAGGGAAGCGCATTTCTGGTCGCGCAGCCGGGGAACGCTGTGGAAGAAGGGCGAGACTTCGGGCCACGTGCTCCACGTCACCGATATCCGCATCGATTGCGACCAGGATGCGGTGTGGCTGATCGTCGATCCCGCCGGACCCGCGTGCCACACTGGCGAGCGGAGTTGCTTCTACCGCCGGATCGAAGGCGACGGGCTGGCGCCGCTCCCGTGAGGGGGCCGGCGTTCCTCGCGCTGCTGCTGCTGCTGCTGGCCGCGTGCCACAGCGCCGATCCCAAGCCCGCCGCCACCGCGCCCGCGCCGCAGGGCCTCGAAGCGGCCGCGATCCAGGCCGGGGTCATCACCGATCCCGCCAGCACCGATATCGCCGGCCTCTATGCGACCGAGAACGACCGCGTCTGCATCGTGCCGAGCGCGACCGCATATCGCATCGGCGTGTTCGTCGATTATGACGAGCAGCAGAATTGTGGCGGTTCGGGCACCGTCACCCGCGTTGGCGAGACACTGCACGTCACGCTCGACGGCGACGGCGAGTGCAGCTTCGATGCGCGTTTCGATGGCGATCGCATCGTCTTTCCGGCGCGCGTGCCCGACGCTTGCCAGAAAGTGTGCATGGGGCGCGCCTCGGTCGCAGCGCTCGACGCGAGCCGGCTGAGCGAGTCGGTTTCCGAAGCCTCGACCTTGCGCGACGCCAAAGGCCGGCTGCTGTGCGCGAGTGGGGGATAGACCTCTAACCCGTTCGTTTCGAGCGAAGTCGAGAAACCCTGCGCAGCGCGCTTTGCCCGTTTCTCGACTTCGCTCGAAACGAACGGGGAAAGTGTATCTCGCAAACAAGATCATCGACTTGCTCGCTTGACGTTCACGTAAGCGTCACGTATTTGAGCGGCATGCCCAGCGGTCCTGCCTATGCCGTGATCGATCGCCACCCGGAGCGCGATCACTTCTCCATTTCCGATTTGTCGGTGGAGTTCGACGTCACGGCGCGGGCGCTCCGATTCTATGAAGACGAGGGCCTGATCGCCCCCGAGCGCCGCGGCACCGCGCGGATCTATTCGCAGCGCGACCGCGCGCGGCTTGCGTGGATCCTGCGCGGCAAGCGCGTCGGCTTCAGCCTCGCCGAAATCCGCGAGATGATCGACCTTTACGACATCGGCGACGGTCGCCGCGCGCAGCGTGCGATCACGATCGAGCGCTGCCGCCAGCGCGTCGCTCTGCTCGACGCGCAGAAGCGCGACATCGATGCCGCCATCGCCGAATTGACCGAGTTCATCGGACTCGTCGAACAGACTCAGCCCAAGGAAGCCTGATGCCCCAATATACGCCCCCCGTCCGCGACGTGCGCTTCATCCTCGAACACGTCGTCGGGCTCGACCAATATGCGAACCATCCCGGCTTCCAGAACGCGACCCCCGACGTGGTCGATGCCGTGCTCGACGAAGGCGGCAAGTTCGTCGCCGAAGTGCTGTTCCCGCTCAACCATTCGGGCGACCAGGAAGGCTGCACGCGTCACGACGACGGCACGGTCACCACGCCCAAGGGGTTCAAGCAGGCTTATGACGCGTTCGTCGAGTCCGGCTGGGGCACGCTCTCGGCGCCCGAGGAATTCGGCGGCCAGGCGATGCCGCATGTCGTCTCGACCGCGTTCCAGGAGTTCATGATCTCCTCGAACATGGCGTTCGCGATGTACCCGGGCCTGACGCACGGTGCGATCGCCGCGCTGCTCGCCAAGGGCTCGGACGAGCAGAAGGCCAAGTACGTCCCCAACATGGTCAGCGGCAAATGGGGCGGGACGATGAACCTGACCGAGCCGCAGTGCGGCACCGATCTCGGCCTGATCCGCACCCGCGCCGAGCCGCAGGGCGACGGCTCCTATACGATCACCGGCACCAAGATCTTCATCTCGTCGGGCGAGCATGACCTGACCGAGAACATCATCCACCTCGT
>CAXTEO010000112.1:0-14000 GCA_964243205.1 uncultured Sphingomonas sp.
CCGCCTGGTCGATCCGCGCGACCTGCGCGCCGAGCGCCCCGTCCGGGTCGTGCGGCGGCAGCGCCAGCGCGAGCGTCGCGAGCGGCGTCTTCAATCCGTGCGCGAGATTGGCGACATGCCCGCGGGCATTGGCGAGCGCGGCGGCGTTTTCGGCGAGCAAGGCGTTGATCTCGTGCGCGAGCGGGACGAGTTCGGTCGGCTGGTCCTCGGTGAGCGCGTCGGCGCGTCCGGCGCGGATCGCGGCGAGCCCGTCGCGCATCGTCTTCAGCGGGCGCAGGCCGATCCGCAGCTGGACCAGGGTCGCGACGGCGAGCGCCAGCCCGAGCAGCAGCAGCGAACCGAGCAACGGCGCCATTGCCGCGCGCAACGGACGATCGACGATCGCGCGCGGGGCGGACGCCGTGATACGGACCGTGCCCGCGGGCGTGGCGAGTGTCAGGCTGCGCGCGTGGCGCGGGCCGTCGCGGCCATGCCAGTCGAGCGCTTGCGCGCGATCGTCGCGGTGGTGGCGGCCGAACGGGCCGTCCGGCGGCGGCCGGTCGAAGCGCGGCCCGGGGGCGTCGTGCATCGCGCCGAGATCGGGTGCGGCGGGGGATGCGATCGTCCGGCCCTGCGCGTCGATCCGCCAGCCCCAGCCGCTGTCCGCGCGATCATACGGGGCGGCGAGGATCAGCCGGCTGCGGTCGACCGCGCCGTTGGGGCGGACGGCCTGGGCGAGCACCGCGATCTGCGCGTCGAGCCGGTCGTCGAGCCCGCGCATCACGAAGCGATCGAGCACCGCGCCGATCGTCACCGCGGCGAAGGCGAGCGCGGCGAGCGTGGCGAGCAAGGCGGTGGCGAGCAAGCGGCCGTAGAGCGAGCGGGGGAGGAGCTTGCCGATCATTTTCCTTTTCCTTCCCCGGCGAAGGCCGGGGAAGTGGGAAGAAGAAAAGGCTGCGTAATCACCCCTCCACCACGCGATACCCGCGCCCGCGCACCGTCTCGATCCGCTCCGCGCCGATCTTCTTGCGCAAGCGTCCGATGATCACCTCGAGCGAGTTCGAATCGGGATCCGAATCGCCTTCATAAATGTGATCGAGCAGATCGAGCCGGTCGACCACCACCCCCTTGCGCAGCATCAGCGTCGAGAAGACGCGCCATTCGAGCGCGGTCAGCCGCAGCGGCAACCCGTCGCGCTCGACCTGGCCGGTCTGCGCGTCGAAGGTGAGCGGGCCGCAAACGATGCGCGACGCGGCGTGCCCCGCCGCCCGGCGCACCAAGGCGCGCAGCCGCATCACCAGTTCCTCGACGCGGAACGGCTTGGTCAGATAATCGTCGGCGCCGGCGCGGAACCCCGCGACCTTTTCCGACCAGCCGTCGCGCGCGGTGAGGATCAGCACGGGCAGCACGCGGTCGGCGGCGCGCCATTCCTCGAGCACGGTGATGCCCGATTTGATCGGCAAGCCGAGATCGAGCACCGCCGCGTCATAGCTGCCGGTATCGCCGAGATGTGCGCCGTCCTCGCCATTGGCGGCGATATCGACCGCAAAGTTTTCCGCACGGAGCGCCCGGGCGATGCCCTCGGCGAGCGCGGTGTCGTCCTCGACCAGCAGAATGCGCATTCTTCGTGTCCTTTGCAGGCCTGGCTAGGCCGGACGGCTAAACCGAGGCTGAACCTGCGGGTTCAGCGCAGCGGCGGGCGACTCGCCTAAAAGGGCGCATCAACCCAGTAGGAGTGAAGCGCATGACCGATCAAATCGAAGGCCCCGACTACAGCATGGCGCAGCGTCGCCCGACCCGCAAACTCTCGGCCCGCACCGCGCTGATCGGCGCGGCGTTGCTCGCGGTCGGGGTCGGCGGCGGGGCGACGATCGCGCATCTGAACGCGCCGTCGATCGAGATGGCGCCGGTCAATCCCGTCGCGATCAGGACGCTGACCGATGACGGCAGCGTGGTGAGCGTGCGCGGCAAGGTCGCCGAAGTGTATGGGCCGATGGTCGTGCTGGCCGATGGCAGCGGCCGCGCGCTGGTCGATCTCGGGCGGCAGGGCGACGGCACGGGCCTCGTCAGCGCCGGCCAGGTGGTGAGCGTGCAGGGGCATTACGGACGTGGCCTGCTGCACGCTTCGTTCCTGGTCGGTGCCGATGGCAAGGTGACCGCGCTGCGGCCGATGGGGCCGCCGCATGGCGGGCCGGGTGGACGCGACGGGTTCCGCCATGGGCCGCGTCCCGGTGGGCCGCGCGGGGCCGGGCCCGATGGTGGTCCCGATGGCGGCCCGGATGATGCCGATGCGCCGCCGCCTGCACCGGCACCGGCTGCGCCTGCGGTCACGGGGAACAGCGCGGGCTGAGATCTGCGCTCCCCTCCCTGGAAGGGAGGGGAGGCTTCAGCCCGCCTTGCGCAACGGCACCGGCGCCGCCGCCGTCGCCGCGGCGAGGCGCTCCAAATTGAAGGCCTCGGCGAATTCCAGCCCGGCCTTGCCGTCCGCTGCCCAGCGCAGCGTGGCGGGGAACATCTGGTCGTCGAGCAATTCGATCAACACGTCGAGTTCGCCCGCACCCTCCTCGACGTCGATCCCGTCGATCATCGCGCCGGTGGTGGAAAGGTTGCGGATGCGGACCTCGCCGATCACGTCGCCCGACTGGATCCGTGCAGTGCGCAGCATCGCGGTGCGTGGGGACCGGCTCAGGCGATGGCCGCTGGCGGTCGCCTTGCCGTCGTCGGTGGCGAGTTGCTCCAGCACTTCGCTGGCGCGGGCGGGCTTGCCATAGACATAGCCCTGGATGTGGCTGCAGCCGAGCGCGCGGATCAGCGCGATCTCGTCGTGATTTTCCACGCCCTCGGCGGTCGTCTCCATGCCGAGCGTGTCGGCGAGCGTGACGATCGCCTTGATGATCGCGGCGTTGCGATTGCCCGGGATCGCGGCGCCGCGCACGAAGCTCTGGTCGATCTTGATCTTGTCGAACGGCGCTTTCTTCAGATAGCCGAGCGACGAATAGCCCGTACCGAAATCGTCGAGCGCGAGCCGCACGCCGCACCCTTTGAGCGTCTTGAACATCCGCTCGGTCGCCGACGTCTCGTCGACGAACACGCCTTCGGTGATCTCGAGCTCGAGCTGCTGCGGCGCGATGCCCGATTTGGCGAGCGCCGAAGTGACCAGCGCCGGAAGCGCCGGGTTGGCGAACTGGATCGGCGAGACGTTGACCGCGACGCGAATGTCGCCGGGCCAGCTTGCCGCCTCGATACAGGCGGTGCGCAGCACCCATTCGCCGATCGTTTCGATCAGCCCGCATTCCTCGGCGACGGGGATGAAATCGGTCGGGCTGATCAGCCCGCGCGTCGGGTGCTGCCAGCGCAGCAGCGCCTCGTAGGCGACGATCCGCTCGGTGCGGGTGCTGACGACCGGCTGATAGGCGATGAAGAACTGGCTGTCGGCGAGCGCCACGCGCAGATCGTCCTCGAGCTGTTTGCGGCTTTGCGCGCCGGCGAGCAGTTCGCCGCGAAAGAAGCGGTGGATGCCGCGTCCGTCGCCCTTGGCGGCATAGAGCGCGAGATCGGCATTGCGCACCAGAGTCTCGGCGTCATGCCCGTCCTCGGGGGCGATCGCGATGCCGATCGAACAGCCGATGCTGATCGCCGAGCCGTTGATGGTATAGGGTTGCGAGAGATCGAAGATCACGCGGCGCGCGAGGTCGCCGAGCCATACGCGGTCGGTCTGGTTGGGCAGGATCACCTGGAATTCGTCGCCGCCGAGCCGCCCGACCAATCCGGCATCGCCGATCGCGCGCTGCAGCCGCTGCGCGACTTGCTTGAGCAGGGCGTCCCCGGTCTGGTGGCCGAGCGTGTCGTTGACCGCCTTGAACCGGTCGAGATCGAGCAGGAGCAAGGCGCTGGCGCGGTGCGCGTGGCCGGCCGGGCTCAGCGTCTGGTCGAGCGAGAGGCGCAGGCGCTGGCGGTTGGCGAGCCCGGTGAGGCTGTCGAACAGGGCGAGCCGGGTGATCTCGGCATCGGCGCGGCGGCTCTCGGTCAAGTCGCTGCCGCTGCCGACGAAGCCGGCGAACGCGCCGCGCTCGTCGGTCACCGGCCGCCCCGAGATCGACCACCAGCGGTCGAGTTTGGCGACGCTGGCGGGGTGGACCGAATAATTCGAAAAGCTCGTCCGCGACGCGAGGTGGAAGCCGAGCGTGCGTTCGGTCTCGGACGAGACGCTGTCGACGCGGAACACCGCGATCAGCGGCTGGCCGATCGCGGGCGCGCCGGGCTGGTCGAGCTCGTCCGCCACCTTGGCGGAGAGATAGGTCAGGCATCCCTCGGCATCGGTCTGCCAGAACCAGCCGTTCGAATGCGCCTCGAACTCATCGACCAGCAGGCGCGCCAGCCGATCGCTCGACTCGACCGTCATGCTCGGCCGCGCGCTGCCGATCGGGAACATCGATCGGAGAAGATGAGGGAGGGTCATGTCCCTCTGCCTAAAGGACGATCCTTTCCAAACTCCTTGTTCGGTGGGGCGGCGTGCAAATAAATGCGTAGGGGATTTTGCGAGGGGTGCGCGCGTGCGCCGCTTGGCGCGGCCGCCACATGGCTTTAAGGCCGCGCGCACAGGAGATCCCATGACGACCATCATTCGCGAAGCCGATCTGATCGAGAGCGTCGCCGACGCGCTGCAATTCATCTCTTTCTATCATCCGATGGACTATATTCGCGCGCTCGGCGCTGCGTATGAGGCCGAGCAGGGCCCGGCGGCGAAGGACGCGATCGCGCAGATCCTGACCAATTCGCGGATGTGCGCCGAGGGGCATCGTCCGATCTGCCAGGACACCGGCATCGTCAACGTGTTCGTGAAGTGGGGCATGGAATGTCGCTTCGACGAGACGACGCGCTCGCTGCAGGAGATCGTCGATCAGGGCGTGCGGCTGGCGTACCTCAACCCCGAGAACAAGTTGCGCGCCTCGGTGCTGGCCGACCCGGCGTTCACGCGCCGCAACACCAAGGACAATACGCCGTGCGTGCTGCACGTCGAGATGGTGCCGGACAACCGCGTTTCGGTCGATGTCGCGGCCAAGGGCGGCGGCAGCGAGAACAAGTCGAAGTTCAAGATGATGAACCCGAGCGATTCGATCGTCGACTGGGTGCTCGAGATGCTGCCGCAGATGGGGGCCGGCTGGTGCCCGCCGGGGATGCTCGGCATCGGCATCGGCGGCACCGCCGAGCATTGCGTGCTGCTGGCGAAGCAGGCGCTGATGGAGCCGATCGACATGGGGCCGCTCAAGGCGCGCGGGGCAAAGACCGATATCGAGGCGCTGCGGATCGAGATTTTCGACAAGGTCAATGCGCTCGGCATCGGCGCGCAGGGGCTGGGCGGCCTTTCCACGATTCTGGACGTGAAAATCCTCGACGCGCCGTGCCATGCCGCGGGCAAGCCGGTGGCGATGATCCCCAATTGCGCCGCGACGCGCCACGCGCATTTCGTGCTCGACGGCTCGGGGCCTTCGTTCCTCGAAGCGCCCAAGCTGGATGAGTGGCCCGACGTCAACTGGACGCCCGACAAAGCGGCGATCCGCGTCGATCTCGACACGCTCACGCCCGAAACGGTGCAGGGCTGGAAGCAGGGCGACCGGCTGCTGCTCAACGGCAAGATGCTCACCGGCCGCGACGCCGCGCACAAAAGGATCAAGGACATGCTCGATGCGGGCGAGCCGCTGCCGGTCGAGTTCAAGGGCCGGGTGATCTATTATGTCGGCCCGGTCGATCCGGTCGGCGAGGAAGTGGTGGGGCCGGCGGGTCCGACCACTGCGACGCGGATGGACAAGTTCACGCGCATGATGCTCGACCAGGGCCTGCTCGCGATGGTCGGCAAGGCCGAGCGTGGCCCCGATGCGACCAAGGCGATCGCCGAGGGCAAGAGCGCCTATCTGATGGCGGTCGGCGGCGCGGCGTATCTCGTCGCGCGCGCGATCAAGGGATCGAAGGTGGTCGGCTTCGCCGATCTCGGGATGGAGGCGATCTACGAGTTCGAGGTCGAGGATTTCCCGGTGACGGTGGCGGTCGATTCGACCGGCGCGAACGTCCACCAGCTGGCGCCCTTGGTGTGGAAGGAGAAGATCGCGCGCGAGGGGTTGCTGGTGTGATCGAGTCGATTGGCGGGCGACTGCCAATCGCGTATAGCACTTGGTAGTACCTTTGACTGCGGGAGCGGTGCGGTGGCGACTTCACTGAAGATCGATGATGAAATGAAGGGCCGGATCCAGGCGCTCGCGCAACAACGCGACCGTTCGGCGCACTGGATCATGCGCGAGGCGATCCGCGAATATATCGATCGCGAGGAAGTTCGGGAAAGCTTCCGGCAAGAGGCACTCGAGTCCTGGACGGCGTATCAGGAAACCGGGCGCCATCTTACCGGAGAGGAAACGACGGCCTGGCTCGAAAGCTGGGGATCGGAGCAGGAGCGCGGGGCGCCCGAGTGCCACGACTGATCGTCACGGAGCGCGCGGTCCGCGGCATCGAGCGCTGCCGGACCTTCCTCGCCGACAAGAACCCGCGGGCGGCCCAGCGCGCCGGCGCCGAAATCGTCAGGCAGCTTCGGCTGCTCGAGCACAATGCGGCAATCGGGCGACCGTTCGCGCTTGATCCGGATTTGCGGGAGTTAGTGATCGCCTTTGGCGCGACAGGCTATGTCGCGCTGTATCGACACGATGTGGTGGACGATGGCGTGTATGTCCTCGCGTTCCGCCATCAAAGAGAGGCTGGCTATTGACGAATGTGTCGGTCGATCGGGCCACGGCGCAGTGATCGGTTCTCCCTTATGGCTCCCCGCCGCACTCATCGGCGGCGCGTTGCAGGCGTGGCGGACGGCGGTGCAGCGGCGGGTGTCGCGGACGCTGTCGGTCAATGCCGCGGGTCTGGTGCGCTATCTCTACGGCCTGCCGTTCGCGATCCTTTTGTTCGCGGCCCATCAATGGGCGATCGCGCCCGCGCCCTTCCCAGCACTCGGCGCCTGGTTCCTGCCCTTCTGCCTCGGCGGCGGGCTCGCGCAGATCGTCGCTACCAATTTGCTGCTGATGGCGTTCGGCGAGCGCAACTTCGTCGTCGGCACGGCCTATTCCAAGACCGAGGCGGTGCAGAGCGCGTTGCTGTCGGTGCTGCTGCTCGGCGACCGGCTCAGCCTGTCGACCTGGATCGGCATCGGCTTCGGCGTCGCGGGCGTAATGGTGCTGTCGACCGGCGGCAAGCGCATGAGCCCGCTCGCGTTCGTCCGCGCGCTCGGGCAGCCGGCCGCGCGCTACGGCATCGCCTCGGGCTTCGCCTTCGCGCTGACGACGATCGGCATCCGCGCGGCGACGCAGGAAGTGCGCACCCCCGACCATATTCGCGCCGCGCTGATCGTGCTGGCGGTGACGGTTGCCGCGCAGACCGTGCTACAGGGCGCATACGTCTGCGTGCGCGAACGCGACCAGGTCGCGCGCGTGTTCGCTGAGTGGCGCGTGGCGGGCCAGATCGGGCTGATGTCGTCGGTCGCCTCGGCCTGCTGGTTCACCGGGTTCGCCTCGGCGCCGGTCGCGCTGGTGCGGATCGTCGGGCAGATCGAAGTCGCCTTCACCATGGCGTTCGCGCATTTCTACCTCGGCGAGAAGACCAGCCGGAGCGAGGTCGCCGGGCTGGCGCTGGTCGCGGTCGGCGTGGTGCTCGCTTTGGTCGGCAGCCTGTGACATGCCCGGCCTAGCCCGCGCGCGTCGCGATGATGCGGGCTTTGCCCGCGACGGCGCGAGCGCTGCCATAGCGTGCGCGCAGTTGATACGGTTTCGTAACGAGATTAGACTGGCCCCGCACGCGGCGATGCCAAGCCGCGCGGGGAGGATCGCGACGTGACAGCGGAGGCGGCGGTGCGGGGATATCAGGCGTCGCTCGACCGGGCTGGGTGGGCGCTCGCCGCGGGCGGTGGCGTCGGCGGCGTGTTCGGCGCCGTGCTGGTCACGATCGGCACGGGGTTCGATCCGCTCGCGATGCTGGTCGGATTCGGGCTGGGTGCGGTGATCACGGTGATGGCGGCGGTCGCGATCGGCGGGCCGGTTTGGCTGTTGTGCCATGCGGTCGGCCGGCGCGGCCCGTGGATGGCGGCCGGCGTGGGGGCGCTGGCCGGCTTCGCGCTGTTCCTCGGCGGGCAGACCTATGGCTTCGGTGCGTTCGCAGTCCCGGCGACCGACGCGCAGACCTTGCTGTTCCGCTGGATCAGCGCGGCGGCGACCAGCGTGCTGCTGGCGCTGGTCGCCGCGCTGATCGGCTGGACGATGTGGCGCGTCGCATATCGCCGCGTGCGGTGACCGGCCGCGCGGAGCGCGACCGGGACGCGTCGTTTATGGCTTGGCCGCGGGCGGCACCGGCGCCGGCCCAGTCGCCGCCGGCGCGTCGGGCGGGGTGATGTCGCCGGGCTTGCAGTCGCCCGAGCGAGTCGAGGTGATCTTCATCTGCATCGTGCCCTGCTTGACGCTGCCGGCATCATAGCCTTCGGTCTGCATCGTCAGGGCCTGCGCCGTCGCGCTGTTGGTGCCGGTGATCGTCATCTTGACCGTGCCGCCAGTGGCTTGCTTGCACGTCGCGCTGACGTTGATCGTGCCGCCGGTGACGTCCTTCTTGTCGAAGGTGCAGTTCTGGCCGCGCGAGGCCATCTGCTCCATCGCCTTGCTGAAGTCTTCCTTGGCGGCGGCGGCGGGGGTCAGGCAGACCGACATCGCCGCCATCGAATCGAACATCTTCTGCATCTGCGCCTTGGTCTCGGGCGTCGCGCCCTTGCCCTCGAGCTTGACGATCTCGACCTTCTGCGACCAGCTGCCGGGCTGGCGCTTGATCGGGCCCGAGGGCGAGCACGCGGCGAGCGCGAGGATCGGCAAAGCGAGCACGGTCGCCGTTGTGCGCAAGGTCATGGAATATCTCCCCGAGGCGGACCGACCGTGTGTCGGGGCGCGTTGTCTGTCGGCACGTTCCTTCCCATATTGGACCCATATGGCAATCCAGATTCGCACCAGTCTCGACGAGCCCGAAACCGGGCAGAGCTTCGTACCCCATCGCCCGGCGCGGCCGCCCAAGGCGGAAGGGGGCAAGCCGTTCAAGCTCGTCTCGGATTATACCGCGGCAGGCGACCAGCCGACCGCGATCGCCGAACTCGTCGCGCAGACGCAGAGCGGCGAGCGCGACCAGGTGCTGTTGGGTGTGACGGGCTCGGGCAAGACCTTCACCATGGCCAAGGTGATCGAGGCGGTGCAGCGTCCCGCGCTGATCCTCGCGCCCAACAAGATTCTCGCGGCGCAGTTGTACGGGGAAATGAAGTCGTTCTTCCCCGACAATGCGGTCGAATATTTCGTGTCCTATTACGATTATTATCAGCCCGAAGCCTATGTCGCGCGCTCGGACACGTACATCGAAAAGGAAAGCTCGACCAACGAGGCGATCGACCGGATGCGGCATTCCGCCACCCGTTCGCTGTTGGAGCGCGACGATGTGATCATCGTCGCCTCGGTGTCGTGCCTGTACGGCATCGGCTCGGTCGAGACCTATTCGGCGATGATCTTCGACCTCAAGAAGGGCCAGACCTTCGACCAGCGCGAGATCGTGCGCAAGCTCGTGGCGCTGCAGTACAAGCGCAACGACGCCGCCTTCCAGCGCGGCAATTTCCGCGTGCGCGGCGACAATCTGGAACTCTTTCCGTCGCATTATGACGACACCGCCTGGCGCATCTCCTTCTTCGGCGACGAGATCGAGGAGATCGTCGAGTTCGATCCGCTGACCGGCAAGAAGATCGCCAGCCTCAATTCGGTGCGCGTCTATGCCAACAGCCATTACGTCACGCCCGGGCCGACGCTCAAGCAGGCGATGGAAGCGATCAAGTTCGAGCTCGCCGAGCGGCTCAAGGAACTGGTGCCCGAGGGCAAGTTGCTCGAAGCGCAGCGGCTCGAGCAGCGCACCAATTTCGATCTCGAGATGATCGCGGCGACGGGGTCGTGCGCGGGGATCGAGAATTATTCGCGCTTCCTCACCGGCCGGATGCCGGGCGAGCCGCCGCCCACTCTGTTCGAATATCTGCCCGAGAATTCTCTGCTGTTCGTCGACGAGAGCCATGTCACCGTCGGCCAGATCAACGGCATGTCGCGCGGCGATCACCGCCGGAAACTGACGCTGGCGGAATATGGGTTTCGCCTGCCGAGCGCGATCGACAACCGCCCGTTGCGCTTCAACGAATGGGACGCGATGCGCCCGCAGACCACCTATGTCTCGGCCACGCCGGGCGCGTGGGAGATGGAGCAGACCGGTGGCGTGTTCGCCGAGCAGGTCATTCGTCCCACGGGCCTCATCGACCCGCCGATCGAGATCAAGCCGGTCGAGGAGCAGGTGCAGGATCTGATCGTCGAGGCGCGCAAGACCGCCGAGCTCGGCTATCGCACTTTGGTGACCACGCTGACCAAGCGCATGGCCGAGGATCTCACCGAGTTCATGCACGAGGCGGGCCTGCGCGTGCGCTACATGCACAGCGACGTCGAGACGCTGGAGCGGATCGAGCTGATCCGCGATCTGCGGCTCGGCGTGTACGACGTGCTGATCGGCATCAACCTGCTGCGCGAGGGGCTCGATATTCCCGAATGCGGGCTGGTGGCGATTCTCGATGCTGACAAGGAAGGGTTCCTGCGTTCGGAGACGTCGTTGATCCAGACGATCGGCCGCGCGGCGCGCAACGTCGACGGGCGCGTGATCCTCTATGCCGATCGCGTCACCGGCTCGATGGAGCGCGCGATGAACGAGACCGGGCGTAGGCGCGAGAAGCAGCTCGCCTACAATGCCGAGCACGGCATTACGCCGACGACGATCCGCCGCAACATCGGCGACATCATCCAGGACGTGTCGCAGCGCGACCAGGTCACGATCGAGATCGACGAGGACCGGCCGCACATGGTCGGCCACAATCTGCGCGCGTATATCGAGGATCTGGAAAAGCAGATGCGCACCGCGGCGGCGGACCTGGAGTTCGAGACCGCCGGGCGGTTGCGCGACGAGATCCGGCAGCTGGAGCAGGAGGAGCTGGGGCTGCCGGTCGACCAGCAGAAGGCGCCGGTGATGGGGCGGTCGAACGAGGGCAAGCCCGGGACGCGCAAGACGCGCTATGGGAAGAGCCAGAAGATGCGGGCTGGGATGGCGGGGAGCAGTCGAAGGGCGCGGTGAGCGGACTCTTGTAGAAACGGTTTCTACAAGAGTCCGCCGTAAACTTCAGTCGATTCAATGGGTAGCATCGCCGGGCTAAATTAGATTATCCCAACGCGACGAGGTTCTCCCGATGATTCGTAGCTTCGCTAACACGGAAACAGAGCGCGTCTGGCGAGGTGAGCGCAGCCGCAGGTTCGCACCCGATATTCAGGACCGAGCCTATATCCGCCTGAAAATGATCGACGCTGCGGACTTCCTCGACGACCTTCGTAGCCCGCCGAGCAACCGTCTGCATGCTCTCAAGGATGACCGGGAAGGCCAATACTCCATTTCCATTAACATGAAATGGCGTATATGTTTTGTTTGGCGCAACGGAGGCGCGGACGGTGTCGAAATCGCAGACTATCACTAATCCGGAATGGCTCCATAACCCGCATGCCGGCGAGATGCTGGTCAGTGAGTTCATGGAGCCGTTGCAGCTTGATTCGGCCACGCTGGCTAAGGCGATTGAGGTTTCCACCAGCGACCTTGATGCCGTGATCGAAGGGCTGCGCGCAGTCAGCGGCGATCTCGATCTGCGACTGGCGCGCTATTTTCGGATGTCTGAGGGATTCTTCCTCCGCCTCCAGACGCAATACGAACTGCTCGAAGCCAAGCGTGCCCTAAACGGTGCACTCGACCGCATCGTTCCGCGCGCGGCTTAGCCCAGCGACAGATCCTCGCCCGCCACATCGTAATATTTCGACACCCGGTCGGCATAGGCCTGGTCGAATTCGGGCGCTGTCGCCGCCCAGCTCGGGCCGCCTTCCAGCACGCGGCGGTCGATCGTCACGACATAGGTGTCGTTGACCGGGTCGAACGCCAGCAGCGAGAAGGGCAGCGGGTAATAAGCGCGGCCCATGCCGAGAAACCCGCCGATCGTCAGCACGGCGTAGAGGGCGTGTCCGGTGCGCTTGTTGATCATCAGCGTGAACAGGCTGCCGATCTTGTCGCCGTCGCGGCTGCGCACCGGCATCGCGTCGGCCTTGTTCGACTGGAGCAGCAGCTGGGTGGGTTCCGTCTGGGCCATGATCTCGTCCTTCGTGTCGGAAGCGTAACGGCGCGAGGCGGAATAGAGTTCCGTGCATCGCGCACGATCGGCCGCGCGTGGCGCGTCGTTCGACCCCGTGCGAGGATGCTGGCGGTTGAGCATCGCGGTCGCATCGCGCATAGAGCAGCGCATGCGCTTTCCCCGTGTTCGCTTCGCCGCGCTTACCCCGCTCCTTGCCCCGCTATTTGCGATCGCCGGCTGCGTCAGCGCGCCGCAGCTCGTGCCCGCGCCGCGACCACCGGTCGCGACACCGCGCCCGGTGCCCGCGCTGCCGGCGCCGCAAGCCGCCGACTGGCGCGATTGGGCCGTGACGCCGGGCGACTGGGTCTATCGCGTCGATGCGCGCGGCTCGATCGCCGTGTTCGGCACGCCCGGCGCCGACGCCTTGCTCACGCTGCGCTGCGACCGCCAGACCGACATGGTGTATCTGTCGCGCCAGGGGACCGCAGTCGCGCCGCTGACGCTGCGCAGCTCGAGCCTGGCGCGGAGCCTCAGCGTGCAGCCGACCGGCGGCACGCCCGCTTATGTCGCGGCGGCGCTGGCACCGCGCGATCCGTTGCTCGACGCGATGGCGTTCAGTCGCGGGCGCTTTCTGGTTGAGCAAGCCGGCATGCCGACGCTGGTGGTGCCGGCCTGGGCCGAAGTCGGGCGGGTGACCGAGGATTGTCGCCGCTGACGGCGCGCGGGCGGGACCTGGAGTCGTGCCCGACGCCCTTTCGGGCAGCCCAAGAGAATCGTCGAAATCGCCGCACATTACAAGACTTGTTCTGTGCGAAAATATGATTCAAACACGAGTCGTGACCAGTTCTGGTCACGCCGTTTCAACTAGCGAAAGGAGGTGATCCGATGTCTCATGGTTCAGCAATGGGGTCGGTTCAGTTCGTTCGGAGGACGCACCGCTAGGCCTTGGGCCGGCCGTCATGGCCAGCCCTGCGATCATCCGGCGGGGGGTATCTTCCCCCAATCAACGCCATCGGCGATCGCGGCTTCGCGGTTTCGCATGGTCCTCCGAGCTGGAGCTTCCGGCCGCTGACCATGTCAGGAGGTTGTCGATGTCCGTAGCCCGGGCATCGGCAACCTCTTTTCATGTCCGGCGTATCGAGCCGCTGTTCGCTGCCGCTTTCGCGCCAGACGGCTCTTGCTGCGCGCGCGACCGTACCGCATCATCTGCAAAAGCGTGGCGCGCGCCATGCGGTTGATCCGGGGACCTTCATGCGCACATTCGCCGTCGCTCTGTTGCTTGCCGTCAGCCTCGCGACCTCGGCGACGGCGCAAATCGCGCCGCCGGTCGAAGAGCGTTCGATCGCGCAATTGCAAGCGATGCTCGCAGCCGGCACGAGCAGCGCGGCGATCACCCAGGCCTATCTCGCGCGGATTGCGGCGATGGACCGCACCGGGCCGACGCTACGCGCGGTGATCGCGACCAATCCCGATGCGCTCGCCGAAGCGCGCGCCAGCGATGCACGACGCAAGGCGGGCAGGCCGCTGGGCGCGCTCGACGGCATACCGGTGCTGATCAAGGACAATATCGAAACCAGGGATCCGATCGCGACCACCGCGGGCAGTCTGGCGCTGAAGGACAATGTCACGCTGCGCGACGCGCCTGTGGTGGCGAATTTGCGCAGGCAGGGCGCGGTGATCCTCGGTAAGACCAATTTGTCCGAATGGGCCAATATTCGCTCGACTCATTCGATGAGCGGGTGGAGCGCGGTCGGCGGGCTGGTGCGCAATCCCTATGCGCTCG
>CAXTEO010000113.1:0-13487 GCA_964243205.1 uncultured Sphingomonas sp.
GCTGTCGATCGATCGCGACGGCGCGGTCAGGGCGATGGTCGGCGGGACAGATTATGTCGCGTCGATCTACAACCGCGCGACGCAGGCGGTGCGCCAGCCGGGATCGGCGTTCAAGCTGTTCGTCTACCTCGCCGCGCTCGAAGCCGGGCACAAACCCGAGGATTCGGTGGTCGACGAGCCGGTGACGATCGACGGGTGGAGCCCGCGCAACGATTCGCGCCATAACAGCGGCGCGATGACGCTGCGCACGGCGTTTGCCTATTCGGTCAATACCGTCGCGGCCAAGCTCGGCCAGGAAGTCGGCTTCGGCACCGTCGCCGACATGGCGCGGCGCTTCGGCATCACCACCACGGTCAACACCCATCCGTCGATGGTGCTGGGCAGTTCGGAAGTGCGGCTGATCGACATGACGCGCGCCTTCGCCAGCGTCGGCAACAAAGGGGTCGCGGTCACCCCCTATGGTATCACCAAGGTCACCGCGGCGGGCGAGACGATCTACGCTCAGTCGGTCGACACCAGCCATGTGCTCGTGGCGCCCTATGTCGCCGCCGAGATGACCGACCTGTTGCAGACCACGGTCAACACCGGCACCGGCAAGGCCGCGCAGATCGGTCGCCCGGTGGCGGGCAAGACCGGCACCACGACGTCGAGCAAGGACGGCTGGTTCCTCGGCTTCTCGAGTGGCCTAACCACGGGCGTGTGGATGGGCCGCGACGATGCCAAGCCGATCGCCGGACTGCACGGCGGCACCGCCCCGGCACGCGCCTTTGCCGCCTTCATGAAGCCCGCTGTCGCCAATCGGCCGGTCGAGGAGTTCGATACCAAGGTGACGCTGCCCGAATTCCAGCTCGAGCCCGACCAGGAATCCTATTTCGGCGAAGCCGATAACGGCCTGTTCGTCGACGAGAATGGCAATCCGGTCGATTCCGCCCGCCCGCCCGCGGCCGATCAGCAAGTCGATGCCGACGGAAATCCGATTGCACCGCGTCCGACCGAGCCGCGGAGCCAGCGCCCGGACCCGCAGCCACAGGACGATCGCCCCGATGACGGGCAGAAGCTCGACCAGGGCTGGCTCGATCATGTGCTCGGTCGCGACGCGCCGCGCCCGGCACCGACATCGACGCGCGCGCCGCGGGATCGCTCGGTTACGGTGCCGGCCCCCCCGCCAAACGAGCGTTAGGCCTCGCGCCCGAACCAATGGATCGCGGCGCCGTTGGCCCGAAGCCAGCGGCGCGATTCGTCGGGGTCGCGCTCATCGAGCAGTTCGACCACGCGGTAGAATTGCGCGCTGTGATTCATATGCACGCGGTGCGCCACTTCGTGCGCGACGGTCGATCGCCGCACGAACGCCGGCATCAGGATCAGCCGCCAGCTATAGCGGATCGTGCCGCTCGACGCACAGCTGCCCCAGCGCGTCCTGGGATCGCCGATCGCGACCTTGGTGACGGTGACGCCCGCGCGCATGGCGAATTCGGCCGTCTCCGCGCTCAGCACCTGCAACGCCTCGCGCTTCAGCCAAAGCGTGACGCGCCGCGACAGGCCCTCGAGCGTCCCCCCGCACCGCAAGACATCGCCGTCGCGCTTGATCGTGCGTGGGGCGGTCGAATCCCAGGCGATCGTCACGACGTCGTCGCCCAAGGGAAAGGTCGCGCCGGGTGCGAACGGATTCGCGTGCGGCAAGCGCGCGCGCTGTTTGGCGATCCAGGCCGCTTTGCCTTCCGCCCAAGTCAGCGCCTTCTTGAGCGGTGCGCGAGTCGGCAATACGAGGCGAACCCGCCCCGTGGCGCTGTCGACCGACAGCCGCGCACGCCGCGCGCGCGCATTGCGCACGACCTCGACCTCCGCGCTCACAATTCGCGGTCTACCAGATGATATTCCAGGTCGCCGGCATCGTCTTCGGAGATCGTCCAGCCGCGCACCGACTGCCCCGCGCGGTGCACCGTTTCGCGGTCGCCCGAGACGAGATAATGCCAGTCGTACAACGGTTCGTTCGCGGCGCGTAGCCGATAGGCGCAGGTCGCCGGCAGCCAGTCGATCGTACGGACATTGTCGCGGCTCAACCGCACGCATTCGCTGACATAAGCGTGGCGATGCTTGTAATTCGAACATTGCGCGGTTGCGCGATCGAGCAAGCGACAGGAAACGTTGGTCGGCAGCAACTCGCCCGTTTCCTCATCCTCGAGCTTGTGGACGCAGCATTTGCCGCAGCCGTCGCACAGCGCTTCCCACTGCCCGCGGTCGAGCGTGTCGATCGGCTCTTCCCAGAACTTACCGCTCATCGCACCCACCGGTCGAGCTCGGCGGCGACATCCTTCGGCGCCTTGTCTTCGGGCAGCAAAGCCACCGGCTTCCCCGCCGGATCCATCAGGAAGGCGAAGCGGCCATGCGCGACGAGATAATTGCCCTCGGCATTGGGCTTGTCCAACTCGACCGCGACACCATACGCCTTGGCGAGCGCGGCAATCGCCGCGGGCGAACCGGTGAGCCCGACCATGCGCGGGTGGAACGCCGCCACGAATGCCTTGAGCACTGCCGGCGTATCGCGCTTGGGATCCACCGTCACGAAGATCGGCACAACCTTCGCCGCGCGCTTGGCGTCCTGCGCCTCGAACAGGCGAAGGCCCGCGCCGATCGTCTGCATGTCGGTCGGGCAGACGTCGGGGCAGAAGGTGTAGCCGAAATACATGATGCGATACCGCCCGGCAAAATCACGATCGCTGCGTGGCTTGCCGTCCTGATCGGTCAAGTCGAACGGCGCGCCGATCTTGACCCCATCGAGCGGGGCGCGCGGCGGTGTGGCAGGGCCGCTACACCCGATCGGCAAAGCGGCGAGCAGCAGCGCGGTAAGCGTGCGGGCAATCTGGTTCATAGCGTGGCCAGCCATGATCTGTTAGGCGAAGCCACGCAAGCTTTGCGCCCCTTCCGATCGTGTCGCTCGACCCAGCCAGGACGTTTTCGATGACCCTCCGCACCGCTCCGTTCGCCGTCAACATTGCCGCCAATCTCGTCGTCGCCGCGCTCGCCATCGCCCCTTTGGCCGTGGCGATCGCGCCGGCCGTCGCGCAGCTCGGTCAGTCCGAAGGCTACAAATTCCTGCAGTCGGTCAAGGATTCGAAAAATGACGAAGTGATCGCCGCGCTCGAGAAGCCCGGTGTGACGGTGGTCAATACGCGTGATCGCAGCAGTGGCGAAGGCGCGATCCATATCGTCGTGCGGCGCGGCGACATGGCCTATCTCAGCTATCTGCTGTCGAAGGGCGCCGACGCGAATTTGCGCGACGACAAGGGCGAGACCGGCATCCTGCTGGCGGCGCGGCTCGGCCGCAAGGAAATGATCGATGCGCTCGCCAAGAGCGGGGGCAACGTCAATCTCGCCAATGGCAGCGGCGAGACGCCGCTGATCATCGCCGTCCAGCGGCGCGACCCAACCCTGGTCCGCGACTTGCTCGATCTCGGTGCCGACCCCGACCAGTCTGATCATTTGCAGGGTTTCTCCGCGCGCGATTATGCGCACCAGGACGCGCGCTCTCCGACGATCGGGCAGATGATCGATGCGACCCCGAAAAAGGCGCGCCGCGCGGTTTCCGGGCCGAAGTTATAATATTTGCTCCACGTGGAACAATGTTAGCGGCGCTTACGGCATAACCTGCGCTTCCGGGTCGGTCAGCGCGATCAATCGACGTCCGGCGCGCCGCCCGAATGCCAAGGTCGCGCGCTTGCGAGTGTTTGCGGAAAGCGGCGTGATATGCGCCTCGCGCACAATCACCGCATCGTAGCGGTCGGCGACGATGATTCCGGTCCGCTCGGGTAGGAACGCCGCGCCGTCGAGCGGGCTTGCGTCGAAGCCGGCGGGGATCGCCCAATAATAGCGATCGCAGCAGCCGAGATAGTCGGTCCACTTGCCGTCACCGAGCAGATCGGCGCGCGAGACCTTGATCTCGACGATCACGATCTGTCCCCGCACATCGATTGCCATCAGATCCGCGCGGCGATTGCCGTCCAGCGGAACCTCGCCGAGCGCGACAAGATCGTGACGCAGCAGCATCCGCGTCGTGCCGCGCGCGACGTCGGCCGCGCACAATGGCGAGCCGGGATGATCGACGCAGGCGTCGGATGCGGACTCGGCGGAAGGGCGCTCGGGAGGATGTCGCAACATTCTCCCGATTTAAGAACATTCCACGAACGCGTCAAACTCGACGCGATCGGCTCACCGATAGAAGAGGTGGTTGCCGATCGCCGCGACCTGGACACGATGCCAGCTCGGCGCGACGCGGCGCGCGTGGAAATACATCGCGCCAGTGGCGGGGCTGTCCCACGCATCGGCGAGCGCGACGCGGGCGACGGCCACGGCGGTGCGATATTGCTTGGTCTGCGCGATCGCGGGGACATGGCCGCCGCGGACGAACGAGAATTGCCCGGGCTGAGTCACGACCGAGCAGACGCCCTTGGGGAAGCGCCCCGACTTGGAGCGATTGAGGATCACTTCGGCGACCGCCAGCTGGCCACTGAGCGGCTCGCCCTTGGCTTCGAAATAGACGGCGCCGGCCATGCATTGCAGCTCGTCGCTCATCGTCTCGGGGACGGGCTGCGCAGCGACCGCTGCGTCGAGCGTGCCGTATGCGACGCTATCGCTGCCCTGTGCATCGGAATTGGTCTGGGGATCGGTCGCTTCGGGATCTGCCGACTCGGTGGTGGCGATCGCGGGAAGCATCCGGGGTGCCTGCGGAACCGAAGTCTCCGGTTGCACGTTGATGGCACGATTGATTTCCTGGGCGAACCCAGGGGTCCCGAAGCCGATGAGGGCAGCGACGGTAAGGGTCAGCGTCGCGATGGATGCGACGCGGCTCGAAAACGACATGAAAACGACTAAAATGCGGTTGGTGCACGGCTAGGGCCGACATGATCGTCGCCCACCCGGACAGTCCCCCGACTGCGTAACCACCCCGGATCGCACCCGGCACGGCACAACGCCTTGACTAAGGGGTCGGGCTATCACCGCGCGTGACGAAAGCGTCAACCATCGAGGATCGTTTCTGCGGCGAAGCGTTCTGCCGACGGGATGTCGAGTTCGATCACCCACAGATCGGGGTCGCGCGCGCGTCGCCGCCGCCAATAGGCCTCGTGGCCGCTCGGGTCGCTCGGTCCGGTCGCGACGAGCGCCGGTTTGCCGAGCGGCCCGATCGCGCGCTCCACCAATTGCGAAGATCCGCCGCCTTCGTCCAATATCAACAGGATGGCACCCGAATCCGCATCGCCCTTGGCGCGCACCATGCCCATCCCGCCAGCATCATTGACTCGCTTGAGCAGCGCCGAGACGAGGATTCCGCTCGGCAGCGACCCGCTCATCCGGCGCGATATCCCGGCAAATTCGCGAGCGGAATTTGCGAGCGCATGAAGGTCCCCGTGCCGCGCGCCGCCTCCTCCCCCTCGGCGTCGATCAATCGCGCTTCGGCGACGAAGACGCGACGATGCCCCGAGATCCAGCGACCTTCGGCCACCACCGGCCCGCTGCGCAGCGGCTTGGTCAGCAACAGATTATAGGCGGTGGTCAGCAGGAAGCGGTCGGTCACCAGGCTATTGGCGGCATAGAATGCGGCATCGTCGAGCATCTTGAAATAGCTCGTGCCATGCGCCGCGCCCGCCGCGTGGAAGAAGCGCTCGTCGATGACGAAGTGGATCCGCGCGATCCCCGCCTCGGGAATCTCGAGCGTCGACTCGAACAGGTGATTAATCGGGGCCGCGGCATACAGCGATTCGAGCGCGCGAAAATGCGCCGCTTCGCCGGCGGGGACCGACTCAGGCTGCGTCACGGGCTTGATCGGCGGTGAGCAAGGCTATCAAAGCGTCGCGCGAGCCGGCACCGCGCAATTTCGCGACGAACGCCACGTCGCGCAACGCACGCGACACGCGCGCGAGCGCCTTGAGATGCGCGGCGCCCGCATCGGGCGGCGAGAGCAACAGGAAGACGATATCGACCGGCAGATCATCGACCGCGTCGAAGTCGATCGGCTGGACCAAGCGGGCGAACACGCCGCATACCCGCTCGAGCCCGGGAAGCTTGCCGTGCGGAGTCGCGACGCCGCCGCCAAAGCCGGTCGAGCCGAGCTTTTCGCGCGCCGCGACGACCTCGATGACCGCTGCGGCATCCAGCGCATACACGGAGGCCGCGGCAGCCGCGAGCTGCTGGAACAGAGCCTTGCGCGTACCGGCGCCGACGCGTTCCAATACGGCATCGGGCGCGAGTATCTCGTGCAGATCAGTCATATGCGTCCCTAGGCCCGCCCTAAGCGGTTGCTTCGAGCGGGCCATAGCGCCGATTGCGGGGCGGCGAAAGCGCGAGCCCTTCACCGCGACATCAACACCTTACGATTGACGCTGCGGCTCGACCCAGCCGATCGTCCCGTCGCCGCGACGATAGACCATGTTGTAGGTGCCCGACATGCTGTTGCGGAACAGCAGCGCCGCCGTGTTGCGCAGATCGAGCATCATCACCGCGTCCGACACGCTCGCATCGGGCACGTCGACTCGCGTCTCGGCGACGATCAGCGGGAAGTCCTCGACCTCTTCCTCGGCGGTATTTTCCTGGAACAAGGTGTAGCCGGCATTGTCCGCGGCCGCGACCGCCTGCGCCTCGATTGCATTGGCGACGCCGGCATTGCGGTCCTTCAGGCGACGCATGTAGCGGCGCAACTGCGTCTCGATCTTGGCGGCAGCCGCATCGAAGGCAAGGTGCGCATCGGTCGCGTCGCCATGCGCCTTGAGGATCAGGCCCTGCATGACGTGTGCGACGATATCGCTGGTAAAACGGTTGTCGTGCGGCCCCTTGCCGAAGGTGACCTGCGCTGCGATCGCGCGCGCGAAATATTTGGTGGCGATGCCCTGGAGCCGCTCGTCGACATGGATCCTGAGCGCCTCGCCCGTTTCGACCTGATGGCCGGAAACCCGAATATCCATGAGCATTCTCCTTGCACGGGCCGGTGTCGCTGTGACGATCACCGGCGGTAGATGACGCCTGTCGGGCGCCTCGACCCCCTCAAACTCTCACGTCACGGGAACGCTCCCCCACAACGGATTGACCACGGTCTTCATGAAGAAAGCGTGTCGTGCCAGCTCGTCCTCGGCGATCGCGAAGACGCGCGGCGGGCGGACGATGGTCGGCACGATCGGTGCCGAGGGGCCGCTATCCTCGACGATTTCGGCGACCAGGCCCAGTCCGATCTGGCGGCCACCGGTCAGCTCGACATAGACTTGCGACAGCAATTGCGCGTCGAGCAGGGCGCCGTGGACGGTGCGATGGCTGCGATCGATACCGTAGCGGTTGCACAAGGCGTCGAGGCTGTGCTTCGCCCCGGGATGCCGCATCCGCGCCATCGCGACGGTGTCGACCATGCGGTGCAGCCCGACCGTCGCGCGCCCGCATCGCTGCAGTTCGCCATTGAGGAAGCCGAAGTCGAAGCTGGCATTGTGCGCGACGAGCGGGCTGTCACCGATGAAATCGAGCAAATCCTCCACGCGCTGCACGAACAGCGGCTTGTCGGCGAGGAACGCGTCGCTCAGGCCGTGGACACGCTGCGCCTCGGCCGGCATCGCGCGTTCGGGGTGGAAATAGGCGTGGAAGGTGCGCCCGGTCTCGACCTTGTTGACCATTTCGAGACAGCCGATCTCGACCATCCGGTCGCCGTCGGAAAAGCTGAACCCGGTGGTTTCGGTATCGAAGACGATTTCGCGCATAGACCTAGGATAGTGGGACGTCGTGCCCCGTCACGCAAGCGATGATGGCGTGCACCGCGCGGCGCGTCGCATCCGGCGACCCGCCTGTCGGAACGACGAAGTGCGCGCGCGCCGTTTTTTCCGCATCGGGCAATTGCCTAGCGAGAATGGCGTCGAATTTTTCCGGAGTCATACCAGGACGGGCGAGAACACGCGCGCGCTGCACGTCGGCGGGTGCGGAGACGACGACGACCCGGTCGACGCGCGACTCGCCACCCGTTTCGAACAGGAGCGGAACGTCGAACACCACGATCGGCGCGCCGGCATGCATAGCGAGGAAGGCGGCGCGCGCCTCGCCGACCGCGGGATGGACGATCGCCTCCAGCCGCAGCAGCGCCGCGCGATCCTGCAACACCATCGCCCCGAGTCGAGCGCGATCGACGCCGTGCGGACCGGTCGACCCCGGAAAGGCCGCTTCGATCGCCGCGACGACGCGGCCGCCCGGCCCCTGGAGCCGATGCACCGCGGCGTCGGCATCGAACACGGGCACCCCGGCCTCGGCGAACATCGCGGCGACGGTCGATTTGCCCATTCCGATCGAGCCGGTCAGGCCGAGCGTGATCGGACCGGGCGCAATCATGCCGTCAGCAGCGCGCGCAGCCGATCATCGCTCGCCTCGTCGCGCAGCGGCGCCACGCCGAAGAAGAGTTCGAACGCAAGCGCTGCCTGCCCGATCAGCATGTCGAGCCCATCGACGGTGTCGAGCGCGCGCGCCCGCGCCGCCGCCAGCAACGGCGTCTCGAGCGGGGCATAGACGACGTCATACACCACCGCATCGTCGGGCAGCGGCGCGAGATCGAGGTCGAGCGGGGCCTGGCCCGCCATGCCGAGCGCGCTGGCATTGACCAGCAAGGCAACCGGCGGGAGCCTGGCATCGAGCGGGAGTGCCTTGCCCTTCAGGCCGAACGACGACAGCAAGGCCGCGGCCTTGAGCACGTTGCGGTTTAGGATCGTCACTGGCCCGACGTCCAGACGCGACAAAGCGAACAGAACCGCGCGCGCCGCGCCCCCTGCGCCGATCACCGCGACCGACTGGCGGGCAAGATCGAGCTGGTCGATCGGCGCATAGAAACCGGCGGCGTCGGTGTTGGTGAGGATGAAGCGGCCATCCTCGTTCCGAAACACCGTGTTCGCCGCTCCGATCGTGTCGCGGACGCTGCCAGGATCGGCGATATGATCGAACACCGCCAGCTTGTGCGGGATGGTGACATTGCACCCACGCCAGTCGGGATCGGCTTGACGCGCTGCGAAATAGCCGGCGAGCCCGTCGGAATCGACTTGGCACGACCGATAGTCGGCTTCGAGCGCGAGGCCTTCGATCCAGAATTTATGGATCAGTGGCGATTTGGAATGCTTGACCGGATCGCCGATCACCTCGGCAAACATCATGACGCCATCACCCCGCGCACCCGCAGATAATCGAGCACCGGCAGCAAGGGCAGGCCGAGCACGGTGAACTGGCTTCCCTCGACCCGGCTGAACAATTGCGCGCCCGGCCCTTCGATCCGGTAGCAGCCGACGCAGCCTGCGATCTCGGGCCATTCGAGGTCGAGATAGCGCTCGATGAACACGTCGGACAAAAGTCGCACATGCATTTTCGCGCGATCGACCACGCGCCATACCGGGCGCCCGCCCTCGGCCATCACCGCCGCGCTGACCAGCTCGTGGCGCTTGCCCGACAAGCGCCGCAAATGCTCCGCCGCTTCCGCGCGGTCGCGCGGCTTGTCGAGCATCGACCCGTCTTCCAGCGCCACCACCGAATCGCAGCCGAGCACCAGCGCCTGACCATCGCCCGACGAAACCTTGATCGCCTTCAACTCGGCGAGCGCATCGGCCATGTCGCGCGCCGCCAGCCCCTCGCCGAGCAACGCCGCCTTGGCCGACTCTTCGTCGACCCCGGCCGACACCGCGACGAAGGGCACTCCCGCCGCAGTCAACATCGCGCGCCGCGACGCGCTTTGCGAAGCGAGCACGACCTTCATGGCTCGCCACTCGTCACGCCGCGGCATTCGCCGACCAAGGCGATGATCGCCGCCGCGGTTTCCTCGATCGAGCGGCGCGTCACGTCGATCACCGGCCAGCCATTGTCGGCGAACATCCGCCGCGCATAGGCCACTTCGCGCGTCACCGCTTCCTGGTCGACATAGGCCGTCGTCGTCATCTCGTTGAGCGACAGCAAGCGGTTGCGGCGGACCTGGATCAGCCGATCGGCGCTGGTGGTGAGCCCGACGACGATCGGGTTCTTCAGCGCATACAGGCTTTCGGGCGGCGGACTTTCCACCACGATCGGGATATTGGCGGTCTTGAAGCCGCGATTGGCGAGATAGATCGACGTCGGCGTCTTCGACGAGCGCGACACGCCGGCCAGCACGATATCGGCCTCTTCCCAATCCTCGGCGAGAATGCCGTCGTCATGCGCGATGGTGAACTGGATCGCATCGACGCGCGCGAAATAGGCCGCGTCGAGCACGTGCTGCCGCCCCGGCCGGGCCTTTGCCGCCTGGCCGAGCAGCCCCGACAGCGCGAGCGTCACCGCATCGAGCGGCGCTACCGCAGGCAAGCCCAGCGCCCGGCAGCGCGTTTCGAGCGTCTGGCGCGTCGCGCTATTGACCAAAGTGAACAGCACCAGCCCGGGATTCTGCGAGATCTCCTGCAGGATGCGCTCGAGATGCGCTTCGGTCCGCACCATCGGCCAGAAGTGGCGGATCGTCTCGACATCGTCATATTGCGCGAGCGCAGCCTTGGCGATGTTCTCGAGCGTCTCGCCGGTCGAATCCGACAGGAGATGGAGATGCAGCCGCATCAAACGGCGCCGCGGGGCGGAACTGTGGACAACATGGGGGCAAGCGCTAGCGCAACTTTGCCCGTCCGCAAAGCCGAGCGAAGGCCGTGCACAACCCGCGATCTGTCCACAATTGCCCGCACAGGGAAGCGTTCCACCCACACCCTGTGGATAACGGGGACAGGAAATGCGACTCTGAGCGCGCGCGTCGATCGGCGCGCGTCAATCTGTTGGCATTTCGGGGATGGCGGCATAAGCCCCGCTATCAACGTGCCAACAACACCTTCAACCTTTTAAGATTCTAGACTCTTATAGAAGTAGGAAGGGGAAAGACCGATCGTGCCGACCGAAATGAAACCTTTGCTCGCGACGCTGAAGGGTATGCGTGCAGCCAGTCCTCCGCTCTGGCTGATGCGCCAGGCGGGACGGTATCTGCCCGAGTATCGCGCGCTCAGGGCTGAGAAGGGCGGCTTCCTCGCCTTGGTCAACGACAGCGCAGCGGCAGCCGAAGTGACGCTCCAGCCGATCAAGCGCTTCGGCTTCGACGGGGCGATCCTCTTCTCCGATATCCTGATGGTGCCATCGGCGCTGGGACAGGCGCTGAGCTTCGGTGTGGGCGAAGGGCCGGCTTTGTCCCCTGCGCTGGTCGATCATGCGCTGGCGGGGCTCCAGGGCGTCCCTGAGCGCCTGGATCCGGTGTATGCGACGGTGCGCCTGGTCGCAGCACAGCTTCCGCCCGAGACGACGTTCCTCGGTTTCGCCGGAAGCCCGTGGACGGTGGCGACCTATATGGTCGCGGGGCATGGCAGCAAGGACCAGGGCGAGACGCGGCGCTTCGCCTATCGCGACCCGGCGGCGTTCGAGGAGATCGTCGCCGCCATCTCGGCCTGCACGATCGAGTATCTTTCGCAGCAGATCGAGGCAGGTGTGGAGGCTGTCCAACTATTCGATTCCTGGTCGGGCAGTCTCAGCCCCGCGCAGTTCGAACGCTGGGTGATCGCGCCCAACGCGGCGATCGTCGCCGCGCTGCACGAGCGCCACCCCGGCGTGCCGGTGATCGGCTTCCCCAAGGGTGCCGGCGAAAAGCTCCCGGCTTATGCCCGCGAGACGGGGGTCGATGCGCTCGGACTCGACGAGACGATCGACCCCGAATGGGCCGCCCGGACATTGCCGCCAGGGCTGCCGGTGCAGGGCAATCTTGACCCGCTCGTGCTGATCGCTGGCGGCGCGGCGATGGAACAGGCCGTCGCTCGCATCCTTGCCGCCTTTGCCGATCGCCCCCATGTCTTCAATCTCGGGCACGGTATCCTGCAGGACACCCCCATCCCCCATGTCGAGCAATTGCTCGCTTTCGTTCGGAGCCAGCGATGATCGGAATGCTCGGCAACGCCTACCCTTGGGTCAAGGCGGCGCATGTCATCTTCGTGGTTTTCTGGATGGCGGGTCTCTTCATGCTGCCGCGCTATTTGGTATATCATCAGGAAGCGCCGATCGGATCGCCGGAGGCAGCCAAATGGGTCGAGCGTGAGGGCAAGATCCGCAATATCATCCTGACGCCGTCGATGGTGCTGGTGTGGCTCCTCGGGCTGACGCTCGCCGCCAATGTCGGGCTGTTTTCGAGTGCGCACGGGCTCGGTTGGCTGCACCTCAAGCTGGCGCTGGTGGTGGTCCTTAGCGGCTATCACGGCTGGGCGGTCGGCTATGCAAAGAAACTGGCCGTGGGCAAGCCGACGCTCACCGGACGCCAGTTGCGGCTGATCAACGAAGTGCCCGCGGTGCTGGTGACGTTCATCGTCATCCTGGCGATCGTTCAGCCGTTCTGAACCCCACCGTCACCCCGGCCTTGTGCCGGGTCCACCTTGGTGCGAACTCACCGGCCACAGGACGCGGCACGGTGGACCCCGGCACGAGGCCGGGGTGACGGATCGGACGTGCATCGTCTCCCTTGACGCGCCCCCTCCCCGATCGTATCTCCAACAGCGTGTCACGATGCGGCGGGTCCACCCGTTCGGTCGCGGCATCCTTCCTCAAGCATCGTCGCGTATCTGTCGCCGACCGAAGCTCCTCCCTCGCATCTTCATGCCCCGGACGCCCCCCATGCATCTCAAAGACCTCAAGAACAAAAAGCCGGCCGAGCTGGTTGCGATGGCCGAGGAGCTCGGCATCGAGAGCGCCTCGACGCTGCGCAAGCAGGATTTGATGTTCGCGATCCTCAAGGTCCAGGCCGAAGAGGGCGAGCAGATCATGGGGCTCGGCACGATCGAAGTGCTGCCCGACGGCTTCGGCTTCCTGCGCAGCCCCGAGGCGAATTATCTCGCCGGCCCCGACGACATCTATATTTCGCCCAACCAGGTCCGCAAATTCGGCCTGCGCACGGGCGATACGGTCGAGGGGGAAATCCGCGGGCCGAAGGATGGCGAACGCTATTTCGCCCTGATCAAGCTGACCGCAGTCAATTTCGACGATCCCGATGCGGTCCGTCACCGCGTCAATTTCGACAATCTCACTCCGCTCTATCCCGAGAGCAAGCTGACGCTCGATCCGGCCGATCCGACGGTCAAGGACAAGAGCGCGCGCGTGATCGACATCATCTCGCCGCAGGGCAAGGGCCAGCGTACGCTGATCGTCGCGCCGCCGCGCGTCGGCAAGACGGTGATGCTGCAGAACATCGCCAAGGCGATCACCGACAATCACCCGGAAGTGTTCCTGATCGTCCTGCTGATCGACGAGCGCCCCGAGGAAGTGACCGACATGCAGCGCTCGGTGAAGGGCGAAGTCGTCTCCTCGACCTTCGACGAGCCGGCCACGCGCCACGTGCAAGTCGCTGAAATGGTGATCGAAAAGGCCAAGCGCCTGGTCGAGCACAAGAAGGACGTGGTAATCCTGCTCGACTCGATCACGCGTCTCGGCCGCGCCTACAACACCGTCGTGCCGTC
>CAXTEO010000114.1:0-13451 GCA_964243205.1 uncultured Sphingomonas sp.
GAGTAGGTGACTGTTAATCACTTGGTCGTTGGTTCGAATCCAACTCGGGGAGCCATTCTTCAGGCTCGATTTCGCAAGGCTTGAAGCGTCCGCCGATCGTGCGGAATCAGGCTGCGAACTGTTCCATCGTGATGCGATCGTCGAGCGCATGCTCCGGATCGAACAATAACGTCAGCTCGCGCGTCCGGTCGATCACGATCTCCACGCGCGCCACGTCACGAATTTCGCGCTGGTCGGCGACGGCGCTGACCGGGCGCTTTCCCGGATCGAGCACGCGCAGCGTGATCCGCGCCTTGTCGGGCAGGATCGCGCCACGCCAGCGCCGCGGGCGGAACGGGCTGATCGGCGTCAGCGCCAGCATGTTCGACCCGAGCGGCAGGATCGGCCCCTGCGCCGACAGATTATAGGCGGTCGACCCGGCGGGCGTCGCGACCAGGATCCCGTCGCACGCCAGTTCGGGCAGCACGACGCGGTCGTTGACCGTCACTTCCAGCTTTGCCGTCTGCCGCGTCTCGCGCAGCAGCGAGACCTCGTTGATCGCGGGCAGCGCGAAGCTTTCGCCGCCGACGGTGGTCGCGGTCATGGCGAGCGGCACCACCTTGAACGGCTTGATCCGCTCCAGCCGCGTGTCGAGCCCGTGCGGGCGCCATTCGTTCATCAGGAAGCCGACCGTGCCCAGGTTCATCCCGAACACCGGCACCAGGGGCTTGCGCCGCTCCAGCATGGCGTGGAGCGTCTGCAACATGAAGCCGTCGCCGCCGAGTGCGACGATCAGTTCGGCTTCCTCGACCGGGACCCACTCATGGCTGTCCGCCAGCATCGCGGCGGCTTCCTGCGCGACGGGGGTGGGCGAGGCGACGAGCGCGCGGCGTAAAAAGCTCGGGCTGGTGGGCGCGTTCATCCGCCGGTGACGCTCATGTGGCGCGTGACCGCCGGCGTGGAAGCGGCAATGTCGAACGTGTGGCGCGCCGGCTTGCTCTGCATCGCCGCATCGAGCGCGGCGTCGAGACCGCCCGCGCCCTGCGTGCGCAGCACCGCCTTCAGGTCCACGCAATCGTCATGCCCGAGGCAGGTGTACAGTACGCCCTCGGTGGTCAGCCGCAGTCGGTTGCACGTGTCGCAGAAATTGGCGGTCAGCGGCGAGATCAGGCCGAGCCTGGTCGTACTTCCCGCCACGCGCCAGTAGCGCGCCGGGCCGCCGCTGCGATACGTGTCGCGCACCAGCGCGAAGCGCGCCGCGAGGGCGTCGAACACGTCCGGCAGCGGCAGGAAGCGATCGACGCGGTCCTCCTCGATTTGCCCCAGCGGCATCGTCTCGATCAGCGTGAGGTCGAGCCCCTCGTCGATGCACCATTGCAGCATCGGCGCAATGTGATCCTCGTTGAGGCCCTTCAGCGCGACCATGTTGATCTTCACCGCCAGCCCGGCATCGCGCGCGGCGAGGATCCCGCCGGTCACGCGGGCAACATCGCCGTGGCGCGTGATGTAGCGGAAGGTTTCAGCGTCGAGGCTGTCGAGGCTGACGTTGATGCGCCGCATTCCGGCAGCGAACAGCGCTTGCGCGTGTTCGGCCAGGGCGTTGCCGTTGGTCGTCATGGTGAGCTCGTCCAGTCCCGCGCCGACATGACGGCCCAGCCGCGCGACCAGGTCGCCAACGTCGCGCCGCACGAGCGGCTCGCCGCCGCTGAGCCGGATCTTGGTCACGCCGCGCGCGATGAAGCGCTCGGCGATCACCGCAATCTCCTCCTGCCCGAGCAGCGCAGCCTTGGGCAGGAAGGTCATCTGCTCGGCCATGCAATAGCGGCAGCGCAAATCGCAGCGATCCGTCACGGATATCCGCAGATAGCTGATCGTGCGGCCGTGGCGGTCGACAAGAGCGGGAGCGCTGGACATCATCGTTGAGCTAAGCCTTCGGAAGCATGCGAACAAGAGCGATGCTGCGGGCATGCCTCTTCTTTAACCCCCCATGCCGCACTAGGGTCCCTGCATGACCGCCGCGCAGCCTGCCCCCATCTTCATCCTGTCCTTCCGCCAGCGCGACGAACTCGCCTCGCTGGCGGCGAGCGCCGGGTGGCAAGTGGTCGCGGCGCGGCGTGCCGGCGGGGCCGAGCGGCGCTTCCTGTCGAGCGGGGCGGCGCTGGCGGTGATCGACGCGCGCGGTGCCCCGGCCGAGGGGCTCGGCGCAGTGCTGCTGATGAGTGGCGCGGTCGAGGCCAATGGCGGCGCGCTGCTGGCCCTGGTGTCGCGCGGCGAGGCGACGACGATCGCCGCCTTGTACGAGGCAGGCGCAACGCATTTCCTGGCGAGCCCGTTCAGTGAGGCCGAGTTCCTGCAGGCGTTGCGCTTCGCCGCGCGCCATGCCGAGCGGATGGCGCGCGAATGGGCGGCGGGGCCGGTGTTCGCACCGCTGGGCTGGCGCTACGACGTGGCGAGCGGAACGCTGATCCTGACGCCGGGGCTCGCGACCTTGCTGGAGGTCGATGGCCAGATCACGGCCCGCACGCTGCTGCGCCGCCTCGATCCGGGGGATCGGTCGGCGGCGCTGGCGGCGCTGCGGCGGATGTCGGCGGCGCGGCCCGCGACGGCGTTCGCGCACGATTCGCATGCGGCCGGGATCGGACGGATCGTCCAGCATCTGCAATTCGATGCCGCGGCCGGCCGGATCGACGCCGTGGTCGAGCCGCTCGGCAGTGCGCCCGAACCCGCGGCAGAGCTGCGCGAATCGCTCGCCGGCGCGCGCGACGCCGGCAGCGCGCGACGCTGGCTGACGCGGCGCCTGGACGGCGACGCGGCCGCGCCGCTGCATGCGATGCTGATCGCGCTCAATCGCTTCGACATGGTCAATACGGCCTATGGGCGCGCGACCGGGGATGCCTTGCTGCGCAGCGCGCAGAAACGCGTCGACGAGGCGGTGCGCGAGATGCTCGGGCGCGACGTGCTGGTGGCGCGGATGAGTGGGTCGACCTTCGTCGTCGCGGCGCGCAGCGCGCGGCTGCGGATCGATCTGGCGGTGGAGCGGATCGCGGCCGAACTGGCGCGTCCGTTCGTGACCGGCGATTCGATCGCGGTGCTCGGCTGCCGGATCGGCCTGGCAGAGGCAGCGCTCGAGGATAGCGCCGCGAGCTTGCTGCGCCGGGCGAGCGAGGCGCTGGCCGAGGCGCGCGAGTCCGACACCGCGACGATGCGCGTCGCCGACGTCGCTGGCGGCGACGCGCCGATCGATCGGCTTGCGGTCGAGCTCAATCGCGCGCTCGAGCGTGGCGAGATCGGCGTGCTGTTCCAGCCGCAGGTCTCGGTCTCGACCGGCGCGATCGTCGGGGTCGAGGCGCTCGCGCGCTGGGACCATGCGGAACTCGGCACGATCGGCGCCGAGACGCTGTTCGCGGCGGCCGCGCGTGCCGACCTGGAGATCGGCCTGTCCGACCATATCCAGAAGCTCGTGCTGGCGCAGGCGGCGGCGCGGCCGGCGGCGCTGGCGGGCTTGCGGCTGTCGCTCAACCTCACCGCCGCCGACATCGCGCGTCCGGGCTTCGCCGACCTGTTCCTCGACCGGGTCGATGCCAGCGGCTTTCCGCGCACGCGGTTGACGCTGGAGATTACGGAGAGCGGGCTGATCGAGGATCTCGGCATCGCCTCGGGCTTGTTGTCGGTACTGCGCGGCGCGGGATGCCGCGTCGCGATCGACGATTTCGGCACGGGCTATTCGAGCTTGGCCTATCTCAAGGCGCTGCCGCTCGATTATCTCAAGATCGACAAGAAGCTGGCGCAGGACATTACCGGTTCCCCGCGCGACCGGATTGTGGTGCGCGGCGTGATCGACATGGCGCGCTCGCTCGGGCTGACGGTGATCGCCGAGGGGGTCGAGACCGAGGCGCAGCTCGAGGGGCTGGCGATGGAGGGGTGCCAGATCTACCAGGGGTTCCTGTGCGCCGAGCCGATTACGGTCGCGGCGCTGGTGGAATTGATGGCAGGCTGAGGAGAGCGGTCGATGTGGAACAGGGTGGCGTTCGCACTGATTGTGGTGACCGCACCGGTCGCGGCGCAAGCCCGCGCGCCAGCCGTCGCGTCGCACTCCGCCGGCGCGCAAGCGGGCGTCGAAGCGGCGATGCGCGATAGCGCGGATGGGTGGAACGCGGGCGATCTCGCACGCTTCATGGCGATCTATTCGGACGCGCCCGACACCAGTTTCGTCACCAAGACCGGGGTGATCCGCGGCAAGGCGGTGATGGCGGAGCGGTATCGCACCAAATACGATTTCGCGGATGCCGGCAAACGCGGTGTGCTGAGCTTCGCGACGCTCGACTTCCGGCTGCTCGATCCCATGCACGCGCTTTACATCGGCCGCTATGCGCTGCGCGCCACCGATGGGTCGATCCAATCGGGGATGACCTCGCTGGTCTTCCGCAAGGAGCCGGGCGGCTGGCGGATCATCGCCGACCATAGTTCATAAGCGGGGGCGTTCCGTTGACGCTTCCCCGGCGAAGGCCGGGGCCCAGGAGCGATGGCTGCGGTAACGGTCGCATCGCCCGATGCTTTCTGTTCCTCTACTGGGCCCCGGCCTTCGCCGGGGAAGCGCACCTTGGAGGGACGCCGGTCACCCCGCCGCTTTCGCGAGCCCCTTCGACAATTGCAGCGCACCGTGCAGCCGCGCCTTGGGGTCGCCCCACGTCCGCGTCACCACCAGCTTGCTGTCGGGCCGCAGGCGCGCGACGCCGTCGAGCTTGGCCACCCACGCCAGCAGGCCCTCCACATTGGGTGGCTTGTCGTCGAAGAAGGTGACGAGCGCGCCCTTCGGCCCGACGTCGATCTTCGACACGCACGCCTTCTTCGCATTGAGCTTGATCTCGATGACGCGGATCAAATTCTCGGTCGCATCGGGCAGCTTGCCGAACCGGTCGATCACCTCGGCGGCGAACGCCTCGAGCTGGTTCTGGTCCTCGACATCGTTGAGGCGGCGATACAGCCCCATGCGCAGATCGAGATCGGGCACATAGTCCTCGGGGATGAGGATCGGCGCATCGACCGTGATCTGCGGGCTGAAGTCCTTCGGGCGCAACCGTTGCCCGCCGGCCTTGGCGTCCATGATCGCCTCTTCCAGCATCGACTGGTAGAGTTCGTACCCGACTTCCTTGATGTGCCCGGACTGCTCGTCGCCGAGCAGATTGCCGGCGCCGCGCTGGTCGAGATCGTGGCTGGCGAGCTGGAAGCCGGCGCCGAGCGTATCGAGATCGCTCAGCACCTTGAGCCGCTTCTCGGCGGTCTCGCTGAGGATGCGGTTCTCGGGCGTGGTGAGATAGGCGTAGGCGCGCGTCTTGGCGCGCCCGACGCGGCCGCGCAGCTGGTAGAGCTGCGCGAGGCCGAAGCGGTCGGCGCGGTGGATGATCATCGTGTTGGCGCTCGGAATGTCCAACCCGCTTTCGACGATCGTGGTCGAGATCAGCACTTCGAACTTCTTGTCGTAAAAGGCCGACATGCGCTCCTCGACCTCGGTCGGCGCCATCTGGCCGTGCGCGACCACATAGCGCACCTCGGGCACATGATCGCGCATGAACGCCTCGATCTCGGGCAGATCTGCGATGCGCGGGGTGACGAAGAAGCTCTGCCCGCCGCGATAATGTTCGCGCAGCAGCGCCTCGCGCAGCACGATCGGATCCCACGGCATGATGTAGGTGCGCACCGCGAGCCGGTCGACCGGCGGGGTCTGGATCACCGACAGCTCGCGCAAGCCCGACATCGCCATTTGCAGCGTGCGCGGGATCGGCGTGGCGGTGAGGGTGAGCACGTGGACGTCGTTCTTGAGCGCCTTGAGCCGCTCCTTGTGGGTCACGCCGAAACGCTGCTCCTCGTCGACCACGACGAGGCCGAGCCGCTTGAATTCGATTCCCTTGGCGAGGATCGCGTGCGTGCCGATCACCACGTCGATCGTGCCGTCGGCCACGCCTTCCTTGGTCGCCTTGGCCTCGGCCCCGGGGACGAGCCGCGAGAGCCGGCCGACGTTCAACGGGAAGCCCTCGAAGCGCGCGGTGAAATTGTTGAAATGCTGGCGCGCGAGCAGCGTGGTCGGGCACACCACCGCGACCTGCAAGCCCGCCATCGCCGCGACGAACGCGGCGCGCAGCGCGACCTCGGTCTTGCCGAAGCCGACATCGCCGACGACGAGCCGGTCCATCGGCGTGCCCTTGCCGAGATCGCCCATCACGTCCTCGATCGCGCGGTCCTGGTCTTCGGTTTCCTCATACGGGAAGCGGTCGACGAAGGCGGCGTAACCGGAGTCACGGTCGATCGTCTCGGCCGGGCGGAGCGCACGTTCGGCGGCGGTGGCGATCAACTCGCCCGCAATCTCGCGGATCCGCTCCTTCATCTTCGACTTGCGGCGCTGCCATGCCTCGCCGCCCAGACGGTCGAGGCTCGCGCCGTCGCTGTCCGAGCCGTAGCGGCTGAGCACTTCGAGATTCTCGACGGGGACGAACAGTTTGTCGCCGCCGGCATAGGTGAGCGCGACGCAATCGTGCGGCGCCTGGCCGACCGGGATCGAGGTCAGGCCCTCGTAGCGGCCGATGCCGTGATCGGCATGGACGACGAGATCGCCGGGCGTGAGCATCGCCAGCTCGGCGAGAAAGGCGTCGGCCGATTTCTTGCGCTTGTTGCGGCGCACGAGCCGGTCGCCGAGCATGTCCTGCTCGGTGAGCAAAGCGACCTGGGGGGAGGAGAAACCGTGGTCGAGCGGGAGGATCAGGAGCGCGACCGTCGCCCCACTTCCTCCCCTCCCGCTTGCGGGAGGGGTTAGGGGTGGGCGCGCGCTATCACCGGCAGCTGGCTTGGATAGCGCGCGCCCACCCCCAGCCCCTCCCGCAAGCGGGAGGGGGGAAGAAACGCCCAACGCTTCCTGCCAGGTATCGACCAGCTTCAGATTGTCGGCCCCATGGTCCTTGAGCAACCCGGCGAGCCGTTCGCGCGCGCCGGTCGAATAGCTCGCGAGTACCGCCTTGCGGCCGTCACGGTGGATCGTGTTGAGATGGTGGACCACCGCCTCATACACGTTCGTCCCGTTCGCCCGCTCCGCCCCGAAATCGCGCGGGCCATCCACACCGAAGTCGAGCACGCTCGCGCTCTCCGGCTCATGGAATGCGGTGATGCGATGCGCTGGCGCTTCGTCGAGCCGCGTCGCGAAATCCTTCGCGGTGAGGTACAGCGAATCGACCGGCAGCGGGCGATAGCTGCCGGGGTCGCTCGACTGCGCCTTGACGCGGTTGGCGTGATAGTCGGTGATCGCCTCGAAGCGCTGCTCGGCCGCGGCGACCGCGGCGGCATTGCGCAGGATCACCGGGCTGTCGCCGAGATGGTCGAACAGCGTGGACAGCTTGTCCTCGAACAGCGGGAGCCAATGCTCCATCCCCGCCAGCCGCCGGCCTTCCGAGATCGCCTGGTAGAGCGGGTCGCCCGTCGCAGTCGCGCCATAGCGCTCGCGATAGCGCGCGCGGAAGCGCTTGATGCTGTCCTCGTCGATTAGCGTCTCCGACGCCGGCAGCAGCACGAAGCCGTCGACGCGGCCGGTGGTGCGCTGGTCGGCGGGGTCGAAGGTGCGCACGCTCTCGATCTCGTCGCCGAAGAAATCGAGCCGCAGCGCCTGCTCTTCGCCGCTCGGGAACAGATCGACCAGCCCGCCGCGCACCGCGAATTCACCGGCATCGGCGACGGTCTCGACGCGCACATAACCGTTCGCCTGCAATTGCGCGGCGAGCTTGTCGCGCCCGATCCGCTCCTTGGGGGCAAGCCGCGCGACGAGCTGGCGGATGCGGAACGGGGTGAGCGTGCGCTGCGCCACCGCATTGACCGTGGTGAGCAGCAGTTGCGGGCCTTTGACCGGCTGCTGGAGGCGGTGGAGCGTCGCCATGCGCTCGGCCATCACGCGCAGCGTCGGCGAGGCGCGGTCGTAGGGGAGGCAGTCCCATGCCGGGAAGGTCAGCACTTCGAGCTCGGGCGCGAAGGTCTGCGCGGTGGCGGCGATCGCGCGCATCGCGGCTTCGTCGGGCGCGACGAACACGGCGCGCGTCTTCACCGCGCGGGCGAGGTCGGCGAGCAGCCACGGCTCGAACCCGGCGGGGACACCGGCGAGCGTGAGCGGGGTTTTCGCGGAAAGGATTTTACTGAGGTCGGGCATCGGTACTTTCAAGATCCGTCCCCCCGGCCTTGTGCCGGGGTCCACCGGGCAGCAGCGGATGCGGCCCGAGTGGAGGAGTGGACCCCGGCACAAGGCCGGGGTGACGACAGCTACTCGGCGATCGGCACGTAATTCAGCGACTGCAGCGCCTGCAGGATCGACCCCTGATAGCGCGCCGGGCATGGATCGGTGCCGATCGCCCAGGCCATGATGTCGACGTCCTGCTCCTCGAGCAGATCCTCGACCAGCGTCACCTCGGCATCGTCCCAGCCGGAAGAGCGCGCATCGAAGAAGCCGCCGATCAGCAGATCGGCTTCCTTGGTGCCGCGGTGCCAGGCGCGGAAGCGCAGGCGTTTCAGGCGAGTCTCGCGGTCCATATTTTCCAACGCGGATTGGCCGGCGGGCGCTGGCGGCGCACGTCGGCTGGGGGTAGAGACCCCAGATAGACATGCGACCCGATATCCTCAATCCATTGTTCGCCGAAGTCACTGCGCTGAAGGGCGTGGGGCCGACGCTCGCCAAGCCGCTCGAACGGCTCGGGCTCGCGCGCGTGGTCGATGTCGCCTTCCATCTGCCGACCGGCTGGGTCGATCGGCTCGCGCGCGAGGAGCTCGACATGGCCGATGCCGGACGCGTGATCGCGATCACGCTGACCGCGCAATCGTACCGTTCGAGCGCCGGGCGCGGGCCGACGCGGGTGCAGGCGACCGATGCCGCCGGCAATGCCGTCAGCCTGGTCTATTTCGGCGGCCATTCCGGCTGGGCGAAGAAGCTCGCGCCGATCGGCGAGCCGCGCCGCGTGTCGGGCCGGCTGGAGATGTACGGGCAGGAATTGCAGATGGTCCATCCCGACTATGTGCTGCCGCTCGAGGAAGCCGGCGACACGCCCGAGCGCGAGGCGATCTATCCGCTGTCGGAGGGGATGACCTCGAAGCGGCTCGGACAGCTCGCCGCGCAGGCGGTCGAGCGCGCGCCCGACCTCGCCGAATGGGTTGAGCCGGGGTTGCTCGGCAAGCACCAATGGCCGGCGTGGCGCGAGGCGCTCGCGCGGATCCATGCCGACCCGTCCGACGCGATCGCGCGCGAACGCCTCGCCTATGACGAGATCTTCGCCAACCAGCTCGCGCTGATGCTGGTGCGGCAATCGTCGCGCGCGCGCCGCGGCCGCGCGCTGGCCGGCACCGGCGCGCTGCGCGATGCGCTGCGGCTGCCCTACGACCTGACCGGCGCGCAGGCGCGCACCGTGCGCGAGATCGAGGGCGATCTCGCCCAGCCGCAACCGATGCTGCGCTTGCTGCAAGGCGATGTCGGCTCGGGCAAGACGCTCGTCGCGACGCTGGCGATGCTCACCGCGGTCGAGGCCGGTGCGCAGGCGGCGCTTCTCGCCCCCACCGAAATCCTCGCACGCCAGCATTACGAATCGCTCCGCCGCACGCTCGCTGGCCTGCCGATCGAGGTCGCGGTGCTGACCGGCCGCGACAAGGGCAAGGTGCGCGAGGCGACGCTGATGGGCCTCGCCGCCGGTACGATCGATATCCTGATCGGCACGCACGCGATCTTCCAGGAGGCGGTCGCCTATAAGGACCTCGGCTTGGTCGTGGTCGACGAGCAGCACCGCTTCGGCGTCGCGCAGCGCATGATGCTCCAAGCCAAAGCCAAGGCCGCGCCGCACCTCCTCGCGATGACCGCGACGCCGATCCCGCGCACGCTGACGCTCGCCAATTATGGCGAGATGGACGTCAGCCAGCTCGACGAAATGCCGCCCGGCCGCCAGCCGATCGAGACGCGTGTCATTTCTGAGGATCGCCTCGCCGATGTGGTCGATGCGCTCGGCCGCCATCTGTCCGATAACGGTCAGGCCTATTGGGTCTGCCCGCTGGTCGAGGAAAGCGAGAAGAGCGACATGGCTGCCGCCGAGGCCCGCGCGGAAACGCTGCGCGCGCGCTTCGGCGACCGGGTGGGCCTCGTCCATGGCCGGATGAAGCCGGCCGAAAAGGACGCGGTGATGATGGCCTTCTCCGCCGGGCAACTCGGCGTGCTGGTCGCCACCACGGTGATCGAGGTCGGGGTAGACGTGCCCAACGCCACGCTGATCGTGATCGAACATGCCGATCGCTTCGGCCTTGCCCAGCTCCACCAGCTGCGCGGCCGGGTCGGGCGCGGGTCGGGCAAGTCGAACTGCCTGCTGATCCGAGGCGGCGCGCTGAGCGAAACCTCGCGCGCGCGGCTCGCACTGATGCGCGAGACCACCGACGGGTTTCGCATCGCCGAAGAGGATCTGCGGTTGCGCGGAGCGGGGGAGCTGCTTGGCACCAAGCAATCGGGCGAAGCGGGTTTTCGGCTGGCGACGCCGGAAATGCTGATCTCGCTGCTGCCCGTCGCGACCGACGATGCGCGCCTGCTGATCGACCGCGACGGCGGGCTGGAGGGCCTTCGCGGCCAGGCGGCGCGGACCGCGCTCTATCTGTTCGAGCGCGACGCCGGCGTCGCGCTGCTCCGCTCGGGATAGCGCTTGCCTGCCGAGGCGGCGCGCGCGCCTACAAACCCTTCGCCAACACGGCGAGGACTTCATAATAATCCGCCAGCGGGATCGGATGGTCGAGCTCGCACCCGATCCTCCCGCCGAGCGACCAGCGGATTTCGGCCACGACGACGCCCACCACGGGCAGCGCGACGCGCAGGCGATCGCCGATCCCGTAGGTCAGATCGGCACGCGCCATCAGCCCGGCTGCCGAAATATTGACGATCAGCAACGACACCTGCTTCGCGTCGGGGCCGAAGGCGCGGGCGCGATAATGTACTTCGTCGCGAACGAGCGCGCGGGTCTCCGCGGTCAATTCTGCCAATGCGTTAGCCATCACGAACCCCTTTCCTGGGCAAGTTTACGCTAAGACATCGGGTATGAAGCGCGTCGGAACAAACCCACTTAACAAGCGGTTACTGGGGATTCTACGTAGGCCGCTTCAACCGCGGACGAGCAGGCCGTGATTCTTCTTGCCGGCGGCGATTCGAACCGGCTCGTCGCCGACCGGGACGGTCATCGTTTCGTCGGTCACCTTGTCGGCGCCGATGCGTGCGCCGCCGCCCTTGATCAGGCGCTTGGCTTCGCCCTTCGAGGCGGCGAAGCCGAGCCCGATCAGCGCGTCGACGATGCCGATCTCGCCGGCCACCGTGAAGGTCGGCAGCGAACCGCCGGCGGCACCTTCCTCGAAGGTCCGCCGCGCCGTCTCGGCCGAATCGACCGCCGCGGCGGCGCCCCGGCACATCGTCGTCGCGGCATTGGCGAGCACGATCTTGGCGGCGTTGATCTCCGCTCCCTCGAGCGCCTCGAGCCGGGCGATCTCGTCGAGCGGCAGGTCGGTGAACAGCCGCAGGAAGCGCCCGACGTCGCGGTCGTCGGTGTTGCGCCAGAATTGCCAGTAATCGTAATGCGGCAACTGGTCCTCGTGGAGCCAGACGGCGCCCGACATGGTCTTGCCCATCTTGCCGCCATCGGCCGTGGTGATCAGCGGGGTGGTGATGCCGAACACTTCGGTGGAGTCAATCCGCCGTGCGAGCTCGATGCCGTTGACGATATTGCCCCATTGGTCCGACCCGCCCATCTGCAGCCGGCAGCCGGCGCGGCGCGACAGTTCGAGGAAGTCGTACGCCTGCAGGATCATGTAATTGAACTCGAGGAACGACAGCGACTGCTCACGGTCGAGCCGCAATTTGACCGAATCGAAACCGAGCATGCGGTTGACCGAGAAATGCTGCCCGACATCGCGCAGGAACGGGATGTATTCGAGTTTGTCGAGCCACTCGGCATTGTCGAGCATGATCGCGTCGCTCGGGCCGTTGCCGAAGGTGAGGAAGCGTTCGAAGATGCGCCGGATCGAGGCGACGTTGGTCGCGATGCCGTCATGGTCGAGCAGCTTGCGCGCTTCGTCCTTGAAGCTCGGGTCGCCGATCTTGCCGGTACCGCCGCCCATCAGCACGATCGGTTTGTGGCCGGCCTGCTGCAGCCGGCGCAGCAGCATGATCTGGACGAGGCTGCCGACGTGCAGCGACGGCGCGGTGGGATCGAAACCGATATAGCCGGGCACCACCTGCTTGGCCGCGAGCGCATCGAGCGCGGCGGCGTCGGTGGTCTGGTGGATGTAGCCGCGCTCGGACAGCAGGCGGAGGAGATCGGAGGTGTGCTCGGTCATGCGGTTGCCATAAGATATCGCGCGCCTGCCTGTCATCCCCCGCGCAGCGGGAAGAAGGAAGGCAGGGGGTTCACGCGAAGATCGCGAAGGAAAGAAGATCGCAAAGACATTTTCCGGCTTCGCGTCCTTCTTTCCTTCGCGTCCTTCGCGTGAACCCCTTTTTCTTCGAAATCACATCCCCGGCAATTGCCGCTGCGGATCGACCGGCGTGCGGCCCTTGCGCATCTCGAAATGCACTTCGGGCTGCCGCGCCGAGCCCGAATCGCCCGACAGCGCGATCGTCTGGCCGCGCTTGATCGCCTGGCCGCGCCGCACCAGCAGCTGGCTGGCATTGCCGTAGACCGTCGCCCAGCCCGAGCCGTGCTTGAGGATTACCAGCCCGCCGAGTGTCGGCACGCCGCTGCCGGCATAGGCCACGACGCCATCGCTCGCGGCGAGGATCGGCGTGCCGAGCGGCACCGCGATGTTGACGCCGTTGAACTTCTCGCCCGAGGCGCCCGGGCCGAAGCGCGTGACGATCCGGCCACGCACCGGCCAGGCGAAGCCGCTGGTCAGCTGCGCCGGTTCCGCCAGCGCCTCGGTCGGCGCCAGCACGCGGCGCGGCGACGATGCCGGGCGCGCCGGACGGGCATTGGCGGCGAGCGCGGGCTCGCTGCCCGTCACGAGATCGTCGATATCGAGCGTGAATGCCGCGGCGCGCTCCGCCGCAGTGGTTGTGCCGCTGCTTCCGGGGATCAGCACGCGCATGCCGACGCGCAGCGTATAGGGCGCGGTCAGCGCGTTGGCGGCGACGATGCGCGACCAGTCGATGCCATATGCCCGCGAAATCGCGATGCCGGTCTGCCCGGCGCGGACCAGATGATAGCGCCCGCCGGGAATGTCGAGCCGCTCGCCGACACGGACGGTGAACGGCGGCGGGATCTGGTTGGCGCGCGCGATCGCCTCGGATCCGGCGCCGGCGCGGTCGGCGATCGCGCGCAGCGTGTCGCCCGGGCGTACGACGTAGCTCGTGGCGCCGATCCTCGTCGCGTCGGGCGTGACCGGGCGCGCCTGCCACGCCGGCGGCGGTGCGGGGAGGGCAGAGACGCCCTCATCGATGC
>CAXTEO010000115.1:0-13131 GCA_964243205.1 uncultured Sphingomonas sp.
GTGCCGGTGATCGTCAGCCCCTCGGGCAGCAGGCCGTCGGCATGCAGGCCGTAGAGCGAAGGCAGCAGCATGCGCTGCGCCAGATCGCCGGTCGCACCGAACAGGAGGAGTTTGCCGACGGGCGTGCGCGTGACCATACGAAATCGAACTCCTGGGGGACGGCCTCACCTAGTGAGCGACGCACGCCCCGCCAAGCGCAAACCGTCGCTTAAACGGTCAAACCGGCGAGCGGATCGAACCCCGCCATGATGTTGAGGTTCTGCACCGCGGCCCCCGCCGCCCCCTTGCCGAGATTGTCGAGCGTGGCGATCAGCCGCGCCTGGCCAGTGTCGGCGTTGCCGCAGACACGCAACGTCAGCCGGTCGGTGCCGGCATCGTCCTCGATCTGCACCGCGCCGACATCGCCCTCGGCGATGCGGATCAGCCCGCCTTCGGGATAGGCCTCGCGCAGCACCGCTTCGCAGACGTGCAGCGTCGGGTGGCGCTTGAAGCGATACAGCGCGAGCGGCACCTCGACGATCATGCCGCGATAGGTGTTGGCGACCGACGGCGCGAAGATCGGCGGATGTTCGAGCCGGGCATGCTTCTGCATCTCGGGCACGTGTTTGTGCGCCAGACCGAGCGCATAAGCACGCGCCGCGGGGGGCGGGTTGACGCCTTCATATTCGGCGATCATCGCCTTGCCGCCGCCGGAATAGCCCGACACGGCATTGACGCTCAGGCCCCAATCGACCGGCACGAGTCCGGCGCGTACCAGCGGCCGGATCAGCGCGAGGAACCCGGTCGGATAGCAGCCGGGATTGGTGACGCGCCTCGCCTCGGCGATCGCCGCCAGCTGGCCGGGCTCGAGCTCGGCGAAACCATAGGTCCAGCCGTCGGCGGTGCGGTAGGCAGTCGACGCGTCGATCACGCGCGTGCGCTCGTTGGCGATCAGCCCGACCGCTTCGCGCGCCGCGTCGTCGGGCAGGCAGAGGATGACGAAGTCGCTGTCGTTGAGCGCTTCGGCGCGCGCGGCGGGGTCCTTGCGACGCGCGTCGTCCAGGGTGACGAGCGTAATGTCGCGGCGTCCGGCGAGCCGTTCGCGGATTTCGAGGCCGGTCGTGCCGGCCGCACCATCGATGAAGACCGAGACGGTCATTCGCTCGGCCACGACAGAGCGGCGGCGTCGACATAGCCGACCAGGCCCGGACCGGGGGCACGCCCCCAGGCGCGGCCTTTGACGAATTCGAGCACTTCGAACACGTCGCCGGTCGCGAGATCGGTCAACACGGTCGATTCCTGGTCGGCGGCCTCCCGCAACCCGGTCGGGGCGATCAACACGCGGCGGACGCACGACGCGTAATGCGGCGCGAATACGCGGTCGGCGAGGCGGATGTCGGCGAGGTCGCGGCGCACCGCGTGCGTGCGCGGGTCGAGCGCAACCGAATGACCCAGCAGCGCGAAGCTCCTACGCGGTGGCGTGTCGGACGATCCGCTGTCGTGCGGGTTGGGGCGTGCTGTCGCCGATGAATTGGCCGAAATCGTCAAGAAAACTTGCCCCCTCGGACGTACGCGCAACGAAGATGTTGCGTTTGTCATTGTCGTCCCGTTGGCGGCGCAGATAGCCCAGGGTACCGAGCCTGTTCAAGGCGCGCGTAACGACCGGCTTGGATACGTTGAGCATCGCCGCCAATCCACGCACCGTATGCGGCCCGGGCTTAAGATATACCACCAGCAACAACGCCATCTGACGATTGGTCAGATCGGGCTCGCCCGATCGCACATAATCGACCAGGGTCTGCATCCATTCGGCGAGGGCATGATCTGTTTGAATTGCCACGGCAGGTGTCCGCAAATAACTCGGTAAAGCCCCACGATCGGGGATATTCCTCGGTCTCTAACGTTCAGCGACGCGACAGGTTTCAGTTCGATGGCGAAATGTTGACGAGGCGGTAACACTCCGCGCGTTCGATCCCCCGGTTGATCGTTACGCTGACCTCGCCTATGTGCCCGACTTCGCTGCACAAGCACGTCCAAGGAATCAGCCCGCTTCATGTTTCTGTTCCAGTTTCTCCTCGTGGTCCATTTCGTCGTCGCGCTGGCGCTGGTGACGGTCGTCCTGATGCAGCGTTCCGAAGGCGGCGGGCTCGGCATGGGCGGCAGCCCGTCGGGACTGATGTCGGCGCGCGGCGCGGCGGATTTCCTGACGCGCGCGACGTCGATCCTCGGCGGCGTGTTCATCGTGCTCAGCATCCTGCTCGCCGTCCTCGCGGCGCAGGGCAAGTCGGTGAAGGTCGATGCCAATGCCAAGCCGGCGGCGGTGACCGCGCCCGTCCAGGCACCGCCCGCGCCGGGTGACCCGAGCGTGCCGTTCGCTTCTGGCGCGCGCAATGCCTTGCAGCCCGCGCCGAACAGCGCGGCGCCGGTCGGCAACAGCACGGTTCCGCTCGCCCAGTAATTCGCGCGCAGTCCGCCCGGGCTGCGCATATCCATCATTATCGGAGTCGCGCGCTTGCCGCGCCACCCCGTTTGACGCTAGGCCTTTGCTCCCATGGCGCGGTTTATCTTTATCACCGGCGGCGTGGTCTCCTCGCTCGGCAAGGGTCTCATGGCAGCGAGCCTCGCGGCTTTGTTGCAAGCGCGCGGGTATCGCGTGCGAATCCGCAAGTTCGACCCCTATCTCAACGTCGATCCCGGCACGATGTCGCCGTATCAGCACGGCGAAGTCTATGTGACCGACGACGGCGCCGAGACCGACCTCGACCTCGGCCATTACGAGCGCTTCACTGGCGTCGCGTCGCGCCAGAGCGACAATATCACCAGCGGGCGGATCTATCAGCAGATCATCACGCGCGAGCGGCGCGGCGATTATCTCGGCGCGACGGTGCAAGTCATCCCGCACGTGACCGACGCGATCAAGGAATTCGCGCAGGCCGAGACCGATGACCTCGATTTCGTGCTGTGCGAGATCGGCGGGACCGTCGGCGACATCGAGTCGCTGCCGTTCATCGAGGCGATCCGCCAGTTGCGCAACGATCTCGGCCGCGGCAATTCGGTCAGCATCCACGTGACTTTGGTGCCGTATATCGCGGCGGCGGGCGAGCTGAAGACCAAGCCGACGCAGCATTCGGTGCGCGAACTCGCCGCCCTCGGCGTTCAGCCCGACGTGCTGGTGTGCCGCTGCGAACAGCCCTTGCCCGACAGCGACCGCGCCAAGATCGCCTTGTTCTGCAACGTCGCCAAGGAAGCGGTGATCCCGGCGCTCGACGCGAAAAGCATCTATGCGGTGCCGGTGCAATATCACGAGGAAGGCCTCGACGACGCCGTGCTCAACGCCTTCGGCATCCTGCCCGGCAGCGCGCCCGACCTCTCGCGCTGGACCGACATCATGAACCGCGTGACCAACCCCGAGGGCGAAGTGACGATCGGCGTGGTCGGCAAATATGTCGGCTTGCAGGATGCGTACAAATCGCTCGGCGAGGCGCTGGTGCATGGCGGCATCGCCAACCGGGTGAAGGTCAATATCGAGTGGATCGACGCCGAACTGTTCGAGGCGGACGATGCCGACATCACCGCACGGCTCGAGCCGCTGCACGCGATCCTCGTGCCCGGCGCGTTCGGCTCGCGCGGCGCCGAGGGCAAGATCGCCAGCGTCCGCTTCGCGCGCGAGCGCGAGATTCCCTATTTCGGCATCTGCTTCGGCATGCAGATGGCCTGCGTCGAAGGCGCACGTGATCTGTCGGGCATTCCCAGCGCCAGCTCGACCGAATTCGGTCCGACCGACGAGCCCGTCGTCGGCATGATCACCGAGTGGATGAGCACTGCGGGGATCGAGAAGCGCGAGGAGGGCGGCGACCTCGGCGGCACGATGCGGCTCGGCGCCTATCCGGCGAAGCTCGACGGCAACAGCGTGGTCTCGTCGATCTACGGCGAAACCGACATTTCGGAGCGCCATCGCCATCGCTACGAGGTCAACACGGCGTATCGCGAGCGGCTCGAAAAGGGTGGCCTCGTGTTCAGCGGCATGTCGCCCGACGGCATGCTCCCCGAAATCGTCGAGCGGCCCGACCATCCGTGGTTCGTCGGCGTGCAGTTCCACCCGGAGCTGAAGTCCAAGCCGTTCGACCCGCATCCCTTGTTCGCGAGCTTCATCGCCGCGGCGGTGAAGCAATCCCGGCTGGTCTAGCACGTCTTGACCACTGGGTCGTGACGCGGCAGCTTGGGCTCGGCGTCCAAGGACTGATCGAATGCCGACATCCGTGAGCCCAGTGCCGATGCGCCCGGAATATGCGGAGCTGGACCTCGTCCGGCTTCGCTCGATTCTGTATACCGAAGCCGGCACTATTCCAGCGGGTTCGCAAGGGACTATCGTGTTTTCGCACGATCATGGCGCTGCATATGAAGTGGAATTCGTCGCACCTTTCCCGCTGGTCGCGACTTTGCGTGCGGCCGATCTGGCTGCGGCGTGACGCCAACCGGCGATGTGCACGTCATAGAGATCGCCAAGCTCACCGATTATATGCTGAGCGCCATCCATCCGACCGGCAAGGCGAAAGCGAAATTCTTCGCTGCGTTCGGTTTTGACGTGCGTGAACCCGCGACATTTGCCGACGCCCTCGAAAAGCATGCACGGACACGGCCTGTGGCGAGTATCGTAAACGACCCCTTTGGCACCAAACGGGAAATACGATGTAATATTGCTATCCCGGACGGACGGGATCCGTGCATCGTCGCGATCTGGCTTCAGCCCTTCGGGCGAAACACCCTCCGCTTCATCACGGCGTATCCTGCGCCCGTCCGCTAAACGTGAAGGGCGCCCGAAAAGCTCCGGGCGCCCCTCTGATCGCGACTGTGGCCACGCAGCTTACGCTGCCTGCGCCTCCGCCTGGTCATCGACCGCGGCAAGCGGGGCACCGGTCCTTATCGCGACGGTCTTGGGCTTCATCGCCTCGGGCACTTCGCGCAGCAAGTCGATCGTCAGCAGCCCGTCGTTCAAGCGCGCATCCTCTACCCGCACGAAATCGGCGAGCTCGAAGCGCCGCTCGAAGCTGCGATTGGCGATGCCGATGTGCAGGAATGACGACGCCGAATCGTCGACCGCGTCCTTGCGCCCCTTCACCTGCAGCAGGTTCTGCTGCGCGACGATCTCGATCTCGTCGCGGCCGAAGCCGGCCACCGCCAGCGTGATGCGATAACGGTCGCCGTCGAGCCGCTCGAGGTTGAACGGGGGATAATTGTCCGCGCTCGCCTGGCGCGCATTGGCCTCGAGCATGTCGAACAGCCGGTCGAAGCCGACGGTCGAGCGGCGATAGGGGGTCAGGTCGAAACTCCGCATGATAGAACTCCTTCGATAAGCGAGTGTACAGATCGGGCGGGTCCGCATCGGCGCGACCGGCCCGGTGCGGCCTCCGATGAGCACCGCACGAGCGAAATCTGGTTTTTCCGATTCTTCGGTTCAAGGGGCGGCGCGGCGATTTTTTCGGAACGCTAAAGCCGATCTATCGCGCGCCCAAGAAGAGTGCCGAGTGAAAATCCCCTCAAATGATGGGCATATGCGACAGACTCGGGAAAACCCGACCAACAGGGGACCTTCATGCTCGCTCATCTGCCCGCCTTGCTGCTCGCCTCGACCTCGCTTGGCGGCCCGCCCGCCACGGTGGACGCCCCGGTCGCCGAACCTGCGCAGCCGGCGCAAGCCGCGCCGCTGGCCGAGCCGACCGAAGGCGGCGACATTCTGGTGACGGCACGGCGCCGCGCGGAGACCGAGCAGACCGTCCCGATCGCGCTGTCGGTGCTGAGCGGCCGCTCGATCGCCGATAGCGGGGCGTTCAACGTGAACCGGCTGCAGCAACAAGTGCCGTCGCTGCAATTCTATTCGAGCAACCCGCGTAACTCGGCGATCAACATTCGCGGGCTCGGCGCGCCGTTCGGCCTGACCAATGACGGGATCGAGCAAGGCGTCGGCTTCTATATCGACGGCGTCTATATCGGCCGCGTCGGCGCCTCGACCTTCGATTTCATCGATGTCGATCGCGTCGAGGTGCTGCGCGGCCCGCAGGGCACGCTGTACGGCAAGAACACCACTGCCGGCGCGCTCAACATCACGACGCGCACGCCGAGCTTCACGCCCGAAGTGCGCGCCGAGCTGAGCGTCGGCAATTACAATTTCGGCCAGTTCAAGACATCGGTATCGGGCCCGATCACCGACAAGCTCGCGATTCGCCTGTCGACCTCGGCGACGACGCGCGACGGGACGATCGACAACGTCACCAGCAAGACCGACCTGCAGCGCCAGCGCAACGTCGGTTTCCGCGGGCAAGTGCTGTACAAGCCGACCGATTCGCTCAGCCTGACGCTGGCGGGCGATTTCAACGTCCAGAACCCGCTGTGCTGCGTGCAATATTACGCGCGGGTGGGCACGACGCAGCGTGTGACGACGCGGCAATATGCCGCGCTCGCCGCTGCCTTCGGCTATACGCCGCCGAGCACCAATCCGTTCGACCGCGTCACCGATCTCGATGCCAGCATCAATTCGCGCCAGGAAGTCGGCGGCGCATCGTTGATCGCCAATTGGGATCTCGGACCGGCCACGCTGACCTCGGTCAGCGCGTGGCGCTATTGGGACTGGCAGCCGGCCAACGACCGCGATTTCATCGGCCTGCCGATCACCACCGTGTCGCAAAACCCGTCACAGCAGCACCAGGTGTCGCAGGAGCTCCGCCTCGCCTCGAACGGCAAGAACAAGCTCGATTACACCGTCGGTGCCTTCGTCTTCCACCAGACGATCGCCACGCAGGGGTCGCAGGTGCAGGGCTCCGCGGCGAGCAAGTTCCTGCTGTCGGGCGCCGATGCGAACAATCCCAACGTGCTCAACGGCCTGACCTCGACCAACACGATCAATTTCGACAACACCAGCTTTGCCGTGTTCGGCAAACTCAACTGGGCGCTGACCGAAAAATTCCATGTCCAGCCCGGCCTTCGCGTCAATTACGACAAGAAGTCGGGGTCGTATAATGCGGTCGTGAGCATTCATAACAGTCAATATGATTTCGTCGCGACGGCGGACAATGTCGCCGCGCTGCTGGCAAATGCCAAGGCGACCAGCACCGCCGCCGGAACGACCTTCCAGAACCAGATCAACACGCTCGCTCCGCAGCGCTACAGCCCCGAATTCAGCGCCTGGAACGTCTCGGGCGACCTTACGCTGTCCTATGATTTCGCGTCGGATTTCCATGGGTACGCGACCTATTCGCGCAGCTTCAAGTCGGGCGGCATCAATCTTTCGGGGCTCCCGCTCAATTCGACCAGCACCGGTGTCGATCTCACCACGCAGACGGTGCGGCCGGAAAAGGTCAACGCCTATGAAATCGGCTTGAAGACCCAGTTCCTCGATCGCCGCCTGACGCTCAACGTCGCGGGCTTCTGGACCGACATCACCGACTATCAGGCGACCGTGAACAACAATGCGATCAACGTGATCCGCGGCTATCTCGCCAATGCCGGCAAGGTGCGTTCGCGCGGATTCGAGTTCGACGCGAGCTTGCGTCCGTCCAAGCGCTTCAACCTGTACGTCAACGGCGCCTATACCGACGCCAAATATATCGACTTCAAGAACGCGCCGTGCCCGCCCGAGCTTTCGGGCGGGACCGCCGTCGATGCGACGCATCCGGCAAGCCCGGCGGGCAGGGCCGGCACTGCCGCCAGCCCGTCGTACAGCCCGGCGCAGTGCGACATTTCCGGGCAGGTGCTGCCCGGCATCTCGAAATATTCGCTGTCCTATGGCGGGGAATATAACGTGCCGGTCGGCGGATCGGGCGGGCAAGTCTATCTCGGTTATGACGGCAGCTATCGTTCGCGCTTCTCGTCCAACCCGTCTGCCTCGGCATACACCTATATCGACGGCTATGCGCTGTCGAACTTCCGGCTGGGCTATCGCAAGCAGGACTTCAACGTGTTCGCCTGGGTCCACAATGCGTTCGACCAGAATTATTTCGAATTGCTGTCGACTCAGTCGGGCAGCACCGGGTTGATCGTCGGGCAGCCGGGCGACCCGCGGACGTTCGGGGGGACGATTTCGAAGACGTTCTGATCGATCGTCGCCCCGGCGCAGGCCGGGGCCGCTGGGAGGTATGTCGCTGGGTGCCACAAGCGTGCCGGCCCCGGCCTGCGCCGGGGCGACGGAGGGAATGCGCCGGTCGGCAAAGCCGCCGTCGGACGGGTTCGCCCGAGGGCGACCCGCCGGCCGGGCGAGGCGATGCTCGCTTTGCTCGCACCGGCGGCGACGTGGCGCCGCCTTCGCCTTCGCCCAAACGCAAACGTCCGGGCCGTTTCCGACCCGGACGCCTGCGTGACGATCGCTCGTCAGCCCCCAATCACTCTCGCGGCCAGCCTTTGCGGCGGCGCTGAGAGCCATCCCCGAACCACGGCCGTTGCCTGTGTGTCAGTGACAAAAGCGTTACGGGCGTGCCACCCGCTTGTCATCGGGAATGTGGCCGCTGCGTACCGATTGCGCCACGGCTGTGGCGCTTGCGCAACAGGGGGAAGCAGTTGCCAGCGTTGCATGTGCACCGTAGAGCGCGGGCATGATCCTCTCCCGCTACGAACGCATGATCGCCCGGCGCTATTTGCTGCCCGGCAAGGGCGAGGGGTTCATCTTCCTCGTCGCTGGAATCAGTCTGGTCGCGGTGATGCTCGGCGTCGCGGCGCTCGTCATCGTGATGAGCGTGATGAACGGCTTCCGCGCCGAGCTGTTCGACAAGATCGTCGGGCTGAACGGCCATGCCGTGATCCAGGCCTATGGCGGGCAGATGCGCGACTGGCGCGACGTGGTCGCGCTTGCCGAGAAGACTCCCGACGTCACCAGCGCGACCCCGCTGATCGAACAGCCGCTGATGACCACCTATAACGGCCGCGTCGAAGGCATATTGTTGCGCGGCATGCGGGTGAGCGACATTCGCAAGAACAAGACGATCGGCAGCAAAGTGGTGATGGGGTCGCTCGCGTCGATCACCCCGGGCAGCGGGCGGATCGCGATCGGGTCGGGCCTGGCCGATCAGCTCGGCGCGGTGGTCGGCAGCCAGATCTCGCTGATCAGCCCGCAAGGCCAGACCACGCCGTTCGGCACCGTGCCCAGGATCGTGCAATATACCGTCGGCGCGATCTTCACGATCGGGGTCTACGATTACGACAAGGCCTATGTGATCATGCCGATCGAGGATGCGCAGACGCTGCTCATGCTGGGCGATGCGGTCGGCATGATCGAGCTGCAGACCACCGACCCCGACAGAGTCGGCCCGATCCTCGCGCCGCTGACCGACAAGATCGGGACGCGCGGCGTGATCCAGGACTGGCGGCAGATGAATGCGCAGCTGTTCGAGGCGCTCGCGGTCGAGCGCGTGGCGATGTTCACCGTGCTGTCGATCATCATCCTCGTCGCGGTGTTCAACATCCTGTCCTCGCTGATCATGCTGGTGCGCGCCAAGACGCGCGACATCGCGATCCTGCGGACGATGGGGGCGAGCCGGGCGGGGATGATCCGCATCTTCATGACGGTCGGCACGACGATCGGCGCGCTGGGCGTGGTGGCGGGGCTGATCCTCGGTTTCGTCTTCCTCTATTTCCGCCAGAGCGTGGTCGATTTCGTCCAGCTCGTGACCGGGCAGAATCTGTGGGATCCCTCGATCCGCTTCCTCAGCGAACTGCCTTCCAAGACCGACCCGGTCGAAGTCACCGTGATCGCGCTGATGGCGCTGCTCTTCAGTTTTCTCGCCACGCTCTATCCCGCGCTGAAAGCGGCGAGTACCGATCCGGTCCAGGTGTTGCGTTATGAGTGATCCCGTTCTCGCCGTTACCGGCCTGACCCGCAGCTTCGTTCAGGGCGGGCAGACGATCGAAGTGTTGCGCGGGGTCGATCTGCAGGTCGGTCCGGGCGAGATCGTCGCGCTGCTCGGGCCGTCGGGCTCGGGCAAGTCGACGCTGTTGCAGGCGGTCGGGCTGCTCGAGGGCGGCTTCGGCGGTTCGATCCTGATCGACGGCGAGGAGGCGGCGCGGCTCGATTCGGACGGGCGCACGCGCGTTCGGCGCGACAAGCTCGGCTTCGTCTACCAATTCCATCATCTGCTGCCCGATTTCAACGCGACCGAGAATGTCGTGCTGCCGCAGCTGATCCGCGACAAGACGCACGAGCAGGCGCATGATCGCGCCGCGTCGCTGCTCACCGCGCTCGGCCTGGGCCATCGCCTGACGCACCGCCCGAGCCAATTGTCGGGCGGCGAGCAGCAGCGCGTCGCGGTCGCGCGCGCGCTCGCCAACCAGCCGGCGCTGGTGCTGGCCGACGAACCGACCGGCAATCTCGACGAGGCGACCGCCGATATCGTGCTGGCCGAATTCCTGCGGCTTGTGCGCGGCGAAGGCTCGGCGGCATTGGTCGCGACGCATAACGAGCGGATGGCGCTGAAGATGGACCGCGTGGTGCGGTTGCACGAGGGGCGGCTGGCGTGAGCTGGGCCGATGCGCCGACGCTCGTCGGGCAGCATGTCACGTTGCGCCCGACGCGGCTGGAGGATCGCGATGCGATCGTCGCGGCCGCCGCCGACGGGAAGATCAGCGAACTGTTCTTCACCAACGCCTCGACGCTGACCGATCCCGACGGCTTCATGGCGGCACTGTTCAAGGAACGCGATTTCGGGCGGGCGATGCCGTTCACCGTCGTCACGCCCGACGGGCGCGTGGTCGGACTGACGCGCTACATGCGGATGAGCGCGCAGCACAAGCGGCTCGAAATCGGCGGAACCTTCTATGCCAAGTCGGTGCAGCGCAGCGGGGTCAATACCGAGGCCAAGCTGCTGCTGCTCGGCCATGCCTTCGAGGTGATGGACTGCAACGTCGTGCAGATCCGCACCGACTGGTTCAACAAGCGCTCGCAGGCGGCGATCGAGCGGCTCGGCGCCAAGCGCGACGGCGTGTTGCGCAACCATCAGGTGATGGGTGGCCGCGTGCGGGATATCATGGTCTATTCTATCATCGCCAGCGAATGGGCGGGGGTGCGGCAGAATCTGCGCTTCCTGCTCGCGCGCAACGAGGGGAAAGCAGAATGACCGCGATCACCGACCTGACCGTCACCGCCGCCGACGGCACGCCCGCCAATCTCTCGATCTATGCCGGCAAGGTGCTGCTGATCGTCAACACCGCCTCCAAATGCGGTTTCACGCCGCAATATGAGGGGCTGGAAGCGCTGCACCGCACATTCGCCGGTCAGCCGTTCGAAGTGCTCGGCTTCCCGTGCAACCAGTTCGGGGCGCAGGAGCCGGGCGATGCGGCGGAGATCGCCAATTTCTGCTCGCTGACCTATGACGTGACCTTCCCGGTGTTCGCCAAGGTCGACGTCAACGGCGCGAACGCCGCTCCGCTGTTCACCGAACTCAAGAAGCAGGCGCCGGGCATCCTCGGCACCGAGGGGATCAAGTGGAACTTCACCAAGTTCCTCGTCGGCAAAGACGGGCAGGTGGTCGAACGCTATGCGCCGACGACCAAGCCGGCGGATATCGAGGCGGACATCGCGAAACTGCTGTAGAAGAGGGCACGCGATCGACTCCCGTCGCCCCGGCGAAGGCCGGGGCCGCTGCGTGGCGCGCGCAGCGGTCGAACCGCGCCCGACCTAGCGGCCCCGGCCTTCGCCGGGGCGACGATGTGGTTGGACCTTATTCTTTGCCGGCGGAACGATATCCACCGCATTTTGTGAGTCACCGCCTTCCCCTAAATCGGCGCAGACCCCATAGTCTCGCGCATGTCGCATTCCGGTTTCGTCCCGCTCCGCATCTTCTCGTCCTTCACCATGCTCGACGGGGCGATCGAGCCCAAGGCGATCGCCAAGCGCGCGCAGGAACTCGGTTTCCCCGCCGCCGCGCTGACCGACCGAAACGGGCTCTACGCAGCGATGGCCTATTCCGACGCGGCGCGCGCGGCCGGCGTGCAGCCGATCATCGGCGCGATGCTCGGCGTGGCGCGGCCCGACATGCCCGAGGCGGCGACCCCGGTGCTCGACTGGATCGCGCTCTATGCACAGAACGATATCGGCTATCAGAACCTCTGCGTATTGGTGTCGCAGGCGCATCTCGATCGCCCGCTCGAACTCAATGCGCATGTCGACTTCACCGCGCTCGAAGGCCGCACCGAGGGCCTGATCGCACTCACCGCTGGTCGCGAAGGCGGGCTCGCGCGCTTGTTCGCCGAGGATCAGCCCGACCGCGCGCTGGCCTATTGCGATCGCCTGCAAGCGCTGTTCCCCGACCGGCTCTATATCGAACTGACTCGCCGCCTCGACGAGATCGAGGGAAAGGCCGAGGGCGCGCTGCTCGATCTGGCCTATGCCCGCGGCCTGCCGCTGGTGGCGACCAACCCGTGCTGCTACGCCGAACCCGGCTTCAGCGAAGCGCACGACATCCTGCTGTGCATCGCCAATTCGACTTACACCGCCAGCGAAGACCGCGTGCGCAGCTCGCCCGACGCCTGGATGAAGCCGGCCAAGGACATGCGCGAGCTGTTCGCCGATCTGCCCGAGGCGATCGCCAACACGCTGGTGGTGGCGCAACGCTGCGGCGTGGCCGCGCCCAAGCGCAAGCCGATCCTGCCGAGTCTTGCCGGCGACCCTACCGCCGAGGCGGCGAAGCTGCGCGAGGATGCGCATGCCGGGTTGGAGCGACGGCTGGAGCGGATTGCCGAATTGGGCCGCGTCGCTGGCGCCTCTTCTTCCTTCCCCGGCGAAGGCCGGGGCCCAGGCGTGGAACAGAAGGGGGTGGAGGACGGCGCTCCGATTATCGATGGTTCGCAACTGGGCCCCGGCCTTCGCCGGGGAAGTGAAAAGGTGGCGGAGGACTGGCGCACCCCCTACCGCACCCGCCTCGATTTCGAGCTCGACGTTATCATCCAGATGGGGTTCCCAGGCTACTTCCTGATCGTTGCCGACTTCATCAAATGGGCCAAGGATCACGATATCCCGGTCGGCCCGGGCCGTGGCTCGGGCGCCGGCTCGGTCGTCGCCTGGTCGCTGACGATCACCGACCTCGACCCGATGAAACTCGGCTTGCTGTTCGAGCGCTTCCTCAACCCGGAACGCGTGTCGATGCCCGATTTCGACATCGATTTCTGCGAAAC
>CAXTEO010000116.1:0-12918 GCA_964243205.1 uncultured Sphingomonas sp.
GGTCAGCGGCCGGCCGGCGTCCCGGTGCGCGCGGTCCATCCAGGCGGTCAGCTCTTCGCGGGAGATCTGCCCGTCCTTGTTGGCGTCGATCCGCGCGAACCGCATGTCGGCCTGTGCCAGGAATTCGGCGCGCGAGACCTTGCCGTCGCCGTCGCTGTCGGCGCGGGTCATCATCCGCGCGCCGGGGCCGGACATTTCGTCGGGCGTGAGGAAGCCGTCCTTGTTGAGATCCATCGCGGTGAAGCGCGCATTCGCCTCGGCAGTCGCTTCGACATGCGAGATCATCCCGTCGCCATTGGTGTCGGTGGTGCGGAACATCCCGCCGCCGCCCTGCGCGACAGCCGCGGCGGTGGCGAGGCCGGCGATCGCCGTGGCGACGAGAAAGCGGCTGAAGGTCATGCGGTTACTCCGTTGGCTGGCCCCGGTTGGAGACGGCGTTATGCCGGGCGACCTGTCGCGCGGCTGTGCCGGAGGCATGGGCAAAGTGTCGCAATTTGTCGCAAAGCGGCGCACGGCTGCCGGCCGACCTCACCCGAAGATCGCGACGCTCTGCATGCCTTGCGCCACCGGAACGCCGTCCGCATTCCACAGCAGCATCGTCTGGCTCGATCCGCCATTCACCGCATGCTCGGACTGGGCGCCGAGCAGCCACCAGCCGTCGGTCGTCGCCGGCGTCGGGGTGAGCAGATTGACGATCCAGGTGAGCGAGCTGATCGGCGCCGGGCTCTTTCCGAGCAGCTTGAACGCCGCCGGCGGCAGCGCGTCGGCGAGCGCCAGCACCTCGACCATCGGGTCGAGGCCGCCCGCATCGCGCAGCCGCGCCCAGCGCAGCCATTCGGCATCGCCCGGGGCTTTGTCCTTGAGATCGAGGAAATTGAAATTGCCGGTGAAGAATTCGTCGGGCCCGGTGTAGAGCTTCGCGTCCGGCGCGGGCGGCACAAGCGTGCGCGCGAGACCGCCGCTCAGCGCTATCCGCGACGGCTGTTCGGCCATGAACACGAACATCGCGCGATAGCCAAGCCCGGCTTCGGAAACGATATCGGCCTGGATGAAGGCAGCGGTGCGGCCACGGCGGAGCTTGGTCGCGGTCACGCTGACGTCGCCCGAAAGCGGGCCGATGAACGAGATCTGCGCCGACCGCAGCGGCGGCAGATCGGGCTCGATGCCCTGCGCGGCGTGTAGCGCGAGCGCGCTCGACAGGCCGCCATATGCGGTGCGGCCTTGCAGCCAGTCGCGCGGGATCGCCGTGCGAAAGCCGCCGTCGACCGGCGTGGCGGCGGCGAGGATCTCGCGGATCGGCGTCACGCCAGCTGCTCGCGCAAGGTCCGCTTGAGCACCTTGCCGATCGCGCTGCGCGGCAATTCGTCGATCGCGTGGAGCGCCGACAGCCGCTGCGTCCTGCCGAGCTGGGCGTTGGTCCATTCGAGGATCTCGGCGATGCTCGCGTCCACGCCGATATGCGGGACGTAGAAGCCGACCGGCGTTTCGCCCCACGCCTCGGACGGCATGCCGATCACGCTGCAATCGGCGACCGCGGGATGCTGCGCGAGCACTGCCTCGAGATCGGTCGGGTAGATGTTGAACCCGCCCGAGATGATCAGATCCTTCTTGCGATCGAGCAAGGTCAGGAAACCGTCTTCGTCGAACCGCCCGACATCGCCGTGGCGGATATAGCGATGGCCTTCCGAGTCGAACCATTCGGCCGCGGCGGTCGCCTCGCTGCGACCATGATAGCCGGTCATCATCGCCGGCGATCGGCCGACCACTTCGCCCATCTCGCCTTGCGCGACCTCATGGCCGTCATCGTCGATCAGCCGGATGTCGTGGCCTTCGACCGGGCGGCCGACCGTCGCGAGCTTGTCCGGGTGCGCGTTGGCGACGAGCAGGCACGTGCCGCCGCCCTCTGTCATGCCGTAATATTCGACCAGCAGGCCGGGCCAGCGCGCCACGACATCGGCCTTGAGCGCGGCCGGGAAGGGTGCCGAGGTGCAGGTCTTGAAGCGGAAGCTTGCCAGGTCGAAGCGATCGAAATCGGGCAGCGCCATCAGCCGCTGATATTGCACCGGCACCAGCATGGTGTGCGTCGCGCGGTGGCGCTCGGCGAGCGTGAGATAGCCGCGCGCGTCGAACTTTTTCATCAGCACCACCGTCCCGCCCCAGCCGAGCGTGGGCAGGAAGCTGACGAGCGTGGTGTTGGAGTAGAGCGGCGTCGCGATCATCGTCACTGCCGTCGCAAAGCCCGCGGCTTCGTTGCGGCTGATATGCGCCCAGCGCATGGCGTGGCTCTGCACGATGCCCTTGGGGGTGCCGGTGGTGCCCGACGAATAGATGATGTTGAAGCCGTCATCGGGGCGGATCGTCACCGGCGCGGGGCGGGAGCCTTCCGGCGTGAGCCAGGTGCCAAGCGACTTCAGCCGGACCAGCCTGCCCGGAATGCGCTGCCCGGCGAGCGCCGCCGCCGCCTCGACATCGACGAAGGTGATCGGCGCGGCACAATCGGCGATCATCGCGACGATGCTCTCGGGCGTGCCCGATGGCGCGAGCGGGGTGGCGATACAGCCGGCGCGCAGCGCGCCGAGGAAGACCGCGGCATAATCGATGCTGGCCGACGCGACGATCGCGATCGCATCGCCTTGCCTGGCACCGTCGCGTTGCAAGGCCGCGGCGATCCGGTCCATCAGCGCGTCGAGGCTGGCATAATCGAGTTCGCCATCGGCCTCGGCGAGCGCGACTTTGTCACCCTGTTCGGCGGCATGCGCGCGGAGCAGGTCGGGGAGTGTGGCGAAGTCGCTCGCGAGCAGGTCGGCAGCTGTCATCACATGTCTTTCGGCAAGTCCGTCCATTCGATTCGCTAGGCGAGACGAGAGCGAAAAGCCATACGCAATATTCGAAAGATGGTTTCAATCCTCCCCCGCGCAGCGGGGGAGGGGGACCGTGAGCATTCAGCGAACGGTGGAGGGGGAGCAACAGCAGTTGTCGCGCCCGGCTCCAGCCCCCTCCACCATTTTGCTAAAGAAGCAAAATGGTCCCCCTCCCCCGGTTCCCGGGGGAGGATTAATTTACGCCGGCAGTTTCGCGTTCTGCCCGAACAGCACTTTCTTCTCGGCGTCGGTCATCGGCTTGTTGTCGCTGATCTCGGCGCCCTTGGCGTACGCCGCGATCGTCGCGGGCCGTGCCGCAATCGCATCGAACCAGCGCTGGACGTTGGGAAAATCGGCGAGCTTCACGCCCTGGCGCTCCCACTGCACAATCCACGGATAGCTCGCCATGTCGGCGATCGAATAGGTCCCGGTGAGGAAGTCGCGACCTTCGAGCCGACGGTCGAGTACGCCGTACAAGCGGCTTGTTTCGTTGACATAGCGGTTGATCGCGTACGGAATCTTCTCCGACGCGTAGTGATTGAAATGGTGGTTCTGGCCGAGCATGGGGCCGAGCCCGCCCATCTGCCACATCAGCCATTGCACCGTCTCGGTGCGGCCGCGCAGGTCGGCGCCGATGAACTGGCCGTATTTGTCGGCGAGATAGAGCAGGATCGCGCCCGATTCGAAGATCGCGATCGGTTCGCCGCCGTCGACCGGCTCATGATCGACGATTGCCGGCATGCGGTTGTTGGGGGCGATCTTGAGAAAATCGGGCTGGAATTGCGCGCCGCTGCCGATGTTGACCGGCACGATGCGGTAATCGACCCCGGTCTCCTCGAGGAACAGCGTGATCTTGTGGCCGTTCGGGGTGGGCCAGTAATGCAGGTCGATCATGCGCGCATGCTCCTCGGGGGTGTCGTGCGTGAGATGGGAGAGCCGTTACGCCGTCGCAACCGCATCGCGCGCAGATACCGCACCCGTACGCGCACTTTTTCCGCGACGACGCGAAGCGTTCGCCTCCTTGCGGGCAAGCGAGCGCACCATCGGGCTCCTCGACATGCGGCCGACGGCTCTTCCCATTCGCGTCAATCTATGGCAGGGCGCCGCCATACCCGATCTTCAGATTCGCTCGACAAGGACAGCTTTGATGGCCACCGCGCCCGAACTCGACGCTCCAGCGACCGCCCTCGACGCGTTTCGTGGCGACGTGCGGGCGTGGCTGGCGGCGCATTTCCCTGCGTCGTTGAAGGGCAAGGACAATGCCCTGTCGGCGCTGGAGGGGCCAAGCGATCTCTCGCCCGACGAGCAGGCGTGGAAGACCGCGATGGGCGAAAAGGGCTGGGGCGTGCCGAGCTGGCCGGCAGCTTATGGCGGCGGCGGGCTCGACAAGGCGCAGGTGCGCGTCCTGAACGAGGAAATGGCCCGCGCCGGCGCGTGGAACCCGATCGGCGGGATGGGCGTGATGATGTTCGGGCCGACCTTGCTCGAATATGGCAGCGAAGCGCAAAAGCAGGAACATGTTCCGGCGATCGCCAAGGGTGACGTGCGCTGGTGCCAGGGCTATAGCGAGCCCAATGCCGGCTCCGATCTCGCCAACGTGCAGACCTTCGCCGAAGATGCCGGCGATCATTATGTCGTCAACGGGCAGAAGACCTGGACATCTGGCGGGCAATGGGCCGACAAATGCTTCGCGCTGGTGCGCACCGACAAATCGCAGAAGCATGGCGGGATCAGCTTCCTGCTGATCGACATGACCGCCCCGGGCGTCGACGTGAAGCCGATCGCGATGATTTCGGGCCAGTCGCCGTTCTGCGAGACGTTCTTCACCAACGTGCAGGTGCCCAAGGAAAACCTCGTCGGCCGCGAAGGGCAGGGCTGGGAAATCGGAACGCGGCTGCTCCAGCACGAGCGTTCGAGCCTGTCGGGCGGCGGGTCGTCGCGCCTGTTCGCAGGCAAGCCGATGGGCGCGCTGGCGAAGGAATATCGTGGCGAAGACGCGCAGGGCCGCGTGCCCGACAGCGACTTGCGGATGCGGATCGTGCGCCATGAGATGGACAGCCGCGCCTTCGCGCTGACGCTGCGCCGCGCCGCATTGGAAGCCAAGTCGAATCAGGGGCCGTCCGCCGCCACCTCGATCATGAAGAATGTCGGCGCCCGCATCACGCAGGATCGCGCCGAGCTGTCGATTGAGATCATGGGGATGGCCGGGCTCGGCTGGGAGGGCGAGGGCTTCAGCGATGAAGAGCTACTCCAGACGCGCACCTGGCTGTGGGGCAAGGCGGTGTCGATCTATGGCGGCTCGACCGAGATCCAGAACAATGTGATTTCCAAGCGCATCCTCGGGATGCTCGACCACCAGTGATTTCAGATAGGCTGCCGTGCGAAGCGCGCGGCGGGCCGGAGAGGGGCGGGGGTGAAGGATGGCACAAGCCATTCTCCCCCCGTTTTCCAAGCTAAGAGCAGGGACCGAGACATGGCCGTACTCAACGACGAACAGACGATGCTGCGCGACATGGTGCGCGAATGGTCGGACAATGAATCGCCCGTCACCGCGTTCCGCAAGATGCGCGCGGCGGCGCCGGCCGAAGGGTATGATCCGGCGGCGTGGAAGACGCTCGGCGAAATGGGCTTGCCCGGCATCGTGATCCCGGAAGACTTCGGCGGGACGGCGTTCGGCTATCTGTCGCTCGGCCTAGTACTCGAACAGCTCGGGCGTAACCTTGCCGCATCGCCTTTGGCATCGACCTCGGCGGCGGCGAGCGCGATCCTGCTTGGCGGGTCGGATGCGGCGAAGGCTGGCTGGCTGCCGCACATCGCGCGGGGCGAGGTCGTCGCCACACTCGCGATCGACGAGGGGCCGCTCCACGATCCCGCAAAGGTCGCCACCAGCGTCGTCGGCGGCAAGCTCAGCGGGACCAAGGCGTTCGTCGCCGAGGGCGACAGCGCTGGGGTGTTCGTCGTGTCGGCGGTCGATGGCCTGTATCTGGTGACGGGCGATGCCGGCGTGACGCGCGCTCCGCGCCACATGGCGGATTCGCGCAGCCACGCGCAGGTGACCTTCGACAATGCTCCGGCCGAGCGGCTCGGCGATGCGGCGCTCACCACGCAGGTGATCGATCGCGCCACCGCCGCCGTCGCGGCGGAGATGCTTGGCATGGCCGAGCAAGCGTTCCACACCACCAACGACTACCTCAAGACTCGCGTCCAGTTCGGCCAGCCGCTGTCGAGCTTCCAGGCGCTGCAGCACCGCATGGCCAAGATGTTCACCGAGCTCGAGCTGATGCGATCGGCAGTCGAGGGTGCGCTCGAGGCGATCGATGCCGGGCGTTCCGACGTGGACCAGGCGGTGAGCCTCGCCAAGGCGATCGCCGGGGACACGCTCCACCTCGTCAGCCGCGAGATGGTCCAACTGCACGGCGGGATCGGCATGACCGACGAGCATGACGCCGGCTTCTACCTCAAGCGCGCGCGCGTGCTCGAGACGATGTGGGGCAATGCCGCCTTCCACCGCGAGCGCTTCGCGCGGTTGAACGGGTACTAATCTCCACCCTTACGCTTCCCCGGCGAAGGCCGGGGCCCAGGAGCGAGTGTTGAGTTGGCGCGGGCAGCGCTCGATAATGACCACCTGTCCGCCTGGGCCCCGGCCTTCGCCGGGGAAGGAGAAAGGGAGCAGGCGTGACGTAGCCGCCGGGACCGCGTAACGCTGTCCCGATGCCCAAACCCGTCAAGCGCACCCCCGGTCTGCCCAGCCGCGACCAGATCCTCGCCTTCATCGCCGAGAGCGACGCGCCCGCGGGGAAGCGCGAGATCGCCAAGGCGTTCGGGCTCGCCGCGCAGGACAAGATCCTGCTCAAGGCGCTGCTCAAGGACATGGGCGACGAGGGGCTGATCGATTCCGCCCCGGGCCGCGCCTTCCACAAGATGGGCGGCGTGCCCAAGGTGACCGTGTTGCGCGTCGCCGATATCGACGACAGCGGCAATGTCTGGGCGGTGCCCGAGCGCTGGGATGCGGATACCCCCGCGCCGAAATTGCGCGTGCGCGAGAAGAAGCATGGCGCGCTCGGTGTCGGCGACCGCGTGCTGGCGCGGACCGAGGAAGCCGGCAACGGCTGGATCGCGCATCCGATGAAGCAGCTTCCGCGCGGCGAAGAGCTGGTGCTGGGCGTGGTCCGCGCCGAGGGCGACCGCCTGTGGCTGCAAGGCGTCGAGAAGAAGGAGCGGCGCGAGTTCCAGGTGTCCGACGCGGGCGAGGCGCAAGTCGGCGATCTGGTGCTGGCAGAGCTGGCCGGGCGCCCGCCGCGCATCACCGTGCGCGTGACGCAAGTGCTGGGCGACCCGTTCGCGCCGCGCAGTTTTTCGCTGATCGCGATCCACAAGCTCGGCATACCCGACGTGTTCTCGGCCGAAACGCTGGACGAGGCGGTGCGCGTGGCCGGGCAGCCGCTGGGCGACAAGCGCGAGGATCTGCGCCATTTGCCGATCGTCGCGATCGATCCGGCCGATGCGCGCGACCATGACGACGCGGTCTGGGCCACGCCCGACGATGACCCGAGCAACCCGGGCGGCTGGAAGGCGATCGTCGCGATCGCCGACGTGTCGTTCTACGTGCGGCCGGGGTCCAATCTCGACCGCGAGGCCCGGCGGCGCGGCAACAGCGTGTATTTCCCCGACCGTGTCGTGCCGATGCTGCCCGAGAGTTTGTCGGCGGAGATGTGCTCGCTGAAGGAGGGTGTCGATCGCGCGGCGCTCGCGTGCCACTTGCGCGTGGGCAAGGACGGGACGCTGAAGTCGTGGCGCTTCACCCGCGCGGTGGTTCGGATCGTGGCGAACCTGGCGTATGAAGAGGCGCAGGCGATGGTCGATGACCACGCGTCGCCCCGGCGTAGGCCGGGGCCGGCCAGCGGCGGCGTCGAACCGGTGTCGCGCGAACAACCCGACGGCCCCGGCCTTCGCCGGGGCGACGAGATCCTCGCCGCGCTCCTCCCGCTCTGGTCCTGCTGGCACGCGCTCAACACGGCGCGCGACGCCCGCGCGCCGCTCGACCTCGATCTCCCCGAACGCCGTGTCATGCTCGACGAGAAGGGCCGCATCCTCTCGGTCGCGCCGCGCGAGCGGCTGGACGCGCACAAACTGATCGAGGATTACATGATCGCCGCCAACGTCGCCGCCGCCAGGGCGCTCGAGGCGAAGAAGGCGCCGGTGATGTACCGCGTCCACGAGCAACCCGGCCGCGAGAAGCTCGTCGCGCTGAAGGACTATCTCAAGACCTTCGGCATCGATTTCGCGCTCGGCCAGGTCGTGCGCCCGGCGACCTTCAACCATATCCTCGACAAGGTGATCGACCGCGACGAGCGGCCGCAGATCATGGAGCAAGTGCTGCGCACGCAGACCCAGGCCTATTACAGCCCCGCTAATATGGGGCATTTCGGGCTGGCGCTCGGCAGTTACGGCCACTTCACCTCACCGATCCGGCGCTATGCCGATCTGCTGGTCCATCGGTCGCTCGTCTCGGCCTATGATCTCGGCCCGGGCGGCCTGACCGAAGGCGAAGCGGCCGGGATGGTGAAGATCGGCGAGAGCATCTCGATGCTCGAACGCCGCGCGATGGAAGCCGAGCGCGACACGATCGACCGCTATGTCGCGGCGTTCCTGTCCGAGAAGGTCGGCGAAGTGCTCGATACGCGGATCACCGGCGTGACCAATTTCGGCTTCTTCGCCACCGTCGAGGGGATTGGCGGCGACGGCTTGATGCCGGTGCGCGATATCGGCGGCGAATATTTCCGCTTCGACGAAGCATCGCGCACGCTGACCGGCGACCAGACGGGGACGGTCTATGCGAGCGGGCAGAAACTGCCGCTGCGCCTGGCGGAGGCCAATCCGATCTCGGGCGCTTTGCGGTTCGAGATGGTCGAGGGCAGGGGCGCCCGCGTCGAAAGCGACGACCGCCGACCGAAGCGGGTGATCAAGCATCGCGGGCGGCCGACCAATATCCGGCATCAGGGGAAGAAGCGCTAGGCTGACACCATTCCGTCGCCGACGTCGCGAACGGCTTTGCGATGCCGGCGCCGTAGCGTAAGGGCGACACGGATGCGTATTTTACGCAATTTGCCGCGCGCCTGGAGTCCGATGTTCACCGTAGAGTATGACCGCCATGCCAATATCCTGTGGCTTCGTGTCGAAGGGTTTTGGAAGCCGCAGGATGTCGAAGCCTTTGCCCGAGAGGTGAGTTGCAAGGCGCTGGCGACACAGGCAATTCGCGCCGATTTCAACGTGTGCGTCGAATCTTTCAAGTTCCCGGTCCAGGCGATCGACGTTGCCGATTTGCTCACGCACATCATGCGCGGCGGAATGGCAATGACCACCGGCCGCGCCGCCGTCGTCGTCGGCAGTCAGCTCAACCGGGCTCAGGCCGAGCGCACGCTGGTGCATCCGAGGGTGCGCGTCTTTCTCGATCTGGATCAGGCACGGAACTGGCTGGCGACGCCACACGAAAGCTGAGCGACCGCCGGCTCATCCCACGCGGAACGTGAGCCCTGCTTTCGCCTGCAACCGGTCCGCCAGCACCTGGCCCATCAACGCGCCCGGCGTCCAGATGCCGCCGGCTCCCGCGACGTCCTCGACCAGGCACAATGCCGTCTCGGCGATCATCTTGCTTGTCGATCCATAGCCCGGATCCTTGTCGCCGGTGACGACGCAATCGATTCGCTCGCCCGCCGCACCCTCGCCGATGAACAGCAAATCGTAGAAGCCGGCATCGCGTTCGGCGGGCGAGGGGCCTTCGCCCGGTTTTGGTCCCCGGTCGCTCGCGAGCGGGTTGATCCGCGCGATCGCCTCGGCGGCCGCCTTGCCCATGTCGCCGATCCCCGGCGCGACCATCATTTCGTCATAGACGAAATCGCGGCCATAGGCCTGCCCGAGCAGGAAATTGGTGCGATGGACGTTCTTGGTGTTGATCGGCGCCATGATGAACGGCGCGACCCAGGCCTCGATCGTACGGTCATATTCGGGGAGCAGACCCGTCGGCTGATGCGGGCCAGAAAAGCCCGGCGTCAGCGCGAACGGATTGGTCAGCAGGCCCAGGATCGACGGATGCTTGGCGGCGGCGGCGAGCGTCGCCTTGAGGCTGGCGGCGGTGCCGCCGGAGAAGCCGCCCTGCATCTTCCGCACGCGGCCCTTCACGCGGTGCATCGGGTGGCCGAACTTGGCCCTGGCGGCGTCCTGCAACGCGAGCACGCCGAGGTCGAACGGGATCGAGTCGAAGCCGCAACTGAACACGATCCGCGCGCCCGACGCGCGCGCCGTTTCGTGATGGGCGTCGATCATCTGGCGCATCCAGGCGGGCTCGCCGCACAGGTCGACATAGGCCGTGCCGGTCTCGGCGCAGGCCGCGACGAGGTCGCTGCCGTAGAGCTGATACGGGCCGACGGTTGAGAGCACTACCGTGGTCCGTTCGCACAGCGCGCGGAGCGAGGCGGGGTGGTCGGAATTGGCGGTGATGAGGGGCGTGTCGGCGGGGGCGCCGATCGCGGTGCGAACGCTCTCGAGTTTCGAGAGCGAGCGGCCGGCCAGCGCCCAGCGCTGCGCGCCGATCTTCGTCAGATATTCCGCGACGAGCTGGCCGGTGAAGCCGGTTGCGCCGTACACGATGATGTCGAAGTCGCGCATATGTCTCCCCTCCCGCTTGCGGGAGGGGCGGGGGAGGGCCCGTCAAACCCGGCACGGTATGGGCGGATCATGCCCTCCCCCAGCCCCTCCCGCAAGCGGGAGGGGAAGAAGCTTACGCCGCTTCGTTGAACTGCAGGCTCGCCAGCCGTGCATAGAGGCCGCTCTCGCCGATCAGCGAAGCGTGGTCGCCTTGTTCGACGATGCGCCCGTCGCGCATCACGATGATGCGCTCGGCCGCACGCACCGTCGCCAGGCGATGCGCGATGACGAGCGTGGTGCGATCGGTCATCAGCCGTTCGAGCGCTTGCTGCACCAGTCGCTCGCTCTCGGCATCGAGCGCGCTGGTGGCTTCGTCGAGCAGCAGGATCGGCGCATCGCGCAGCAGCGCGCGCGCGATCGCGACGCGCTGGCGCTGACCGCCCGACAGCCGCGCACCGCCTTCGCCGAGGAAGGTGTCGAGGCCTTCGGGCAATTTGTGCAGGAACTCGGCGGCGTTCGCAGCCTCGGCGGCGGCCCACAGCTGATCGTCGCGCGCGTCCCAGCGGCCGTAGCGCAGATTGTCGCGTGCCGACGCGCCGAAGATGACCGTCTCCTGCGGCACCATCGCGATCCGCGCGCGCACCTCGGCGGGGTCCGCATCGCGCAAGTCGATACCGTCGATCAGCACGCGCCCCGCGCTCGGATCGTAGAAGCGCTGGATCAGCTGGAACAAGGTCGTCTTGCCCGCGCCCGACGGGCCGACCACCGCGACGGTTTCGCCGGGCGAGACGTCGAGCGAGAAATCGTGCAGCGCGGCGACATCCTGCCGGCTCGGATAGCGGAATTCGACATGCTCGAACGCGAGTCCGCCGCGCGCCGGCTGCGGCAGCGCCACCGGCGCCGCCGGCGCCCGGATTTCGGGAATTTCCGCGAGCAATTCGGCCAACCGTCCGGCCGCGCCGGCCCCGCGCAGCAGATCGCCATAGACTTCGGTCAGCGACCCGAACGCGCCGGCGACGATTCCGCCGGTCAGCACGAACGCGGCGATCGACCCGCCGCTGATCCGCCCGGCGGCGACGTCGGACACGCCTTCCCACATCACCAAAGTGATCGACCCGAAAATCAAGGCGATGACGATCGCGGTCATGAACGCGCGCAGCAGGATGCGGCGCTTGGCCGCCTCGAGCGTCGCATCGACCGCGAGGCGGAAGCGCTCGCCCTCGCGCACTTCCTGGCCGAACGCCTGGACGATCTTCATCGCGCCGAACACCTCGACCGTGATCGCGCCGACATCGGCGACGCGGTCCTGCGAGGTGCGCGCGACGTTGCGCACGCGGCGCCCGAGCACCACGATCGGCAGGATGATGACGGGGATGCCGACCACCAGCATGCCGGTCAGCTTGGGCGAAATGGTGAAGAGATAGGCCAGCCCGCCGATCCCGGTAAACGCGTTGCGCAAGGCGACCGACACGGTGGTGCCGACGACCTGCTCGATCAGCCCGGTGTCCGAGGTCATCCGCGAGGCGATTTCGGACGGGCGATTATCTTCGAAGAAGCGCGGCGCGAGCGTGAGCAAATGGCTTTGCACGCGGGCGCGGATATCGGCGACTACTCGCTCGCCGAGCCACGAGACGTAATAGAAGCGCACCGCGGTGGCGAGCGCGAGCACGACCACGATCATCAGCAGATAATGGAACGAGCTCGTCACCCCGCCGGCCGCGCCGGGGCCGAAGCCGCGGTCGATCACGCGCTTGAAGCCGTACGGAATCGCAATCGTCGCCGCCGACGTCACCAGCAGCGCCGCCCAGGCGATCCCGATCTGCGCGGGATATTGGCGCGCGCTGTCCCACACCATCTTGAGGTTGCCGAGCCGCTTGGTAGAGGCGCTCTCCGGCGGACCGGCGGCGGGCGAAGCTAGGGTCTGATCGGCCATGGCTCATGCGCGTAGCAGGACGAGCGGTGCGTCTCAATCCGATACCCGTGCGGGTAATCCCGGCATTGCCGTTTGTCGCAGTGCAGCATACACACTGGCGCGAACGATGCGTTCGCCTGGTAGAAAGTCCGGTATGCTCTACGACGCCTATGAAATGCAGAAGTCGATGCTGGCCAGCGCGAGCGCAATGGCCGATTTTGGCGCGGGGTTGCTGAGCAATCCGGCGAATCCGTTCGCCTATTTCGGCGGCGGCACCGTCATGGGCTCGGCGCTCGAGGTGTTCGCGCATGCCGCCGCGCCGCGCGGCAAGCCGGCCTTTGGGCTCGACAGTACGGTGATCGACGGCAAGGCGATCGCGGTGACCGAGGAAATCGTGCTGCGCAAACCGTTCGGCCAGCTCAAGCGCTTCGCGCGGGACGGTGTCGAGGGCGGCCCCAAGCTGCTGATCGTCGCGCCGATGTCGGGCCATTACGCGACGCT
>CAXTEO010000117.1:0-12785 GCA_964243205.1 uncultured Sphingomonas sp.
TGGCGGTATCGTCGCCGCGCTCATGCCCGAGCACCAGCACGCGCCGCCCGCGGAACTTGGCGAAACCGCCCATGATCGCCTGATCGTCGCCGAACGCGCGGTCACCCGCCAGCAGCATGAAATCGTCGAACAGCCCGGCGACATAATCCTTGAAGTGCGGCCGCTCGCCGTGGCGCGCGACTTGCGTCTTCTGCCACGGGGTGAGCTTGGCATAGGTGTCGCGCAGCAATTTGTCGGACTTGGCCTGGAGCCGCCCGACTTCCGCGTCGATATCGACCGTGCCTTCGGCCGCGGTTTCGCGCAGTTCGTCGATCCGGCTTTGCAGCTCGGCGATCGGTTTTTCGAAATCGAGGAAACTTGCCATAGGACGGGGCGGTTAAGCCCCCTGCTTCTTTGCGTCAACGCGTGCCGTGGCTTCGGCGAGTGGGTGGCGCGCATTGACCAGCTCGACCAAGCGACTGGCATCGACATGCGTGTAGATTTCGGTGGTGGCGATGTCGGCATGGCCGAGCATCGATTGCAACGCGCGCAGATCGGCTCCGCCCGCAAGCAAGTGCGTGGCAAAAGCGTGGCGCAGCACGTGCGGGCTGACTCGGTCGGGCGGGATGCCTGCCTCCGCCGCCAGGCCCTTGAGCAACTGATACAACCGGATGCGGCTGAGGAAGCTCCTGCCCGAGGGGAACAGCCAGGCACTCTCCTCCGGCACATGCGCCCGCCATACCGCGACCGCGGCGCGCGCACGGTCCGACAGCGGCACGAGCCGCTCCTTGGCGCCCTTGCCGCGCAGGATGAGATAGGGCCGGTCGGGCGCGACCGCGCGGCGCGGCAGCGACACCAATTCGGTCGCGCGCAGCCCCGATCCGTAGAGCAATTCGACCAAAGCCGAGAGCCGGAGGTCATTGGGGTCGGGCGGATCGCGCGCGATCCGCGCCGCGATCGCCGCGAACAGCCGGTCGATATCGGCATGATCGAGCACCTTGGGCAGCCCACGCGACGCGCCCGGGCGCGGCAACGCGCTGCCGGGATCGTCGGCGCGAAACCCCTCGTCGGCGAGGAACGCGAAGAAGCGGCGCAGCGCCGCCGATTTGCGCGCGACGCTCGATTTCGACAGCGCCAGCCATTCGGCGCCGAGCCGGGCGAGATCGTCGGGCGTCGCGTCGCTCAGCCGCCCCCGGAGAAATCCCGACGCCAGCGCGAGGTCGCTGCGATACGCCGCGACGGTGTTCTTGGCCGCACCCGATTCGGCGGCCATCATTTCGAGAAAGCGGTCGATCAGCGCGCGGTCTTCGCTCGCTGTCGCGCTATGGGTCAAAGCCGGCTCATCGCCTCGACGGCGACCATCTTCGCTTCGCCCGGCAGGCCGACTGCCCGCAACGCCAGCACGATGTGATACACTGCCTCCGGCGACACGCCGCGCCATACCCGCGTCTGCATGCCGATTCCGGCAAGCAAGGCGACGGTGCCGGGCTCGTGATCGAGCGCTGCCTTGCCGATCGCCACCGTCCAGCTGTCCTCGCGCCCGATTCGCACGCCAAGCGAACGCGCGCCGCGCTCGACTTCGCTCGCCGACATCCGGCCGAGCCCGGCCAGCCCGGCGAAGAACATCCGTCGCTTGAGCCCGTCCAAATCGTCCGCGCCGGAATAGGCGCCGACATCGTCGTAGCGCATCGCCGGCGCGGCGGGGTCGACGATCGCCAGCATCGCCCAGGCGTTGCCCCCGCGCGGCGCTGTATCGCGCCAGCGCAACGCACGCGGATCGAGCCCGGCGCTCAGGATCGAGGCCACGATGCGGTCGACATCGGGCTTTTCGAGCGTCGTCGGGATCCGCCCGGCCGCACCCGCGGTCAGCACCAGTCGGGCGTAGCGCCCCTCATAGCTTTTGGGCTCGTCCCACAAGCGCTTGAGCGCGGCCGCGCGCGCCGCCGCGTCGGGTCCGTCATAGGCCGCGCGCAGGTCGCGTGCGATGCCGGCTTCGGGCACCGACTGGTCGTCGCTCGCTTCGATCGCGCTGTAGAGATCGATCAGCGCCACGCTCGACAGGATGCCGCGCGCCGCCGCCAATTCCGCCGCCGCCGCGCGGACATGCGGCTCGAGCGCCGGCGACAGAGCGCGCCAGCCCTGCACCGCGGGCGTGCCCGTGGCGAGCAGATCTGCCGGAATCTCGACGCCCGACGCCATCGCGAGGCCAAAGCGCCATGCGGTCAGTTGCGTGACGTCGCTCCATTCGATCGTGACGGCTTGCCGTCCGCTCTGCCCCGCGCCCGCGACTTTCTGCGCGAGCAAAAGATCGACCCCGCCGGCCAGCCCCGAGCGGCGCGCCTGCGCGATCATCGGTGGGACCTTGGCCGGCATTCCGGAAAGTCCGGCGCACATCGCGCGCGCCAGGATCCAGCCGCGCTCGCGCCCCAGCGTCGCCCCGGCCTCGACCGCCGGACACAAGGCCGCGGCATCGCCGGTCGCAAGCGCGGCCTGCATCGCCGCCTCGAACATCTTGGGGGTATAATCTTCGGTATCGACCGCTTGCGCCATCGCGCGCGCGCCGACCGATTCGCCCATCCGCACCAGCAACCACGACCGTTCGGCGGCAAAGTCCGATCCGTTGACGCCGCGTGGCGTATCGACTCGCGCCAGCAGCGCGCGTCGCAGCGCGATCGACACCCAGCGCGACGCGATCGGCGCATCGAGCCGGCGCATCAGCGTTTCGAGATAGCGTCCGTCGGCCTGCCCGAAGGCGCGCGCGTCCATCGCGCCTTGCGCCGGGCCCGCCACGCCGACCCGCGCCAGCGAGCGGCGCGCATAGGCCGGCATGTCGGCGCGAACGAAGGCGGCATAATCGGTCGGCGCCGGCGGCTTGGCGACGGCCGTCGGGGTCCCCGATGGCGTGGGCGCCGCACTCGGCACGATCGGCTCGACCGCCGGAACGACAACAGGCCGTGCCACCGGCGGCGGCGCCTGATCGGGTCGGGACGTCGGGACCGCGCGCGGGCGCGGCTGCGCCGGCGGCGGAGTCGGATCGCCGAAACCGGGCGGCAGGATCGATTCGGGCTTGTCCTGCCCTAATGCCGGTATCGCCAGAACCGCCGCCAGCGCGGCGAGCGCGCCCTTACTTCTGGAGATTCGCAAGCGGGACGACCTTCTCGACATGCTTCAGCGGCTTTTCGTGCGCCAGGGTCGACAGGCCGAACAGGATGCCGAGCACCACGACCACGACGACGATAAGGGCGATGATCGAACGGGACATGAGCTGGAAACCTGCAACAAACTTGGAATGGGGTAACGAACAGGCTTTTGCCCGAGACGCAGGTGCGCTGTATAGCCCCCGCTTCGATGTTGCAAAGCCCCGCCCCCGCCCCGTCCCGCACGCCCCCCTGGAGCGGCCAGCCGATCGTGCTGGTCGGGCTGATGGGCGCCGGCAAATCCACCGTCGGGCGGCGGCTCGCGCTGCGGCTCGGCCTGCCGTTCGTCGATGCCGATAGCGAGATCGAGATCGCCGCGGGCATGGCGGTGGCCGACATTTTCGAGCGATTCGGCGAAGCGCATTTCCGCGACGGCGAACGGCGCGTGATCGCGCGCCTGATGGACGGCGAGAAGCGCGTGATCGCGACCGGCGGCGGCGCCTTCGTCGACCCCGGGACGCGCGCAGCGATTCTCGCATCGGGCTTCGCGATCTGGCTCGACGCCAAACCCTCGGTGGTGGTCGAGCGCGTGTGGCGGCCGGACACGCGGGCGCTGTTGCGCGGCAAGGGTCCGGTCGCCGTGCGCGTCAACGATGGCCGGCGGTTGAAGGCGACGGTGGCGACCGCGCATCTACGCGTTTCCAGCCATCGCGCGCCGCACGACGCGACCGTCAACACCATTCTGAAAGCGCTCGGCAAGATATGACGACCATCCCCGTTTCCCTGGGCGCGCGCAGTTACGATGTGGTGATCGAGGCGGGCCTGCTGGCCCGCGCCGGCGAGCAGTTGAAGCCGCTGTCGCGCGGCCGGACGATGGCGATCGTCACCGACGAGAACCTCCTGCCGCATCTCGCGACGGTGCAAGCCTCGCTAAGCGCCGCCGGCGTCGCAAGCGAGGCGATCGTGCTGCCGCCCGGCGAGAGCAGCAAGAGCTGGGCGATGCTCGAACGATTGACCGACCGCTTGCTCGAACTGGGCATCGAGCGCGGCGACCATGTCGTCGCACTCGGCGGCGGCGTGATCGGCGATCTCGTCGGCTTCGCCTGCGCGATCCTCAAGCGCGGCTGCGGCTTCGTGCAGATCCCGACGACCTTGCTCGCGCAAGTCGATTCCTCGGTCGGCGGCAAGACCGCGATCAATTCGAAGGCCGGCAAGAACCTGGTAGGCGCATTCCACCAGCCTGCCTTGGTGCTGATCGACCCCGACGTGCTCGACACGCTGCCGCTGCGGCAAGTGCGCGCGGGCTATGCCGAGGTGGTCAAATACGGACTGATCGACGATCCCGCATTTTTCGACTGGTGCGAGGCCAATGCCCCCGCGCTGATCGCCGGCGATTCGGCCGCACGCGAACACGCCATCGCGCATTCGGTCGCGGCCAAGGCGCGAATCGTGGCGCAGGACGAGCGCGAGACGACCGGCGCGCGCGCGTTGCTCAACCTCGGCCACACCTTCGGCCATGCGCTGGAGGCCGAAGCGGGATTTTCCGATCGCCTGCTGCACGGCGAGGCGGTCGCGGCGGGGATGGCGCTGGCGTTCGGCTATTCGGCCGCGCACGGGCTCGCGCCAGCCGCCGATGCCGAGCGAGTCGCGATCCACTTGCGCGCGGTCGGATTGCCCGATGGCGCGGCGGCGGCCGGCATCCATGCCGACGGCGCGACGTTGGTGGCGCACATGCTGCACGACAAGAAGATGGACGCCGGTACGCTGCCCTTCCTGCTCGCGCGCGGGATCGGCGGCACGTTCCTCGACACGTCGGTCGATTTGGCGGACGTCCGGGCGTATCTGGACAGGTGATCGGCCTCCCCGTGCACTGCGCCGGGGAAGCAAGAGCGAGGGACGCGTCCAATGCCCAATGGCGCCGCCAAGGCCAATCTCCCGGAAAAAATCTGCCCGGCCTGCCAGCGGCCGTTCGCCTGGCGCAAGAAATGGGCGCGCGACTGGGACAATGTCATCTATTGTTCGGAACGCTGCCGGCGTGCGCCGCGCTCTGCCGCACCGTCCTGAGCTAGCGCCGCAGCGTTTTCGCCAGGCGCTTCAGCGCGAAGCGCGTCACCAGACGCTTGCCGAGCGCCGCACCGCGGTCGAACATATCGAGCGCGACCGTCGCCGCGCGATTGGCCGGCGAGGCGCGTAGCAGGTAGAGATCAAGGCAGGCCGCGCCGTCCGTCGCGAAGCTGCGCTTGTGCTGTCCGTCGCCCTCGGTGAAATCGAAACGCAGCAAGCCCGGCTCGGCGTACAGGTCGCGCATCGCCTCCATCATCACCACCCCGCCGGGCGACAGGTCGTTGAACGCCGGGTCATGCCCGACATGGTCGTAGCGCACCGTGCCCGCATCGATCGTGCAATAGAGATAGGCCGCCGGCTCGCCCGCAATGTAGAGCAGCCAGCCGCGCACCGCATCGGCCGCCGCCAGCGCCTCCATCGTGTGGAGGAATGCCGCATCGTCGGGCATGCCGCCACCCAGCAGGCGTTCCTGATAGGTGCGCAGCGAGATCCGCCGGGCGATGTCGTGGAAAGCATTCAGTTCGGCGGGCGTGCGAAAGCGCCGTATGTCGAGCGTGCCGCCCGATACCTCGATCACGCGCCGCGCCTTGCGCTTCAGGCCCGAGCGCGTGTTGCCCGAGAGGGCCGCGCGATAGGCGTCGAAGCCGATCGTGAGGTCGGCATAATGGCGCGTATAGCGCTGCCGGACATAAGCGATCATCCCGCCACCGGCCTGCGCCATTCCGGTCAGACCGTGCTCGGGCAGCGAGGTCATCGCATAGCCGTCCGCATCCCGCTCGAGCGGCGGCAGCACCGGCAAATGCCCGTCCAGCACCTGGTCGAGCGAGAGCGGCACGCGCACCAGCCGCCGCTGCACCGACGCCAGCGTCCGCGCGCCGATCTGGAAGCGCAGCGGCAGCGGCTCGGCGCGCGCGAGCGTCACGCCGCGCGCTCTGCCACCATGTTCGACCACAGCTGCTCTGCCTGGCGCCAGCGCGTGCGCAGCGGATCGGGACTGAGCGGCACGTCGCGCTGGCCGAGCCGCAGGATCGGCCGATCGGCGAAATGCACCGTCGGCATCGCGTCGGCGCGCTCGGCGAGCAAGCTGCACAAGGCGTCGAAGCGGCGGACATGCACGGCGTTCGGCCGCGTGCCCGCGCGATTGGCGAGTTCGAAGCCGTGGCTGATGATGGTGACCGCGGCATGATCGAACGCCTGTGCATGGTCGAGCGCCGCGCGCATCTCGCCGACCGACAGTGCGCAGATCTGGAAGTTGCGCAGCGCGCCGGGGCGCTCCTCGATCACCGTGACGGGCACCTCGATCAGGCCCTTGTGCCGCAAAGGCGCGATCTGGCGTTCGGGCAGATCGATCGCGCTCGGCCAGGGATGCTCGCTGCCATTGTGGCTGGCGTCATAGCGGAAGCCCAGCGTCGCCAGCGCGCGCAGCGTATTGTCATTGGCACTGTACGAGCCCGCGCGGAACGCGATCGGATGCGGGGCGCCCGCCGCGACCAGCAATTCGGTCGCGCCGACGATCAGGTCGTGCTGTTCGGCCTGGCTATATTCGATCATCTCGAAACGCGAGGCGCGCGCGCCCTTGTCGCCCGAGACCGCGCCCGTCCAATTGGGGTGAAGGTGCAATTGCACCTCCTGCCCCGCCTCGAGGATCGTCTCGACGACCGCGCGCACCGGCGCCAGCCCGAACGTCAGCGCCGGCAACGGATCGACGAAGAAGCACGCTTTCAGCCCGTATCGCGCCAGCGTTTCGAGCTGGTACGTCACGCCGACCCCGGCCGGCTCGAGCGAGCGGGCGAAGATTTCGGCGCCGGTGAGACCGTCGATATGGTGTCGCCACATCAATTCGGTGTCGACCGTCAGGAAAACGGGAGTGGTCATGTCCGCTGGCCTAGCGCCAGTGGGTGAACAAACTCCCAATTCCCTAGGCTGCGGCGCGTTTTCGAACGCTCAGTCGCCCGTCAGGATGCGATCGACCAATTGCTTGACCGTCGGCACGAAGCCGTTGGAATAAAAGGGATCGCGCTTGAACTGATAGGCGCCGTGCCCGGCGAACATCAGATTCTGCTCTACATCGCCGCCATGCGCGATGTCCTGCAGCGTCTTCTGGATGCAGAAACTGCGCGGATCGGCGAGGCGACCGGTCGAATTGGTCTCGGTGTCCGACCAGGACGAGAAAGCGCACTGGCTGAGGCAGCCCATGCAATCGGCCTGGTCCTTGCGGATCACCCCCTTGTCGATCGGCGTGACGAAGACGAGCGTGTTGTCGGGAGTCTTGAGCGCATCGGTAAAGCCTTCGCCATACCATTGCCGCGCGCGCAGCAGATCGTTGCGCGTCACCCAGAAATTCTTGCCCTTCACGCCGACGTCGAGCTGATAGGTGTGATCGCCCGCCGACTGGGTGGAAAAGGCGATCTGCCGCTCGGAGCGTTCCTGCAGATGCTGCAGGAACGGGTTGAGCACCGCGCTCGAATAGAAACCGGTCGGGGAGAAGCGGTGCAGCAGCACTTCGCCTTCCTCGATATTGGTCAGCCGCGCCTTCCAGGCCTCGGGGATCGGGCTTTCCTGCGTCAGCAGCGGCCGCGTGCCGAACTGGAACGCGATCGTGCCGAGCTCGGGATTGTCGATCCAGTTCGACCAGTCGCGCAGATACCACACGCCGCCCGCCATCACGATCGGCACCTCGTCGGAAATGCCGCCTTCGCGCATCGTGTCGCGCAGCGCTTTCACGCGCGGATACGGATCCTGCGGCATCAGCGGGTCTTCGGCATTGGACAGGCCGTTATGCCCGCCCGCCAGCCACGGATCCTCATACACCACCGCCGAAAGCCATTCCGACGCCTTCGAATAGGCGCGCTTCCACAGTGCACGGAAGGCACGCCCCGAACTCACGATCGGCAGATAGCTCACGCCATAGGAGGCCGTGATCTCGGACAGTTTGTACGGCATGCCGGCGCCGCACGTCACGCCGGCGACGAGCCCGCGGGTGCGCTCGAGCACGCCGTGCAGGATGCGCTGCGCTCCGCCCATTTCCCACAGCACGTTGATGTTGATCGCGCCCTTGCCGCCGGCAATGTCGAACGCGCGCTGCACCTGCTGCACCGCGCCCTCGATCGCATATTCGATCAATTCCTCGTGGCGCTCGCGCCGCGTCAGCGCGCGATAGATTTGCGGGATGATCTTGCCATCGGGGTCGTAACTGTCGGCATTGACCGCCGAGACGGTGCCGATGCCGCCGGCCGCCGCCCAGGCACCCGCGCTCGCGTGATTGGTCGCGGCGACGCCTTTGCCACCCTCGACGAGTGGCCAGACCTCGCGGCCGCCATAGACGATGGGCTTCAAACCTTTGAACAACGTGACGGCCTCCGACTTAACTTACGTTTCACATACGCTTTGGATGCCCCGGCGGGCAAATCCCTATTGAACGAAGGCGTCCGGTCGCCCGATCGTATCGCCATATAATCGCGCATAGCGGTCGATCATCGTCGCTTCGTCATACTCGGCAACGGCCTTGCGGCGATTCAGCTCCCCCAGCCCGGCGCGCGCCTCGGGCGTGGATTGCGCCAGCGCCTCGAGCGCATCGCGAATCAGCACTTCCTGATCGCGCCTTTCGATGAAGCTGGCATTTTCGGGCGCGACCATCTTGAGCACGTCGCCGACCGGGGTCGAGACGATCGGCAGCCCTGCCGCCATGCCCTCGAGCACGCAGATCGGGAATTGCTCGGACCTGGACGACAATGCCATGATGTCGAACAGCCCGATATAGTCGTGCGGCCGCGGCAGGAAGCCGGGCATGACGAGCTGGTCGGCGACGCCCATCCGCTCGGCCGCATCGAGGATCGCTTGCCGCTCGGGCCCCTCGCCGACGATGACCAATCGCGCGCGCGCCGACAGGCCGCCGAAGGCGCGCACCAGCATCGGCAAATTCTTGACCTCGCGCAGCCCCGCCAGCGTGCCGATCACGACTTCGCCCGGGCGGCGCTTGAAACCGGGAATCGCGTCGGGCTTGGGCTTGATCGCATAGCGCGCCGTGGCGATGCCGTTGGCGATGCGATGAAGGCGGTCGCGCGGCTGTTTCCAGGTCTTCAGCGCGATCTGCTCGAGCGTCTCGGACGGCACGACCAGGGCCGCGGCCTTGGTCAAGGCGAAGCGGCGATAGATGTTGCGTTCGGCCTTGAGCCCGCGCGCTTCGTCGGCGTTGAAGCCGTCCTCGTGGTGGATCAGCGGCGGCACGCCCTTGGACGAGACGCGCCGCGCCATCGCACCGTCGATCGCGCCCCAATTGTAGCTCAAGACCAAATCGAACCGGCGCATGTACGACGCGATCGCCTCGTACCGCTTGACCGACGGGCCACCGGTCAGCGGCGGAGGGTTCTGCGCGATCTCGTAATCGATGCCGTTGTCGATGGCGGCCTGCGCGCCATATTGGCCGTCCATGCTCGACACGATCGTGTGGCGGGCGCGCGCGCTGAACGCGTTCATCAGGCGCACCGCACGCGCTTCCTTGCCACCGAGCGAGAAAGTCGAGTGCAGGTGCAGGATGTTGACGGGCCGGTTCATTGCCGCGCGGCGTTAGCGGGAAATGACGGGCGCGTCATCTCCCGCGATCGCGGTCGAGTAGGCGCCGAACGCGACGCGCAAATCCTCGACATGCGCGGCGAACTCGGTCGCCGGGTCGATCCGCCCGTCATTGGCCTCGATCCGTGCGCGCGACAGCGTCAGCGCGGGGCGAGTCTCGAGCGGCTGCATCTTCACGAAGCTGCAGACCTGCGCGAGCTGCTCGCCGCCGCGCGCGCCGCCATGGCCGCCATAGGTTATGATCAGCGCGGGCTTGCCCGCCCATTCGCGGTAGAGATGGTCGATCGCGTTCTTCAGCGCGGCGGGGTAGCCGCCATTATATTGCGGCATGACGAACACGAAACCGGACGCCGCCGCGATCCTGGCGCTCCAGGCGCGCGTGTGGTCATGGGTATAGTCGCCCGATTGCGGCATGCCGGGTTCGTCGTCCATCGGCAGCGGCCAGTCGGCGAGATCGATCGCTTCGAAGGCGCCGCCGGTGGTCTCGCGGCCGATCGCTGCGATCCACGCGGCCACTTGCGGCGCGATACGCGTCGGGCGGACGCTGCCGGCGATGACGAGGGTTGGGGAAGTCATACGGCCGTCTTTCTCCCCTCCCGCTTGCGGGAGGGGCTGGGGGTGGGCGCGCGCTATCGACGTGAGCTTCCGGTGACAGCGCGCGCCCACCCCCTACCCCCTCCTGCTTGCGGGAGGGGAGACATTTACGCGAACGTCGTCTTCGAAATGTGCGTGATGCGGCACGCCAGATCCGCCTCGCCGCTCGCCACCACATAATGGTCGCCCGCATCGGCAATGCCCGTCGTGAACACGACATTGTCGATATACATCAGCTCCTTGATCGGATCGGTCAGCGCTGCGTTCGCCTCGATCAGCGGATCGTGCGCGGTGCGCAGCACCACGCTCGGATCGTCGCGGTCGAGCAGCGACCAGTAGGTGCGATACACGCCGACCACGCCCATCGGCTCGACCCCGTGCCACAGGCTCAGCCAGCCGTCGTCGGTCAGGATCGGCGGCGTCCCGCCGCCCATCCGCGCGGTCGCCATCGTCGCGGCGTGCGGGCGGATGCCGGGGGTGTCGTATGGCTTCCAATGCAGTGCATCGGGCGAGCTGGCGAGATTGATCGATGGCCCGGCGCGCCACTCGCTGCCCGGCGGATAGGCGAAATACAGGTCGCCGAGCGGGCGAGTCTGCGCGAAATGCTTGCCGCCGATCAGCCCTTCGAAGATCAGCATGTCCTTGTTCTGATGATCGAGCACGATCCCCTCGAGCTTCCAGTCGAGCGCATCGGCCGAACTGTAGAGGGTGGTCGAATGGCGTTCGGGGCTGACCGAGCAGGTCGTCATCAGATAGCGGTCGCCTACCTTGCTGATCCGCGCATCCTCGACGCCATAGCATTGGTAGGACGTGCGCGGCGCGATCGCCTTGTCGTAATGCACCTGCTCGACCTTGGTGCCTTCGGCATCGAGTTCGACCGGCAACAGCCAGGAAAGCGAGGTCAGCGCCATCACCTTCCACCCGCCTCCGCGCATCATGAACTTGCGCGGGTCGGCGGTGTCGACATATTCGAGCGGCCAGGCATCGAGCGCGTAGCTATGCTCGGTCCAGCGGATCGAATGGATCTGCTGGTCGCGGATCGGCGTCTTGAGCGCCTCGGCGACGCGCACCATCAGCAGCAGATTGCCATTGGGCAGCCGCGTCATGCCGGGGTTGAACGCGCCGAGCACATAGGTTTCGGCGTCGACCTTGCCCGCCAGCGGCGATTGGGCAAGATCGATATCCTTCGGCGAGAAGATCAAAGCATCATGCGAAAAGGTCATTCACCCTCCTGCGCCCGTGGCGAAATCACGAGCTGTTGAATCACGGTGCGACGCGGCTGCGTCAGCATGTAATGGACGCCGACCGCGATGTCCTCGGCCCGCAGCGACGTTTCCTCGCGGATCATCTGGCGCTGCTGTTCCGGGGTGATGTCGGGCAATTGCATGTTCGACCCGGTCTTGCCCGGCTCGATCAGCCCGACCTTGACCCCCTTGGGCCCCAGTTCGCGACGCAGCGCCTCGGAGAAGGCGGCGATCCCCGCCTTGATCCCGGCATAGACGGTCGAGCTCGGCCCGAGCACGTGTGCGCTCATCGACCCGATCAGGATGATGTCGCCATGCCCTTCCAGCCTGTCGACCGCGGCATGCGCGCTCAGCAGATAGGCGGTGAAGTCGACCGCGATCGCGTAGCGCAGTTCGGGCTCGCTCATCTGCGTCAGCCCGCCCGCGGCGACCGCGGCGTTGATGACGGCGCAATCCATCCCGCCGAGATAGTCGCTCGCCTGCGCGAAGAAGCTCAGCACGTTCTCGGGGTCGGACAGCTCGGTGGTGATGCCGTCGCCCTCGCCGACCTCGCGAATGCGCGCGAGCGCATCGTCGAGGTAGTCGGGATTACGCCCGCAAATGAACACCTTGGCGCCTTCGGAAGCGAGCAAGACGGCGATCGCGCGGCCGATTCCGGTGGTTCCACCGGTGATGGCGACGCGCTTGCCCTTGAGGCTGGTCCGGGCGGTATGCGCGTCGGTGACGGTTTTCATGCAGAGTTCCTGGGTTATCGTGAGACGCGCGGGTGTCGCGCGGGGTTCCGTTCATGCCCCCTCCCTGGAAAGGAGGGGCGCCGTCGAATCGGTATGAGGTGGACGCAGCAAGCAACAACAGACTGTCCCGCCAGCTTCCCTTTCAGAAGGGAATCGGCAGAAAGGCAGTCAGACGACGATCCGCGCCAGCAAGCGATCGATTCCGGCGAGCGCGGCGGGTTCGCTCAAGGTCGGTGCATGGCCGACCAGCGGGATCGTGACAAGCTCGCCTTGCGCCAAAGCAGCGGCCATTTTCTCCGCGGTCGCCGCCGACAGGATGTCGGACCGTTCGCCGCGCACGATCAACGTCGGCACATCCTTCAGCACCGCCAGCGCGCGCCACATGTCCGGCCCCGCTTCGTTGCCGGGCACGCGGAACGGCTCGGCGATCTTCATGTCGTAATCGAGCACGATCCGCCCCG
>CAXTEO010000118.1:0-12783 GCA_964243205.1 uncultured Sphingomonas sp.
TGGATCGGGATGGTGATGATGAACATGATGAGGAGCACGAGCATGACGTCGATCAACGGCGTCGTGTTCATGTCCATCATCGGCTGGTCGTCACCACGGCCTGCGCTCATTGCCATGTCAAATACTCCTGGCTGCTACAGCAGCGATCACGAAGCGGGACCGCCCGTGGGGGGTGGTTCCGAGATGAAGCCGACCTTGGCGAACCCTGCCGACTGCATCGTATAGATCGCACCGCCGATGCAGCGATACGGAGTCTCGACGTCGCCGCGGATATGCGCCTCGGGCAGGTCGTCGGTGGTCAAGTTCGCGGCACCGCCGGCCTTGTCGACGATTTCCTTGAGCTTGTCGGTCGCCCGCTTGAGCAATTCCTCATGCGTCACCGGGGTCTGGCCCCAATAGACCGCGCAGCTGCCGTCGGGATGGCGCGTGATCGAGAGCGAGACGTTCTCGGGCTTGGTCACGGTCGGGTCGTAGCGCACGTCCGGGAGCTTCAGCTTGACGGTCTGGACGATCGCCGGAATCGTGATGAGGAAGATGATGAGCAACACCAGCATGACGTCGACGAGCGGCGTCGTATTGATGTCGGACATTGGGGCGTCATCGCCGCCGCCACCTGTACTAATCGCCATGAAAGGCCATCCTATTCGTATCGGTCAGGCCGCCCGGCGATTCCGGGCGGCGAAGGAAGCGGGGCCGCTCCACCGAGCGGCCCCGTTCTTACTCTTAGACGCGCGTCTGCACACCACCGGCCTGGCCGGCAGTCGTGGTCGTCACGGCAGGCTTGGCGCCGGCAACCGGAGCGACCGGCTTCTTGCCGGGAGCGAGCGGACGAACCGCGCCGTTCGAGGCAAGGTAGCCGAGCACGTCGTTCGAGAACGCCGAGAGATGCTCGGCGATCGCCTTGTTGCGGCGCTGCAGCCAGTTGAACGCGAGCACGGCCGGAACCGCGACGACCAGACCGAAGGCGGTCATGATGAGCGACTCGCCGACCGGGCCTGCGACCTTGTCGATCGATGCCTGGCCAGCCTGGCCGATGCCGATCAGCGCGCGGTAAATACCGAGCACGGTACCGAACAGACCGACGAACGGTGCGGTTGCGCCGACCGTCGCGAGGAACGCGAGACCGCCGCCGAGCTGCGAATTGACCATCGCTTCCGAACGCGCGAGCGAGCCGTGCAGCCAGTCATGCGCTTCGACCGGATCGGTCAGGCGCGCATGCTGCTCCTGGGCTTCGATGCCGTCGTCGACGATCTGCTTGTAAGCCGAGTTCTTCTCGAGCTTGGCAGCGCCTTCGCGCAGCGAGTTGGCCGACCAGAAGGTCGCGCGGACGCGACGGCCCTGAGCGATGATCTTCTGCTGCTCGAACAGCTTGGTGAACAGGATGTAGAGCGTGAAGAACAGGAAGATCGTGAGGATCGCAGCCGTCGTCCAGGTGACGGGGCCGCCCTGCTTCATGGCGTTCAAGAAGCCGAAATTGTCTGCGGCGTTGGCACCGGCAGCGAGGATGGTGGTGGACATCAGGGTAACTTCCTTCTCGACAAGATGACCGTACCGCCCCTCCCCGGGGCAGCACGGCTGGGTTTGGTTTTATTCGGGCAAGCGCCACACGACGTTGCGCGACGAAGACGAACGGATCGGTTGACCGCTCTGGTCCAGCGCCGGCGAATACCGCCCGCGACGGGTGATGTTCGAGCATGCCGCGCGATCGAGCGAGCTGTTGCCGCTGGAAGCGGTGACGACACAATTCTCAACGCGACCGGCGGTGTTGATCTCCCACCGGATCTTGCTGGTGCCCTGCGCCTCGGCGCTGAGCGCGTCGGAAGGATAATCGTCGGTGGTCACCCACTGCGACGGATCGCCCTTTGGACCTGCTGCCTTGTTGATCACCGGAGCCGGGGGCGCCGCGACCGGTACGGGTGCCGGGGCAGCCGCGCGCGGGGTGATGACCAAGGACGGCGGCGGCACGGCGACCGAGATGACCGGCGGCGGCGGCGACTGCACGCGCACGATCGGCGGCGGCGACACGACCGGCGGGGTCTGCAGCTGCGGCTGTTCGGGCGGCGGGGGCGGCGGCTTGTCTGGTGGAGGGGGCGGCGGTTCGACCACGTCGAAGGTGTTAAGCTTCTCCGTAACCTTTTTGATGTACTTGAAGGTCAGCCCGTTCACGAAACCCCACGCGAACAGCGCGACAATGATCGAAACGATCACGATCGACACCACGCGGCTGCCACTCGTATTGCGATCAGCGTAAGCCATTCAGAAACGAAACTCCTCTATTCCGGCACGACGGTCCAAGCCGATCCGTAACGTCCGCTCGTTATCCGGCCTGTCATGGGCTAGTGTATCCTGGACAGGCCGTAACCTCTATCGCGGCAAAAACCACGACGCAAACGCTTTGTCTGACGCAACAAACGTACAAGCGCGGCGTGACAGAATTATTTCTGTATAAATTCGGTACGCTCGGGTAACTGATCCGGATGCATGTTTTACCAAGAATCGCCTTCGCAGCGGCGCTCCTCGCCGCGCCCGCGGCGCAGGCGGCAGGCCAGCAAACCCCAGCAAATCCGCCGGAAATTACCGGCCCCGCATTGTCCTATGCCGATTATGCGGACTTGGTCGTCGAGGCGCCGATGATCGTCGATGCGACCGTGCGCAGCGAGCTTCGGCTCAAGCCGGTCGATGCGCCCGGCCTGCCCGCAAACATTGCCCGTCTTTATCTCGAAGCGGACGTGACCGCGCTGATTCGCGGCGCCGGCGCGGTGCCGCCGCGGCTCGGTTACACGCTCGACGTGCCGCTCGGCGCCAATGGCCGGCCGCCGCGCTATCGCAAGAGTCGCGTCCTGCTGTTCGCGCGCGCCGTCTCCGGCAATCCTGGGCATGTTCAGCTGGTGCGCCCCGACGGGCAGCGCAGCTGGACGCCCGATGGCGACGCGCTGACCCGGCGAATCGTGCGCGAGGTGCTCGCGCCCGACACCCCGCCGACGATCACCGGCATCGGCAATGCCTTCCACACGCCGGGCGACTTGCCGGGCGAAGGCCAGACGCAGATATTCCTGACGACCGCCGACAGCCGCCCGATCTCGTTCAACATCGTGCGCAAGACCGGGGCCGAACCGCAATGGTCGATCGCGCTGAGCGAGGTGGTCGGCCAGAGCGCCCCGCCCCCGGCGCGCGACACCTTGTTATGGTATCGGCTGGCGTGCACTTTGCCGGCCGAGCTGCCCGACAGCGCGGTGACGCAGAGCGGCGACGAAGCAACGATTGCGCGCGAGGATTATGCGCTGGTGGTGCGCTCGCTAGGCGCGTGCGATCGGGGCGGCCGTCCTTAGGTTGATTCACTAGCGTCAAACCGTCGTCACGCCGGGCTCATCCCGGGGTGACGGAAGATCAGCCTTGCGCGCCCGTGATCCGCAGCACTTGGCCGGTGGTCGACTGCGCACTCGCGAGATATTCGGCCGCGGCGACGACGTCCATCTCGCGCGCACCCTCGGCGAGATCGAGCGCGACGAGCCGCGTGGCCGGTGCCAATTGTTGCGCCAGCGGGCCGATCGCGGCGATCAGCATCGCCCGGTCGAGCGCGACGACCGCGGACTCGATCACCAGCACGACCATCCCCGAGTCGCGCGCCGCCTGCACCGCGGCAACCGCACCCGCATCGTCCGCGAAGACCAATGCCGCCCGCGCGCCGAGCGCCGTGGCAAGCGCCGCCCTCAACGGCGGTTCCGCACCAGCGTGATGCCGATCGATTCGCCCGCCTCGGCAATGGCGAGCTTGACGATCGTCACTTCGACTCGCGTGACACGTCCGTCCTGCAGGAACAGGGTCTCGCAGATATGGTCGGCGACCGCCTCGACCAGCTTGAAGTGCACGCCCGCCGGCAGTGCGGCGGTCGCCGCATGCTTGAGATCGAGATAGTTCTTCGATTCGCTGAGCGGCGTTTCGGGCTCGAAACGCTCGGGCACGACCAGATCGACCGTCAGCGAGATGCGCAGCGGTTGCGGCAGATGCGTCTCTTCGGAATAGATGCCGGTCAGCACCATCACTTCGAGGTCGTGCACGTTCAGCGTCAAACGGTCGGTCAAGTCGGGCCCTTCATCGGTTCGGCGCGCGCCATAGCAGATGTGGCGCCGGGGGGAACCTTTCGGCCCTTACGGACTTGCGTTCGCGCGCGTCGCGGCTAAAGCGCGCGGCCCGCCCGGTCGATGGCGGACGAGGAAGTAGCCCGTGATCGAGGTCTTGCCGATTGCCGATGTCGCCCCCGCCGCGGTGGAGCAATTGCTCGACCGCGCGTTCGGGACCGATCGCCACGGCCGCACCGCCTATACGATTCGCAAGGGCATGGCGGCGATCTCCGCGCTGAGCTTCGCCGCGGTCCAGGACGGCGCGCTGATCGGGACGATCCAGTGCTGGCCGATTCGCTTCGCCGGCGACGACGGCGTGGACGTGGCGATGGTGCAGCTCGGCCCGGTCGCGGTCGCGCCGGACCGGCAGCAAAGCGGGATCGGCCGCGCGCTCACGGCGCGGGCGCTTGCGGCGGCGGAGGCCGCGGGCCTGGCCGACGCGATCACGCTGATCGGCGATCCGGAATATTATGGGCGGTTCTTCGGCTTCGACGCGTCGCGCACCGCCGGCTGGCACGTGCCGGGACCGGTCGAGCGGCATCGCCTGCTGGCGCGGGGCGGAAAGGTGCCCGCGGGCGCAGGCATGCTGGCGCCGCGAATCAGCGCAGCATCCAGTGTCGCGGCGCCCGCGTTGCAGCGCTGAGCGTCACAGCTGGATCGGCGGCCCGATGCGCTGCATGCCGTAGGATTGCAGCAGGGCCGCATCCTTTTCCTTGGAATAGCCCCCCGGCGCGAAGCCGAGCTGCTCCCAGGCGTTGAAGAACGCCTCCATCTTTCCGGCCGGCGCATAGCTCAGCAGCAGGCGCCCGACGGTGGAGCCGACGAACGCCCAGGCATGCGGCACGCCGCGCGGGCCCAGGATGCAATCCCCCGTCTTGAGCGGAAAGCGCTTGTCGCCCACCTGGACGATATAGTCGCCTTCCAGGACATAGAAGAGTTCGTCCTCGCCATGATGGACATGGAGCGGCGGGCCGCCGCGCCGCTGGTTGGCCTGTTCGATGACGAATAGGTCGCCTTTGGTGTCGCTCGTCACGACCTTATAGGTCGTCGCGCTGACGCCGATCTGACGGTTGCGCCCCTGCCGATCGCTCCCGGCGGCGACCGGCACGGCGGAGGGCGGCGCTGCCGATATGGGATCGGGTGTCGTGGATGATGCGCCCGGCGACGCGCGCAAGGCCGTCGTGCCGATCAACGCGGCGAAGGGAAGTCCCAAGACCAGTCGACGTTCCATAGACCCTCCGATGCAGTGGCTTTTACATCGCGTCTTTCGTATCGAAATTCCGTGGCATTACAGACGATGAAGCGCGCGGCATGTCAAGACGGGTGCGCGCAGCCGCGCTGCGGCGCATGACCGCGAACGCCTTTACGCACGCACGCGCCTGCCCTACCGCCTGCGCCATGCCGATGGAGCCGATCCCCGATTTGTCCGCGCTGTCGCTCGCCGACATCGCCCGCCTTGCCGAAGAGCGCAAATTGCCGCCGGTCGAACGCTGGAACCCGACGCATTGCGGCGACAGCGAGATGCGCATCGCGCGCGACGGCACCTGGTTCCACCAGGGGTCGCCGATCGGGCGGCCGGCGATGGTGCGGCTGTTCTCGACGATCCTGCGGCGCGAAGGCGACGGCAGCTACGTGCTCGTCACACCGGTCGAGAAGCTCGACATCGCGGTCGAGGATGCGCCGTTCGTCGCGGTCGAGCTGAAGGCATCGGGCGCGGGCCGTGACGCGACGCTCACCTTCCGGCTCAACACCGGCGACCTCGTCACCGCAGATGCCGACCATGCGCTTCGCTTCGAAGCGCGCGAGGACGGCCCCCGCCCCTATCTCCACGTGCGCGGCGGACTCGACGCGGTCGTGGCGCGTGCGGTCTATTACGAACTCGCCCAGCGCGCGATCGACGGCGGCGAAGACCCCGCCGGCATCTGGAGCGCGAACGCCTTCTTCCCGCTGGAGCCTGCGGCATGACCCTGGTCGATCGCCTCCGCCATGCGCTGCAGGTGGGCCACGCCACCGAAACCGTCCTGCTCACCGGCGACCACGCCGATCTCGACCCGAACATCGCGCCGATGGCGCAGGCGGCAGTGCTGATCCCGGTCACCGACCGCGCGGAGCCAGGCGTGATCCTGACGCGACGCACCGATACCTTGTCGCGTCACGCCGGCCAGGTCGCCTTTCCGGGCGGGCGAATCGACCCCGGCGATGCTAGCCCCGCTGCCGCCGCGCTGCGCGAGGCGGAGGAAGAAATCGCCCTGCCGCGCGACCGCGTGATCCTGGTCGGCGAAGCGGACCGCTATCGCACCGTCACCGGCTTCGAGGTCACCCCCGTCATCGGCGTGGTGCCGCCCGATCTGGTCTTCACCCCCGCCATCGCCGAAGTCGCCGCGGTGTTCGAGGTGCCGCTCGGCTTCCTGCTCGATTCGGGCAATCACACCGAGGCGAGCGTCGAGTGGCAGGGGCGCAACCGGCATTATTACGAGATTCATTGGGACGGTCACCGCATCTGGGGTGCGACCGCCGCGATGATCGTCAACCTGTCGCGGCGCTTGCGATGGAACGGCTGACCCTGCCCGATGCCGCGTGGCGCACGCGGCCGGGCCTGGCCGAGTTGTGCGACGTGCTCGGCACCGCGCGCGGCGAGACACGCTATGTCGGCGGCGCGGTGCGCGATACGTTGCTCGGGATCGAAGTCGCCGATGTCGATCTGGCCACGCGCCACGCGCCCGAAGACGTGATCGACTTGCTGCAGCGCGCGCGCATCAAGGCGGTGCCGACCGGCATCGCGCACGGCACGATCACCGCAGTGCTTGCCGACGGCGCGCCGATCGAGGTGACGACGCTGCGCCGCGACACCGCGACCGACGGACGTCATGCCGTGGTCGCCTTCACGGACGACTGGCGCGAGGATGCGGCGCGGCGCGATTTCACGATCAACGCGCTCTACGCCGATCCGGCGAGCGGCGAGATATTCGACTATTTCGGCGGGCTCGACGATCTGGCGGCGCGCCGCGTACGCTTCATCGGCGATCCGCTGCAGCGCATCGCCGAGGATCATTTGCGCATCCTCCGCTTCTTCCGCTTCCATGCGCGCTTCGGCGACCTGCCCGATATGGCCGCGCTCGACGCCTGCACCGCGCGCGCCAACGATCTGATGGCCTTGTCGCGCGAACGGATCGCGGCGGAGTTCCTCAAGCTGCTGGTCGCTCCCAACGCCGTGGCGACGCTGCGGCTGATGCTCGAGCGCGGCATCCTGCTGCCGGTGCTGCCCGAGATCGACGAGAGCGGTGCGGCGCGGCTCGCGCGCGTCGCCGGTTTTGAAGCACAGGCCGACCTCGTGCCCGACCCGCTACGCCGGCTTGCCGCGGTGTTGCCCCGCGACCCGGCGCTCGGCGAAAGCGTCGGCGCACGGCTCAAGCTGTCCAAGGCGCAGCGGAAGCGGCTGATCTCGGCGTTGAGCGACCCGACCGGATCGCCGCATCCGCTCGCCTATCGCCTCGGCCGCGACGGCGCGCTCGATCGCTGGCTGCTGACGGTCGAGGAACCGGCCGAAGCGGTGATCGGCGCACGCGATATCCTGCACTGGCCGATCCCCAGCTTCCCACTCACCGGCGGCGCGCTGGTGCAGCGCGGCGTCGGCAAGGGCCCCGACGTGGCGCGCTTGCTCAAGCAGATCGAAGACCAATGGGTCGCGGAGAATTTTCCCGACGCCGATCGCACCACTTCGCTTGCCGATGCGGCGGTCGATCAGTGGCGGCTTTCCGCCAGCAACGCATAGGCCGCTTCGGCCTCGAGCGGTTTCGCGTAGAGATAGCCCTGCCCGAAGGTGCAGCCGAGCGCCGCCAGCGTCTGGGCGAGCTCGTTGGTCTCGATTCCCTCGGCCGTGGTCTTCATGCCCAATGCCTGCGCCAGTGACAGGATCGCGCGGACGATCGCGATCTTGTCGCGATCGGCGAGCATGCCGGTGACGAAGCTGCGATCGATCTTGAGCACGTCGATCGGCAGCTTCTGGAGGTAGGCTAGGTTCGAATAGCCGGTGCCGAAATCATCCATCGCGATCGTCGTGCCGAGCCCCTTCAGCGCGTGCATGATTCCCGCAATTCGGTCGGGATCGGTGACCAGGGCGCTTTCGGTCAGCTCCAGCGTGAAGCGCGACCCTTCGAGTGCATAAGCCGACAGCGCCGCCTCGACGACGGGCGCGATCGTGTCGCGCTGGAGCTGGATCGCCGACAGGTTGACCGCGAGCTTGACCTCGCAATTGCCGCCGAAGCGCGCATCCCATTGCGCCAGCGTCGCCGCCGCTTCCTGGATCGCCCAGCGCCCGAGCGGAACGATCAGCCCCGATTCCTCGGCGACCGGAATGAAGTCGTTGGGCGAATATTCGATGCCGTCCTCGTCGCGCCAGCGCGCCAGCGACTCGAACGCTACGAGCTGCCCGGTCGAAAGATCGCAGATCGGCTGATAGGTCAGCCGCATCTGTCCGCGATCGATCGCCCGGCGCAGGGCGGTCTCCATGCCGAACCGCTCGCGCGCCAAATCGAACGCCTGGGTCTGATAGGCTTCGGTCTTGCCCGTCGCCTTCGAGCGCTTGACCGCGAATTGCGCGTGGCGGATCAGTTCCTCGGCATCGGCGACTTCGGCCGAGCCGAATGCGATGCCGATCGAACAGGCGACGCGAATCTCGAAATCGGAGAGGCGGAACGGCGAAGACAGCGCGCCCTGAATACGGCGGGCGACATGGTCGGCATCGCCCAGCCCTTCCTCCAGCGCCAGCAGAATGCCGAATTCGTCGCCGCCGGTGCGCGCCAGCACGTCCTGCGCACGCAGCGCGCCTTTCACGCGCCGCGCGACGGTGATCAGCAGTTCATCGCCGGCCATCGAGCCGAGGCAGGCATTGACGCGGCTGAACCGGTCGAGATCGACCACCAGCACGGCATAGCGCTCGCGCTGGACTGGGTCCTCGAGCAAGGTTTCCAGCCGATCGCTGAACCCGGCGCGGTTGGGCAGGCCGGTCAGGCTGTCGGTCAGCATTTCGCGGCGCAGATTGTGTTCGGTGCGCAGTTCGGCGGTCTGGTCGACCAGCGCCAGCATGCACCTTTGCTCGGCATTGCGTGCCAAGCGCGCCAGGGTCGCATGATAATAATGGCAATCGACCGTGTCGCCATATTCGACCTGGAACTCGGCGCGGAGCGAATCGCCGCGAATGAAGTCCGCGATGCGAGTCTCGATCTGCGCGACGAGCGACCGCCGGCGATCGCCCATGCCGAGCCCGGCCATCTCGTACGCGCGATTGGCGCCGAGCACTTCGACCCCCGATTCGCCCAAGCCGACCATCGCAGCCGGAATCGGCAGCAGCTCGATCACGCGCGTCGCCATCATCATCGACGACGGATACGGCTCCACGTCCGCCAGCAGCGCAGCGGCAGTCCGGGCGGACGCGGCAGGAAGGGACTTCGGCACCATTGTCTCGGCGATACGGTGGATTCGTTAAGAACCTTCTTAACCACGCGTATTTTCAGAGACTTGGTGGAAAATACTTAGGGTACGGGCACACTTAGAAGCGGTTGTCGCGCGGGAAGCCGTTGGGCGGCATCCGCCCGGCGGCGCCGCGCGCCGCGCGCCACGGGCCCAGGTCGGTCTCGGTGCGGGTCCGTCCGCTGTCGCCGCCCATCGGCCAGCTCAATCCTTCGGCAAAGACGAAGGTCGTCGCGTCCGACAGCCCGCCGTCGCGGAAGCGCATCAGCTGCACGCCCTGCCCGCGCGACAGTTCGGCGAGCTCGGCCAGCGGGAAGACCAGCAGCCGGCGATTGTCGCCGATCGCGGCGACGTAGTCGGCATCGGGCGCGACCGGGCGGACGAGCTTGAGCTTCGCGCCGAGGCGCGGCGTGACGATGGTCTTGCCCTTGCGCGTCTCGGCGATGATATCCGCGCTGCGCACCAGGAAACCGCGTCCGTCGGTCGCCGCGACGAGCAGTTTCTCGGCCACGCTCGCGCGGAAGATGTGGACGATGCCGACATCGCCGTCCAAGTCGATCATCAGCCGCACCGGCTCGCCAAAGCCGCGCCCGCCGGGCAGACGGTCGGCCGCAAGCGTATAGAAACGCCCGTTCTCGGCGGCGATTACGATCTTGTCGGTGGTCTGCGCAGTGAAATCGAACGCCGCGGCGTCGCCGTCCTTGAACTTCAGCGCCGACAGACCGGCGGCATCGAGATGCCCCTTCATCGCGCGAATCCAGCCGCGCTGCGACAGGATGACGGTGATCGGCTCGCGCTCGATCATCGCCTCGAGCGGAATGTCGCGCGCGGGGGCCGCCTCGGCGACGGTGGTGCGCCGCTTGCCGAGCTTGGTTTCGGGGCCGTAGCGCTCGCGCAGCTTGCCGAAATCCTTCTTGAGCCGCGTACGCTGGCGGGCTTCGCTCGCCAGCAAGGCATCGAGCCCAGCACGCTCGGCCTCGAGCCCGTCGCGCTCCTTGCGCAGCTCCATTTCTTCGAGCCGGCGCAGCGAGCGCAGCCGCATGTTGAGGATCGCCTCGACCTGGCGATCATTGAGCTCGAACTCGGCCATCATCACCGGCTTGGGTTCATCCTCGGTGCGGATGATCTCGATCACGCGGTCGAGATTGAGGTACGCGATGATATAGCCGTCGAGCAGTTCGATCCGGTCGCGGATCTTGTCGAGCCGGTGTGCGGTGCGCCGCTGCAGCACGATGAACTGGTGCGCGATCCACGCCGACAGCGCCTGGCGCAAGCTCATCACGCGCGGGGTGCGATCGGCATCGAGCAGGTTGAGGTTGAGGCTGAAGCGGACCTCGAGGTCCGACATCTTGAACAGGCTCTCCATCAGCATGTCGGCATCGACCGTACGGCTGCGCGGTTCGATCACGATGCGGATTTCCGAGTCCGATTCGTCGCGGACGTCGGCGAGGATCGGCAATTTCTTGTCGTTCACCAGCGCCGCGATCTGCTCGATCAATTTGCCCTTCTGGATGCCGTACGGAATCTCGGTGACGATCGCGTTCCACGTCCCGCCTCTCTCCTTCTCGACATTCCAGCGCGCGCGCAGCCGGAAACCGCCGCGGCCGGTGGCATAGGCCTCGGCGATCGCCGCGGGCGAATCGACGACGAGGCCGCCGGTCGGGAAATCCGGGCCTTGGATATGCTGCAGCATCGCGGCGTCGTCTGCCTCGGGCTGGTCGATCAGGATGATCGCCGCGTCATACAATTCGGCGACATTGTGCGGCGGAATGTTGGTCGCCATGCCGACCGCGATCCCGGCCGCGCCGTTGGCGAGCAGATTGGGGAAGGCGCCGGGGAAGAGCTCGGGCTCCTGCTCTTCATTGTTGTAGGTCGGCTTGTAGTTGACCGCATCCTCGTCGAGGCCGGCCATCAAATCCATCGCGACCTGCGTCAGCCGCGCCTCGGTATAACGGAAGGCAGCGGCGTTATCGCCGTCGATATTGCCGAAATTGCCTTGCCCCTCGACGAGCGGATAGCGCACCGAAAAGTCCTGCGCGAGCCGGACCATCGCGTCGTACACCGACGAATCGCCGTGCGGATGATATTTGCCAATCACCTCGCCGACGACGCGCGCCGATTTCTTGTATGGCGTGCTCGGGTCCATCCGCAGCTGGCGCATCGCCCACAGCAAGCGGCGGTGCACCGGCTTCATGCCGTCGCGCACGTCGGGCAGCGAGCGCGCGGTGATCGTCGACAGCGCATAGACGAGATAGCGGTCGCTCAGCGCGCTATCGAACGGCGCGTCGGTGATGTCGTGTTGGGGGGCGTTGAAGGGGTTGGTCGTATCGGTCGGCATTGGTTTGCGATAGCAGCGGGATTCGCCGGTGGCGAGATGGTCGCCCGACTTTGCCACGCCGCACACGAGCCAAGCTGATTGCACCCCCGGCATGCATTCGATATAGCCTTGGGCTTCCCGCCCCGGCTCGCGTGACCCGCGTCGCCGGGGCCGATCATTTGAGGGTTACCGCGCACATGGCACGCCGCCGCCAGATCTACGAAGGCAAGGCCAAGATCCTCTACGAGGGTCCCGAGCCGGGTACGCTGATCCAGTATTTCAAGGACGACGCCACCGCCTTCAACGCCCAGAAAAAGGGCACGATCAGCGGCAAGGGCGTGCTCAACAACCGGATTTCCGAGCATATCTTCACCCTGCTCGGGCTGATCGGCGTGCCGACGCACTTCATCCGTCGCTTGAACATGCGCGAGCAATTGATTCGCCAGGTCGAGATCATCCCGATCGAAGTCGTCGTACGCAACGTCGCGGCGGGCTCGATCTCGACTCGGCTCGGGATCGAGGAAGGCACGCAGCTGCCGCGCACGATCATCGAATATTATTACAAGGACGATGCGCTCGGCGATCCGATGATCACCGACGAGCATATCGCCGCATTCGGCTGGGCGGGCCAGGAGGAGATGCACGACATCGCCGACCTCGCTATCCGAATCAACGATTTCCTCTGCGGGCTGTTCGCCGGGATCGGCATCCGCCTGGTCGACTTCAAGCTCGAATTCGGGCGCGTGTGGGACAATGATTTCCCGCGCATCCTGCTCGCCGACGAGATCAGCCCCGATGGCTGCCGTCTGTGGGACATGCAGACCAACGAGAAGCTCGACAAGGATCGCTTCCGCCGCGACCTGGGCGGCGAAGTCG
>CAXTEO010000119.1:0-12431 GCA_964243205.1 uncultured Sphingomonas sp.
GAGCTGGTGGCGCCAGAGTTCCACGAAGGAGCGCGAGCCGCCGGCCACCCAGCCGGGCTGGCCGTCCCACAGCGCCATCGGCAGCACGTCCAGACGACTCACCCGGGCGATGTCCAGGGCCAGGCCGGCGGTCAAATCCGCGCCGGTCGCACCGGCCAGGCCTGCCGCCAATCCCGCTGCCGCGCGCGCGGCGCGCACCGCTGGCCTCGCCGCGCTCAACCAGGGCAATGTCCAGCGCGCGGTCGGCCTGCTCCACCGCGCCGCCGTGCTCGATCCCGGCAATCCGTTGATCGCGCGCGATCTCGCCCGCGCCGAGCGGATCGCGGCCACCGTCAAGGCGCACCAGAAATGACCATGCTGGGGCGCTATCGGATCGATTCCTGCCTCGGCGAAGGCGCGATGGCCGAAGTCTATCGCGCGCACGACCCCGAAATCGCGCGCGCGGTCGCGGTCAAGGTGCTCAAGCCCGATTATGCGCGCGATCCCGAGATCGGCGCGCGCTTCCTGCGCGAGGCACGCGCCGCCGGTGCGCTCAGCCACGCCAATATCGCGACGATCTACGATGTCGGGGAAACCGAGGGCGTCGCCTATATCGCGATGGAGCTGGTCGACGGCCAGCCGCTCGACGTCGCGCTCCAGCAGCAGGGGCGCATGCCCTACGAACGCGTGCTGGCGATCGGACGGCAATTGGCGAGTGCGCTCGCTTATGCGCACCGCGCCGGGGTCGTGCACCGCGACATCAAGCCGTCGAACATCCTGCTCTCGACCGACGGCAAGACCGCCAAACTGCTCGATTTCGGCGTCGCGCGGATCGGCGACGTCGATCAGCTCGCGCGCACCCAGGTCGGGCAGATGATCGGCACGCCGCGCTACATGAGCCCCGAACAGGCGCTCGGCCTGCCGGTCGATCAGCGGTCCGATCTCTTCTCGCTCGGCGTGGTGCTGTACGAGATGGTCACCGGCAAGGTCGCCTTTCCCGGCACCGCGCTCGCCACGCTGGCGATCCAGATCGCGCAGGAAAAGGTCGAGCCGATCGACCGCAGCGCCGCGGATTGCCCGCCGGGGCTGCGCTTCATCATCGACAAATTGCTCGCCAAGAAGCCCGAGCAGCGCTTCCCCGACGGCGAGGCGCTCGACCGGGCGCTCGCCCGCGAACTGGCGGCGCATGACGAAGCGCCCGGCGCGCGACGCGGCCTCTCGCTGCGCGTCAAGCTGCCGCTCGCGCTGACATTGGTCACCGCCGCAGCGCTGATCGCCTGCGTCACGACAACCTTGTCGCGCGAGATGCGAACGCTCGAACATATGGCGATCACCTCGGGCGGGTCGATCGCGGCGTTCGTCACCAGTAATGCCGCGGTGCTGGCGGTCGAGAATGCCGGGCTCGCCGCCGACCAGCAGGATTGGTCGGCGCTCCAGGCCTTCGCCACCAATGCGACGCGCGATCCGGCGATCCGCGACCTCGTCGTCGCCGACACGCGCGGCGTGATCCGCGCGGCGGGCGACCCGCGGCTGATCGGCCAGCATTATCACATGACGGCCGGTGAAGCGGTGATGCCCGGCGACGGCGCCTCGGCGGTCAGCGCCGCCGCCGATGCGGGGAAGGGGGCGGGGCTCCGCTTCGTCCATCCGATCACCTATGCCGGCGCGCGCTTCGGCACGGTCGATCTGGTCGTCCGGCGCGACGGCCTCGATGCGGCGCTCGACGGCGCGCGTACCTCGCTGTTCCTGCTGTCGATCGTGGTGATGCTGGCGGTGCTGCTGGTCGGCTATCTCAGTGGTGCGATGGTCGCGCGGCCGCTCGCGCGGCTGCGTCGTGCACTCGACGAAGCGAGCGATGCGGCGTTCGCGGTGCGGATTTCGCATCGCCGGGGCGACGAGTTCGGCGCGGCGTTCGATGCCTTCAATCGCACCGCCGCAGCGATCGAACCGCGCCTGGCGGGCGAGGATGACGGCGCGGCGGCGGTCCTCGCCACGCGCGTCGCGCCGCCCGCCAAGCTTGCCGCCTGAGGACGCCACCGATGTACATGCTGCAATTGTTCGATGCCGCCGACGAACTCCAGCCGATCGATGCGCGGTTGCTGCGCGATGGGCTGCTCAGGATCGGCCGCGACGGCGCGGCCGACTGGTCGATCGCCGACCCCGATTGCGAATTGTCGCGCGCGCATTGCGAACTTGCCGTGGTGCCCGACGGGCTGCAGCTGCGCGCGCTGGGCGCCAACGGCGTCTATGACGACGCCACCGGCGAACGCTTTCCCGACGCGACCGATATTGCGGTCGCCATCCCCTCCACGATCCGCTTCGGCCGTTTCCGCCTGAAGGCGAGCCGCGCGCCGCATGCCGAGGACACGATCGACACCGGCCGGACGTTGGTGCTGACCCCGCCGCTCGGCACGTCGGTCGCCGTCCCCGATGATTGGAGCGACGGCGCCTCGCTCCCGGCGCGCGGCGGCGGTTCTCTGCTCGAGGCCTTTTGCGACGGCGCCGGGCTCGATGCCTCGTTGCTGTCGAGCGAGGACCCGGCCGAGATCATGCGGCGCGCCGGTGCGGTGTACCGCCAGATGGTGCTGGGGATCGGCGATCTGATGACCGAGCGCGATCGCGCGCGCGGCCAGTACAAATTGTCGCGCACCACGATCGGCGGGGTCGGCAACAATCCGTTTAAATGGGCGCCGACGCAGCGCCTCGCGATCGACCTCCTGCTCGCCGGATCGGGCAATTTCCTGTCGGGACCGGCAGCGTTGCAGGCGTCGTTCCGCGACATCAAGCGACATCTCATCGCGACCTTCGCCGGGCTGCACGGCTCGCTGCGCGCCGCGATCGGTGCGTTCGACCCCGGGGCCCTCGAAGCCGCGGTGGCGGACCAGAGCTCGTTGTTCAAAAGCCGCGCCGCCTGCCAGGTGGACGAGATGGTGCGCCGCCATGCCGATTTGACCGCACAGCTCGACGCCGCCAATGGCGGGACGCTCGAACGCGCCTTCGTCGCTGCCTACGATGCCGCCGAGGCGGGCGCGAAATGAAGCCGTGGCGCGTGTTTACGCCCGAGCCGCTCGTCGTCGCATCGGTCGCGCGGTCGCATGTCGGACTGGTGCGGCCGATCAACGAGGATCGCGTGTTCGATTGCCCGGGAAGCGGGCTGTGGGCGGTGGCCGACGGCATGGGCGGGCATAATGGCGGCGATCTGGCCGCCCAGGCGGTGGTCGACGCCTTGCGGGACAGGATCGTGCCGGGGCGCGCGACCGACGCCGGCGACATGCTGGCCGCGATCCGAAATGCCAATGCCGCCATCGTCGCGCGCAACGAAGCCGAGGCGACCGACGCCGGATCGACGGTCGTCGCCGCGCACGTCGCCGGCCGCACGGCGACGATCGCCTGGGTCGGCGACAGCCGCGCCTATCTGCTGCGCGGTGGCGCGGCGACCCAGCTGTCGCACGACCATAGCCTCGTCCAGGAGCTGATCGACGCCGGCTTGCTGACGATTGCCGCCGCCGCCCGCCACCCGCGCGCCAACGTCGTCACGCGCGCGCTCGGCGTGACGCGCAGCGTGGAGATCGCCACCGTGACGCTGGCGCTCGAGCCGGACGACCGGCTCTTATTGTGTTCCGACGGCCTGTCGCGCCCGCTGCAGGACATGGCGTGGGAACCGCACGGCGATCTTCACGATCTGACCGCCAGGCTGCTCGCGGATGCGCTGCGCCGTGACGGCAGCGACAATATCAGCCTGATCTGCATCGCCCTCACTGTGGCCTGAGGGTGCGCGCGACGAGATTGTTGTGGAGCGCCGCCAAATTTGTCAGTCTGCCATTTTTCAGGGGGGATCCGAAAAATGCACAAGGCTTTGCGCGCTTTGCTTCTCGTGACGGCCGCAATCGCGATCCCCGTCGCGGCCGCGCCGATCAAGAAGGAGCAGTTGATGACGCCGCCGCCCGGCGCGCGTCACTATACGATCAGCTCGGTCGCCGGAAAGCATGGCGACATCTGGTCGTGGACGATGGCCGACGGGCGCATGGCCTATCGCATGTCGATGTCGTTGCGCGGCTGGGTCACCGAGACCGACGAGACGGTGGCCTCGGCCGCCGACAAGCGACCGACGGCCATCGCCATTCGCGGCTTCACCGATTCGGGGGATGCGACCGAGACCTTCGACGTCGATGCCGGCGGCATGGCGCACTGGAAGACCGCGATCGACGCCGGCTCCGCGCCGTTCGGTGCGAAGCGGTACAACACCTATGGCGGGCCGCCGCTGGCCAATGAGAGCGACATCGCGGCGCTCGTCGCCGCCGGGCCGAAGGGGATCGACCTGCTGCCGACCGGCCATGCGTCGATCGACATAAAGCAAGCCGTCGAGATTGCCGGGCCGACCGGCGCCCGGACCGTCAAGCTCGCCTTCATCAAGGGCTATGGCTTCTCGCCGTCGCCGATCTGGCTCGATCGCGACAATCGCTTTTTCGGGGTTGCGGGAATCGTCTCGTTCCTGCCCGAAGGCTATGAAATGAGCGGCCCCAGGCTGAAGGACATCCAGGACAAGGCGATCGCCGACATGGTCCGCGACGTCGCGCACGGCTTCCTGACACCCGCCAACCGCACGCCCACGCTGGTCGACCATGTGCTGCTGTTCGATTCGGTCGAGGGACGCTATCTGCCCGACCGCGCGGTGCTGATCTCGGACGGCAAGGTCGCCGCGGTGGGTGCCGGCGGCACGATCCCGGCGCCGGCGACTGCGACCGTCCTCGACGGGCGCGGCAAGACGCTGTCGCCCGGGCTGTGGGATTCGCACCAGCATATCGGCGGGGACGACTGGAACCTGTTGCAGAACGTCGCGACGGGCATGACCAATTATCGCAGCCCCGGCTCGATGATCGACGAATCGCTCAGCATCTTCAAGCGCCGCGCGGCCGGGGATCTGATCGCGCCCGACGGCAAGGTCTCGGTCATCATCGATCGCAAGGATCCGCTGGCGGCGCAGGGCGCGCTCACCGTCTCCTCGGCGGCGGAGGCGATCGCCGCCGTCGACAAGATCAAGGCGTCCGGGCTGTGGGGGGTGAAGTTCTACACCTCGATGACGCCGGCCTGGATCGCGCCTGCCGCGGCCGAGGCGCACAGGCTCGGCCTGCACGTCCACGGCCATGTCCCGGCGGGGATGCGCCCGCTCGACGCGGTGCGCGCGGGCTATGACGAAGTCACGCACATCAACTTCATCATGATGCAGGCGATGCCGCAGGATGTCGTGGACAAGGCCAATACCGCCGCCCGGCTGGAGGGCCCCGCCAAATACGGCAAGGATGTCGATCTCGATTCCCCGGCGATGACGGCCTTCTATAAGGAACTGGCCGATCGCAAGACGATCATCGATCCCACGCTGACGGTGTGGGAGCCGCTGATGACGTCGGACGGCAGCGCGATCTCGCCCGAATATGCGCCGTTCGTCGACGCTGCGCCCCCGGCCGTGGTGCGCGGCTGGAAGATCGGCGGCTATCCGCTGTTCGACGGCGTCACGCGCGACGATTTCCGCAAGAGCTTCGCCAAGATGGTCGGCCTGGTGAAGAAGCTGCACCAGGCGGGCGTGCGGATCGTGGCGGGTACGGATGGATATGGCCTCGAACTGGTGCGCGAGCTCGAACTGTACCAGCAGGCCGGACTCACCAATGCGGAGGCGCTGCAGACCGCGACCATCGTTCCCGCCCGAATGACCGGCATGGACGACCGTGTCGGATCGATCGCGCCGGGCAAGACCGCCGATATCATCCTCGTCGATGGCGATGTCTCCAAGGACATCACCAATCTGCGCCACGTCGATACCGTCTTTCTGGACGGCTATCGGCTCCAGGGCAGCGCGTTGCGCACCGCGAGCGGGCTGAACGGGATGCCGAAATAGGCGTCGCTCGCACCGCGCGCTGCGGCATTACCCCTGAAGGATTTGCGGCTGGACGTCCGGTGCGCCGGGCACGTCCGACCCTCGGTCGCTGGCCAAATACAGGCTCGGCGCAGCGCCCGAAGCGAGCACCGCGCGCGACCGCCCCTTGAGCTTGGCGTCGTACAGGGCCTTGTCCGCCTCGAGCAGCAGGGTCGAAAAGTCCAGGCGCGCGACTGGGCTGACGGCAATGCCGACACTGGCCTCGATCGCGACCGATGTACCGCTGAGGAAGAAGGACGTGGTGGAGAGGGTGGTGATGAGGCGTTGCCCCATCTGACGGGCGGCCACGGGGTCCATTTCCGGCGCGAGAATGACGAACTCGTCCCCTCCGATGCGCGCGATCACGTCGGTTGCCGGGGTTACGCGCCGCATCAGTTTGCTCACCTCCACGAGCAGCTGGTCGCCGGCGGCATGACCAAGCGTGTCGTTGATCGCCTTGAAGCCATCGAGGTCGATATAGAATAATGTGGCGCCACGCGTCGGCGTCGTCGTCGTCGCGCTCGAAAGGCTGGCGACGACCTCTTCGAGACCGGCCCGGTTCAGCAGGCCGGTGAGCACGTCCTGCCGCGCGCGCCGGCCATTCTCCTGCTCGGCTCGCATCGTCTGGACCAGCATCGCGTTCAATCGATAGGCGGCATGGGTCATGGCATAGATGTACATCGGGATCTGGAGTCCGGTCGCCAGCATGATCAGCTCGCCGGATATGACCCCGGCGACGGCGCACGGCCCGAGGCTCAGCAGGATCATGACCATCACGAGGCGCGGCGCCGCGAAGTTGCGAAATGCCACGCCGCCGGTCATGGCGGCGGCGGAGAGCACCACGAGCGTCGCCGCCAGCCAGTCCCCGCTGAGCACGGTGATGAAGCATCCATAGCCCACCGAGGCGGCCCAGCACACCGCCGCCGCGATGTAGAGGTCGATATAGGCGCGTCCGCCGACCTTGGCGGCGCGGGTCCCCTTGACGAGGAGCGGAAAGCGCAGCGCGGCCAGGCCGATTTCGAGCGCTGCCCAGATCAGGAAGGGCGGGGTCGGCATGCGAAAGGCCACGATCGACGACACGAGGATGGTGTTGAACACGCCGCCCAGGAAGATCGGCAACGCGCCGTACAGGCCCTGGACCAGCGAGGGGCGGATCTCGGCCGGGATTTCGCCGGCGCATTCCACCAACCAGCGCGTCACGGCCCAACGCGGCAGCACACCCTCACTATGCGGCATTCGCTCAAACTCCTGAGCTTCCCCCCCGGGAAGCGGGCCGAACGCATGGCGCTGGCGGGTTAAATTTCGGTCAATCAGAGCAAGTTGGCCGGACCCGGTGCAAGGCGGCCGGAGGACCGCCGCGTGGCGTCGATAGTCGCTGTGGCGGCATCGCAGGAAGTCCGTGCCGGATTGTGCCGAATTACCACCATGTAGGTAGGTAAATATCAAATAATGCGTTCGAAACGGATACAGAAAATCAAATATATATTCATAATCCGCGACATATTTTAGAGATATTGCAGTATAAGCAGGCGCGGCTACCGTATGCCGGCGAGCCAATATCCAATGGTTTCCGGAAATCACCTTGTCCCCGCGAGGTTCGTCATGGCGGATTACAAAATCGTCATCATCGGTGCAGGCGTTTCAGGCCTCTACGCCGCCTGGCGTTTGACGGTCGATACGCAGACCTATCATCCCGACGAAGTGCTCGTCCTGGAAGCCTCGGACCGCACCGGCGGGCGGTTGCGGACGTGGACGCTCAACGATATCGACCCCGTCTTGCCCGACGATCCGACCGTCCGCGCCGAACTGGGCGGGATGCGCGTGATCAATTACGACATCTATGTCTGCAGCCTGGTCACCCATTTCGGCCTGTCGATGGTCCCGTTTCCCGCCGACGTGCCGCAGAACTGGCACTATTTCCGCAGCCAGACCGTGCAGAGCGAAGAATATCCGCGGCAGGACATCTTCCACCTGGCGCCCAGCGAACTCTATTGGACGCCGGGCGACGTGCTCTACAACAGCCTGGTCAAGACCGGTGTCGTGCCGCAGGATATCTTCCCTACCGCCGATGGCAGCATCACGCTGCGCGACTTCGTGGACAGTGCGATCCGCACCGTCGTCGTCGACGGGGTCCCCGCGTGGAAGCTGGGCTTCTGGAACGCGATCGTCGGATCGGGCGCGGCGCTGAACCCGAGCGATCATGTCGTCTCGCAGGAATCCTATGCCTATTTCACGCAGACGGGTGCCTATGACACCGTCCCCAGCAACTGGAATGCCGCGATCGCCTTTCCGATCAGCCTGGTCGATTTCTCCAATGCGCCGACCTATTGGGCAATCACCGATGGATACGAGCGCTTGCCCGATCGGCTCGCGCACGAGCTGGCGGGTGCATCGGTCGAAATCCGCAAGCAGCGGCCCGTGACCGGGCTGTTCTACGACGCGGCGGCGGCGACCTACGCGGTCGAGATCGGCGATACGCTGATCAGCGCGGAGCGAGTGGCGCTCGCGATTCCGCCGCATGCGGTCGACACGCTGGCGGGAAACGCGGTATTGCCAAGCGCCGGTCTCAGTGCGCCGCTCGCAGCGTTGCTGCCGCAAATCCGCCAGGCCGCACCGATCCCGCTGTTGAAGGTCTATCTCGTATACGACCAGGACTGGTGGAGCGCGGCCATCCCCGACTGGCCGGCCTTCACGCGTATGACGACCGACATGCCGATGCGCCAAACCTATAATTTCGGGGCCGCGACCGGCGCGGACGGGAAGACATACTACCTCTTTCAATCGGTCTATTGCGATGCCCTGAACGCAGGATATTGGGCCGGGCTGATGCCCCAGGAAGGCGAGAACAAGGGAATCGATCTCGACACCGACATTTTCGCGCGGATCCAGAATTTGACGCAAAGCACGATCGAGACCGGCACGTTGCGCTTCGGCACGCAGGACAAAGTCGCCGATTTCCCGATGTTCCTCACCTCGCACCAGCAATTCGAAACGATGGTGCGCAGCGTCGCCGCCGGCACGTCGATCTCGCCGGTCGAGCCGATTGCCGGGGTCGCGATGAACTGGGGAGTCGATCCCTTCGGCGGCGGGGTCAATTACTGGAACGTCGGCGTCAATCTCGACGATGGCGCCGGCGGAGGGGCCTATTGGGAGATGCTCAATCCGCTCGAGAACCTCTATATCATCGGCGAAGGCTATTCGCTCCAGCAATGCTGGGTCGAGGGCGCCTTGTGGTCGGCCGAGGATATGCTGCAGCGGCATTTCGGCCTGTCGATTCCGACCTGGCTCGATCGCGTCCCGTATCGCGGCGCCGGGGGGAACGTGCCGGCGGTCGCCGCCGCGCAGGGACAGACCGTGCGCGCGGCGATGGCGGTCGAGGCATAATATCCGCGGCGAAGCGTTCGCATCAACGATACGTCCGTGGGTTTCGATGAACGTGCGTCCGCGTGTTCAGCGTATGGGCCCGACAGGCACAGCGTCCGCGCCCGGCCCGGTCAGGATTTGCCAGCGTCCCGTCGTCGTTTCGACCGCGCCCCGCGGCGCCGCAAGATCGAGCGCCGGCAGGTCCACCGCCGCCGGGTCGACGACGGTGATGAGCATGCGTCCCGCAACCGCACGCGTCGATCCGATGTTGGCCATGCCCCCGAACGCCACGACCAATGCGGCGTTGGGACCTGCGCCGGTGGCTGCCTCCACATCGCGCATTTCGCGCGCGAGATGATCGGCGGTCGGCCCGATGATGATCTGCAGATCGCGCTCCGACGGTCGGATCACGCCACGCGCGCCCAGCCGTTTCAACGCGGTTTCGTCCACCGCGGCCTGATCCTGCACGATCAGCCGCAGGCGCGTGGTGCACGCATCGATCGTGGTCAGGTTCGCGCGGCCGCCCAGCGCTGCGATGAACTGCTCCGCACGCGTGCCGACGGTGGACTGGGCGATGATCGCCGCGGCGGGGGGTGCCCGCTCGCGCCCGGGTGTCGGCAAGTCGAACCGGACGATGAAGAAGCGGAACAAGGCATAATAGATGGCGGCATAGGCGGCGCCGATCGGGAACAGCAGCAACGGCCGTGTCGCGCGGCCATAGTTGAGCACATAATCGAGCAGCCCCGCCGAGAAGCCGAAGCCGAGCCGGACGTGCAGCGCGTCCATCAGCGCCATCGCCGCGCCGGTCAGCACCGCGTGCAGCGCGTAGAGCACCGGCGCGAGGAACATGAAGGTGAATTCGATCGGCTCGGTCACGCCGGTCAGCATGGCGGTCAGCGCGAGACTGAGCAGCATCCCGCCGACCTCGGCGCGCCGCTCGGGCCGCGCGCTGCGATACATGGCGAGGCACCCGGCCGGCAGGCCGAAGATCATCACCGGGAAGAAGCCGCTCATGAACGCGCCCGCGCTCGGGTCGCCCGCGAAGAAGCGATTGAGATCGCCGGTCGCGCCGTGGAAATCGCCGACGATGAACCAGGCGACGTTGTTGAGGATATGGTGCAGGCCGGTAACGAGCAGCAGCCGGTTGAGCACGCCATAGACGAACAGGCCGAGCGGTCCGGCCGCGACGAGCGCGTGGCTGAGCGCGTCGATCGCCTGGCTGAGCGTCGCCCAGCCGAGCCCGAAGACAAGCGCCAGTGCGAGCCCGGCCAGCCCGCTGACGATCGGCACGAAGCGCCGCCCGCCGAAGAAGGCGAGATATTCCGGCAGCTTGATCGCGCCGAAGCGATTGTAGAAATGACCGGCGATCAGCCCCGACAGCACGCCGAGCGGCACGCTGAGCTTGGCCAAAGCGGCCTGGCGATAGGCCGCAACGACGATCGCTTGCGTGGCGGCCGGCAAGCCGGCACCGACATCGGCGGGCGGCTGGAGCAACGCCTCGGCGCCGTGCGTCCCGACCAGGAAGCAGACCGCGCCGGCGAGCGCCGCCGACCCGTTGCCGTCGCGCGCGAAGCCGACCGCGACGCCGATCGCGAACAGCAGCCCGAGATTCTGGAAGATCGCATCGCCCGCCGCCGCGACGAACGGGATGTTCAGCAGATCGGGCTGGCCGAGTCGCAGCAGCAGGCCGGCGATCGGCAGCACCGCGATCGGCAGCATCAGCGCGCGGCCGAGCCCCTGGAGGCCCCCGGCCGAGAGACGTGGCCGCTTCATGCCGCGTCTCGCGTGGCGAGCAGGCGCACGTCGGCCGCCGAGGTCTGGACCAGCGCTGCCGCCGCGAGCGCGTCGCACTGCGCTTGGGTGAGGCCGCGGACCTTCGCCTTGAGCTCGGGGATGACGGTGGGGACGGCCGACAATTCGGTGACGCCGAGGCCGATCAGGATCGGTGCTGCGACGAGATCGGAGGCGAGCCCGCCGCACACGCCGACCGGCCGGCCGTGCGCCGCGCCGGCGCGCGCGGCGCATTCGACCATGCGCAGCACGGCGGGATGGAGCGCGTCGACATGGGGTGCCATAAGCGGATTTCCTCGGTCCATCGCCAGCGTATATTGCGCGAGATCGTTGGTGCCGATCGCGAAGAAATCGGCCGCCGGCGCGAGCAGGTCGGCGGTGATCGCCGCGGCGGGGGTCTCGATCATCACGCCGATCTCGATCGGGTCGGTCCGCCCGATCAGCTCGGCCAGCGCGGCGACGCGGCGGCGGACGTGCAGCAACTCCTCGAGGCTCGCGATCATCGGCAGCAGGATGCGACACTGGCCGGCCGGCGCGACGCGCAGGATCGCGCGCAATTGCGTGTCGAGCAGGTCGGGATGCTGCAGCCCGACCCGGATGCCGCGCAGGCCGAGCGCTGGATTCTCCTCGGGTGCGATCGGCAGATAGGGCACCGGCTTGTCGCCCCCGATATCGAGCGTGCGGATGATGACCGGGTGGCCCGCCATGCGCGTGGCGATGGCGCTGTAGAGGGCGAATTGCTCGGCTTCGTCGGGCGGCGTGTCGCGATCGAGGAACAGCAATTCGGTGCGCAACAGGCCGCACCCCTCGGCGCCGGCCTGCATCGCCGCCTCGGCGTCGGCGAGCGCGCCGAGATTGGCGAAAATCTCGATACGCACGCCATCGGCCATCCGACAGGCGGTGCCGGCGCTGGCCTGCGCGGCGGTGCGGCGATCGCGTGCCTGGGCGATCCGCGCGCGTGCCGCACCCGCATTGGCGTCGGTGGCGCGCGTGAGCGTGCCGGCATCGGCGTCGAGCACCGCGCGGACGCCGTCGGGCAAAGCGAGCGCGGCCTCGCCCAGCGCGACCACCATCGGCAGCCCGCGCGCGGCGGCGATGATCGCGACATGCGCGGTGGGCCCGCCCGCCGCCAGCGCGATCCCGGCGAGCCGGTCCGGGTCAAGCGCCATCAATTCCGATGGCAGCAGGTCGTGCGCGACGATGATCGCGTCGTGCGGCAGTTCAGGCCGGGCATCGGCAGCGCCGAGCGTGGCGGCGATGACTTGCTGGTCGAGGTCGAGCAGATCGTCGGCGCGGCCGGCGATGCGCAGATCGGCGACGGCGCGCAGCGCGGCGATGTCGGGCGCGAGCGCGGCGCGCCAGGCAGCGCCGGCGCTGGCATCGCGCG
>CAXTEO010000120.1:0-12327 GCA_964243205.1 uncultured Sphingomonas sp.
GCTGGCTGGAGCGCCAGTTCGGCCAGAAGACCGTGCGCACCGTGCCGATCGGCCACGGCGCAACGCGCGACTTCATCACCGAGGTGGCCGCGCTCGCCGGGGTCGATCCCGCTGTTGCGCTCGATACGTCGCGCCTCCCGTGGTGGAGCCGCTCGGTCGATTCGACCTATCTGACCGCCAAGCGCGTCTTCATCTTCGGCGACGCGACGCATGCCATCGCCGCCGCGCGCGTGGCGCGCGACGAACTCGGGTTCGAGGTGGTCGGCCTTGGCTGCTACAATCGCGAATTCGCGCGCGATTTGCGCGCGGCGACCGAACTGTACGGCGTGACCCCGCTGATCACGGACGATTATCTCGCGGTCGAGGAAGCGATCCAGGCGCTCCAGCCCGAACTCGTGCTTGGCACGCAGATGGAGCGGCATATCGCCAAGCGGCTGCGCATCCCGTGCGCGGTGATCTCCGCGCCGGTGCACGTGCAGGATTTCCCGGCGCGCTATTCCCCACAAATGGGGTTCGAGGGCGCCAACGTGCTGTTCGACAGCTGGGTGCATCCGCTGGTGATGGGGCTGGAGGAACATCTGCTGACGATGTTCCGCGACGATTTCGAGTTCAGCGACGCGGCGGGGGCGAGCCATTTGGGGAATGCCGATCCCCTCGCGCCCGCGGGAGAGGTCGGGGGTGGGCGCGCGCCCCCGACCGACGCTGCCGTAGCGGGCGGGCGCCCACCCCCAGCTCCTCCCGCAAGCGGGAGGGGAGAATGGAGCGCCGACGCAGAGCGCGAGCTGCTGAAAATCCCGTTCTTCGTGCGCGGCAAGGCGCGCCGCAACACCGAGCGTTACGCCGCAGAGCACGGCTTGCCCGCGATTACGCTCGACACGCTCTACGATGCGAAAGCGCATTATGCCCGGTAGCGCGCCCGTCCCGGTCCGCGTGGTGATCGTCACGCTCGACAACCATCTGTCGGGCGCGGTGCAGCGCGCGCAGGCACGGCTGCTGCGCGAAAATCCCGGCGTGACGATCGGCTTCCACGCCGCCGCCGATTGGGAGGAAAAGCCCGAAACGCTCGCCGCCGCGCGCGCCGACATTGCGCGCGGCGACATCGTGTTGCTGACGATGCTGTTCCTCGAGGATCACATCCGCGCGGTGCTGCCGCAGCTGCAGGCACGCCACGGCCAGTGCGACGCGATGATCGGCCTGATGTCGGCGGGCGAGATCGTGAAGCTCACCCGCATGGGCGACTATCGCATGGACAAGCCCGCCGCGGGAATGCTGGCATTGCTCAAGAAATTGCGCGGGTCGCCCAAGCCCGGGGCAAGCGCCGGTTCCAGCGGCGGCGCCAGGCAGATGGCGATGCTGCGCCGCCTCCCCAAACTGCTCAGGTTCGTCCCCGGCACCGCGCAGGACGTGCGTGCTTATTTCCTGACGATGCAATATTGGCTCGCCGCCTCGGACGACAATGTCGTCGACATGGTGCGCGCGCTGGTGGAGCGCTATGCCGACGGCCCGCGCCGCGCCTTGCGCGGAACGATGACGCCGCACGCGCCGCGCGATTATCCGGAAGTCGGCGTCTACCACCCGGCGCTGCCCGATCGCATCGCGCGCACCGCGACCGAAGTGCCGCGCCGTCGCCGGCCCGCCGGCACCGTCGGACTGCTGATGCTGCGCTCTTACGTGCTCGCGAAGGACACCGGCCATTATGACGGGGTGATCGCCGCATTGGAGACGCGCGGGCTCGACGTGATCCCGGCCTTTGCCGGCGGGCTCGACGGGCGGCCGGCGATCGAAGCTTTGTTCCTGCGCGACGGCGTGCCGATCGTCGATGCAGTGGTCAACCTGACCGGCTTCAGCCTGGTCGGCGGCCCGGCCTATAACGACACCGCCGCGGCCGAGGCGATGCTCGCCACGCTCGATTTGCCCTATATCGCCGCGCATCCGGTCGAGTTCCAGACGTTGCAGGCGTGGGGCGCCAACCGGCAGGGGCTGCTGCCGCTCGAATCGACGATGATGATCGCGATTCCCGAGCTCGATGGCGGGACCGTGCCGATGGTGTTCGGCGGACGCTCGGATGGATCGGACGCGCCGTGCACCGGGTGCGCCCGGCAATGCACCTTCCCCGCCGCAAGCGAAGTGCGCGCAATGCAGGCGTGCGGCGAACGTGCCGAAATGCTCGCCGCGCGCGTCGCCCGGCTGGTCGCGCTGCGCCGTGCCGCCAATGCCGAGAAACGCGTAGCGATCGTGCTGTTCAACTTCCCGCCCAATGCCGGCGCGGCGGGCAGCGCGCAGTTCCTCAGCGTGTTCGCTTCGCTCCACGCGACGCTGCGGCGGCTTGCGCGCGAAGGCTATCAGGTCGACGTTCCCGCCAGCGTCGATGCGCTGCGCGAAGCGGTGCTCGGCGGCAATGCAGCGCGCTTCGGCACCGAGGCCAACGTCCATGCCCGGGTCGGCGCCGATACGATCGTCGCGCGCGAGACGTGGCTGAACGAGATCGAAGCCGCCTGGGGTCCGGCGCCGGGCAAGCTCCAGTCCGACGGCACTGCGGTGCAGATCCTCGGGCAGCGCTTTGGCAACGTGTTCGTCGGATTGCAGCCGGCGCTCGGCTATGAGGGCGATCCGATGCGGCTGCTGTTCGCCGGGCGGTTCGCGCCGACGCACGCCTTTGCCGCTTTCTATCGCTGGCTGCGCGAGGATTTCCGCGCGCATGCGGTGCTGCATTTCGGCACGCATGGCAGCCTCGAATTCATGCCGGGCAAGCAAAGCGGCCTGAGCGCCGAATGCTGGCCCGACCGGCTGATCGGCGATTTGCCCAACATCTATCTCTACGCCGCCAACAACCCGTCGGAAGGCGTGCTCGCCAAGCGCCGTTCGGGCGCGACCCTGGTCTCGTATCTTACCCCCGCACTGACCAATTCCGGGGTGTACAAGGGGCTGGCCACGCTGAAGGCCTCGGTCGAGCGCTGGCGTGCGGCCGAACCGGACAGCGACGAAGCGCGCGATCTCGAAGAGCTGATCGGCGATCAGGCGGCGGCGCTCGATCTGGCAGGGGAAAACGTGCCTGCGCTGGCCGCCAAGCTTTACGAGATCGAACGCGCGTTGATCCCGCAAGGGCTCCACGTCGCCGGCGAAGCGGCGAGCCGCGCGGAGCGAATCGCGATGATCGCAGCCTCGGCGCAGGCGCGCGGCGAAACGCTCGAGTCCGACACGATCGCCGCCTTGGTCGATGGCATGCTCCAGCCCGATACGCCACTGCTCGCCGACATGGCCGCGCTCGACCGCGCCCTCTCCGGCAATGGCGAGATCGACGGCATCGTCCGCGCGCTGGCGGCGCGCTATATCCGTCCGGTCGCCGGCGGCGACCTGTTGCGCACCCCCGAAATCCTGCCGACCGGGCGCAACATCCACGGCTTCGACCCGTTTCGGATCCCCTCGGCCTTCGCGGTCAAGGACGGTGCGGCGCAAGCGCAGCGGCTGCTCGACCGCAGCCTCGCCGATGCGGGGCGCTTGCCCGAGACGGTGGCGATGGTGCTGTGGGGCACCGACAATCTCAAGAGCGAGGGCGCGCAGATCGCGCAGGCGATGGCGCTGCTCGGCGCGCGGCCGCGCTTCGACTCGTACAATCGGCTGGCCGGCGCGGAGCTGGTCAGCCTCGAAGAACTGGGGCGGCCTCGCGTGGACGTCGTCGCGACGCTGTCGGGCGTGTTCCGCGACTTGCTGCCGCTCCAGACCAGGATGCTCGCCCAGGCGGCCTTGCTCGCGGCGCAAGCCGACGAGCCCGAAACGATGAACTTCGTCCGTCGGCATGCGCTCGCGCAGGCCGCGGCGCAGGGCTGCGACCTCGAGACCGCAGCCCTGCGTGTCTTCTCCAATGCCGAAGGGGCGTATGGCGCCAACGTCAATTTGATGATCGACACCGGCGCCTGGACCGACCCCGACGAACTGGCCGACAGTTTCGAGCGGCAAAAGGGCTATGCTTACGGCGTGAAGGGCGCGCCGGTGCGGCAGGCGGCTTTGCTCGCCGCGGCACTCGGCACGGTCGACTGCGCCTATCAGAATCTCGAGAGCGTCGAGCTCGGCATCACCAGCATCGACCAATATGTCGATACGCTCGGCGGGATCAGCCGCGCCGTCACGCGCGCGCGCGGGAGCGCGGCGCCGGTCTATATCGGCGACCAGACGCAAGGGTCCGGCAAGGTGCGCTCGCTCCAGGAACAGGTCGCGCTCGAAACGCGCACGCGCGTGCTCAATCCGGTGTGGACCGAAGGCCTGCTGCGCCACGGTTATGAAGGCGTGCGCCAGATCGAGGGCAGCGTCACCACGACGATGGGCTGGTCGGCGACGACCGGCGAAGTCGACCCGTGGGTCTATCAGCGGATCAGCGAGACCTATGTGCTCGACGCCGAGATGCGCGAGCGGATCGCCGCGCTCAACCCCAAGGCGTCCGCGCGAGTGGCGAACCGGCTGATCGAGGCGTCCGAGCGCAACTATTGGTCCCCCGACGCGGCGACGCTCGCCGCACTCCATGCCGCCAGCGACGAACTCGAGGACCGCCTCGAGGGGATCGTCGCGGTGGCGGCATAAAGGAAACGCTGATGGCCCTGCTCGATCCACCGCCCCCCCGTTCGACTCCGGGCCTCGACGGCGAAGGCTCGCTCCAGGTCGGGCTCGACCCCAACGACCGGATCGGCAACGCGAAAGTGTTCGCGGTGTACGGCAAGGGCGGGATCGGCAAGTCGACCACTTCGTCGAACCTCTCCGCGGCTTTCTCGCTGCTCGGCAAGCGGGTGCTGCAGATCGGCTGCGACCCCAAGCACGACAGCACCTTCACGCTCACCAAGAAACTGATGCCGACGGTGATCGACGTGCTCGAAACGGTCGAGTTCCACAGCGAGGAATTGCGGCCCGAAGATTACATGTTCGAGGGCTATAACGGCGTGATGTGCGTCGAGGCGGGCGGGCCGCCGGCCGGGACGGGATGCGGCGGCTATGTCGTCGGGCAGACCGTCAAATTGCTCAAGCAGCATCATCTGCTCGAGGATACCGACGTGGTGATCTTCGACGTGCTCGGCGACGTGGTGTGCGGCGGGTTCGCCGCACCGCTCCAGCATGCCGAGCGCGCGGTGGTGGTCGCGGCGAACGATTTCGACAGTATCTTCGCAATGAATCGCATCGTCGCGGCGATCAAGGCCAAGGCCAGGAATTACGACGTGCGGATGGCGGGCGTGATCGCCAATCGTTCCGCCGCGACCGACGAGATCGACCGCTTCAACGCGGCGACCGGGCTCAAGCGCCTCGCGCATTTTCCCGATCTCGACGCGATCCGCCGGTCGCGGCTCAAGAAATGCACCTTGTTCGAGATGGATTCGACCCCCGAGGTCGATGCCGCCTGCCTCGAATATAAGCGCCTTGCCGCGCAGATGTGGGCCGGATGCGAGCCGCTCGATGCGCAGCCGATGAAGGATCGCGAGATCTTCGAATTCCTGGGGTTCGAGTGATGACGAGCGCGGTCTCGTTACACGGGGGAACGTACGGCGCGTATCGAGCGTCGCTCACCACCTATTTCGACCGCACCGCCGCCAAGGCGTGGGCGCAACTCACCTCCGACGCGCCGGTCAGCGGCATCCGCGCCACGGTGCGCGCCGGGCGGGCCGAGATGCGCGAGAGCTTGCTGTCCTGGCTGCCCGCCGACATGACCGGGCTTCGCGTGCTCGACGCGGGGTGCGGCACCGGTGCGCTGGCCGTCGCCGCGGCCGAACGCGGTGCGCAGGTGGTGGCGATCGACGTCGCCGCCAGTCTGGTCGAGATCGCGCGCCAGCGCGCACCGGCGGGGCTCGACATCGACTGGCGCGTCGGCGACATGCTCGATCCCGCGCTCGGGCGGTTCGACCATGTCGTGGCGATGGATTCGCTGATCCATTATCCCGCGTTCGACGTAGTCGCGGTGCTGCAGCAGCTGGCCGAGCGCACGCAGGGGTCGATCGCCTTCACCTTCGCACCGCGGACGCCGTTGCTGATGGCCTTGCTCGGTGCAGGCCGGCTGTTCCCGCGCGCCGACCGATCGCCGGCGATCCTGCCGGTGCGCGAGCGGCTGCTGCGCACTTTGCTCCGCAACGCGCTGCCCGCAGCGCGGATCGGCCGCGACCAGCGCGTTTCGGCGAGTTTCTATACCAGCCACGCGCTCGAACTGGTCACGCGATGAGCGGTCTGGCCGCCTTGAAGACCGTGCGCGACCGGACGGGCCGGCTCGCCGCGCTGAAGAGCGGCGCGTTCTGGAACCGGCTCGGCACGCGCTTCCTGCCCTTTGCCGATGCCGCGACCGCGGAATTGCCGCTCGGGCGCCTGCTGCGGCTGTCGCTGTTCCAGGTGTCGGTCGGGATGGCGGCGGTGTTGCTGACCGGCACGCTCAACCGCGTGATGATCGTCGAGCTCGGCATGGCCTCCTGGGCGGTCGCGGCGATGGTGTCGCTGCCGCTCCTGTTCGCGCCGCTCCGCGCGTTGATCGGCTTCAAGTCGGATCATCACCAGTCGATCCTGGGGTGGAAGCGCGTGCCGTATCTGTGGTTCGGCACGCTGCTGCAATTCGGCGGGTTCGCCTTGCTGCCGTTTGCCTTGCTGGTGATGACCGGCCTTGGCCATGGCCCGGCGATCGTCGGGCAGATCGGCGCGGGGATCGCCTTCCTGATGGTCGGCGCCGGCATGCACACGACGCAGACCGCCGGGCTCGCGCTCGCGACCGACCTCGCCCCGCCAGAAAGCCGGCCGCGCGTCGTCGCTTTGCTGTACGTCATGCTGCTGCTCGGGATGATGGTCAGCGCGATCGTGATCGGGCGCTTGCTCGACCATTTCACCCCGACCCACCTCGTCCAGATCGTGCAGGGCGCGGGGGTGTTGACATTGGTGCTCAACATCACCGCTTTGTGGAAACAGGAAGCGCGTCGCCGCGGCGGCACCGCGCCCCAGGCGCAGCGCGCCAGCTTCGGCGAAGTCTGGGCGATCTTCGTCGCGCGGCCCCGCACGCTGCGCCTGCTCGTCGCGACCGGGCTCGGGGCCGCGGCGTTCGCGATGCAGGACGTGCTGCTCGAACCTTATGGCGGGCAGATCCTCGGGCTTTCGGTCGGCGCGACGACTTCGCTCACCGCTTTGTGGGCGGTCGGCATGTTGAGCGGTTTCGCGCTCGCCGCGCGTAGCCTCGCGCAGGGTGGCGAACCACATCGCCTCGCTGGATTCGGTGGCGTCGCCGGGATCGCGGCGTTCCTGTGCGTGATTTTCGCCGCGCCGCTCCAGGCGAACTTCCTGCTCGCGATCGGCGCGACGATTATCGGCTTTGGCGGCGGGCTGTTCTCGGTCGGGACGCTGACCGCGGCGATGGCGATTGCCGACAGCGAAGCGCTCGAAGGCCGCACCGGCCTCGCGCTCGGCGCGTGGGGCGCGGTGCAAGCGACATCGGCGGGGGCGGCGATCGCGATCGGCGCGATCGTGCGCGATCTGGTCTCGGCCGCCGCCACCGCGCACGATCTGGGGCAGACCCTGGCCGGGCCGGCGACCGGCTACGGCGTCGTCTACGCACTCGAAATCGTCCTGCTGCTCGCGACCTTGATCGTGCTCGGCCCGCTCGTCCGCCCGCTGACCGACTCGACCCGAACCCGCTTCGGCCTGGCCGAATTCCCGGCCTGATCACAGGGGAGAAGACCCATGCATCCGACCCTCACCCCCGGCATCGATGTCGCATTATTGGTGTTCTACGCCTTCGTCGCGTTCTTCATCGGCCTGGTCTTCTACCTGCGTCGCGAGGACCGGCGCGAGGGCTATCCGCTCGAACATGAAGTGACCGGGCGGCTCGAATCCGAAGGTGGCCCGTTCCTCACCGCGCGGCCGAAGACCTTCAAGCTTTCGTTCGGGCGCGGCACGGTGACGACGCCGACCAAGGGCCGCGAACCGGTCGACATCGCCGCGCGCCGCACCGACCGCTTCGCGGGGGCGCCCTATGCGCCGACCGGCAATCCGCTGATCGACGGGATCGGCCCCGCGGCATACGCCGATCGCGCGAAGACGCCCGACATCGACATGGACGGCCATCCGCGGATCGTACCGCTGGGCGCGGCGCTCGATTTCACGATCGCGCGGCGCGACCCCGACCCGCGCGGGATGCCGATCTACGGCTGCGATCGCCGCAAGGCCGGAACGGTGAGCGACATATGGGTCGACCGCGCCGACCGGCTGATCCGCTATCTCGCGGTCGATACCGGCGGGCTGGGCATCGGGGCGGTGCTGGTGCCGATGATGATGGTCACGGTCGACCGCCGCCACGCGCGGATCGTGTGCGACGCGATCACCGCCGCGCAATTCGCCGATGCGCCGCGGATCGCGTCGCCCGACCAGATCACATTGTACGAGGAAGAGCGCGTGCTCGGCTATTTCGGCGGCGGCTACCTCTACGCCACCCCCGACCGTCAGGAGCCCTATCTGTGATCGAGCATGATTACGAGCCGATCCCCGGCCTGCCCGGGCTGCTGCCCAAGGACGAGCGGATCGTGTGGCAAGGCGCGCCCGATCGGCGCGTGCTGGCGCGCACCGCCTTCCATACGCGGTTGGTGACGGGTTACTTCGTGCTGCTCGGCGGATGGGCGTTTGTCGCGGCGCTGCTGCGCGGCGTGCACGGGGTCGAAGACTTTTCGGGAGTGGCGTTGACCGCGATGTTCGGCATCATCGCGGTCGGCTTGCTCAACGCGCTTGCCTGGGCGGCGGCGCGCACCACGCTCTACACGCTGACCAATCGCCGGATCGTGTTCCGTGTCGGGGTCGCGTTTTCCAAATGCATCAATTTGCCGCTGCCGTTGGTCGCCACGGTCGGCCTCGCCGCGCAGGCCGACCGGTCGGGCGACATCCCGCTCGCTTTGGTCGGTGATCGCAAGCTCGGCTTCCTCGCTTTGTGGCCGCACGCGCGCCCGTGGCACGTCGCGACGCCGCAACCGATGCTGCGCGCCGTGCCGGAAGCGGCGCAAGTCGCCGCGTTGATCGGGCGGACCTGTCTCACGCTCGATCCGCACGGCCAATTGTCGCAACCCGCCCCCGCGGTCCCGATCGGCGGCGCCGCGCCGGCGTTCGGCCAGGCGGTCGCGGCATGAGCCACGCCCCGACCGCGCAGCAGGCCAACCAGCTCCCGCGCGGCGCGCTGATCCTCGCCGGGTCGCTGGTCGGTTTCGCATTGGTGCTGACTGCGACGATGCGGATCGCGCAAATCCCGCCGGCCGCGTCGCCGGTCGCATTGCGCCAAGCCGAGCATGTCGCGCCGGTCAGATCGCGCGACCTGCGCTTCATCGACGAAGCCGATCGCGGCGTGCGGATCGAAGATGTCGGCACCGGTGCGACCGCATCGACGATCGTACCGGGGCAAAAGACCGGCTTCATCCGCGGCGTGATGCGCGGGCTCGCGCGCGAGCGGCGGATGCACGGCATCGGCAGCGGGCCGCCTTTCCGGCTGACGCAGTGGCGCGACGGCGAGCTGACGCTGACCGACACCGCGACTGGCCGCTCGATCGAGCTCGATGCGTTCGGCAGCACCAATCGCGCGGCGTTCGCGGCCTTGCTCGACACCGAGGAGGCGAGGCGATGATCGCGTTCCGCCGCACCAGCTTCGACACGCCGTGCCGCGTCGAGGTCGAACATAGCGATCGCTTCCTGTGCGCGCATGTCGAATTGACCGATGGTGTCGCGATCCGCCCGGGCGACCGCGTGCGCGTGCATGGCGCGCCGATCGCGGTCGCGTTCGGCACCGCACGCAGCTTCGACCGCCTCGCCACGGTCGAGCGCGCCGGGCCGGTCGAGCGCTTGTGGACCAAGCTGCGCGGGCATTTCGAAATGGCCGAACTCTACGAGGTCAGCTTCTCGGATCGGAAATTGTCATGAATGCCATCACTGCGATTCCGGCGATCCCCGATACGCTCGCCATCGCGCGGCAGGACACCGTGCTGTCGCCGCGTTTCTATACCACCGATTTCGCGGCGATGGACCGGATCGACGTCTCGCCGGTGCGCGCCGAATGGGACCAGTTGATCGCGGAAATGGAAGCCGATCCCAACCGTCGGCATTTCCGCCGCACCGACGCGTTCGACGGGGTGATCGAAAGCCTGCCCGACGGTTTGCGCGCGGAATTCGTCGACTTCCTGGTGAGCTCGCTCACCGCCGAATTTTCCGGCTGCATCCTCTATGCCGAGATCCAGAAGCGCGCGCAAAATCCCGACATCAAGACGCTGTTCCGGCTGATGAGCCGCGACGAGAGCCGCCATGCGGGCTTCATCAACGATACGCTCAAGGATGCCGGGATCGGGGTCGATCTGAGCTTTCTGACCAGGACGAAGAAATACACCTATTTCCGGCCGAAATTCATCTTCTACGCGACCTATCTCTCCGAAAAGATCGGTTATGCGCGCTACATCACGATCTTCCGCCATCTCGCCCAGCATCCCGAGTGGCGCTTCCACCCGATCTTCGACTGGTTCGAATTATGGTGCAACGACGAGTTCCGCCATGGCGAGGCGTTCGCGCTCCTGATGCGCACCGACCCTAAATTGCTGAGCGGCCGCAATACGTTGTGGATCCGCTTCTTCCTCGTCGCGGTGTATGCCACGATGTACGTCCGCGATCACAACCGGCCGGCCTTCTACACGGCGCTGGGGATCGACCCGAGCGACTATGATTTCCGGGTGTTCGCCGTCTGCTCGGCGATCACGCGGCAAGTGTTCCCGGTCGTGCTCGACACCGATGCCCCGGCATTCCGTGCCGGGCTCGAACGGATGCGGATCATCGCCGCGAAACTCGATGCCGCCAGGGCGCAAGGCGGTGTCGTCGGCGGAATCAAGCGTGTCGGCCTGATCGGGGCCGCGGCGATCGCCTTCGCGCGGCTGTATTTCACGCGAGTCGAGCGCAACATCATCCCCGCATCGGCCCGTCTGGTGCCGGCCTGGTGACGATCCCGCCGCTTCTGTTCGCGCTGACGATGTGGTTCATTGGCACCGCATTGGTGGTGTGGCTCGACAGCCGGCCCCGCGCGACCTTCGCCACGAGCTTCACGCTGGCCGGGGTGGCGGCCGTCGTCGCGACCGGCGCGGCATGGTGGAGCGCGGACGATCCGCACCGGGGCGGCGCGTATCTCGGCTTCGCCGCCGCGATCGTGATCTGGGGCTGGCATGAAATGGGCTTTCTGATGGGCTTCGTCGCCGGCCCCAACCGCGCACAATGCCCCCCGCAGGCGACCGGCTGGCGGCGCTTCCGCCTGGCGACCGCCACCGTCATCCACCACGAAGTGGCGCTCGCGGCGACCGCTTTGCTGCTCGTCGCACTGACGTGGCGCCAGCCCAATCAGGCCGCGCCGCTGACTTTCCTGTTGCTGTTCGCGCTGCGGCTGAGCGCCAAGTTCAATCTGTATCTCGGCGTGCCCAACCTCAGCGACGAAGTGTTTCCGGCGCATCTCGCCTATCTCAAGAGCTATTTCCGCAAGCGCGCGTTCAACCCGCTGCTGCCGCTGTCGCTGCTCGGCGCCGCGGCAGTGGCGTGGTGGGCGTGGGGCATTGCCGAAGCCGCGCCGCCACGGAGCGGCACCGCGGCCACCGCGACCTTGCTGGCGGGGCTCGCCGCGCTCGGGGTGGTCGAGCATCTTTTCCTTGTCTTGCCGCTGCGCGATGCCAAGATGTGGCATTGGGCGTCCGCAAAGAACCAAGCGATCGAAATCGCTGCGCATGAAGTGAGAGGGGGTACGCCGTGAATTACGAAGCATTCTTTCAGGTCCAGCTCGACGCGCTGAAGGAGGACGGGCGCTACCGCATCTTCGCCGAGCTCGAGCGCAAGGCGGGTCATTTTCCGTCGGCGAAACATCATGGCGAAGACGGCATCGACGATGTCACCGTGTGGTGCTCGAACGATTATCTCGGCATGGGGCAACACCCCAAGGTGTTGCAGGCGATGCACGAAACGCTCGATGCGTGCGGCGCGGGGGCGGGCGGCACGCGCAACATTTCGGGCACGACGCACGCGCATGTCGTGCTCGAGGCCGAACTCGCCGATCTGCACGGCAAGGAAGCGGCCTTGCTCTTCACCTCGGGCTATGTCTCGAACTGGGCGGCACTCGGCACGCTCGCCGCGCGACTGCCCGATTGCGTGGTGCTGTCGGACGAACTTAACCACGCCTCGATGATCGAGGGCATCCGCCACAGCCGCGCCGAATGCATCCGCTTCGCGCATAACGACCCGGACGATCTCGACCGGCGCTTGTCCGCGATCGCGCCAGGGCGGCCCAAGCTGGTCGCGTTCGAGAGCGTCTATTCGATGGACGGCGAC
>CAXTEO010000121.1:0-12312 GCA_964243205.1 uncultured Sphingomonas sp.
TGCCTGCCGTCCGAAGCGCTCAACCGCCCCGCAACGCTCGTTCTTTTACCTCAACCACACCACAAGCGCCCTCCCGCGCAGCGGGTTCGTGCTTCCACCCGAACACCCCCAAAGCGGCCTGGCCACCCACCACCGATCGCTTCTACAACGACAGATCCGCCGGCGATTTAAGCAGTCACGTCTACCAGGCACGAGCGAATGGGGCCCTCATCGAGCGCTTTCGCCAGCTTTCGTAGCCCGTCCGCTGTATCGGGGCAGTTGGGGTAGGCCCGCGCCGCGGTTTCTTCGATCGCCTGCACAATGCATTTCACAGCATGCTTGTCGATCGCCCCTGCTCGCCGCAACCCGGTCAAAATCGCGCTCAACGCCAAATGCTGTTCCTGGTGCATCTCGATCTCCTGGGCGAACGCGATCTTGCTGATCGTCTGACTTCCGATCACATTACTGTCATCTTCGGGGAGCAGCAACGTATTGATCCGCGACATGCCCGAATAGCCGTGGCGCGCGCGATCGAGACCGATAGCGGGACGGGTCGGGTGCGGGAGGCCCGCGGAGTCGGCGTTGCCGCGTCGAAGGGCGGCTCCCGCGCAGCTCGCTCCCGAGGGCATCGACCACGTCCGTCGCCGTCAGTGCGCTACCGTCCACCGCGGGAATTCGTGCCGGCCAATCACGCGCATGCCGCGGCACGCTTCCTCGCGCCCGCGCTGCTGGGGATTGGCTGGGGCGGCAGGGTTCGAACCTGCGAATGGCGGCATCAAAAGCCGCTGCCTTACCACTTGGCGACGCCCCAATCCGGGAAGCGGTGCTTTAGGGTGCGTTTCCGGGCTTGGAAACCCCGGAAACGCCACGCCTTACAGCACGCGTTCGAGCCAGCCGTGCGGATCGGGCGCGGTGCCGCGCTGGAGCTCGATCAACGCCTGGCGCAAGCGCGTCGTGGTCTGGCCCGGGCCACCGCTGCCGATCTGGAAATCGCCGTCGCGCATCTTCATCGCGCCGATCGGCGTGACCACCGCGGCGGTGCCGCAGGCGAACGCCTCGACCAATCTGCCGCTTCGCGCATCGGCGCGGCACTGGTCGATCGCATACGGCTCTTCGCGCACGGTCAGCCCCATGTCGCGCGCCAGCGTGATCAGCGAAGCGCGCGTGATGCCGGGCAGGATCGTGCCGGTCAGCGGCGGCGTGGCGATGCTGCCATCGTCGAACACGAAGAAGATGTTCATGCCGCCCAGTTCCTCGATCCAGCGCCGCTCGATCGCATCGAGGAACAGCACCTGGTCGCAGCCCTGCCGAGTCGCCTCGGCCTGCGCGATGAGGCTCGAGGCATAATTGCCGCCGCATTTGGCGGCGCCGGTGCCGCCGGGCGCAGCGCGGGTATAATCCTGCGTGACCCACAAGGTGACGGCGGGTGCGCCGCCCTTGAAATAGGCGCCGACCGACGAGGCGATCACCGCATAGAGATATTCGCTCGACGGCTTCACGCCGAGAAACACTTCGCTCGCGATCATGAACGGACGCAGATACAGCGCGCCGCCGTCGATATCGGGGATCCAGTCGGCTTCCTGGCGCACGAGCGCCCGGCACGATTCGACGAACAGATCGTCGGGCAGCGGCACCATCGCCATGCGTTCGGCCGAGCGGCGGAAGCGGGCGGCGTTTTCCGCCGGACGGAACAAGGCCGCGCCGCCGTCGGGCAAGCGATACGCCTTCATCCCCTCGAAGATTTCCTGCGCATAATGCAGCACGGCGCTCGCGCTATCCATCTGGAACGGCGCGCGCGCGACGATCCTGGCGTCGTGCCAGCCGTTTGCCGCGTCGTAGCGGATCGTCACCATATGGTCGGTGAACACGCGGCCGAAGCCCGGATCGACCAGCATCGCGCTGCGCTCCTGCACCGAAACGGGCGCGCCGTGCGGCTCGATCGTGAAGATCGAAGACGGCGGCGAAGCGCTAGCGGGGGACGGGCGCGCGGCGTCGGAGGCATTGTGCTGCATGAAATGCGACATTCTGTTACAATTTGGGGATTGAAGGCATGTACGGGGTGCGTCAAAGGCGGTCAACAATGGCTACAGCAATCGCCTCCGCCTCGCCGCTCTTCCTACGCGAACCAGAAATCCGCCGCGGGATCGAGCTGTTGTATTTCGCGCAGAGCACGCTCGCGCGCGCGACCGAAACGCGCCTCGCGGCGATCGGTCTGGGCCGCGCGCATCATCGCGCGGTCTATTTCATCGCGCGCCATCCCGATCTGACGGTCAGCACGCTGCTCGGGCTGCTCGGCATCACCAAGCAGTCGCTCGGCCGCGTGCTCAACGAACTGGTCGAGCGCAACCTGGTCGAGACGCGCGTCGGCGAGCGCGACCGACGCCAGCGGCTGCTGCGCCTGTCCCCGGCCGGAACCGAGCTCGAGCAGGAATTGTTCGAGATCGTGCGGCAGCATTGGGCCGCAGCCTATGCGCGCGCCGGGCAGCAGGCGGTGACCGGTTTCTGGTCGGTGCTCGAAGGAATCATCGGCGACGACGATCTTTTGCGGCTGTCCGGGTTGCGCGGGTAAGCGGTATATCCCGACGCGCTTCCTCGGCGAAGGCCGGGGCCCAGTAGCGAAGGTCGAGGTAACGAAGCGCTGTCGGCGGCAATCCGCTGCTGCACTCCTGGGCCCCGGCCTTCGCCGCGGAAGCGCTTCAGGTGAGACGGAACGCGAGTCGCCGCGACGCTATCGCGCCGCCGCGGCCATCTCGGCATTGCGCCGCGTCGCTGCTGCGATCGTTTCCGTCAGCAAACTCGCCAGCGCGGCGTTCGCGTCGAGCACGTCCAGCCCCTTGCGAGTCGAGCCCCCGGGGCTGGCGACGCGTTCGGCCAGTTCGCCCGCGCCGACGTCGGCGGCGGCCGCCAGCAGCGCCGAACCCTCGACCGTCGCGAGCGCGAGGCGCTGCGCCTGATCGTCGGGCAGCCCCTGCGCCACGCCCGCCGTGGCGAGCGCGTCGATGAAGCGGTAGAGAAAGGCGGGGCCGCTGCCCGCCAGCGCGGTCACCGCATCGAACTGCGCCGGGGCGACCCATTCGACCAGACCGAGCGGCTGCATCAGCGCGACGACCGCGGCGCGCACCGTCGCATCGGTGCTCGACGTATCGAGCGCGACCACGCCGCGGCCGATCCCGACCGGCAGGTTGGGCATCGCGCGGACGATCGCACCGGCGGTGAAGCGCGCGGCCAGCGCCGGCTCCTCGACCCCCGCCAGGATCGACACCAGCAACGGCACCCCGGACAAACGCTCGCCGTAATGCGCCGCGATCGCATCGATCTGCTGCGGCTTCATCGCCAGCACGACCGCATCGGGCAGGTCGCCCTCGGGCAGATCCCGCCCCTGCCGCACGCCGTCCGGCAAGGCGCGGTCAGTGCGGTTTACGATATTGACCTGATCCGCGGCGATCACGCCGCTGGCGATCCACTGGCGGAGCATCGCCCCGCCCATGTTGCCGCACCCGATCATCCAGAGGCGCCGGATCGGCGGGACGGTGCGCACGCTCACGCTTCGCCTTGCGTCTCGGTCATCGCCGCGGCGAGCGCTTCCTTGGGCGTCTTGCCGCCCCACAGCACGAACTGGAACACGGGGTAGAAGCGCTCGCATTCGTCGATCGCGCTTTCGACGAGCAATTCGGCGGCGGCGAGCGACATCGTCCCGCCGCCGGAATCGGACGCGCTCTCGATCATCGCCGCGTGCCGATAGAGCAGGATCCCGCTCGTCGACCACAATTCGAAATGCCCGACCCAGAGCTGCTCGTTGATCAGCCCGATCGCCTCGTAGATCGCGTTGCGCCGGTCGTCCGCCACGCGAATGTCGGGGAAGGCGAGGAACTGGATGACGCTGTCTTCCTCGCGCCACAAGGCGCGCAGCTCATATTGCGTCCAGCTGCCCTTGACCTTGGCGATGACCTCATCGTCCTGGCGCTCGAGCTCCCAGCCATGCGCCGCGAAATAGCTTTCCAGCATGTCGATCGGGGCCGCATCGTCGCGGTCGAAATCGGCTTCGTCGAGCATCACAATACGCCTCCGTCATCCGCATTACAGGATGTGGGGACGCAGCAATAGCCGACACACACGATGGTGGGGGAAGCAGCGGGCAAATCGACCGAAAAAGCTGTGGAAAAGATCAGATCAGCCTTTCGCCCTGGGCGCACTGGCGAGCTTGGCCTCGAGCGCGTCGAGCCGGGCGCGAAGCGCATCGGCATCGTCGCGTGCGGCCGCGGCCATCGCCTTGACCGCATCGAATTCATCGCGCGAGACGAAATCGAGCCCGCCGATCCATTCCTTCGCGCGCGCCCGCGCACCCGCCTCGGCCTCGCGCCCGACGCCGGCGAGCGTACCTGCGGCGCCGTTCAGGAACTTGGCGAAATCGTCGAAAATCTTGTTGTCGGACTGCATGGCACGAAAATCCAGTGGTTCAATGCGTGATGATTTGGGTGGTGGACGCGGACGGCGCAAGGGTTTCGGCGCCCGGGTTCAAATCGATGATCGCGGCGTTGAGATAGAAAGCGAACAGCAGCCAGGCGAGATACGGCACCAGCAGCAGCGCGGCGACGACGCGAATCCGCGAGAAAACATACGCCATCGCCAGCGTCAGGATCAACATCGCGCCGACGATGCCGAGCGCGGGCGTCACCGCATGCATCCCGAAAAACACCGGCGACCAGGTCAGATTGACGAGCAGTTGCAGCACGAACAGCGCGATCGCCGGACCGCGCAGCCGCGAGCCGCGCGCGTGCAGGATCATCGCCAGCGCAAGGCCGAGCAGGATGTAGATCACCGTCCAGGCGCCGGGAAAGGCGAGATCGGGCGGAGTCAGTGCGGGTTTGACTAGGGCCGCGTACCAGGCGTTGCGCGATCCGGTCGGCGCCAGTCGTGCCGAGGTGAAGCCGAGCAGCAGGATCAATGGCACGGTCACCGCCGCCCACCGCAGAAAGGCCAGCCGCAATTGTTGCTTCGATGCGATCTCGCTCAAGCCAATGCCCTTTTCGCGTCTGCTCCGGCGATTCCGCGCCGGACGAACCCCGCGCAGTCCTACAGAAGAAAATCCACGGCGCGACTGCTAATTTACGGCGCCGCGTCGACAGTGTCCCGCAACGCAGCAATCAGGAACTCGACATTGCCTTCCGGACCGGTGATCGGGCTCTCGACCACCGTCACGACACGCCAGCCCTGCGCGGTGACCCAGGCTGATACTTCGGCACAGACGCGCGCGTGGATCGCGGCGTCGCGCACCACCCCGCCCTTGCCGACCTCTTCGCGCCCGGCCTCGAACTGCGGCTTGATCAACGCGAGCAGCCGCGCGTCCGGCTTGGCAAAGCGCAATGGCGTGTCGAGCACCTTGGCAAGCCCGATGAAGCTCGCATCGCACACGATGAGATCGACCGGCTCCGGGATATGCGCCTCGGTCAGGATGCGCGCGCTGGTCTGTTCGTGGACGATCACGCGCGGGTCCTGGCGCAGCTTCCAGGCAAGCTGGTTGGTGCCGCTGTCGACCGCATAGACTCGGCGCGCGCCGCGCTGGAGCAACACGTCGGTGAAGCCACCGGTCGAGGAGCCGACATCGATTGCCACCGCGCCGGCCACGTCCCAGCCGACCGCGTCGAGGCCGTGCGCCAGCTTGATCCCGCCGCGCGACACCCAGGGATGGTCGCGCCCGCGCACGTCGAGCAGCACGTCGTCGGCGACCGCCTGCCCCGGCTTTTCGATCTTGCGCTCGCCCGCGAAGACCAGGCCCGCCATGATCAGCGCCTGCGCGCGCGTCTTGCTTTCGGCAAGGCCGCGATCGACGAGGAGTTGGTCAGCACGGATCTTGGCCATGGCCGCTTCCAACGCGATGTGCGCGCGAACTGCAAGCGACTTGCTGCACCGCGCGCCCGAGTCGTGGCGGTCCGCGACGACCAGTCCGGCCTGTTCAGCGCCCAGCCGATGCACCCGTTTCGGACCGTCGCAAGCCGCATTCCACTGGGCGCAAGGCTATTGTCCATCCGAATAGTAGGAATACCTTTTGCGCTTGGGAGGCGTGACCGCGCGGCGTCCCCCTAGAGCACGAGCGGTCACGTCTCTCCGCCTCTATTTCGGGGCCCTTGGGAGAGAATCGATGGGCAGCTTTTCGAGCTTCGACCCCGTTCAACCGACCATCCTCACCGTGCCCGGGCTCGGCGGATCGGGCCCGTCGCACTGGCAGAGCCTGTGGGAACAAGCGCGGCCCGATACCGTCCGCGTCGAGCTCGGCATGTGGAACACACCGCATCGCAACGCCTGGGTGACCAAGCTCGACCAGGCGATCCGCGCGGCGCAGGCACCGGTGATCCTGGCGGCGCACAGCCTCGGCTGTCTGGCGGTCGCCTGGTGGGCGGAACTGACGCGCCAGCCTTATGGCTGGCCGGTGGCGGGCGCGCTGCTGGTCGCGCCGGCCGATGTCGATCGTGCCGATGCCCAGTCCGAACTGGCCGCCTTCGGTCCGACGCCGATCGCGCCCCTGCCCTTCCCGTCGATCGTCGTCGCGAGCAGCGACGATCCGTGGATCGCGATCGAGCGCGCGCATAGCCTCGCGGTCGGCTGGGGGAGCCATTTCGTCGACGCCGGCCCGCAGGGTCATCTCAATGCCGCGAGCGGCATCGGCTGGTGGACCGAAGGGCAGGAATTGCTGCACCGTGTGATCGGCGCGGCCGCCGATCGCCAGGGCAAGCCGCTCACGCCGGGCGACGCGCGGTCGATCCTCGCCGTCAACGCGACCGACACCGCGCAGAGCCATTATCTGCACGGTTAGGCTGGAACGGGCCGTGACCGGCGCCGCTCAGTCGAAGAACAGATAGGCCGGGTCGAAATCGGCGAAGCTGCGCAGCGCTTCCCAGTCGAGAATCTCCACTCGACCCTGACGGAAGGCGACCAGCTTGCGTTCGCGCAACTGGCGCAGCATCCGGTTGGCATGCACCGCGGTCAGCCCGGTCGCATCGGCGAGATCGACTTGCGTCAGCGGCAAGGCGAAGGTCTTGTCCGGGGCCTGCCCGATCCGCTCCAGCCGCACGTACATTTCGCAGAACAGATGCGCGAGCCGAACCGCCGCACCGCGCGCGCCGACCGAGATGATCCATTCGCGATTGATCGCCGCGTCGATCAGCGTGGAGCGCCACAGCAATTCGGTCAAAGTCGGCGAGGTTTCGGTGAGCTTGCGGATTTCGGGGTGGGGAAACAACGCGACCCGCACGTCGGTCAGGGCCGCGACCGAATGCTCCAGTCGCTTGAGCGGGTAGGAATGCAAGTCGACGAAATCGCCGGGAATATGGATCGCCAGGATTTGCCGCCGGCCCTCGGGCGTGTCCTTGTAACGCTCGATGAAACCCTCGAGCAGCAGCGTGCATTGCGTGAGCGGCGTGTACTGCCGCACGATGATCTGGCGCGCATGATAGGTCGCGGTGCGCGCCACGCTGTTTTCGAGGAGCGCAACTTCATCGGCGGTGATCGCAGGCACGCGGTGGGTCTTAAGAAACAGGCTCGTGTACATGCTTACCCCCAGCGTCCCGGAACATTGCGCCGCGCCATTGCGTTTTGTCCAGTCTGGAGGCTGAAATATGGCGCGCGCACCGTATGATATACCGATCCAAGCCGTAGCCGAATATGGCGAAGTCCTGCTCGACGGGCCGGACGGCGTGGCCACGTCGCTGACCCCAGCCGCCGCGCGGCGGTCCGCACGCGACATCGAAAGTGCCGCCGACATCGCCGAACGCCATCCCGATCGGGAAAGCCCGCTCGATTCAGCATCTCCGCACGCGGCCCGTTAACCCCGGCGCGCTAAAGTGCGTCGATGCCGTATCGCAAACTGTTCCTGAGCCGCTGGGCCGCCTTGCTGTGGGCCGGGGGAATCCTGTGGACCGCGATCGACACGGTCGGCTTCGGCCCGCCAGCCACTGCGCCGAAGGAAGCCGTCGGCAATACGACCGTGGCGCCCGACGACACCGACGCGACCGGCATGGCGGTCAACAGCGCCGATCTCGCCATCCTGGCCAATGTCATGAAGGACAATTGACGGGCGCCTAGCGCTTCGGCACGGACTTCACGTCGATGCTGCGGATATGCCAGCTCCGCTGCGCCGCGGTCGCGCCGTCGATATCGCCGGTACGGTGCAGCGTGACGCTGCCGATCTCATAGACCGGCGTGGCGCCTTGCTTGAGCCGCGCATAGATTTGCACCGGCACCGTGACATAGCGCTGCCCCGCCCCCGCCTCGATCGCACTCGGGGCGCCGACATTGGCGTGATATTCGCTGTAGCGCGCGAAGCTGACGGCAAAGGCGTCGGCAGTCGGCGCGCCCGCGGTTGCGGCATCGCGCAGCGCAAAGGCTTGGGCATATTTCCGCTCGCCGATCAGCGCATAATAGGTCTGCACCACGTTGGCCGCGCCTTGCGCGCTGTCGGGCGTGAAGCGTGCCTCGGACACCGGCGTGCGATCGTCGGGCAGGCCGTCGGGCGTGCCGGGCGCGGGCGGATCGAGCGCCGGCACGGCGTTGCCGGCAGTCACGATCGCATCGTCCGCCGCGCCTTTGGGGGCATCGGGCTCGGCGATCTCGACCGGCGCGTTCGATCCATAGGCGTCGACTGCCCCCTGCGCCTGCGTCGCCGCGGTGTTGATATCGACGCTGTTGGTGTTGGGCGCGCTTTGCGCGCAGGCGGCGGCGAGCAACGGCAAGGACAGACTCAAGATACGCTTCATTGCAAATACTCGCCGATGGGATCGTCGATGTGACGGGATATCTCAACGTAGCCCGACACGGCGCGTTCCTCGCCAGCGCCTATTGTGCGTCGAAGCGTGCGAAACGATCGTTGCCGACGAAGCCGAGCCGAGTCACGCCGGCGCGCTTGATCGTTGCCAGCACCTGGTCGAACCGCCCGTAGCGCGCGGCGGCGGCGGCCGCGATCTGCAGGTCGGCGGCGGGTTCGCGCTGCAATGCGGCCAGCCGCGCGGGCAGCGCCGCGTCGGCGAGCGGCGCGCCGTCCCAGGCGAGCCGCCCGTCGACGCCGAGATCGAGCCGATGGAAGACATGCTCGGGCGAATCGACCGGCGACGGCCGCGGCAGATCGATCGGCACGGTGTTGGTAATGACCGGCACGGTGATGACCATCATCACCAGCAGGACGAGCAACACGTCGATCAGCGGCGTCATGTTCATCGTCGCCATCGGCTGGCTGTGCTCGGCGAACGCCGGAGTGAAGGATGCGCGCATGGGCTTTGCTCCTGCCAGGTGATGATACAGCGTATCACGTTCCCGACGGCGCGCAAGGCCCTAGCAATTCTCGTATTTCCAGTTGCGCTTCTTGCCCGCGCGGAGCTGCTCGATCGTCTCGGCGACGCGTTTCGCGCGAGTCTCGTCGCGCTTGGCCTCGGCGACCCATTCGCAATATTCGCGGCGGCAGCTGGGGCTGAAGGCGGTGAAGGTCGCCGCGGCGACCGCGTCCCCGGCGAGCGCTTCGGCCAGAGCGGGTGGCACCTCGGCCTCGGGCTTGGCCGGACGCGCGGCGCGCTTCGGGCGTTCGCCGGCGTCGATCAGCGCCATGCCGGCGTGGATCCTGGCAACCAGCTCCGCATCGTCCGGCAGATCGGCGCGCGACGTGAGCCTGCCGAACTGCCCGGCGCCCACGCCTTCCTTACCGGTCTGCAGCACGTCGCGATCCCAGAAGCCGAACGCGGCATGTTGCTTGAACGCCGCCATCTGCGCGAACGGCCGGCCGTTATAGCTGAACGACGGCATGCTCCACCGCATCGTCTCTTCGATCGCCGGGCAGTGATCGTGCAGGAGCGCGCGCAGATGCGTCAGGATGTCGTGCGCGAACGGCGCGCTCGCGGCGATATACGCGTCGATCCGCGGATCGGTCGGCATGGCGAGTCCTCCCGCCGCGGACTTTACCGAAAGCAGGCGGACGCAGTCAATCGGCGCCCGCCTACAGTCTTATGGTCGCAACGCAGCGTCGTCGCGGTCGCTCAGTTCGTCATCGTCGACGGTGCCGTCGTCGACTTCGTCCTGGACGTCGTCTTCATCCGCATCGTCGTCGCTCTCGTCGGCGTCGTCGTCTTCCTCGCCGAGTTCGTCTTCGGAGAGATCGTCGTCATCGTCATCCTCGCCCGCCATGTCGGGGCTGATATCGGTCAGCAACGTCCCGTCGCTCGGCCCGTCGCGCGTCACTTCGAGGATTTCCGCGCGCTGGCTCTCGTCATAGCCTTCTTCGTCAAAGCCATCGTCGCCCGTGCCTTCGCCGGGCACCTGATGTCCACCGATGCTCATCGTCGCTCTCCCGACGGCCCGCGCCATGCGGATCGTTCCAGTCAGCGAACCGCGCAACCCGAATTCGGTTCCGGCAAGCGGCACGAAATCGCTCAGCTCGGATGAAACAGCCGTCCGCGCTCGACGATCGCCGCAATCACGATCCCGCACACCCCCGCTACCAGAAAGCCGAGGTGCAGCGGCAGCGTGGTGCCGTCGAAGCTGCGGCCGATCGCCCAGCCGATCACCGCGCCCATCGTGATGCCGAAAAAGCCCTGCACGCTCGAGGCGACTCCGGCGATCGACCCCATATTCTCCATCGCCATCGCCGACATGTTCGAGGTGGCGAGGCCGAAACAGGCCATCGTGATCGCCTGCAGCACGACGAACACCAGCAACGGCTCGTCGCCGAGCTGGCCGATGACGAGCCCGGTGCCCGACGATGCAATCATTACCAGCAAAGCGGCCTGCGAGATGCGGCGCATGCCGAGGCGCATCACGATCCGCGAGTTGAGCAGATTGGCGGCCGCCATCGTGCCGGCCGAGGCGGCGAACACCGCGCCGAGCAGTTCGGGGCGATGGAATACGCGCTCCATGATCGGCTGGATCGACCCGAGATAACCGAAGATCGCGCCCTGCGCGATCAGTGCCGCGATCGTATAGCCGACCGAATAGCGGTCCGACAGCGTTTCGCGCCAGCCGGCGAGCGTCGCCTTGACCGACAGCGGCGAGCGATTCTCCTGCCGCAGCGTCTCGGGCATGCGTATCGCGAACCAGATCAGGCACAGCGTCGCCACGCCGGCAATGACTTCGAAGATCAGCCGCCACGATCCGAGCAGCAGAATCGCCTGACCGATGCTTGGCGCGACGATCGGCACCGCCATGAACACCATGAACGCCAGGCTCGTCACCTGCGCCATCGCGCGGCCGGAAAAGCAGTCGCGGATCAGCGCGATCGTGACGACTCGGCTCGCGGCGATCGCCAGCCCGCTGACGAAGCGCACGATCAGGAGGAGCTCGAAACTGTTGGCCAGCCCGGCGCACAGATTGCCCGCAATATAGCCGAGCAACCCGACGATCAGCACCGGGCGCCGGCCATAGCGGTCGGTCAGTGGGCCGTGGATCAACTGGCCGATGCCGAGCCCGACGACGAACACGGTGAGGATCAGCGGTCCGTCGAGGATCGCATCGACGCCCAGGCGACGCGCAATGTCGGGCAATGCGGGCAGCATCGTATCGATGCCGAGCGCGCCGAGCGCGATCAGCGCGGCGATGAGGGGCACGAACTCGGCCAGCCGGATTGGCGGCGAATCCAGCATCGGGGGATGGTCGGGAGCGGACATGGCGCGCGCCATGCCCGAGTCGGGCGCTCGGGTCACCCCGCAAAGCACGTCGCTGGTCGCTGGCGCGCGTCGCCCGTCGCGGAACGTACCCGGTCGCGAGGCATTGTTGAGACATAACCAGGAGGATCGAACGATGAGCATTTTCGGCATGATCAAGGACGCGATCTTTGGCCACGCGACGGCGCCCACGCCCACGCCCGCCGCTGCCCCCACGCCCACGCCGGCCGCGGCAACCCCTGCGCCGACCGCTGCCCCTACGCCCGCCCCTGCTGCGCCGAAGGCGCCGGTCGACGTCAACGCGATCCTGACGGCGAAGGCCGCCGAAAAGGGGCAGCCGCTCAACTGGCAGACCTCGATCGTCGACCTGATGAAGGTGCTCGATCTCGACCCGAGCCACGAGAACCGCGTCTCGCTCGCGCACGAAATGGGCTATACCGGCGACATCAACGACAGCGCGACGATGAACATCTGGCTGCACAAGAAGGTGATGGAAAACCTCGCAAACTGAGGCGCAGCCGACCGCCATCGCCGTCATGCCGGGCCTGTCCCGGCATCTACACTCAGGTGCGCTTGACGATGGGCGGTTCGGCAGATTAGTGTGTTATGTCGATCACAAACGAAAGACTAGAGATGCTCCGCTCTTTAGTCTGCGCTCTGGCATTGCGTCCGCTCGCGGCGTGCGACGACGGCCAGT
>CAXTEO010000122.1:0-12296 GCA_964243205.1 uncultured Sphingomonas sp.
TCAACGCCGCGCAGATGGCGGTCGGCATGCGCGCCGACGTGACGATCTACGACATTTCGAACGCCCGCCTCGCCGAGCTCGACATGTTCTTCGGCAGCCAGATCAAGACCGCCTACGCCTCGCGCGCGGCGATCGCCGCCGCGGTGAAGAACGCGCATCTGGTGATCGGCGCGGTGCTGGTGCCGGGCGCCGCCGCGCCGAAGCTGGTGACGCGCGAGATGCTGAGCACGATGAAGCGCGGGTCGGTGCTGGTCGACATCGCGATCGACCAGGGCGGCTGCTTCGAGACGAGCCACGCCACGACGCACGAGGACCCGGTGTTCGAGATCGACGGCGTGATTCATTATTGCGTCGCCAACATGCCGGGCGCGGTCGCGCGGACGTCGGCCTTCGCGCTCAACAATGCGACCTTGCCGTTCGTGCTCAAGCTGGCGACCTTGGGGGCGGAGGCCGCGATGGCGGCCGATCCGCATCTTGCGAACGGGCTCAACGTGTCGGCGGGCAAGATCCGCCATCAGGCGGTCGCGGACGCGCTCGATCTGCCGTTCGAAGCTTGGGCGGGGTAAGAGGTCGCGGGCGTGCGAGGCGCGGAAAGTCACACTAAAGTCGCGACATCGGCGCCGCTTGCGACGGCCTTTCGGCCCATCGCGTGCGGTGCGCCGGCAGTGCTTCTCGCTAGAATCGACTCACTCCCTGTTCGGCCAGCGCGCCCGAGGCGAGCAGAGCTTCAAGACGCTCAGCCCGAACGGCGGGCGACCGCATCTTGACGGAAATCGACCCTCGTCCGACAATTTGAAAGAGCGACCTCGATCCTATCATGCACGAACGGATGTAGGACAGCCGCGTCTGTTCCCCCAAAAACGGACACGACCTCCACCGTCGCCCCGGCGGAGGCCGGGGCCGCTGGATGGCTTGGCGGGCGGCGCGCCACCGCGATAGCGGCCCCGGCCTCCGCCGGGGCGACGGGTATGTTGCGCCGTCCGCGCGCGCCGGCGACGCGGCCCGTTCCGTGCCGGCGCAAAACCCGCTAGCCTCACGGCGTGTATATCCTCCTTCTCGCTGCCGCTTCGCTCTTCTCGCCGGCTGTTGCCGGCGCGCAGACGCCGCCGATAATCGCCCAGCCTGTCACGCAGCCGCCGTTGATTGTGCTCGCGACACCGCCGCGCGCACCGGCCGTCGCGCCCAGCGTCCAACCCCTGCTGGAAACCCCCGCCGCCGCCCGCGCGGAAGATGCCGCAGAATATGCCCGCCAGTTCGCCGTCCCGCTCCCGCAGGCGATCGCCCGGCTGACGGTGCAGGATGCGAGCGTCCCCGTCACCGACGCGATCGCCGAGCAGTATCGCGACCGCCTCGCCGGCATCGCGATCGAGCACCGGCCAGCCTACCGCATCCTCGTCTCGCTCACCGGCGCCGACCCGGTCGCCACGCGCTCCGTCGCCGCCGGCGGCATCGCGGTGCCGATCGTGTTTCGCACCGGTGCCAAGGTGACGCGCGAGAAAGTGATCTGGGCGATGACCTATCACCAGGCCGCGATCCGCGCCGCCTTGCGCACGCCGCCCGGCATGGGCCTCGACCCGCGCACCGGCGAACTGGTCGTCATCATCGGCAGCAAAGATGCGCCCGAGGGAGTCGCCGCGCTCGACCAGAGGCTGGAAGCGATCGCCGGCGTGCCGGTGCAAGTGCGCGTGCTCAACCATGTCGACGTCAACCTCGCGCCGGAGGGCGGCGCGCGCGTCGAGGGGCTCAATCCCGACGATCACAAGCGCTACGTCTGCACCACCGGCTTCAATGTCACCGATGGCCTGCGCAGCGCGATCACCACCGCGGCGCATTGCGTCGACGACCTGAGCTATCGCGGGCCGCAAGGCGTGACCGAGCCGCTGAGCTTCGTCGGGCAGTGGGGCTGGGGCTATCGCGACGTGCAGATCAATGCCGCCGCCAGCCCCCTGCCCCCGACCTTCTTCGCCGACGCCGCGCGCACCCGGCTGCGCCCGGTCACCGGCCAGCGCAGCCGCGCCAGCACGCGCGCCGGCGACTATGTCTGCCACCGCGGCGAGCGCACCGGCTATAGCTGCGCTTTGGTCGAGCTCACCGATTTCGCGCCGGCGGGCGATCTGTGCGGCGGCGCGTGCCTGCCGACCTGGGTGACGGTGGCGGGCCCGACCTGCAAGGGCGGCGACAGCGGGTCGCCGGTGTTCAGCGGCACCACCGCGCTCGGCATCCTGAAAGGCGGGAGCTATCGCGGCGACGGATCGTGCGCCTTTTATTTCTACATGTCGGTCGATTATCTGCCACAGGGCTGGTCGCTGCTGCAGGCCTTACCCGGGACTGTTGCCCCCGAATGATTTGGGTCGCAGCGCGTCCCGTTCGCTGAAAGTCCCGCCATGTACCGCGTATCCCTCCTGCCGCTCCTCGCGCTCGCCGCGCCGCTTCCGGCGCTCGCGCAACAGGCCGCATCGGCGCCGACCCCGACCGACGGTCCCGATATCGTCGTGCTCGGCCAGCCATTGCCGGTGCCACCGGGCGTCCCCGCCTACGGCTCGGTCACGATCAGCCGCGAGCGGCTGACCGGCGACGCGTCGGGGCGAGTCGAGGACGTGCTGCTCGACGTCGCCGGCTTCCAGCAATTCCGCCGCTCGGACAGCCGCTCGGCCAACCCTTCGGCGCAAGGCGTGACGCTGCGTGCGCTCGGCGGCAACGCCTCGAGCCGCGCGCTGGTGCTGCTCGACGGCGTGCCGCTGGCGGACCCGTTCTTCGGCTATATCCCGTTCAACGCACTGTCGGCCGACCGGCTGGCGGGGGTGCGGATCACGCGCGGCGGCGGCGCGGGCGCGTTCGGCGCCGGCGCGGTCGCCGGTACGATCGAACTCGCCAGCGCGACGCGGCGCGATTTGCCGCCGGTCTCGGGCGAAGCGTTTTACGGGAGCAACAATGCCGAGGAGGTCTCGGCCACCGTGTCGCCCGATGTCGGCGGCGGCTTCGTCAGCGTGTCGGGCAAGTTCGAGCGCGGCGACGGCTTCTACACCACCCCCGACAGCCAGTTCACCGCCGCCACCGTGCGCGCGCGCTATCGCGACTTTTCGGGCACGCTGCGCGCGGTCGTGCCGATCGACGCCGAGACCGAACTGCAGGCGAGCGGGTTGCTCTATCGCGACTATCGCACTTTGCGCTTCGCCGGCGCCGACAGCAGCTCGGACGCCAATGACGCCAGCATCCGGCTGATCCATCGCGGGCCCTGGGCGCTCGACGTGCTGGCCTATGTCCAGGCGCGCAACTTCACCAACAAGGTGATCAGCGCGACCAGCCTCAAGCTGACGCTCGACCAGCGCAACACGCCCGCCACCGGCCTCGGCGGCAAGATCGAACTGCGTCCGCCGGTCGGGCCGGACCATGTGCTGCGGCTCGGGATCGATGTGCGGCTCGGCGACGGCGAGTTGTACGAGGATGCCTATACCGCCGGCGCGGTCTCGACGCGGCGCAACGCCGGCGGCAAGACCAGCACGACCGGCCTGTTCGTCGAAGACGACTGGACGCTCGGCAAACTCGTGGTGACCGCGGGCGTGCGCGGCGATCGCTGGACGATCACCGACGGCTTCTTCCACGAAGCCAACGCCGCGGGCGCGACCACCACCAGCACGCAGTATGCCGATCGCGACGGCTTCGAAGGCACTGGCCGCGCAGGAGCCTTGTTCCACGCGAGCGACGCGATCGCCTTGCGCACCGCGGCCTATACCGGCTTCCGCTTGCCGACGCTCAACGAACTGTATCGCCCGTTCGTGGTGTTTCCGATCACGACGAAGGCGAATGCCGCGCTCGGGCTCGAGCGGCTGCGCGGGGTCGAGGGCGGGGTCGATCTCAAGCCGCTCGACCATGTCACGCTCGGCATCACCGGCTTCTACAACCGGCTCGAAGGCGCGATCTCGAGCGTCACGATCGCGACCAATGTCCGCCAGCGGCAGAATGTCGATGCGATCGTCGCCAAGGGGGTCGAGGTGACGGCGCATGCGAGCCACGGCCCCGTCTCGCTCGATGCGTCCTATGCGTTCAGCGACAGCAAGGTCCATGCCTCGGGCACGCAGATCCAGCTCAACGGCCTGATCCCGGCGCAGACCCCGCGCCATACCGGCAGCGCGACGCTGGCATGGGACTGGCACGGTTTCGGCGCGGCGGCGACGCTGCGCTATGTCGGCGCGCAGTTCGAGGACGATCTGCAGACCGACGTGCTGCCCGCCGCGACGACGGTGGACGGCGTGATCAAGCTGCCGGTCGGGCGGCATTTCTCGCTGGTGGCGCGCGCGGAGAATCTGTTCGACGCGACGGTGTTCACGCGCAATGCGGGCGGATCGATCGACCTCGGCACGCCGCGGACGTTGTGGATCGGCGTGCGGGTGCGCTAGGCCTTTGTCGAGAAACGCCGCCCCGGCGAAGCGCCTGAGCTGGTGAAGTGCGGGTTCAAGCGCCCCCGCTCGCCGCGACCACCTTCAGGAACTCCCGGCACGTCAAGCTCGCATCCTCACGCAGATGCAGCAGCCACATCCCGGTCATCGATTCCGGATCCGACAACGGCACATAGACCAGCTTGCTCGATTGCAGCGCGCACAGCGATTCCGCCACCACCGTCACCCCCATCCCCGCCGCCGCGAGACCGAACAGCGTCGAGACTTCGCGCACGGTATGCGCGGTGATCGGCTCGACCCCCACGCCGCGCAGCATCTCGAACAATTCCTCGGTGAAGGTCGCACCGTCCTCGCGACTGTAGAGGATCAACGGTTCGCTCGCGAGATCGCGCAAGCCCAGCCCGGTGTGGCCGGCGAGCCGGTGGTCGGGCCGCATCGCCACCATCAGCCGTTCCTGCAGGATCGGCGTGGCCTGGATCTTCGCTTCCACATCGGGCCGCCGGAAGCCGCGCACGAAACAGACGTCGAGCGCATGGTCGACCAGAGCGGTCGGCTGCACGCGGCCGGCAAGCTCGGTCAGCACGAGTTTCACGTCGGGGAAGGCCCGGCGATAGTCGTAGATCGCCTTGGCGATCATCGGCACGAACGGTGCGGACGCGTTGAAGCCGAGATTGAGCTCGCCCAGTTCGCCGCGCGCCGCGCGATGCGCCACGTCGATCGCGCGCTCGGCCTGGGCGAGCGTCTCGCGCGCCGCTTCGAGAAACGCCGTGCCCGCGCTGGTCAGCCGCACGCTGCGGCTGGTCCGGTCGAACAGCCGCACGCCAAGTTCCTGTTCGAGCGCGGCGATCTGCTGGCTGAGTGGCGGCTGCGATATGCCGAGCCGCTTGGCCGCGCGGGCGAAATGCAATTCCTCTGCGACGCCGACGAAGTAGCGGAGGTGACGCAATTCCATGATCGATATTTATTACATATCGATCATGCCGTAAACAATATTGGACGAAGATGAATGCACGAGAGCAGAGCGCGCTGATATTGCGGTTGCGAACGCCGCCTGCGAAACTGGAGTTTCGTCGCCAGTGTGTGTTTCCAGCGCTCTATCTGCCTATCCCTTGCGGAGACGTGACTCTTGATCGGAATCGTCCGGGTCGCCTTGCAGCGCCCGCTTACCTTCATCGTCATGGCGATCCTGATCGCGATCCTCGGCGTGCTGTCGGCGATTCGCACGCCGGTCGATATCTTTCCCAATATCGGCGTGCCGGTGATCGCCACCGCATGGCAGTATAGCGGCCTGGCGCCCGACGAAATGTCGGGGCGGATCATCACGCCGTTCGAACGCGTGCTGACGACGACGGTCAACGACATCGACCATATCGAAAGCCAGTCGATGAACGGCATCGGCGTGGTGAAGATCTATTTCCAGCCCGGCGCCGACATCCGCACCGCGACCGCGCAGGTCACTTCGGTGTCGCAGAGCGTGCTCAAGCAGTTGCCGCCCGGCATCACCCCGCCGCTGATCCTCAACTACAATGCCTCGACCGTGCCGATCGTCCAGCTCGCGCTGTCCGGCAAGGGCCTGTCCGAGGGGCAGCTGTTCGACATCGCGCAGAACCAGATCCGCACCAACCTGGTGACCGTGCCAGGCGCCGCGGTGCCCTATCCATCGGGCGGCAAGACGCGTCAGATCCAGATCGATCTCGACCCGCAGGCGCTGCAGTCCAAGGGACTGTCGGCGCAGGACGTCGGCAATGCGATCGCCTCGCAGAACCAGATCAATCCCGCGGGCTTCGTCAAGATCGGCGGCTATCAATATAACGTCCGGCTCAACAACGCGCCGGGCTCGGTAGACGAGCTCAACGCATTGCCGGTCAAGGTGGTGGACGGCGCGACGCTCTACATGCGCGACGTGGCGCATGTCCGCGACGGTTCGGCACCGCAGACCAACATCGTGCATGTCGACGGTTCGCGCTCGGTGGTGATGACGATCCTCAAGAACGGCGCGACGTCGACGCTGGCGATCGTCCAGGGCGTCAAGGACGCGCTGCCCAAGATCGAGGAGACGCTTCCCGCCGCGCTGAAGATCGTGCCGATCGGCGACCAGTCGATCTTCGTCAAGGCAGCGGTCGAGGGCGTGGTCAAGGAAGGCGCGATCGCCGCCGCGCTCACCAGCGTGATGATCCTGTTGTTCCTGGGATCCTGGCGCTCGACCGTGATCATCGCGATTTCGATCCCGCTCGCGATCCTCGCGGCGATCATCGCTTTGTCCGCGACGGGCAATACGCTCAACATCATGACGCTCGGCGGCCTCAGCCTCGCGGTCGGCATCCTAGTGGACGATGCGACCGTGACGATCGAGAACATCAACTGGCACCTCGAACAGGGCAAAGGGGTGCGCGAGTCGATCCTTGACGGTGCGGCGCAGATCGTCACGCCGGCGTTCGTCTCGCTGCTGTGCATCTGCATCGTGTTCGTGCCAATGTTCTTCCTGCCGGGCATTGCCGGCTTCCTGTTCGTGCCGCTCGCGCTCGCGGTGGTGTTCGCGATGATCGCGTCGTTCATCCTGTCGCGCACGCTGGTGCCGACGATGGCGATGTATCTGCTGAAGCCGCATGCCGGCGACGTCCATGCGGCGGGATCGCCCACCTCGCGCAATCCGCTGGTGCGCTTCCAGCGCGGCTTCGAACGCCAATTCGAAAAGATCCGCATCGGCTATGGCGGCTTGCTGGAAAAGGCGCTGGCGGTGCCGAAGCCGTTCCTGTTCGGCTTCATCGCGGTCGTGCTGCTCTCGTTCCTGCTGTTGCCGTTCCTGGGGCAGAACTTCTTCCCGACCGTCGATGCCGGCGCGATGGCGATCCACGTCCGCGCGCCGGTCGGCAGCCGGATCGAGGACACCTCGGCCGAATTCGACCGGATCGCACACCGGATCCGCGCGGCGATCCCGGCGGACGAACTCGTCTCGGTGGTCGACAATATCGGCTTGCCGGTCAGCGCGATCAACACGGTGTACGGCAATTCCGGGACGATCGGCCCGCAGGACGGCGACATCCTGATCCAGCTGTCGAAGGATCACGCCCCGACCGCCGATTATGTTCGCACGCTGCGCGAGACCTTGCCCAAGGCCTTCCCGGGCACGCAATTCTCGTTCCTGCCGGCCGACATCACGACGCAGATCCTCAACTTCGGCGCGCCGGCGCCGATCGATATCCAGGTCACCGGCAAGGACGGCGCCGTCAATGCCGCGTTCGCGCAGAAGATCCTGCGTGGCGTCTCGCGGATTCCCGGCGTCGCCGATCCGCGCATCCAGCAATCGTCGCGCTATCCGCAGCTCGACGTCACGGTCGATCGCAGCCGCATCGGCCAGTACGGCCTGACCGAGCGCGACGTCACCAACAGCGTCGGCAGCTCGCTCGCCGGCACGTCGCAGACCGCACCGGTCTTCTATCTCAACCCCGAAAACGGCGTTTCCTACGCGGTCGTCGCGCAGACCCCCGAATTCCGGGTCGGCTCTGTCAGCGATCTGTCGAACATCCCGGTCACCGGGGCCGGTCCGGGCAGCCAGGTGCTCGGCGGGCTGAGCACCGTGAAGCGCAGCAACGCCGCCGCCGTCGTGTCGCACTACAATATCGCGCCGGTCACCGATATCTTCGCGACGCCCACCGATCGCGATCTCGGCGCCGTGTCGGGCGACATCCTCAAGGTCATCAAGGACCTGAAGGGGCAGACGCCCAAGGGCGTGACGGTCACGCTGCGCGGGCAATATGCGACGATGAACAGCGCCTTTTCCGGCCTCGGCTTCGGCCTGATCGGCGCGATCGTGCTGATCTATCTGCTGATCGTGGTGAACTTCCAGAGCTGGCTCGATCCGTTCGTGATCATCACCGCGCTGCCCGGCGCGATCGCGGGCATCATCTGGATGCTGTTCGCGACCGGCACGACGCTGTCGGTGCCCGCGCTCACCGGCGCGATCATGTGCATGGGCGTGGCGACCGCCAACGCGATCCTGGTGGTGAGCTTCGCGCGCGAACGCCTGGCCGAGCTCGGCAATTCGACCGCCGCGGCGCTCGAAGCCGGCATGGTCCGCTTCCGCCCGGTGCTGATGACCGCACTCGCGATGATCATCGGCATGCTGCCGATGGCGATGGGCTTCGGCGAAGGCGGCGAGCAGAACGCCCCGCTCGGCCGCGCCGTGATCGGCGGGCTGATCGTCGCGACCTTCGCGACCTTGATGTTCGTGCCGGTGATCTTCTCGCTGGTCCACAAGAAGCGCGACCGCGCTGCGACCGACCCCATCGCGCCCACGGGCCATATTACCCATCTGGAGGAAGCACATGTCTGAGGGCGGCAACAGCCGGCTCAAGATCGCCGGCGGCATCGCGGCGATCGTCGCGGTAGGCGTCGTCGGCGCCGGGATCGCCACGCGCGTCCATTCCGAGCATCGCCTCGCGACCTGGACCGACCAGCAAGCGGTGCCCAACGTGCACATCATCCACGCCACGGCGGTGTCGACCGGCGACGCGTTGCGGCTTCCCGCCGCGCTGCAGGCGCTGAACTCCGCGCCGATCTACGCGCGCACCACCGGCTATGTCCGGCGCTGGCTGGTCGATCTCGGCGATCCGGTGCGGCGCGGCCAGGTACTCGCGATCCTCGACGCGCCCGAAGTCGACCAGCAGCTCGTCGCGGCGCAAGCCGACCTGCAGACCGCGCAGGCCAACCAGGCGCTCGCCGCCACCACCGCGACGCGCTGGAACACGATGCTGGCCAAGGATGCGGTGTCGAAGCAGGAGACCGACGAGAAGAAGGGCGATCTCGCCGCCAAATCGGCGCTGACCAACGCCGCGCGCGCCAATGTCGCGCGGCTGCGCTCGCTCACCGGCTTCACGCGGCTGACCGCGCCGTTCAGCGGCATCGTCACCAGCCGTTCGACCGAGATCGGCTCGCTCGTCGTCGCCGGCAATGCCGCCGCGACGCCGTTGTTCACCGTCGCCGACGTCAGCCGCATCCGCGCCTATGTGAAGGTGCCGCAGGCCTATTCCGGCCAGATCCACTCGGGCATGGCGGTGACGCTGACGCTGCCCGAATATGCCGGGCGCACCTTCACCGCGACGCTGACGCGCACCGCCGGCGCGATCGATCCGGGCTCGGGCACGGTGCTGGTCGAGCTGCAGGCGGCCAATGGCGACCGCGCGCTCAAGCCCGGCTCCTATGCGCAAGCGAGCTTCCCGCTCAACGGCGTGTCAGGCACGGTCTCCCTGCCGCCGAGCGCGCTGATCGTCGGCTCGGGCGGCACGCAAGTCGCGGTGATCGGCTCGAACGGCAAGGCGCAGCTGCGCACCGTCACGATCGGCCGCGACCAGGGCAAGACGGTCGAGATCGCCGCCGGCCTCACCGCTCAGGACCGCGTGATCGACAATCCGCCCGATTCGCTCCAGACCGGCGATGCGGTGAAGGTGCTCCCCAATGCGGGCCAATAACCGGCTGGCTGCGGTGCTGGTCAGCGCGCTGGCGCTCGCCGGCTGCTCGCTCGCGCCGGACTATCACGCCCCCGCCATTGCGGTCGCGCCGGCCTATAAGGAAACCGGCCCGTGGCAGGCCGCGGGTGCGGCGGTCTCCGCGCCGGGCACATGGTGGGAAGCGTTCGGCGATCCGACGCTGAACGCGCTCGAGCAACGCATCGAAGGCAGCAATTTCAGCCTCGCCGCCGCCGCCGCGCGCTATGCCGAGGCCAGCGCCGCCGTCAGCCGCAGCCGCGCCGCTCTGTTCCCGCAAATCGATGCCGGCGCGAACGCCGAGCGCGCGCGCGTGTCCGCCGGCAGGCCGCTCTCGCCCGGTACCGCCTCGACCTACAACAACGTGCTGATCGGCCCGTCGCTGTCGTACGAGCTCGATTTGTTCGGCCGCGTGCGCAACACGATCGCCGCGAACCGCGCGGGTGCCGCGGCCAGCGCGTTCGATCTCGCCGGCGTCCGGCTCGGGCTGCAGGCACAGCTTGCCTCGGCCTATTTCGACATGCGCGGGCTGGATGCGCGGATCGTGCTGCTGCAAGCGACGGTCGATGCCTATGGCCGCGCCTTCCAACTGACCGACACGCGCCATTCGGGCGGGATCGCATCCGGCATCGACGTCAGCCGCGCGCAAAGCCAGCTCGCCAGCGCGCGCGCCGAGCTCGATTCGGTGCGTGCCGACCGTGCGCGCGACGAACATGCGATTGCGGTGCTGGTCGGCGAAACGCCGTCGACCTTCACGCTGCCGGTCGACGACCGCCAGATTACCCCGCCCGCGATCCCCGCCGCTCTGCCTTCGACCCTGCTGGAACGCCGGCCCGACATCGTCGCCGCCGAACGCCGCGTCGCCGCCGCCAATGCGCGGATCGGAGTCGCGCGCGCCGCACTCTATCCCAACATCTCGCTCGGCGCGTCGGGTGGGTTCGAGGCGGGCAGCGGCAATCTGCTGAGCGCGGCGAACGGCTTCTGGGCGCTCGGCCCGCTCGCCCTCGCGCAGACCCTGTTCGACGGCGGCGCGCGCCGCGCCGACGTGCGCCTGTCGCGCGCGCAGTTCGACGAAGCCGCCGCCGACTATCGCCAGACCGTGCTCAGCGCGTTCCGCGAAGTCGAGGACGACCTCGCCGCCGGCCGTCACCTCGCCGACCAGGTCCGCAACGCGCAGGAAGCGGCCACCGCTGCCGAGCGTACGCGCGATCTCGCCACGACGCGGTATCGCGATGGTGCGTCCGATTATCTCGAGGTCGTGCTGGCGCAGACCGCTGCGCTCGACGCCGAGCGCGCGCTGCTCGTGGTGCGTACGCAGCAACTATCGGTCGCGACCGACACGGTGCGCGCGCTGGGTGGCGCGTTTCCGACGCCGTAATCCTCCGCCGTCGCCCTGGGGCTCGTCCCGGGGTGACGGTCGAGATCATTGTCGACCACCGGTCCTTAGCGCGTCAGCCCGCCCGCCTGGCTGTCGCCGCACGGCAGGATCACGTCCGCCTCGCCATCCTCGGCATATTCCTCCGGGAAGCGTCGCTTGTGGCGGATCGACGCGAACAGCGCGAGGCCGATGATGCACGCGCCGATCAGCCCGGTGACGACCTCGGGCGTCTCAATGCGGATGCTGAGCAGCATGATCGCGGCGAGCGCGAGGATCGCGTAGAACGCGCCGGGCTCGAGAAAGCGGAACTCGGTCAGATGCCCGCCATGCACCAGCGCGACCGTCATCGAGCGCACGAACATCGCCCCGATGCCGAGCCCGAGCGCGATCAGCAGGATATCGTTGGTGATCGCGAACGCGCCGATCACGCCGTCGAACGAGAAGCTCGCGTCCAGAAATTCGAGATAGACGAAGCCGCCCAGCCCCGTCCGCACCACCGCGCCGGTGACGGCATCCGCGTCGCCGCCGAACAGGCTGCCGATCCGGTGGACGCAGAAGAAGGCGACGATCCCCGCCGCCGCCGCGACCAGGAAACTGCGCTGCGCATCGCCCGCGACGAGCAACGACAGCCCCCCGACGACCGCGGCGACGACGATATAGGCGGAGAACGGAATCCGCGCGACCAGCGCGAGCGGCCGCTCGATCCAGCCGAGCCAGACATGCGCGCGATTGGCATCGAAGAAGAAGGTCAGCCCGACCAGCAGCAGGAACGCCCCGCCGAAGCCGGAAATGCCGACATGCGCGCCGGTGACGATCGCTTCGTAACGCGCCTGGTCGACGAACGCGATCCGCGTCGCCTCCCACGGGCTGATCAGCGCCGAGACCGAGACGATCAGGATCGGAAAGACGATGCGCATCCCGAACACCGCGATCAGCACGCCCCAGGTGAGGAAGCGCCGCTGCCACACCGGCGCCATGTCCTTCAGGATCGCGGCATTGACGACGGCATTGTCGAGGCTGAGCGAGGCCTCCATCGCG
>CAXTEO010000123.1:0-12154 GCA_964243205.1 uncultured Sphingomonas sp.
AGTTGGCTTGGTGATACACCGTCTGCCCGTGGCACGCGATCAGCTGCGGCACCAGGTCGAGACTGCGCGCCGCACCCGCGACCGAGGCGGCGTACACCTCACCCAACCGCCAGCTCAGCTTGCCCAGCTCGGCTGCGCTGAGCGCGGCGCCGTGATGGCCGCGGCGGCGCAAGGGCTGCGCGACGCTGCGCCGGCGATCCTCGCCGCCAATGCCGCCGACATGGCGCGGGCAACCGATGCCGGGCTTTCCGCCGCGCTGCTCGACCGGCTGAAGCTCGATGCGGGGCGCGTCGCCGGCATGGCCGACGGCGTGGCCGCGGTCGCCGGCCTCGCCGATCCGGTCGGCGCGGTGATCGACGAGAGCGTGCGCCCCAACGGCCTGCGCCTGCGCCGGGTGCGCGTGCCGATCGGCGTGATCGGCATCGTTTATGAAAGCCGCCCCAACGTCACCGCCGATGCCGCGACGCTGGCGGTGATGGCGGGCAATGCCGTGATCCTGCGCGGCGGGTCCGAAGCGATCGAGAGCAATCGTGCGATCCATGCGGCGCTGGTCGCCGGCCTGACCGCGCAAGGCGTATCGGCCGATGCGGTCCAGCTCGTCCCCACGACCGATCGCGCTGCAGTCGGCGCGATGCTCGCCGCGGACGGATCGTCGGGCGGCGCGGCGATCGACCTGATCGTCCCGCGCGGCGGCAAGGGCCTGGTCGCGCGCGTCCAGGCCGAGGCGCGCGTGCCGGTGCTCGCGCATCTCGACGGGATCAACCACATCTACGTCCACGGCTCGGCCGATCCGGCGATGGCGAAGGCGGTGGTGGTCGATGCCAAGATGCGCCGCACCGGCGTATGCGGCGCGATGGAGACGCTGCTGATCGACCGGGCCTATCCCGATCCGGCAGGGCTGGTCGCGGCGTTGGCTGCAACGGGGTGCGAAGTGCGCGGCGGGCCGGCTTTGCAGGCGTTGGTGCCGGGGCTGGTATCGGCGGCGGATGCGGATTGGGACACCGAATATCTCGAGGCGATCGCCTCGGTCGATCTGGTCGACGGACTCGACGCGGCGCTCGCCTTTGTCGCCGGGCACAGCTCGCATCATACCGACGCCATCATCGCCACCGACGAAGCCGTCGCGACGCGTTTCCTTGCCGAAGTCGACAGCGCGATCGTGCTGTGGAACGCCTCGACTCAATTCGCCGACGGCGGCGAGTTTGGCCTCGGCGCCGAGATCGGCATCGCCACCGGCCGCCTGCATGCCCGCGGCCCGGTCGCGCTCGAGGGGCTGACCACCTACAAATGGGTGGGGTATGGCACGGGGCAGGTGCGGGGTTGATGGCGGCGGGGCGGGGGCGTATTCTGCGGCCATGAACCATCCTGCGCCCATCTCGCGGTCGGTCACCGTCGAACTCGACGAGGAAACCGCCGCGCTCCTCGAGAAAGTGGCCGCCGCGCAGAGCATGAGCGAAGCGGCGTTTGCCGCTGAGGCGATTCGGCGCGTCGCCGAGAGCGAGGCGGATTTTCTCGCGTTCATTCAAGTCGGGATCGACGCGGCCGATCGCGGCGATCTGACGCCGCACGCCGAGGTCTTTGAAAATCTGCGCCGCCGGAGGCAGCATCGCGACGCAGCATGAGGACCGTCGAATGGAGCGATCCCGCGATCGCGGATCTGGAGGAAATTGACGATTACTGGTCGGCCTATTCACACGACGCAGCGGATCGCGTTACGGCGACGATCGAGCGTGCGGCGACTTTTCTGACGACGACACCTGCGGCGGGGCCGCGGGTTCGCGGTGCGAACGCGCGCAAATGGCGGGTCGCCGCGACCGACTACATTCTCCTCTATCGTGTGAGCGCCCATACCATCGAGGTGCTGCGCATTCGCCATGCGCGCGAGAATTGGATATCGACCTGACTCGCATCGGCATCCTCGGCGGCTCGTTCAATCCCGCCCATGCCGGCCATCGCGCGATCAGCCTCGCCGCGCTCGATGCGCTCGGGCTGGACGAAGTGTGGTGGCTGGTCTCGCCCGGCAATCCGCTGAAGGAGGCGAGCGGCGATATGGCGCCGTTTGCCGCGCGCTTGGCGTCCGCGGTACGCGTCGCGCGCCACGCCCCGATTCGTGTCAGCGCGATCGAGCAGAAGCTCGGCACGCGCTACACCGTCGACACCGTCACCAAACTCCGCCGGCTCTACCCCAAGAAGCACTTCATCTGGCTGATGGGATCGGACAATCTCGCGCAGTTCGACCAGTGGAAAGGGTGGCGCCGGATCGCCCGCGAGGTTCCGATTGCGGTCATCGCGCGTCCGGGGTATGAACACGCTGCCCTCGCAGGCCCTGCGATGGGTTGGTTGCGGCGCGCACGTCGGCCCGCACACCAGGCGAAGAACTGGACGCAGTGGAGATTGCCGGCACTCGTGCTGTTGCGTTTTCGCCCCGACCCGCGCTCCGCGACGCAGCTTCGTGCTGCCGACCCCGCCTGGCAGCGGCATTTCCTGCCAGCCGACTCGCCTGCTTCACCTTCTGCATAGGAATCATCTTGGCCTCATCTTCTCCTGTCTATCGCGCGTCCGAACCCGACGAGGTCGAGGCGCTGCATCGGCTCGTGCTCGCGTCGCTCGACGACGACCAGGCGGTCGACGTCATTTCGATCCCGCTCGCGGGCAAATCGAGCATCGCCGATTACATGGTGATCGCGTCGGGCCGTTCGACTCGCCAGGTCGCCTCGATGGCGCAGAAGCTGTCCGAGAAGATCAAGGCCGAATATGGCCGGCCGAGCCGGATCGAAGGCCTGCCGACCGCGGATTGGGTGCTGCTCGATGCCGGCGACGTGATCGTCCACCTGTTCCGTCCCGAGGTCCGCACCTTCTACAATCTCGAGCGGATGTGGGCGTTCGGCGATGCGCCGACTCCGCCCGCCGTGCCGGCGATCGAGGACTGATCCCTCTTTACCGCGCTTCCCCGGCCTTCGCCGGGGAAGCGGTTGCGATGCACCTGCCCTCGCAACGGAGTGAACAATGCTGCTCCACATCGTCGCGCGCGGGCGGATCGGGCGCAGCCCCGAGGCGGACTTGGTCGAGCGCTACGTCAAGCGGCTGTCCTGGCCGTACAAGCTGACCGAATTGCCCGACACCGGCGGCAAGATGCCCGCGGTCGAGCCCGGCTGCCGCATCGTCATGCTCGACGAGACCGGCCAGGTGCTGCCGTCGCGCGATTTCGCCGCATGCCTCGAAAAATGGCGCGACGCCGGGGTCCGCGAAGTGCGCTTCCTGATCGGCGCGGCCGACGGGTTCGACGATGCGCAGCGCAAGCAAGCCGATCTGCTGCTCAGCTTCGGACGCGCCACCTGGCCGCATCTGCTCGCCCGCGCGATGCTCGCCGAGCAATTGTACCGCGCGACCAGCATCCTTGCCAATCACCCCTATCACCGCGAAGGATAGCCCGATGCGGGGGCGGGCTCTTCTGATCGCGACGATCGTCGGCGTGGTGAGCGCAGGCGTCGCGCTCGCGCAGGCGCCGGCCGACCAGCGCACACGGCTCGCCGAGGCCAAGGCGCAGTCGAGCGCCGCCGCAGCACGTTCGGCGAACCTGGAACGACAAGCCGCGGCCGAACAGGATCAGGCGCGCCAGGCCCGTACGCAGGAGGCCGCCACCGCCGCGCGAATCCAGCAGGCCGAGGCCGACATCGCTGCCGGGCAAGCGCGGATCGCGATCATCGACCGGCTGGTGGCCGAGCAACGCACGCGCCTCGCCGCGAAGCAGGCGCCGGTGGTGCGGCTGATGGCGGCGCTGCAATCGCTGGCGCGGCGCCCCGCGATCATCAGCGTGGTGCAGCCCGGATCGGTCGACGATCTCGTCCACGTCCGCGCGGTGCTGTCGAACACCATGCCGGTGATCCGCGCACGCACCGCCGATGTCCGCGCCGATCTGGCGCAAACCCGTCGGCTGCAGGGGCAGGCTGCGCTGGCGACGCGCGCCTTGGCGGAGAGCCGGTCGCGGCTCGAAACGCAGCGGCTCGCGCTCACGCGGCTCGAGGCCGAGCACCGGCTGCGGTCGCGCGCGCTGGGTCGCGATGCGTTGTTCGAATCCGACCGCGCGATCGCGCTCGGCGAGAAGGCGCGCGATATCGTCGACCTGATGGACACGATCGGCAATCAGGCGGCGATGCGCGAGAGCCTCGAATCGCTGCCCGGCCCGCTGCCGCGCCCGCTGCGCCCGGGGCAAGTCGTCGTGCCGATCGACCATGTGGCGTGGTCGCACGCCGCGCCGCCTTATCGCCTGCCCGTGCAGGGCAAGGTCGTCACCGGGCTCGGCGAACTGTCCGATGCCGGCGTGCGCTCGCGCGGGCTGACGATCCTGCCGATGGCGGGCGCGGAGGTGGTGGCGCCTGCCGCCGGGCGGATCGCCTTTGCCGGGCCGTTTCGCGTCTATGCCACGATCGTCATCATCGATCATGGCGGCGGCTGGACCACGCTCGTGACGGGGCTTGGCAGTACCAGCGTGCGGATCGGCGAGCCGGTCGCACAGGGCGCGCCGATCGGACAGGCCGGTGGCGAGACGCCGCGGGTGACGGTGGAGCTGCGCCGTCGCGACCGGCCAGTGGACATAACGGCGCTGGTGGGCTGATTGCCTTCTCGCCGTCGGGATGGGAGAATGGCCCCGGTCAGCCCTCGTTCAACCGCCCCCCGCTTTGATCGCCCCCCGCTTTGATCGCCCCCGCTTTGATCGCCCCCGCTTTGATCCTCGTGCAAACCCCGCTACGGTGGCGACCAAGACCTCTTGCCTGAGTATCCCCGATGTCGCGTTTCACCACTTCGCTGCTCCAAGCTTCCGCGATCGCCGCAGTCCTCGCGATCGTGCCGATCGGAACCAGCGCGATGGCGGCGGTCGATACCGGCACCTATCGCGAGATGGCGGTGTTTCTCGACGTGTATAATCGCGTGAAGGCGGAATATGTCGACAAGGTCGACGACAAGGTTCTGGTCAAGGGCGCTATCGAAGGCATGCTGGCCGCGCTGGATCCGCATAGCGCATACGAGACCGGGCTCGACTACGACAATCTGCGCATCCAGACGATGGGGAGCTATGGCGGGCTCGGCCTGACCGTCACGATGGAGGACGGCGCGGTCAAGGTAATGTCGCCGCAGCCCGATGCGCCGGGTGCGCGCGCCGGGATCAAGTCGGGCGATTACATCACGCATATCGACGGCAAGCTGATCTTCGGCGACACGCTCGACGAATCGATCCAGAAGATGCGCGGGGCGCCCGGCACCAAGATCAGTCTCACCTTGCTGCGTCCGGGCCGCGACAAGCCGATCCAGGTGTCGCTGGTGCGCGAGAAGATCGTGCAGAAGCCGGTCAAGTGGAGCGTGAAGGACGGCGTCGGGCTGATCACCATCACCGCTTTCTCCGAACATACCGGCGATGCGGTGACGGGTGCGATCCGCGGCATCGAAAAGCAGCTCGGCCACGCGCCGCTCGGCTATGTCGTCGATCTGCGCGACAATGGCGGAGGCCTGCGCGACGAATCGATCGCGGTCGCGGACAATTTCCTGTCGTCGGGCGAAATCGTCTCGCAACGCGGCCGCGACAAGGCCGATATCGAGCCATTCTATGCCGAATCCTATGTGAAGGGCGATCTCGCCCGCGGGCTGCCGGTGATCGTGCTAACCAATGCCGGCACCGCCTCGGCCTCCGAGATCGTCGCCGGTGCGTTGCAGGATCATCACCGCGCGCTGATCATGGGCGAGCGGTCGTTCGGCAAGGGATCGGTGCAGACCGTGATCGACATGGGCAGCGACGCCGCGCTGCGGCTGACCACTTCGCGCTATTATACGCCGTCGGGCCGCTCGGTGCAGGAAGGCGGGATCGAACCCGACATCGCCGTGCCGCAGATTTCCGACCCCGATTACAAGTCGCGCCCGGTGTTCCGCGAGGATGATCTGCGGCGCCATCTGATCAACGAGGTCAAGGCGAACAATGCCGCGATCGAGGAAGACGGCAAGCCCGATCCGCGCTTCTCGGCGACGCCCGAGCAACTCAAGGCCAAGGGCATCGAGGACTTCCAGTTGAGCTACGCGCTGAAGACGATCGGCCGGCTGTCCGGCGCGGCGCAAGCGGTGGCGAGCAAGTGATGACGCGCGACCGCTTCCATACCGCGCGCCTGCTCGCGCTGCTGATTCCGCTGGCGTTGCTCGCCGGCGCCTATGCGTTCCAATATATCGGCAAGCTCTACCCGTGCGAGATGTGCTGGTGGCAGCGTTATCCCCACATGGTGGCGCTGGTGCTCGCCGCGCTCGCCTTCGTCGTGCCCGGCCGCCCCGCGCGCGCGGCGTTGGTCGCGCTGGCCGGGGTCGCGATCCTGGTCAGCGGGCTGATCGGCGCCTATCACGCCGGCGTCGAATATCATTGGTGGGCGGGCGTCACCGCCTGCACTTCGACCGTGTCCGGGCCGATCACGCTCGACAGCATCATGGCCGCGCCGATCATCCGCTGCGACGTGGCGCAATGGACATTGTTCCACGTGTCGCTCGCCGGGTTCAACGCGCTCCTTTCGATCGGCGGCGCGATCGCCCTCTTCGCGCTGATGCGAGGACGGCGCGCATGAGCGGCTGGCGACCCGGCGACCCCAGGCGCGCGACCGCGTCGATGGTGCGCGTCGATCAGGCCGGCGAATATGGCGCGACGCGAATCTATGCCGGGCAACTCGCCATTCTCGGCGATCGCAGTCCGGCGGCGCGGTCGATCGCCGGCATGGCCAATCAGGAAGAACGCCACCGCGCCTTCTTCGACACGATGATGGCGCGCCGGTCGGTGCGCCCGACCTTGCTACAGCCGATCTGGAACGTCGCTGGTTTCGCGCTCGGCGCGCTCACTGCGGCGATCAGCCCGGAGGCAGCGATGGCTTGCACCGCGGCGGTAGAAACCGAGATCGACAAGCATTATGCCGATCAGCTCGCCGTGCTCGACGACAGCGACCCCGAACTGGTCGAGGCAATCCGCGATTTCCAGGCGGAAGAGGTCGAGCATCGCGAGACCGCGCTCGCCGCGGGTGCGGAGAGCGCAGTGGGATATCCGCTGCTCAGCGGCCTGATCCGGCTGGGCTGCAAGGTCGCGATCGCGACCGCGAAACGTATTTGACGGGAGACAGGATCGTGCAGGACCTGACGACGAAGGCGGTCTTGGCCGCGATAGTGACGACGGGATTCGGCGTGGGCGGCATCGCGCCGGCGCCGGTCGCCGCGCAAGGCGTGACCGTTCCGCCGCTGGTGATCTACGGCAAGCAGAAATGCCCGACCGACGCCGACGGCAACGAGATCGTCGTGTGCGTCCGGCGCGCGCCGGGCGAGCAGTTCCGCATTCCCAAGGAATTGCGCGACTTGAAGGTCACGCCCGAGAATGAAAGCTGGGCGGCGAAGAGCGCGGTCAATGACGGAGTCGGCGCAAGTGGCATCGGCAGCTGTTCGACCGTCGGACCCGGCGGATCGACCGGCTGCGCCGCGCAGGCGGGCCGCTTCTACAAGCGCGAGAAGCAGGATGCCAAGGCGGACCAGCGTGCGGTCGACGCGGCTTTGGTCCCCTGATCGCGCGCTTTTTCGCCGCGCCGCCCTTTCGGCCGTGCGGCCAATGGCTTACCGCCTGACGCATGAGTCCATCACCCGCCAGGATCGTTCGCGCGCCGCATGCGGTCGCGTTGCTGCTGTTCGCGCTGACATGGGTGTCGTGCGTGTGGTTCGGATCGTATGAGTTCAATCCCAACAATGCGACGCGGCTGTTCAGCGCGCTGTCGCTGGTCGAACGCGGCGAAGCGACAATCGATCGCTATCAGACGCTGACGATCGACAAGGCCGAGTTCCAGCGTCCGACGGGCCTGCATTACTATATGGACAAGGCGCCGGGCATGACGCTGATGGCATTGCCTGTCGTGTGGGCGACCAATGTCGTCACTGGCGGGCGATCGTACGATCAGGTGATCGACGTGACCAACCCGCGGCTCGCCGAGTTCCTGCGCTTGCGGCTGTGGATCGCGGTGGCGTTCGGCGCGGCGGTGCTGACGGCGTTCGCCGCGGTGCTGCTGCTCGATCTGGGGACCGGCATTACCGGGAGCCCGGCGGCCGGTCTGTTCGCCGCGCTCGGCTATGCCTTGGGGTCGGTGGTGTGGGGCTGGTCGACGACGCTGTTCGGCCATGCGCCGGTCGCCGCCCTGCTGCTGATCGCGACCTGGGCGATCTGGCGCGGCACGAGCGGTCCGCGCGAGCTCGGCCGCTGGCGCTACCCGGTGATGGCGGGCGCGGCGCTGGGTTGGGCGGTGGCGATCGAGTTCCCCGCCGCGTTCAGCGGCCTCGCGATCGGGCTGTGGGCGTTGTGGCGCAGCCGCGGCGCGGCGTGGCCCATGCGGCGACGGCTGTACGTCGTCGCGGTGGCGGCGGCGGTGGTCGCGCTGCTGCCGATGCTGGCGTACAACCAGTTCGCGTTCGGTACGCCGTTCCGCGCGGGCTATCAGGGCGTGGTCGGCTTCAAGGGAATGAACGAGGGCGTGCTCGGCCTGACCTATCCCAAGCTGCGGGCGTTCTACGGGATCACGCTCGGCACCCGGCGCGGGATGCTGTGGGTCGCGCCGGTGCTGGTGCTCGGGCTGGCGGGCCTGGTGCCGCTGATCGCGCGCCGCGCGACGCGCGATCTCGGGCTGCTCGCGCTGGCGGTGGTGGTGATCGTGCTCTCGGTCAACGCGTCCTACGCTTATTGGGATGGCGGCGCTTCGACCGGCCCGCGGCATTCGCTGCCGGCGATCCCGTTCCTGGCGCTCGGGCTCGCGCCGTTCTGGGCGTGGCTGCGCTGGCCGGCGGCGAAGATCGCGGCGGCGGCGGTGCTCGGCATTTCGATGGTGATCAATCTGGTGATCGCGGCGACCGACATCTTCGCGCCGGAGACGATGACGACGCCGGTGTGGACGCGCAATTTCGTCGGTCTGTTCTCGCATGGCACGCTCAAGACGCTGCCCGACCTCTATTGGGGCTGGAAACCGTGGTTCGGCTTTGCGCTCTATCTCGACATTGCCTTGCCGATGCTGGGGCTGATCCTGTGGTGGACCCGGCGCGCCGAACGCACCGCCTCAATATAGCCGCCCGCCATTGGGCACCGGCAAGCTCGGCTGGACCAGCACGACTTCGCCCTGTTCGTCGGGGAAGCCCAGGGTGAGCACCTCGGACATCATCGGGCCGATCTGGCGCGGCGGAAAGTTGACCACCGCCGCGACTTGCCGGCCGATGAGCTGCTCGAGCGTGTAGCGCGCGGTGATTTGCGCCGACGAGCGCTTGAGGCCGATCTCGGGGCCTAAATCGATCGTCAGCCGGTAAGCAGGCTTGCGCGCTTGCGGGAAGGGCAACGCCTCGACGATCGTCCCGACGCGGATGTCGAGCTTCAGGAAATCGTCGAAGGTGACCGGCTCAGAAATCGACGTCGTCATAATGTTTCGGCGCGACGATGCCCTCCATCCGTTCGGACAGCAACGGGCGGAAGCTCGGGCGGCTCTTGAAGCCGCGATACCATTTCGCGGTCTGCTCATGGTTGCGCCAGTCGATCCCGCCGAGATAATCGGCGACCGAGATTTGCGCCGCGGCGGCGAGATCGGCGAGGCTTATCGTCGCACCGGCCATCCAGTTATGATGATCGAGCAGGTAGTCGGTATAATCGAGGTGGCGCACCGCGGCCTTCATCGCCTCGCGCAATCTCTTCGAATCGGGCGGCTCCTTGGTGACGAGGCGCTTTTCCATCCGCTCGTGCAGCAAGGGCGCGACGATATCGGCATAGAATTGCGTGTCGAACCAGGCGATCAGCCGGCGGATCTCGGCGCGATTGACCGCGGTGCCGTTGATCATCGCATTCTTCTCGACGGTCTCCTCGAGATATTCGCAGATCGCCATCGAATCCATCAACCGGAGCCCGCGCTGCGGATCGGTCATCACCGGCACCTGGCCGGCGGGGTTCATGTCGAGAAATTCGTCGCGTTGCTCCCACGGATTTTCGCGCACGAGCTCGCAGCCGATACCCTTTTCACCGAGCAATAGCCGGACCTTGCGCGAGAAGGGGCAGAGCGGGAATTGGTAGAGTTGCCACATACCGGCTTGGTAGAACGGCGGGCCGGGCAGGGGAAGGCGCTAATCAGCGAACCGCGTTTACCTCGGTCTGGGTCTGCGCGAGCAGCGCGCGGAGCCGCGCGGTGGTCTGTCGCATTTCCGCGCTGAGGCTGGCGATGTCGTGTGCGGTCGTGCCTGCAGCAGCGACGGCCTGGCGGGTCTGGTCGTGCAGGTCGCGGCGATAATTGGGATGATCGCGAGCGGCGAGCTCGCCGAGCGTATCCTCGGGGCGGACATGGTCGCTCTTGTCGGTCAGCTTGGCGAGCGGGCCGACATGTGTCTGGAGCAGCGCATCGGCATATTGGTCGACCGTCGCGGCGACGATCTCCTGGACGAGCGGATTGGACAGCATCGCGCCGACCTGGGCCGCATCGATCTGGGAATGCGGCGGGGGCGGGGCGCTGTCCTGCGCGAAGGCCGGGCCGGCCAAACCGAGCGCGAAGAAACCGAGCATGTAGCGACGCATAGACACCTCGAACGCCCCCGATCGAGTAGGGCGCATAGCACGATTCGGGGTGTCGTGTCGACCACCCCTCACCGTCACCCCGGGGCTCGTCCCGGGGTCCACCGTGCCGCATATCCTGCGGCCGAAGGTCGCGCACCACGGTGGCCCCCGGCACAAGGCCGGGGTCACGGTAGCGCGTTATTCCGCCGCGACCTGCTCCACCCGGTCGTCGAGCGGGTGGCTCAGCCGAGTCAGCATTTCCTTCGGCACCACCTGCCAAAAGCGATCCGCCACGCGGCCCCAATCGTCGAGCAAAGCCGCCGACCATTTCGAGTCGGTCGCGGCGTGATGCGCGCGGACCAGGCCGAGCAGCACCGCTTCCCAATGCAACGACGACAGGCGGTTCCACGAGATGTTCTCGGGGTTGGCGCGGCGCGCGAAGCTGCCGTCGGCGTCATAGACGAACGCCATGCCGCCGGTCATGCCTGCGCCGAAATTCGCGCCGACCGACCCCAGCACCACCGCGATGCCGCCGGTCATATATTCGCAGCCATTGGCGCCGCAGCCCTCGACCACCACGGTCGCGCCCGAGTTGCGGACGGCGAAGCGTTCGCCGGCCTGGCCGGCCGCATAGAGGCTGCCCGAGGTTGCGCCATAGAGCACGGTGTTGCCGATGATCGTGTTGTCTTGGCTGGCGAGCGGCGAGCTCACCACTGGACGCACGACGATGATGCCGCCCGACAGACCCTTGCCGACATAGTCATTGGCATCGCCGAACACTTCGAGCGTGATGCCCTTGCACAGGAACGCGCCGAGGCTCTGCCCGGCCGAGCCGCGCAGGCGGACGTGGACGTGGCCGTCGGCGAGCTTGCTCATGCCGAAGGTGCGGGTGATCTCGGACGACAGCCGCGTGCCGACCGCGCGGTGCGTGTTGCGCACCGAATAGGTCAGCTGCATCTTCTCGCGCCGGCTGAACACCGCCGCCGCATCCTTGATGATCTGCGCATCGAGGCTGTCGGGCACTTCGTTGCGCCGCGTCGTCAGGCTGAAACGCCTTTGATCGTCGGGCGCGTCGACCTTGGCGAGGATCGGGTTGAGATCCAGGTCGTCGAGATGCTCGGCGCCGCGGCTGACCTGGCGGAGCAATTCGGTGCGGCCGATCACTTCGTCGAGGCTGCGGAAACCCAGCCGCGCAAGGATGTCGCGCACTTCCTCGGCGATGAAGGTCATTAGGTTGATGACCTTTTCGGGCGTGCCCGAGAACTTGGCGCGGAGCTTGTCGTCCTGCGTGCAGACGCCGACCGGACAGGTGTTCGAATGGCACTGGCGCACCATGATGCAGCCCATCGCCACCAGCGACAGCGTGCCGATACCGAACTCTTCGGCGCCGAGGATCGCGGCGATGACGATGTCGCGCCCGGTCTTCAAGCCGCCATCGGTGCGCAGCTTGATGCGACCGCGCAAGCCGTTGAGCGTCAGCGTCTGGTTGACCTCCGACAGACCCATTTCCCACGGCGTGCCGGCATATTTGATGCTGGTCTGCGGCGAGGCGCCGGTGCCGCCGACATGGCCGGCGATCAGGAT
>CAXTEO010000124.1:0-11817 GCA_964243205.1 uncultured Sphingomonas sp.
CCTGCGGCAGATAGCCGAGGCCGAGAATCGCGCGGCGATACATCGGCAGGCCGGTGATATCCTCGCCATCGAGCAGGATGCGGCCGGCGTCGGGCTTCACCAGCCCCATCACCGAGTAGAAGCAGGTCGTCTTGCCGGCGCCGTTCGGACCGAGCAGTCCCACCACTTCGCCCTTGCCGACCGACACCGACACGTCGGTCAGCACCGAGCGCTTGTCGTACGACTTGGCGATCGACACGACCGACAGGCCGTCGCGCACCGGCGCCTCGGCAATCGGCGGGGCGCTATCGAGGGTGAGGGCGTCGCTCATAGGGCCGTGCTCGCAGTTTAGAGTTACCGAAACGTTACCGTACGGCATCTGGCAGGCTTCGTGCATGCCTGCGTCCCGCGCTATAGGCGAAACGACCGACCCGGGGAAGTCGCGGGCGCCGAATGGCCCCGCTTGCGCGTCAGTTGTTGCGCTTGGGCACCGAGAAGGTGCCGCTGACGCGCCCGCCGCTGCTCGTCGTGGTCGTGCCGGCCTTGCCGCCGACCGACGAGCCGTCGATCACCGCGCGCCCGGTATCGAGGTTGATCGTCAGGCGCCCGCCATTGACGGTATTGCCTTGCTGGATCAGCGTCACCGCGCCGAGCATCGTCACGACGCGCTTGTTGAGATCATAGACCGCGAAATTGCTGCGCGCAGTCTGGTCGGGCCGCGTCACCACGACGCTGCCGGCGGCATCGAGTCGCGAGACTTGCGGGCTGCCGTCGACCACCTGGCCGGTATAGGCGACCGTCATCCGCGCCGAATTGAGCGTCATCTCGGCTTGCTTGACCACGACGTTGCCCGACAGCAGCGCGCGATTGGCCTTGTCCTGCAATTCGATGTGATCGGCGCCGAAATTGATCGGCGCGGCCGAATTGTGCGCGGTCTGCGCGACCGCCGCCCCGCTAAAGGCCAAGGACACCGCCAGAAGCGACGGGGCGAGGAAGGCGGGAAGACGCTGCATCTGCGTTATCTCGTCTTTCGCGGGATGATCCGCAAGTGCGCATTGCCGTCGAGCCGAACGACGTGATTTTCGAGATCGGCATTGAGCTGGTTGGCGCTGAACGTGCCCTGCGGCACCGTGCCCGTCACCGCGCCGCCGCTCTTCATCGTCCGCGTCTTGAGATCGAGCGTCGAATCCTGCGTGACGAGCCGATAGCCGCCCTGGCTGTCGACGCGCACCGGGCCGTCGACGGTGACTTGCTGCTTGTCCATGTCGTAATGGCCATGATCGGCGACGATGTTGGCCGGGCCGTCGGTCAGGCCGATCTCGGCCGACAGTTTCTCGAGCTTGACGATCGGCTCGGCCGAACTCTTCTGCACCGCCGAGCCCGCGGTCAGCGCGAAGGGCTGGCCCTTGTCGTCCTGTCCGCGATAGCTTGCCGACTGGACGCGCAGCCGCTCCTTGGCGACTTCGACCTTCTTCTTGTCGAGCAGGAAGCTGACGTCGCCGCCGGCATAGAGCGGCAGCACCACAACGAACGCGGCGAGGATGCCGATCAGGATCGGCAGCACGATGCGCAGCAGCGTGATCGCACGATCATGGCTGCTGCCGGGCGCCGCCCAGATCTGCCGCGCGCTGCGGATCGCGCGCGTGTCAGACATGTTTCCGCTCCCCGGCGTGGCTGGCATCACATGTGCGCAAAGATATCGACTTCCGGCCAGCCGGCAATGTCGAGTTCGGCGCGCCACGGCAGGAACTGGAAGCAGGCCTGCGCCAGTTCCATGCGGCCCTCGCGCACCAGGCGGCGGTCGAGCTCTTCGCGCATCGCGTGGAGAAAGCGCACGTCGGAGGCGGCATATTCCTTCTGCGCGTCGGACAGCACCAGCCCGCCCCAGTCGGACGATTGCTGCGCCTTGGAAATGTCGAGGCCGAGCAATTCGCGCACCAGCTCCTTGAGGCCATGGCGATCGGTATAAGTGCGGATCAGGCGCGATGCGATCTTGGTGCAATAGACCGGCGCCGCAGTCACTTCGAGATAATGGCTGATCGCCGCGAGATCGAAGCGCGCGAAGTGATACAGTTTCACGCGCGCCGGGTCCGCCAGCAACGCGCGCAGGTTCGGCGCGGCATAATCGCTGTCGGGCCCGAAGCGCACGAGATGCTCGTCGGGGCCGCCATCGGAGAGCTGCACCAGGCACAGCCGGTCGCGCGGCGTGATCAGGCCCATCGTCTCGGTATCGACCGCGATATCGGCGCCGGGCGCGAACACGTCGGCGGGAATGTCTTCTTCGTGGAAATGCACTGTCATCGCCCGGCCCTAGCGGCGAATCGGGCGGCGCTCAATGGGCGTGCGGCCGATCGGACGTGCGCTTGCGTCGGCCGACCCGCGCCCATACCCTGCCGCCAGATCGCCAGCCACCGGGCCGGCACCACATGCAGAGAAACCGATGACCTCCTATGTCACTGCCGCAGCGACCGGCACCGATCGCCGCACGGGCGCGATCAAGTTGTACGGCGCCGAAGGTTTTGCCGGCATGCGCGTCGCGGGTCAGGTTTCCGCCGCGGTGCTCGACGCGCTGACCGATCTGGTGGTGCCCGGCGTCACCACCGCCGCGCTCGACGATTTCGCGCACGATGCGATCGTCGCGGCGGGCGCGGTGCCGGCCAATATCGGCTATCGCGGCTATGCCCATACCAGCTGCATTTCGATCAACCAGGTGGTGTGCCACGGCATTCCCGGGCCGCGCACGCTGAAGGATGGCGATATCCTCAACATCGACCTGACCTCGATCGTCGATGGCTGGCACGGCGACACCAGCCGGATGTATCTGGTCGGCGACGTGCCGCTCAAGGCGAAACGCCTGGTCGACGTCACCTACGAATGCCTGATGCTCGGGATCGAGCAGGCCAAGCCCGGCAACCATCTCGGCGATATCGGCCACGCGATCCAGCGCCATGCCGAAAGGCATCGCTACAGCGTGGTGCGCGATTTCGTCGGCCACGGCGTCGGCCGAGTCTATCACGATGCGCCCGACGTGCCGCATTATGGCAGTCCCGGCACCGGCCCCGAACTCAAGCCCGGCATGATCTTCACGATCGAGCCGATGATCAACAGCGGGCGTGCAGACGTGAAGATGCTCGACGACGAATGGACCGCGGTCACGCGCGACCGGTCGCTGTCGGCGCAATTCGAGCATTCAATCGGCATTACCGACTCGGGCTGCGAGATTTTCACGACGAGCCCGCGGGGGTTCGACCGGCCGCCTTACGCGTGACGCCCCGCGCCCCACCGGGCGTGGGTTCAGTGCGTTGACGACCGCCGCTTGCGCCGCGCCGCGAGGTTGAGCGCCTCGACCGCGCCCGAAAACGCCATCGCCGCGTAGATATAGCCCTTGGGCACGTGCACGCCGAAACCATCGGCGATCAGCACCGCGCCGATCATCAGCAGGAAGCCCAGAGCGAGCATCACCACGCTCGGATTGCGCTCGATGAAATTGGCGAGCGGCGTGGCGGCGAGCAGCATGAGGCCGACCGCAACCACCACCGCGACGACCATCACCGGCAGATCGTCGGTCATGCCGACCGCCGTCAGGATCGAATCGATCGAGAACACCATGTCGAGCAGCAGGATCTGGACGATCGCCGCGCCGAACGAGATCGCCACCGCGGCCTTGGCGTCGCTCGTCGCGTCGGCCTCGTCATGGTCGATCGTGTGGTGGATCTCGGTCGTCGCCTTCCACAGCAGGAACACGCCGCCCGCGATCAGGATCAGGTCGCGCACCGAGAAAGCCGTTTCGAACGACGGCACGCCGTGCGCGTCGAGCGCCCCTGTGAGGCCGAGATCGAACACCGGCGCGACCAATCCGGCGATCCACGCGATCACCGACAGCAGCCCGAGCCGCAGCACCAGCGCCAGGCCGATTCCCACGCGCCGCGCCTTCTCGCGCTGTGCCGCGGGCAGCTTGTTCGACAGCAATGAGATGAACACGAGGTTGTCGATTCCGAGCACCACCTCCATCACGATCAATGTGGCAAGCGCCGCCCAGGCGGCGGGATCGGCGAGGAGCGTGAGGATCGACATGGCCGCCAGTCTGTGCCGCGCTTGCAACGGTTGCGCAAGAACGGTGCGACGCGTGCCGTATTTTGGACGCATTCATTCGCGGACCTCGTATTTTTACGCTAACACGAGTCGGCTGCATTATTGGTTTGATGCACGAAACCCTGCGTCTTTCGTCCGACGCACCGGTTGCTATAACGATGTCGGACGAACCGGGAAGACGAACAGGGCATGAGTTTCGATAAAGGACGCCGCGGCGATCGTGGCGGGCGTGGGCGCGACAAGCGCGACGGTTTCGGCGATAGCGGCGGCTTCGACGGCGGCTTCGGCGGCGGCGGCGACCGTTTCGGCGGTGGCGGTGATCGCTTCGGCGGCGGTGGCGGCGATCGTTTCGGCGGCGGCGGTGATCGCTTCGGCGGCGGTGGCGGTGGCGGTGGTTTCCGCAGCGGCGGTGGCGGCGGCTTCGGCGGCGGCGGCGCAGGCGGCGGTGGCCGCGGGATGCCCCCGCAGGTCGTCGGCGAAGGCACGGGCGTCGTAAAATTCTTCAACGGGCAGAAGGGCTTCGGCTTCGTCGTGCGCGACGATGGCGGCGAGGACGTGTTCGTGCACATCTCGGCAGTCGAGCAGGCTGGCCTGACCGGCCTGGCCGAGGGTCAGCCGCTCGGCTTCACCCTCGTCGATCGCGGTGGCCGCATTTCGGCGACCGATCTCAAGATCGACGGCGAGCCGATGGCCGTCACCGACCGCGGCCCGCCGCGCGAGCGTGATGCCGCTGGCCCGGGTGCTCCCCGTGGCGCAGCTCCCGGTGGCGCGCCGCAGCGCCAGCTGACCGGCGAGAAGGCGACCGGCACGGTCAAGTTCTTCAACGCGATGAAGGGCTTCGGCTTCATTCAGCGCGACGACGGGCAGCCCGATGCGTTCGTTCACATCTCGGCAGTCGAGCGTGGCGGCATGACGTCGTTGAACGAGGGTGACCGGCTCGAGTTCGAGCTCGAAGTCGACCGTCGCGGCAAGATGGCAGCGGTGAACCTGACGTCGATCGCTTAAGCGACTCGCACTGACGGACAAGAGATAGACCCGGCGGGCTTTAGGCTTGCCGGGTTTTTCTTTGTGTGCGGTTCGAGGCTTACTCCTTACTCTCCTGCTCCTTAGCGCTTCCCCGGCGCAGGTCGGGGCCATCCTGGTCCTGACCCAGCTTTCCAACCGCCCACGCCTGGGCCCCGGCTTTCGCCGGGGAAGCGGGGGAACAAGAAGAAAAAGAAGGAATATCGATGCGTCTTGCCCTCGCCGCCCTCGCTTTCACCCTCGCCGCCCCCGCGCTCGCCGCGCCCGGCCCGAAGGTCGCTGCGACCAGCTTCGCCCAGCTCGCGACGCCGCTGCCGCTTCCCTATGACGAGACCGCGGACGCCAAGGCCAAAGTTGCCGCCGCCCGCGCGCGCGCCAAGGCCGGGCATAAGTTGCTGCTGATCGATCTCGGCGGGAATTGGTGCCTCGATTGCCGCTTGCTCGCCGGCACGATGGAATTGCCGGGCCTGCGCGAGTTCCTCGCCCGGAAATATGAGATCGTCACGGTCGATGTCGGCCGGTTCGACAAGAATCTCGATATCGCGGCGAAATATGGCCTGAAGGACCATTTCGGCGGCGGCGTGCCGAGCGTGCTCATCGTCGACCCGCGCACCGACGCGCTGAAGAACCCCGGCCGCACCGCCGCGCTCGCCGATGCGCGCACGCTCAGCCCGCAAGCGCTGTCCGACTGGCTCGCGAGCTGGGTGGGATAAGTCGCCTTCTATTACCCCGGGGCTCGTCCCGGGGTGACGGGCAGGGCCGGCATTCGACGCTACGCCATTATATCCCGGCGAACCGATCGGTCGCGCGGATCAGCTGGTCGAGGATGCCGGGCTCGTTATAGGCATGCCCCGCCCCCTCGATCAGGTGGAAGTCGGCCTCGGGCCAAGCCTGGTGCAGCGCATAGGCATAGCGCGCCGGGCACGGCATGTCGTAGCGGCCGTGGACGATCGTGCCGGGGATGCCCGCCAGTCGCCCCGCATCGCGCAACAATTGTCCGTCCTCGAGCCAGGCGTCGTGGACGAAGAAGTGATTCTCGATCCGCGCGAAGGCGAGCGCGAAATGACCGTCCTGGAACGCCTCGGTCATCGCCGCGTCGGGCAGCAAGGTGACCGTCTCCCCCTCCCAGATGGTCCACGCCTTCGCGGCTTCGAGCTGCGCGACCCGATCGTCGCCCGTCAGGATGCGGCGATAGGCCCGGACCATGTCGCCGCGCTCGGCGTGCGGGATCGGCGCGATGAAACCCGCCCATTTGTCGGGAAACATCTCCGACACGCCGAACTGATAATACCAGTCCATCTCCGCGCGAGTCGCGGTGTAGATGCCGCGCAGGATGAGCGCGCTCACGCGGCCCGGATGCGTCTCGGCATAAGCGAGCGAAAGCGTCGAGCCCCACGACCCGCCGAACACCAGCCAGCGCTCGACGCCGACGCGCGCGCGCAAGCGCTCGATATCGGCGACGAGATGCCAGGTGGTGTTCGCTTCGAGCGACGCGTGCGGAGTCGATTGCCCGCAGCCGCGCTGGTCGAACAGCAGCACGTCGTAGCGTGCCGGATCGAACAGCCGGCGGTGGCTGGTAGAGATCCCGCCGCCGGGGCCGCCGTGCAGGAACACCGCCGGCGTCGCGCCGGGCGTGCCGCAGCGTTCGTAATAAAGACTGTGCCCGTCGCCGACATCGAGCATGCCCGTCTCGTACGGCTCGATCTCGGGATAGAGAGTGCGCAAATCGCTCATGTATCGCCTCGTCATTTCAGCGGGATCGGCCGGCCCTCGACCATAACATAGCCGATGTGCAGCACCGCGGCCGGATCGACCAGCGGATCGCCCGTCACCGCGATCAGATCGGCCGACTTGCCGATTTCGAGCGTGCCCGTCTCGCTTGCCAGCCCGAGCAGATCGGCACCACCCTTGGTCGCGGCGATCAGCGCGTCGCGCGGGGTCATCCCGCCCTTCGACACCATCAGGCCGATCTCCTCGCCATTGCGGCCATGCGGATAGACCGCGGCATCGGTGCCGAGCGCGATCTTCACGCCGGCCTTGTATACCAGATTGAGCCCCTTGCCCCACGCCGCCAGCGCGACGCGGCCCTTGGCCTCGGCATTGGGGGTGAAGATGCCCTTGCCCATGTACAGCTGCAGCCCCGACAGCGCCATCAAAGTGCCCGAATAATAGGTGCCGTGCGCCTTCATCAGCGCGACGCCCTGCGCGTCGATGAAGGTGCCGTGCTCGATCGAATCGACGCCCGCCCGCACCGCCGCGGCGATGCCCTTGGCGCCGTGCGCATGTGCCGCCGCCTTGAGCCCGAGCTGGTGCGCGGTGTCGCAGATCGCCTTCATTTCCTCGTCGGTGAAATGCTGTTCGAGCCCGATCTTGCCATCGTCGAGCACGCCGCCGGTGGCATGGAACTTGATAACGTCGACCCGTAGGCCGCGATCCTGCGCACTGCCTTGGCGCATTCGAGGGGACCGGTGCACACCCAGAATTGCGCGCCGCTCGCGTCGATCGCGGCGCGCAGATCGGGATTCAACCCGACCGTCTCGTCGCCATGCCCGCCGATGATCGACAGCGCCGGCCCGGCGACGAGGATGCGCGGTCCGGGGAAACTGCCTTCGGCGACCGCATCGCGCATCGCGACGCTGGCGGCCGGCGCGCCGCCGAGATCGCGTACCGTCGTAAAGCCGGCGCGCGCGGTGATCAGCGCATTCTTGAGGCCGATGGTGGCGGCATAGGGTTCGGAATATTTGGGCGTGAGGCCCTGATACCACGGCTCGCCGGCATTGCTGGTGAGGTGGACATGGACGTCGATCAGCCCGGGCAGCACGGTGCGGTTGCGCAAGTCGACCACGGTCGCCCCGGCGGGCGCGGTCGCGCCGTTCTCGATCGCCGTGATCCGGCCGTCGGTGACGATCACGGTCGAGGCGCCGCGCGCGGGCTTGGCGGCGTCGACGATCAGGTGGCCCGCCTGGATCGCGAAGGTTTCGGCCGCGGCCGGCGTCAGCGCGGTGGCGGCGAGCAACGTGGCCGCGGCGATCAGATATTTGTGCATCATTCCCCCCAGATTATTCTGCAAGCCTAATGCCCTCGCCGGTCCTGTCGAGAGGGATCAGGTGATCATCCGCTTGAGCCCCGCCACCGTGTCGGCCTCGGGCGCGGGCTTGTCGGTGCGGATGCGGGCGATGCGGGGAAAGCGCATCGCCACGCCCGATTTGTGGCGTTTCGATTCATGGATCGAATCGAACGCGATCTCCAGCACCAGGCTCTTCTCGACCTCGCGCACCGGGCCGAATCGCGCGAGCGTATGGCCGCGCACGAACTGGTCGAGCATCTTCAATTCCTCGTCGGTGATGCCCGAATAGGCCTTGCCGACCGGGAGCAGCTCGCCCGTTTCGGTCCAGCAGCCGAACGTGTAATCGCTGTAGAAGGACGAGCGCCGCCCGGACCCGCGCTGCGCATACATCATCACGCAATCGGCGGTGAGCGGGTCGCGCTTCCATTTGTACCACAGCCCGGTCTTGCGTCCGCCGAGATAGGGCGAGTCGCGGCGCTTGAGCATCACCCCCTCGATCGCCGCGTCGCGCGCGCCGGCGCGAATGCCCTCGAGCTCGGTAAAGTCCTTAGCGGCAATGACGGTGCTGAGATCGAACCGAGCCGGGTCGAGCCGCGCCGCGAAAGCATCGAGCCGCGGCCGGCGCTGCTCCCACGGCAGCGCGCGCAGATCCTCGTCGCCGTCATACAGGATGTCGTAGAGCCGCACGAACGCCGGCGCCTCGGCGAGCATCCTGGCCGAGACGATCTTGCGCCCGAGCCGTTGCTGGAGCGCGTTGAAGCTCGCCGCGCCGCCCTCTTCGGTCGCCGCGCCTTGCGCGTCGCCCTTCACCATCAATTCGCCGTCGAGCACGCCCGGTGTACGGAAATCGCGCGCCACTTCGGGGAAGGACGCGGTGACGTCGTCGCCGGTGCGGCTGTAGAGCCGCGTTTCGCCCGCAACATGGACGAGCTGGACGCGAATACCGTCCCATTTCCATTCCGCGGCATAATCCTTGAGATCGACGCGCAGATCCTCGAGCGGGTGCGCCAGCATGAACGGGCGGAACACCGGCACGTCGGCCGCGGTCGGCTGGACGCCGCGCCCCTCGGCCCAGTCGAACAACGCCGTATAGGGCGGCGCGATGCCGTGCCACACTTCCTCGACCGCCTCGACATCGAGCCCGAATTCCTGCGCGAGCGCGGTCTTGGCGAGCCGTGCCGACACACCGATGCGCAAAGCCCCGGTCGCCATCTTGAGCAAGGCGAAGCGCTCATCGGCATCGAGCCGGTCGAGCATGCCGGCAAGCGCAGCGGGCGTATCGGAGCGGGAGAGCGAGAGGAGGCGGTCGACCGCCTGGGCGATGGTCAGTTCGCCGTTGGTGACGGGCGGAACGATCGGCGCTGGCCACAGCAACGCCACCGTTTCCGCGGTATCGCCGACATAGTCGCGGCTCATCCGGAACAGCACCGGATCGACGCGCTGTTCGATCAAAGCGCGGATCACCGCGGGCTTCACCCCCGGCAGATCGAGCTCGCCGGTCAACGCCGCCATCGCCCAGCCGCGATCGGGGTCGGGCGTGACGCGCAGATAATCGCTGATCAGCTTGAGCTTCGCATTGCGCGAGCGCGTGTAGATCAACCGGTCGAGAAGGTCGGCAAAAGCGCGCATATCCGTTTAACATAGGCTCGCGCCGGGGGTTCCACGAGGGTGTATTCGATCACCCAACGGCAACCAGCCCGATGCGGAAACACGCCCCCCGCGCGACCGGCTCGGCCATGATCGTCCCGCCGCTCGCCGCCAGCAGCGATCGCGCGATCGCCAGGCCGAGTCCCGCCCCGCCCGCCTCGCGCCGGCCAGTGAAGAACGGCTCGAAGATCCGCTCGAGATCGGCCGGCGCGACGCCGGGCCCATCATCGGCGATCGTCACGCACACTCCCCCGCCCGCCTCCAGCCGGATCGTCACGCACGTCGCGCCGGCCTGTCGCGCATTCTCGACTACCGTTTCGAGGATCGTCTCGATCGCCGCGCCCGTCACCCGCGCCGGCGGCACTGCGCCCGCCTCGACCAGGACCGCAAAACCATCCGCGCGGAACGAATCCGCCACGCGCCGCGCCGCCGCGACCACATCCGCCTGCGCATCGGCCTCGATCGTCATCATGTCGGCGCGCGCGAGATCGAGCAAGCGCTGCACCAGCCGCGCGAGCCGATCGGCATCGGCCGCGGCATTGCCGAGAAAACGCCGCCGCTCCTCGTCGCGCATCTCCGCGCCGTGATCGCCGAGCAGTTCAAGCGCACCGCGAATGCCGGCGAGCGGAGTCTTGAATTCGTGGCTCACCGCGGCGGCAAAATCGCGAAGGTAGCGCGAGCGCCGCTCGATCCGCTCGGCCATCGCGCGGAAATTGTCGTAGAGGATCGCGATCTCGATCGCGGCGGTAACCGGCGTCTCGGGCACCACCGGCACGCCGCGCGCGACCTCCTCGCTGGCACGCGCGAGCGCCGCGATCGGGCGCGCGATGCCACGCGACAACAATCCGGCCAGCACCAGCAAGGTGACGAAGATCAGCCCGGTGCCGAGCAGGATCGCGAACCGATCCTGCCAGATGCCGATGAACAGCCCGCGCGGGCTACGCGTCACCATCACCACGCCGACCACCCTGCCGTCGGAGAGTATCGGCCGCGCATGGTGGACTCGGATCGCATAAGCGCGGCTGAGCCCGGCGCGCCAGTCGCGCATCTCGTCCGCCGTGCGCGCGCGCAGCACGGTCGCGGCATGCCCGCCGAGCGCAGCGCGCACCTCGCTCAGCGCGGCATAATTGGTGCCGGTATCGTCGCCGCCGAGCACGACGGTGCCATGCGCGTCGAGCAGGCGCGTGGCGGTGAGCGTGACCGCGACCGCATCGCGCACCATCGGGCGCAATTGCCCGGCGACCTGGACGGCGTGCGCGTCGGCCGGGCCGGCCGCGACGCCGCGCGGCGCGCGCGGCAGCACCGGCATGGTGCGCAAGTCGATGCCCGGCGCTTCGGGCGCGAGCGGGCGTGACATCGGATCGGGGGCGCCGCCGCGCCACGCCGCTTTATACGCCGCCGCCAGCACGACGCTTTGCGCGATCAGTTCGGACTCGGTCTGCTGGACGATGGTATTTTCATAGACGCGCAAGGTCAGCGCGGCGACGCCGGGCAGGGTGGCGACGAACAGCAAGGTGCCGAACAGGATCGCGCGCAAATGCAGCCGCGGCCAATGCGCCTTGGCCAGATCCTTGAGCCAGCCGACGATCACCCACAGCGGCCGATGCGATAGCCGATCCCGGCGCGCGTCTCGATCAGATCCACGTCGGGGAATTTGCCGCGCAGGTTGCGGACATGGCTGTCGATCGTCCGGTCGGTGATGGCAAAGCCCGGGCCGTGCAGCCGATCGATGATCGCATCGCGCGTGAAGACCTTGGCCGGGCTGGTGGCGAACAGCAGCAGCAGCTGGAATTCGGTCGCGGTCAGCGCCACTGGCGCCGTGTCCCAGCGCGCTTCCCAGCCCTCGGTATCGAGCGTCAGGCGGTTGTGCGCCACCGTCCGCGCGCCGACCGGCGCGACCGTACCGCGCTTCAAAATCGCACCGACGCGCGCCACCACTTCGCGCGGGGAAAAGGGCTTCACGACATAATCGTCGCCGCCGATCTCGATCCCGACGATGCGGTCGATCT
>CAXTEO010000125.1:0-11234 GCA_964243205.1 uncultured Sphingomonas sp.
ACCCACCCCCAACCCCTCCCTTCCAGGGAGGGGAGTAAGAATCCTCGCATCACCTCACTCCAGCAGGGCAACCAACTCCTCATCGCCGCGGCCTGCCCCGCCGCGCGCGCGCTCGGCCTCGCGCCGGGCATGGCGGTGACGCAAGCGCGTGCCTTGGTGCCCGAACTCGACATCCGCCCGGCCGATTCGGAGGGCGACCGCGCCGCCTTGCTGCGGCTGGCGATGCTCGCCGCGCGGCGCTGGTGTCCGGTGGTGATGCCGTCGGGCGAGGACGGGCTGTTCCTCGACATCACCGGCACCGCGCACCTGTTCGGCGGCGAGGCGCGGATGGCGCAGCGGATCGTGCGCTTGCTGGCACGCGCCGGCTTTACCGCGCGTGTCGCGGTGGCGGATACGCCGGGCGCGGCGTGGGCGCTGGCGCGCTTTGGCTCACACCGTCGCCCCGGCGCAGGCCGGGGCCGCTGCGATGTGGACCAGCCGCCCGACCCACAACAGCCCGGCCCCGGCCTGCGCCGGGGCGACGGATATTGCATCGTCGCTCCCGCCGCGCTCATCGATGCGCTCGGCCCGCTCCCAACGCGCGCGCTCCGCCTCGAGCAGCGCGCGATCGACCTGCTCAAACGTCTCGGCATCGACACCGTCAGCCAGCTCGCCGCGCTCCCGCGCGCGCCGCTCGCGCGCCGCTTCGGCGGCGCACTGATCGCACGGCTCGACCAGGCGAGCGGGCGACTGCCCGAACCGCTCGAGCCCGTTCCCGTCCCGGAGCATATCGCCGTCGTGCAGCGCTTCGCCGAGCCGATCGCCACCGCCGAGGCGATCGAACATTGGCTCGGCCAGCTCATGCCGCGCCTGATGACCGAACTCGCGCAAGCCGGGCTCGGCGCGCGCGCGGTCGAGCTCGTCGCCGACCGTATCGACGGCATGCCGCAACGGCTGCGCATCGGCCTCGCCCGCCCGACCCGCGACGGCGTGCATCTGCTGCGCCTCACGGTGCGGCGGATCGAGGAGATCGCGCCCGGCTATGGCATCGACGCCCTCGCGCTGCATGTCCGGCGCGCCGATCCGCTCGGCGCCGAGGCGTTTGCCGAGACGCTGGAAGAGCGCACGCCCGATCTCGCGCCGCTGATCGACACGCTCGCCAACCGCATCGGCTCGAACGCATTGTGGCGCAGCGTGCCGGTCGAAAGCGACGTGCCAGAACGCTCGGTCGCATCGGCGCCGCCGCTCGACCCGCCCACCCGCGCCGTGGCGAAACTCAAGCCCGACGATGTCCGCCAGCTCGACCGCTCGCCCGAGCTCCACCCATGGCATCCGCGCTGGCCGCGCCCGGTGCGCTTGCTGCATCGCCCCGAACTGCTCGATCATGTGCTCGCCGAACTGCCCGATCAGCCGCCCAGGCGCTTCACCTGGCGCGGCACGACGCACCGCGTCGCGCGCGCCGATGGCCCCGAGCGGATCCTCGGCGAATGGTGGAAGCGCGGCACCGAGCGCCACAGCGTGCGCGACTATTTCCAGGTCGAGGACGAAGCCGGCCAGCGCTTCTGGCTGTTCCGCCGCGGCGATGGCGAGCGCGGCGAGACCGGCGATCTCGCCTGGTTCATGCACGGTGCGTTCGGATGAGCTGGTGCGAGCTGCAGGTGACGACGCATTACAGCTTCCTACGCGGGGCGTCGTCGCCCGAGGATCTGTTCAAGGCGGCGGCGCTGATGGGAATGCCGGCGCTGGGGGTGACCGATCGCAATTCGGTCGGCGGCGTGGTGCGTGCGCTCTATGCCAGTGACGAACTCGCCAAGCATTTCGATCTGCATATCCGCCCGATCGTCGGCTGCCGGCTCGATCTGGTCGATGGCACCTCCGTCCTCGTCTGGCCCGAGGACCGACCGGCGTGGAGCCGCCTCACCCGCTTGCTCACGCTGGGCAAGGGCCGCGCCAACGCGCAAAAGGGCGAAAAGGGGCAATGCTTCCTGCATTGGGAGGATGTTGCAGAGCATGCCGACGGGCTGGTCGCGGCGCTGGTGCCCGGTCTTGCCGATCATGGCGACCCGCTCGCCTTGCGCTGGATGGCCGATGCCTTTGCAGAGCGCGGGCATGTCTGCCTGACCCAGCATCGCCGCCCCGGCGATGCGCAGCGGCTGCACGATTTAGCCGAACATGCGCAGCGATACGGTCTGACCCCGCTCGCCACCGGCGACGTGCTATACGACACGCCGACGCGGCGCATGCTGCAGGACGTCGTCACCGCGATCCGCAACCGCTGCACGATCGACGAACTCGGCTTCCGGCGCGAACGCAGTGCCGACCGCCATCTCAAGCCGGCGCCCGAAATGGCGCGGCGCTTTCGGCATTTCCCGCAGGCGCTCGCCGCGTCCGAAGCGATCGTCGAGCGCTGCACTTTTTCGCTCCGCGAGCTGAAACACCAATATCCCGACGAAAAGGTGATGACGCAGCACACGCCACAGAAATCGCTCGAGCGGATGGCGTGGCGCGCGCTCAATGTGCGTTTCGCCGGTGCGCGGCCGAGCGAGCGCTATCGCCATCTGCTGACCAAGGAACTCAAGCTGGTCCGGCACTGGAAGTACGCCGCCTATTTCCTGACGGTCAATTCGATCGTGCAATATGCGCGCAGCCAGGAGATTCTGTGCCAGGGCCGCGGCTCGGCGGCCAATTCGGTGATCTGCTTCGTGCTCGGCATCACCTCGATCGATCCGGTGAAGCATCAATTGCTGTTCGAACGCTTTTTGTCGGAGGATCGCGACGAGCCGCCCGACATCGATGTCGATTTCGAGCATGAGCAACGCGAACGTGTGATCCAGTGGATATACGAAACCTATGGCGAGAACCATGCCGCGCTGACCGCGGTGGTCAGCCGCTATCGCTCGCGCGGCGCAATCCGCGAGGTCGGCAAGGCGCTGGGTTTGCCCGAAGACATGACCGCCGCGCTCGCCTCGCAAGTGTGGGGCTGGTCGAACGACGGCGTGCCCGAGGCGCACGTCGCTGCGCTCAACCTCGACTCGAGCGAGCCGCGGTTGGCGCTGGCGCTCGAGCTGGCCACGCAATTGATCGGCACGCCGCGGCATCTGTCGCAGCATCCCGGCGGCTTCGTGCTGACGCGCGACCGGCTCGACACGCTGATTCCGATCGAACCCGCGGCGATGATCGACCGCCGCGTGATCGAATGGGAAAAGGCCGATATCGAATATCTCAGCTTCATGAAGGTCGACATTCTCGGGCTCGGCATGCTGGGATGCCTGCGCCGTGCCTTCGCCTTGCTGGAGGCGCATAAGGGCCAAGTCGTGACGATGGCGGCGGAGGTGCTGCAGGGAAATGATTCCGCGACCTATGCGATGATTCAAAAGGCCGACACGCTCGGCACCTTCCAGATCGAGAGCCGCGCGCAAATGTCGATGCTGCCGCGGATGCGACCGGAGAAATTCTACGACCTTGCGATCCAGATCGCGATCGTGCGGCCGGGGCCGATCCAGGGCAACATGGTGCATCCGTACCTCAAACTGCGCGAACAAGCGCGCGTAGGCAAGGTCGAGATCGAGTATCCCAGCCCGCAGTTGCGCAGCGTGCTGTTCAAGACGCTGGGCGTGCCGCTGTTCCAGGAGCAGGCGATGCAAGTGGCGATCGTGGGGGCCGGCTTTTCACCGACACAGGCCGATCAGCTGCGCAAGGCGATGGCGACCTTCAAGATGACCGGCGGGGTCGGCGAGTTTCGCGACAAGCTGATCAACGGCATGCTCAAGAATGGCATCTCGCTCGATTTCGCCGAGCGCTTGGTCAAGCAGATTGAAGGGTTCGGCAGCTACGGCTTTCCCGAGAGCCATGCGGCAAGCTTCGCCAAGATCGCTTATGCGTCGTGCTGGCTGAAGTGCCACCATCCCGAGGTGTTCTGCGCGGCCTTGCTCAACGCGCAGCCAATGGGTTTCTACGCGCCCGCGCAGATCGTGCGCGATGCGCGCGAGCATGGGGTCGAGATCGAGCCGGTGTGCGTGAACCGGAGTGAATGGGATACGATTCTTCTTCCTCCCCTCCCGCTTGCGGGAGGGGATCGAGGGGTGGGCGCGACACCAGCCACAAACGGTGCCGAACGTAACGGAGCGCGCGCCCACCCCCAACCCCTCCCGCAAGCGGGAGGGGAGAAATCCGCCCTTCGTCTCGGTTTGCGCATCATCCTCGGCATCTCCGGTGCCGAAGCCGGCGGCATCCTCATGGCACGCGGCGAAGCACCGTTCACGTCGATCGAAGACGTCTGGCGCCGCGGCGGCGTGTCGCTGCTGACGCTGGAGAAGATCGCGCAGGCCGACGGCTTCCACGGCTTCGGGCTCGACCGGCGCCAGGCGCTGTGGGCGGTGAAGGCGCTCGGGCAGAAGCCGCTGCCGCTGTTCGCCGCGATCGAATCGCCGACCGAACCGAGCGCCGTGCTCGCCGCGCTCACCGTGGGGCGCGAAGTGGTCGAGGATTATCGCGCGACGCAATTGTCGCTGCGCGCGCATCCGGTGAGCTTCCTGCGCGGCGAGCTCGACCGGCGGCGCATCACGCGCTGCGGCGATCTCAAGCGGATGAAGGAGGGCGCGAAAGTCGAAGTCGCCGGCCTGATCCTGGTGCGACAACGCCCGGGCAGCGCCAAGGGCGTGGTGTTCGTCACGCTCGAGGATGAGACCGGCATCGCCAACGCGATCCTCTGGCCCGATCGTTTCGAGGCGCAGCGCCGCACGGTGATGTCGGCGGCGATGCTCGGCATCACCGGGCGGGTGCAGAGCGAAAGCGGCACGATCCACATCATCGCCGACCGCATCACCGATCTGACTGGAATGCTGCGCCAGATCGGCGATATCGACTTGCCGCGCCTCACCGTACCCGGCGATGGCGCCACGCATGGCGGCACGATCGACCCGCGCGATCGCAAGCCCGACTGGAAACCGCCGCCACAGCGCGCCCTGGAAAGCTGGCCGCCGCGCAGTGGCGGGAAGGGCGACGAAGACCTCATTCCAATCCGCAGCCACGATTTCCACTAAAGCAGGTCGCTTTGACCGACCCAACCCGTCACCCTCGCGAAAGCGAGGGTCCCACTTCTTCTGCCAGCGTGGGGCCAGACAGCGGGATCCCCGCTTCCGCGGGCATGACGGCGACGGGATACCGATCCTTACAGGTGCGCCTCAGGCGGTCTTGCCGGTCTCGAACAGGAACCAGGCGCGGCGTTCGGCATCGTCGGTCCAGTTATCGATCATCGCGCTGGTGGCATTGTCCTTCGCCTCGTCGGCAATGTCCTTGGCTTCGCGCAGCGCCTCGACCAGCTTGAGATTGTCGTCGCGCAATTCCTTGAGCATCGCGGCGGGCGCGACGAAGGCGGCGTCATTGTCCTTGATCGACTGATGCCGCGCAATGTCGCCGATCGAGCGCAACGTCGTGTTGCCGGTCTTGCGCACGCGCTCGGCGATATCGTCGGTGCCGGCGAAGATCTGCGCCGCCTGCTCGTCGAGCAACAGATGATAGTCGCGGAAATGCGGGCCCGACATGTGCCAGTGGAAGTTCTTGGTCTTGAAGAACAAAGCGAACGAATCGGCGAGAATGCCGTTGAGCGCTTCGGCGACGGTCTTGGTCGCATTGCTCTGCAGGTCGGTCGGGGTCTTCAGCGCGTCGGCAGCCATCGGGGGCACTCCAGAAGTTGGTTCGTTGCAGTAACGATCCCCTAGCGCATTGGCTCCGCTGTCGCGTGGACAAAAATACGATCAGATCGATCGGCTCGCTAAATAAGCCGGAGCGCGCCCAGACCCTGCACTGCCCCGAAAATCAGCAGCACCGCCGCAGCTGCAAAGCGTAGCGCCGTGGTCGGCGCACGGCGCAAGCGCCGCGTGCCCGACAGGATCGCGGGGACGTTGACCGCGAGCGCACCGACCGTCGCGCCGACCGCGGCGAGCGCGGGCGTCGTGCTGCGCGCGGCGAGCGCGGCGGTGATGAATTGCGTGCGGTCGCCAAAGCCGAGCATGCCAATCGCCACCAGGCTCGCGCCGAACGCGCCCAGCCGCCAGTCGCGCAGCTTCGCCGGCTTGATCGGCCAAAGCGCCGAGCCTCCGGCCGAAAGCAAAGCGAACGCCAGCAGCAGGTCGCTCGCCTTGGGCGACAGCAACGGCGCCACAAGCACGCCCCCGACCACGCCGAGCGCATTGCCGAAGGCGAGCGCCAGCGCGGTCGCGGCGATCACCGCGGCCTTGTTGGCATACCGATCGCCGAGCAACGCGGCGGTCCACGGCGTACGGTCGCTGGCGTGAGTCAGGAGCGCCGCGACGAGCGCGGCCATCAGCGCGTCCATCGGATCAGTTCAGGCGAACCGAGCAGGCGGCGGCATAGGTCTCGCATGCGGGCGCGTCATGGCGGTCACACGACACGGCGTCGCGCAGGATCGCGATCCAGCCGAGCACCAGCGCGCCGCGCTCGCCCCGCGCCAGCGCAGCGGCAATGGCATGCGTGACCGCCACCGCCGGATACAGCCCGTGCCCGACCGCAGCGATGCGAATCGCATCGACCTGGGCCGCAAGCATCGCCGTGGAAGTGGTCGCGGCGTGCAGGCCGATCAGCCCGACTCGCGCGGCCAGCTCTTGCTGGACTGGATCGATCGCCATCGGCAGTGTTCGCATCGCCGCACCCCTTCGACGCGAAGCGTACGCGTCGAATGGTAAACACGCGCTTAAACGCGCGCGAATCGCCCCCCGCGCTTGACATTGCAGAGCGCTTACGCCATCGGGCAGCGCTTCAGAGCGGCGGCCGGTTCGCCGCTTTTGCATTTTCAGATCACAGGAATTCAGGTCATGGCAAAGCCGACCACGGTCAAGATCAAGCTCGTCAGCACGGCGGACACCGGCTTCTTCTACACCACCAAGAAGAACCCGCGCACCAAGACCGAGAAATTGAGCTTCAGCAAGTATGACCCCGTCGTGCGCAAGCATGTCGAGTTCAAGGAAGCCAAGATCAAGTAAGCCACTGGCCGCAAGGCCGGTTGCGACGACAAGGGCCGCGGGCATCCGCCCGGCGGCCTTTTTCGCGTTCGGGGTCTACGGCGTGGCGAGGTCACCAGCGTTCGATCCTCCCCCGCCAGGGGGAGGTGGTGAGCGCAGCGAGACGGAGGGGGCGGAAGCGCAGTCTCCTGCTACCAGAGCGCTCGCTTACCTCCCCTTCCGTCGCCTTCGGCGCCACCTCCCCCTGGCGGGGGAGGATCGGCTGAGGCGGTCACAACAACGCCGCCACCGCATCGACGAAGCGCATCAGCGAAATCGGTTTCGACACATAGGCATCCGCCCCCGCCGCGCGGATGCGCTCCTCGTCCTCGCGCCCGGCATAGGCCGTCACCGCCATGATCGGGATCGCGCGCAGCGCCACATCGGCCTTCAGCTGCACGATCAGCTCATAGCCGCTGACATGCGGCATCTGAATGTCCATCACGATCAGATCGGGCGCGAAATCGCGCGCGCGCGGCACCGCATCGCGGCCGTCGCGCACTCCCTCGGTCTCATATTCATGCGCACGCAACAGGTCGCAGAAAAGTTTGAGGTTGAGTTCGTTGTCCTCGACAACGAGCACCCTTTTTGCCACGCCGGCCATTCCTTGGTCCATGGGTCTACCTACGCAATGCGCACCGCAGAGACAAACCCCGACCCCACCGAGCTCGCGCTGCGTGCGCTGGTCTGGACGCTGGCCGAGCCGGACCGTGCGCAGCGCTTGCTCGACACGACCGGCCTCGACCCGGCCGACCTGCGCGCGCGCGCCGGCGAGCCGGCAATATTGTCGGCCGCCCTTGGTTTCCTCGAAAATTACGAGCCCGACCTGATCGCCTGTGCCGCCGGCCTCGACGTCACCCCGCAAGCGATCGTCGCGGCGCGCACTGCGCTCGATCCGGGATATTACGAATGAAGGGCCTGCTGATCTGCGATTGCGACGAAGTGCTGCTGCACATGGTGCGGCACTTCGGCGTGTGGCTGCGCGAGGCGCACGACATCGACTTTTCCGCCAATGGCGGCGATTTCGCGACGAGCATGACGCGCCGCGATGGCGGCCCCGCGCCGACTCAGGCCGAGATGTTCGACCTGCTCAACGGTTTCTTCCCGGCCGAAATGGAGCGGCAGACATTGGTGCCGCATGCGCGCGAAGCGCTGGCCGCATTGTCCGAGGTCGCCGACGTGGTGATCCTGACCAACCTCACCGACAATAATCGCGAGCCGCGGATCGCGCAGTTGCTCGGCCACGACATGGATTACCGCGTCGAGACCAACCAGGGCGGCAAGGGCGATCCAGTCGCGCGACTGGTCGCCGAGCATGGCGATCCCGTCACCGTCTTCGTCGACGATCTCGCGCACCATCACAGTTCGGTCGCCAAGCACGCTCCCGGCGTGTTCCGGCTGCACATGATCTCCGAGCCGAGCCTTGCCCCCAACGTCCCCGCCGCGGGCGACGCGCACGCGCGCATCGACGACTGGCAGGTGGCGCAGACCTGGATCGCCGACCGTTTCGCCGCCGGCGTGCCCGCCGCCTCCGCTCTCGAAAGGAACCCCGCATGACCGATCGTATCGACCGCAAGCTCGCCGAACTCGGCCTCGTCCTCCCCGCACCCGCGGCGCCGGTCGCATCCTATGTCCCCGCGGTCGATGCGGGCGGGCTGCTGTATATTTCCGGTCAGCTGCCGTTCGTCGACGGCGCTTTGGTCACCGGTCGGCTCGGCGATTCGGTCGATCTCGACGGCGGCCAGAAGGCGGCGCAGGCGTGTGGTCTGATGCTCGTCGCGCAGATCAAGGCTGCGCTCGGCGGGCTGCACCGCGTCGAACGAATCGTGAAGCTGGGCGTGTTCGTCAATTGCACCGCCGATTTCACCGACCAGCCCAAAGTCGCCAACGGCGCGTCGGACCTGATGGTCGCGTTGTTCGGCGAGGCCGGCAAACACGCCCGCAGCGCGGTCGGTGTCGGGTCGCTGCCGCTCGGCGCGGCGGTCGAAGTCGATGCGATCGTGCAGATTTCCACGCCGTAAGCGCGCGCAGCAACATTTCGATACAAATATCGTCGCGGGGCGGAACAGAAGGTTCGCCCCGCGCTTTGCCGCCATATGACGGACACGGCAAAGCAATGAGCAACATGACGGTGCGCGATCGGGCGTCGGTCCTCGAACAGTCGCGCGTATTGAAAATGGCGAGCTCGACGCACGCATATGTCCGCGGCAACACCGTCAAATTCTACGAATGGCTGGCAGCATCGCCGGCGGCGAAGACGCTGCCGGCCGGGCCCGCAATCTGGATCTGCGGCGACTGCCATCTCGGCAATCTCGGCCCGCTCGCCGGCGCCGAGGGCCAGGTGGACGTGCAGATTCGCGACCTCGACCAGACCGTCATCGGCAATCCGGCGCACGATCTGATCCGGCTTGGCCTGTCGCTCGCCACCGCCGCGCGCGGCTCGGACTTGCCGGGCGTAACCACCGCGCGGATGATCGAGGAGATGGTCGAGGGCTATGACCTCGCTTTGCGCGACCCGGGCAGCGAGGCCGCGACGCCCGAGCCCGGCGTCGTGCGCACCGTGCGCCGCCGTGCGCTCGGGCGGCGCTGGAAGCATCTCGCCTCGGAACGGCTGAGCGACGTCGAGCCGCGCATTCCGCTCGGCAAGAAATTCTTCGCGCTCACGCCCGAGGAGCAGGACGGGCTCGCCGCCTTGTTCGACCAGGATGCCGTGCGCGCGATGATCCTCGGCCTGTCGCACCGCGCCGCCGACAGCCGGATCCGCCTCGCCGATGCCGCTTACTGGATGAAGGGCTGCAGCTCACTCGGCAAATTGCGCTTCGCCGCGGTGGTGGCGATCGGCGGATCGAAGAAGGAGCCCGATTCGATCGCGCTGATCGACTTGAAGGAAGCGATCGAGGCCGCCGCGCCCTCGACCGACCCGGCGGCGATGCCGGCCGACCATGCCGCGCGCGTCATCGCCGGGGCGCGCGCGCTCGCCCCCAATCTGGGCGAACGGATGCTCGCCACCAGCCTGCTCGGCAAGCCGATCGTGATGCGCGAGCTGATGCCGCAGGATCTCAAGCTCGAAGTCGATCAATTCACCCGCAGCGAGGCGACCAGCGCCGCGCGTTATCTCGCTTACGTCGTCGGCAAGGCGCATGCCCGCCAGATGGACGCCGCCGCCCGTTCGGCCTGGCAAAAGACCTTGCTCGATTATCGCGGCGCCGGGATCGACGCGCCGTCCTGGCTGTGGCGCAGCGTGGTCGATCTCACCGCGAGCCACGAGGCCGGCTATCTCGAACATTGCCGGCGCTACGCATTGTCGCAGGCAGCGTGAACAACCGTCGCGTCGTTCCTTTGCGTCGGGCCATCTGGTGGATCGCCGGCGCGCCGCTGCTGCTGACCACCAGCTGCAGCCATTCGGTGCACTCGCCCGCCCCGCCGCGCGTCGACGATGCGCCCAACTTCCCGCTGCAGAGCTCGTCGATCGTCGTGCCGATCTCGGGCTCGCTCGACGATCTGCAGCGCGCGCTCGAGGCGCAGACGCCGCGCAAATTGTGGAGCATCGACAAGCGGCTCGACACCTGCGTCGCCGCCAAGCGCGTCGATCTCGGCATCGCCAAGCTGAAGGTGCTGCCCAATCTCGGCTGCCGCGTCGTCGGCGAGGTGCGGCGCGGCAAGCTCGTGCTCGGCGGCCGCGGCAATCGGCTAACGATCACCATGCCGATCCATGCGACGATCGCGGCCGAGAAGGTCGGCGGGATCGTGTCGAAGACCGCGACCGGCGATGCGGTGGTGCATGCCGTCGCGCGGCTGTCGATCGTCGGCAATTGGTCGCCCGCGGCCAAGGTGTCGATCGCGTACGACTGGACCAACCCGCCCGGCATCGACTTTCTCGGCCAGCGGATCGAATTCGCCAGCAAGGCCGATGCGCGGCTCAAGCCGGTGATCGCCGGGCTCGAGCAAAGCCTGCCGCGCGAGCTTGCCAAGCTCGATCTCCGCGCCAAGCTCGCCAGCGCGTGGAAGCAGGGGTTCACGTCGATCTCGCTCAACCGCGAACGCCCGCCGGCATGGATGCGCATCACCCCCAAGCGGCTCGGCTTCGGCGGCTATGCGATCGATCGCCGCACGCTGACTCTGACGCTGTCGGCCGACGCGCTGACCGAGACCTTTGTCGGCAACCGCCCGGCCGACCCGGTCGCCACGCCGCTGCCGCCGCCCGCGCCCAGCGTCGGGAAACGCGGGCTCAATTTC
>CAXTEO010000126.1:0-11224 GCA_964243205.1 uncultured Sphingomonas sp.
TAGCCGCGTGGTCGTTCAGCAATACGTGCTGTTCGGGAAGAGGGATGCGGTTGCTTACGGCAAGCTATTTACCGAGGACTGCACGTTCATTTCAATGCCCGGGCTCAAAATAGATGGCCGCCGCGACATCACCGACGCCAACGCCAAGTTTTTCACTTTCATGAACATCGACAAGACGCGGATAGCCTATAAGCCGCCCCGTATAAAGTTTGTCGATGCGCATACGGCCATTGTTTATAGCGCGTGGAGTGGTTTGTGGGTGAGCGGTGAGACTCATGAGGAGTCCGGCTATTTGACGATGGTAATGTGCAAGCAGGCGGGCGCTTGGAAGATCAATTCGGCTACCAATGCCGCCAACGCGATGGGCGCAAGAGACTTTGATCTAGTCGATTATGATCCCACGGATCCGAGGTGGAAAGGTAAAGCGCAGTAGCGACCGTCGGCCAGCTTTGGATGATGTCAGCTATAGCCTTCCCACAGACAAACTTGGACCGACGGCTAAACACCAACCTCGCCGGCCGCGCCGCGCTTGGTCGCCGATCAGCATCACGTACCCCCAACCGCTCGATCGCAGCAACGCAGAATAATTCCTCCTTCAGTCGAGCGCTGACGCGATAAGCCGGCTCCACGTCGTACTGGCGACGAGAGCGAAAGAGAGAAGTTGCATCAGGAAGAGGAACAGGAGCGCGCCAAGGAAGGCCGAATGCGGTCGGCCGCGCCGCAACGCGTCGTATACTGTTGCCGCGATCAACGTCGTGTCTGTGATCGCCAGCGCTCCTAACGGTCCCCCGAGCACGCCAAGTGGCAGTCGCACAACGGCAACGGGAAGCATCGCGACAAATGCTGCCAGCATCAATCGCTTGTGAACCTCCGTTCGCTCCCGCATCATCAGTCCGACACCCGCGAGCACGGCGACTTCGATTGCGAGGACAAGCAGGAAAGCTAGGAAGATCGCGGGTGGAGCAAAGACGTGCCCCCCACCGAGTTTGGCCGCCCTGATGGATGTGTAGATGCCATCACCAACGAGCAGGGCCGTAAGCCATATGCCGCCGATGCCCAGTGCCCGATGCCAGCTTACTCGGCGCAGGCGGATCAACATCACCTGGATCACAAAAAGTAGCGACCATGCGGTGACGACGGCGGCGTGCAAATAAACGAATGTCATGCGCGACAGGGTGCCAAGCACGATGCCCTGACCGAATTCAAGAAAAGCCGATACGAATGCCGCAGTGACGATCAGCGCAACAAGCAAATACATGCGCGTTCGATACGGTGCAGGCGTGCGAGCGATCGTAGGCATGGGAATTCCTTCGGAAACGCACCATCGGACATGAACAAATAGCGGACGGACCGCAAACCACTAGACTTCCGCGTAGGCGGCTGGACGAGCGATCTGCTCGCGAACGACGGGATCTAGCGATAGCTGTCGTCTAGCAGCGTGTGCCTCGATGACGGCTTTGTCCCCAACTCAGGCCGTTCCGAGCGCCGGGCTGAAGCGATCAAAGCGGTCGATCCGCGCACGTGAACGAGCGACTGCTTTTGGGGAGCGGAAAGGGCAGCGTGAGTGACCGGGAATGGGTCAAGTTCGCCAATCCAACGCGGACGTTGACGCGGACATTCGCCGAAAAAAATCGAACGAAGGAGCACTAAATCTCACCTCCATGTTGGTACTCATGATGGTACTAGAGAAAACGATCTGAAATATTATACTTAAAAATAACTAGTTATATGTAATTTCTGGTTCCTCTTCCGGCACCATATTCTGAAACCCGCGGAAAAGCCGGGTTTTGGCGAACCTCATACAGAACTGTCTGAGAAACTACGCGGGAATTTCGGTGTAGCGCTTGCAATGTTGGAAAATGTTGCTGATATGTTCCGGCGCAATCAGACGAGGCGGCGCAATGGAGATGTCGGAAGCGAAACAGCGACGAGAATTTGTCTGCTGGCTGCGAACTGGGCGGTTGCCATCTGTGCGAAACGCCGATGGCATGGAGTTCAAATTCAACCCGTATCATGATCCGCAGAATGGGCGGTTCACTTTTGGCCCTGGCGGAGCTGCGGGAAGCAGGGTTTACTCTCTCCGTGGTACACAGCGAGTAGCGAGGGCCGTTTCCGAAGCGGAGCGGGAACCCGCACGGGGTAGCAACAGTCGGGCGTTCGAAATTCCCATGACGCTGGAGCAGTCGTTTCCGGGACTTCGGAATTCTCCGGGGGGCGCGTTAATCGCGGTCGCCGATAACCTGTTCGACTTTACCGGCCCCGCCAACGAGTCGATGACGCAGTTCCTGCAGGATCAGTCCAGACGGCTTACCTCCCAGATCAAGGCGATCGATCCGAACTGGCATTATGATGAGATCGGTCCGACAGACGCATTCGGAACGCCGATCGTTACGGTTCAACGCCTAAGCGCCAAGGTGAACGATTTGCGATTTCAGCGCGCGGCGATCGTCGCTCGCGTAAAGGACGATTATGGTCCGCTGCAGGTCGAGACGTTGCGCTTCGTGCAACAGCAGACCGACAGTGCCTATGAGAAAGGAGAGGCGCTGCTAAAAGCCGGTCGACTCACGCCTAAACTGTCTGAGCGCGAGGCGTTGGGCAATTACATCGACAGGCGGGTTCGCGAAGACCTTCGCGAGCGCTATAATCAACTGGACATCGATTCGGCGGGGAAAGGGCCTGTTCGCGTGAACCGGCGTGAGGATGATAGCTCTGGAACCGACACCACTTATCGCCGCCCGGATTCACGGGTGAAGGACGTCGCGTTCGATGTCACGCTCACCCGCAAGACGCTGGGAACGGCGCAGGTTCGTGGTTTTTTCAACACCGACTTCCGGCCGAGCCGCGTCGTCATCATCCGTCCGAGCCAACTCGGCGGCGATCATACTTATGTCATTTCTCGTCCGGAGATAAAACGATGAGCCGGCCCAATTCGTATTTCAATTCCAAGCCTTATATCCCGGCATCGCTGAGCGAGATTTACGATACGCTGGGGTCGATGATCCTCGGGGCTCCAACCTTCATCGACAAGACCCTGGTTTTCCCCAACCGCAATATCGACAGCGAATTCAACAAGCTTACCGAAAGCTTCGGTCTGGTTCGTAAGAAACTTGGCGAGGAGCGTTACGCCGAACTGATCGACCTGGCAGCGCGCGCCAAAGCGTTGTTTGCTGCCGATCAGGAGGATACGAACGGCAAGACCGACCAGGGGCGTGCGTTGCTGTTAGAAATTGAGGACGGGATACAGGCTGCGCGACGTGGTCGGACGAAAGCCAAGCTCACGGATGACGATGGCGAAATCAGCGGCGATTGACGTAAATTCTCCAATGATCTGAGTGCCCGGGTTTGTCTCTGGAGCACCGTTTTTCAGTCCGCGGACCCCCATCGGCGTCCGCCAGGCGACCGGAAAGCACGCCATTTTCCGATATCTTGTTCGATCGGGTTCGTGCTTTGGATGACCTCGCATGTTGTCGTGCGTCCTGGGGAGCGGCGTAGGCGAAGTAAAACGCGTTCGATCTCGATCGCGCCGTCTGGTCGATCCCGGTCGAGAAGATGAAGATGCGCTGGCCGCATCAGACGCCGCTATCGTGGCAGGTGCTGGCCCTGCCGGAACGGTTGCGGCTTTGACCGGCGCATCCCCTTTGTCGTTTGGGCGTCGCATACGTGGAAGCGTCCACGAGCATCGCGATCGGATCGAGCGATGCGTCAGCCGCCGCAATCACGTCCGCCCCCTGCTTCACGCTACGATCGGCGCACCATCCACTTCACCGGCTCGTCCATCGCGCGGCCGTCATGCGCTGGCTGCGCCGAACGTCGATCCGTTCCGGGTCGCACGTCACTGCGGTATCTGTGCCATCCGGGCGACGAGTTGCGCCTGGCTGACGGTCTCGGTCTTGAGGAAGATGTGCTTGAGGTGAAAGCGTACCGCGTTGACGCTGACGCCGTTGCTCGCGGCATAGTCCTGGGGGGAGCGCCCATCGACCAGCGCGCACACGACGCGCGCTTCGGTCGGAGTAAGGCCGAACCATTGCGCGAGTCGATCGATCCGCAAGACGGGTGCTTCGCCGACCCCGCTTCCGATGGTGACGATCAGCGCGGCGTCGGCGATCGCTCCGCCGATGGTGGCGACGGTCTTGGGCTTGATCAGGACGCCGAGCACCGGCCGTTCGCGGCCCGAGCGGTCGATCGCATGGAATGCGAGATCCGCATTGGACGTCGAGCCCAAATTCACGAGCTTCTGCTGGCTGGACCGATCGACGAAGGTGAGCTTTGCGTTGGCGGTCGAGATCAGGCCGGCGTCTTCGTAATGCGCGACGCGATCGTTGACCGAGAGGATGTTGAAATCCTTGTCGAGGCTGATCAAGGCATAGCGCGAGCGGTTCGCCGCGGCGCGCGCGGCGTTCGCCGCCACCTCGACACTGGCGATGCGCTGGCTGATCCGGACCGCGCGCTGGATATGCGGCCCGAGGACTCGCAGGCCGCGCCTCAGGCCCGCAAGGTCGCGATCGCCGGGGCCGATCAGCAACAGGCCAAGTCGCGCGCCGTCGCGGCGATCGAGCATCAGGCAAAGCGTGCGGTCGACGTTCATGGCGGCGAGGAAGTTCTTGTAGAGGCCGGTCTTGCGCAGTTCCGCCCGTGGCAGGATGTCGTCGGTGTCGATAAGCTGTCCGTTCCGCGCGGGCCATGTCCGTTGCGACCAGGGATTGCTGTAGGCGAAGACCGCACTGTACGTCGTTTCGACGCCCGGCCCGACATTGGTGGACGCGATGAACTTGGCGCTCGGCGGGTCGCGCTGCTCCAGCATCAGGAAGGCGGTTCGCCAATCGGGCGGGCACAGCGCCAGCCTGATCTGCTCGATCGTCGCATCCCACTGGGAAGGGTCGAGCGCGCATTCGTAGACCTGGCCGATCAGCCGATCGAGCGTCTGCCATTCGAGCGGCAGATCGTACGGATCATCATACCGCACTTCCGCCTCCGCCCGGGCAACCAAGGTCTGCATGATTTTACGACCCCTACCCAAACGGAGAGCGCCACGCAGGGTAAGGCTGCGCAAAAGACCGATCAACGAAAGAATCATCGGGCGGACGTGATGGCCGTCCGGAAGCAAAGGACGGTCCTATGGCGGCGTTGTTTGAAGACTTGGCACCTCGCGGCGCGCGGCTGCGCACCGGACGGGCACATCAGGCCATCTGGTCGCGCATGATATGTGGCGCTGCAACGATCGCATCCTGCACGTCGACCGCGATCCTGCCTGCTCCGGCGGCAGCGCAGGTGCGTTTCGGCAGTCAGGGCATCGAGGGGTTTTCGGCCGTCTGCCTGGACGACGGCGAGCTTGCTTTGCCGGAGGACAATGATTGCAAGACGGGTCTGGTCGGATCGGACTTCGACACCGTCCAGGGGATCTATACCGGAACGGCGGACAACCACGCCTTTCTATCGGCCAATGGCGACGCGCAATTCGAAAGCCAGGTCGACTTCTACAAGAACACGAACTTCCACGGGCCCGTCACGTTCAGCGGGCCGGTCAACCTGCAGGGCTCCACGCTCAACACCACGACGATCACGAACGGTGGACAACTCACCACCGGCGGCATTCACGTGACGAGCGGATCGCAATTCGACGGGCCGGCGATCTTCAGCTCGGTGAATTCGCAGTTCCTTTTCACCGGCTCGGCGCAGACGATACAATTGACCGCCACCGGGGCCGCCCGGCTGCTGGGCGGCGCGACGATCACCAGCGGCCTGAATGTCACCGGCGGCACCACGAGCGATAGCGTGACGGCGACGACCGCGCTCACGGCAGCGGCGGGCGCGACCGTCGACATGGGCGGCAATCGCGTGCAGAATGTCGGCGCGCCGGTGGCCGGGAGTGACGCCGCCAACAAGGACTATGTCGATACGGCGGTAGGCGGCGTGCAGGGCAACGTTGCCGTGCTCACCACGCAGGTCGCGAATCATGAGACGCGGATCACCACGGTCGAGACGACCAACGCGGTGCAGGACACGCGCCTCGGCGCCGTCGAGAATACCGACACGGTGCAGAACGGCCGACTGGCCGCCGTCGAGACCAAGGATGCTGGCCAGGACGCACGGATGGCGGCGATCGAATCGGTCAACGCGACCCAGTCGCAGCAGATCGGGACGTTGCAGGATCAGGTCGGGGGGCTGCAGACGTCGGTCAACGGGCTGCGGCGCGACATCCGCGCCGCCAATGCCGGGATTGCGAGCGCGGTCGCGCTCGGCGGCACGATGATCGTTCCGGACAGCACTTTGTCGGTGTCGTTCAACCTGGCGACCTATCGCGGCCAGCAGGGCTTTTCGGGCGCCGTGGTCGGCCGGGTGAGCCCCAAGGTCTATGTCAATGCCGGTGTCGGCGGATCGACCGTGCGTGGCTCCACCGCGGGTCGCGTCGGCATCAGCTTCGGACTGTAGCATGTCGGGCAAGACGCTCCGGAACCTCGCGATCGCGCTGGCCGTCGGCGGAGGCTTGTACGCCGCGCTGATTTTCGCCGAGCTCAGTGCTCCCGGTCTCCAGTTCGGCGGCGTAAAGGTGGTGATGCCGTTGGTCCTCGGCTCGGCCCTGTTCGCCAATCTGAACCGTCTGGCGGGCAATCGCAGGATGGCGGTGGCGAACGACGAACGGAAAGCGGAACTGCTCGCCTTCCCGACGGCGGCGGGTGCCGGCTGGATCGTGGTGATGCGCGATACGAAGGGTCCCGTGGCGAAGCTGGGCATGGACGTTTCGGTCGACGGCATTGTCGTCGCGCAACTGTTGCCGCGGCGTTTCACCATGATCGCGGTGTCCGCCGGGCTGCACCGCCTCGATGTCGAGGTTCCCGGCGCGCAAGGCGATTTCGCGGTCACGCCGTACGAGGTCGCGGTAGCGGCGGGCGAGATACTGATCTTCGGGTTCAAATCGTCGATGGGGGTGATGCGCAGTGCGTTGACCGTCGTTCCGGTCGCCGACACGCCAGCCGTGCGGACCAAGCTCGCCGGGATGGCGCTGGTGGAACCGCAGTGAAGGGAAGTGGGTGCCATGTCGCGTAGCGCGATCATCCAGCTTGTCCTGCCGGTTTTCCCGCCGGCGGTCTTCGCGGCGTTCGGCATCGTGGCATTGCTTCGCAGGGGCGCGACGAACACCGCACACTGCGAGATCGCGGCGGACGGGGCGATGATCGTGCCGGTGCGCGGCCTCTACCTGCGACAGGCAGGCCTGTTGGGCGGCACGTCGCACAACAACCTCAATCCGCGCTTCGCGATCGCGCGGGACGGCATTCGATACCGCGTGTTCCGCGAGCGCAGGTTGCCCTATTCGAGCATCGCGCATGTCGAGATTCGCGAGCGCTTCGGGTTTGTGTACCTGCTGTTCGTGACCCTGGCCGGTCCCCGCTTGCTCAGCGTCAACGTCGGGAACGGCGAAACCGCGAAACGGGTGCTCGATTCGCTGCCTCGCACGGTGGCGCTCACACCCGACGCCGCGAAGATCCGCGACGGCACGCCATTTGCGGGCACTTCCGGCCTGCGCCTGTATCACGGCCGCTTCGTTTGACGCGCGCCGTCACGGGATATTAGTGAGACGGCGAGGGCCCGACGGACCACTGAACGAACTTCGCCTTCGCGATTTTGCGCTTCCAGAACGGTTTGGGGGAATGCCATGACCGATAGCCTTCGCATGACGCGTCCCCGACCAGCGGTGGTCGGGCGCCCTTTCTATCTCGTCATGTCGCTGGCGATGGCGGCGGTGTTCATCGGCGGCTTTGGCCAGACGGTGCCGAGTGATTTTACCGACACACCCGCTTTGCCGCTGCTGCTGCACGTGCATGGTGCGGTCTTCACGCTGTGGGTGTTGCTGTTCGTCGCGCAACCCGCGTTCATTGCGCGCGGATCGACGGCGCTCCACCGCAAGATCGGCTGGCTGGGCGCAGCGCTCGCCGTGGCGATGCTGGTGATGGGCGTGGCCGCAACGCTGTTTACCGTCCATTACGGCTACATCCCGTCATTCTTCCCGCCGGCGATTTTTCTGGTGATGAATCTGGTCGGCATCGCCGTCTTCGCCGGGCTTGTCGCCGCGGGTATCGCGCTTCGCAAGCGCGGCGAGTGGCACAAGCGGCTGATGCTCGGCGCGACCGTGTCGATCCTCGGTCCCGGGCTTGGGCGTCTGCTGCCGATGCCGTCGTTCGGCGCCGCCGCGCCATTGGTGTTGTTCGGCGTGGGCATGCTGTTCGCGCTCGCCGGGCCGGTCGCCGACCTGGTCGTGCGGCGACACGTTCACCCGGCCTATTATTGGGTGGTCGGCGCGATCGCGCTCAGCCAGCTGGCGATCGCACCACTCGCCTTTTCGCCGATCGGCGGCGGCTTGCTTGCGGCTGTCCGAGCACGTTGAGACAGCAAATCCGAGACAGGAAAATCAGCGATCGGCACGGCGCTGGTCATCGGTCCCGGTCTTCATCTTGCCCCCTCGACATGCGCCAGGATTATCGATCGATATAGATCGGGTTGCCGATCAATATGCGCCGACCGTCGTCGGCGCGCACGTCGGCGCGGATCCAGTGCGCCGCTTCGCGCGCGCCGATCGCGAAGGGCAGTTTCGCGGTCTGCGCCGTGATGCGGCCGCCATCGGGGAGGACCCGATGCGCGCCGTCGACGATCAGGTCGACGCGATTCCCGGCCGCGCCGTCGATCTGCACCGTGCCGTGGATCGCCTGGCCCGGACGGCGGCGAAGCGTGCCCCCCATCGCGACGCTCGCGCCGCGCGTGACGCTGGCGGTCAGGTCGAGCACGCGCCCGGGGTGCGCGCCTTCCAGGTCGATGAACACTCGGCCCGACCGCACCCCGGCAAGGATTCCCGGTTGCGACAGTTCGGCGGCGTAGACCACCGTCGCCGGCGTGCCCACCGGCGATTGCGCGCCGACCGGCGAGGTGCCGCCATGCCCGTCGATCGCATCGTGATTGTCGCTGCCGCCGATCCCGGTCAGGTGAAAGCCCTTGTCGAGCAGCTTTTCCCACCAGGCGGTGCCGGAGCCTGCGCCGTCATCGAACGCGCCGCCATGATCGGCGGCGATGCCGCCATTGGCGACTTCGATCGTGCCGACCCTGGCATAATCGGTCCCGGGCGCCGACCAGCCGCAGCCGAGGCAATTTTCGCCGGTCGGAATTTCGGGATGGTTGATCGAGACGATCGCGCCGGTAGCGCGTGCGGCGTCGAACATCGCATTGATGTCGGGCAGGCCCGGGCCGCCGGGACCACCGAGGCGATATTCGACGAAGTCGGTGACGCCGAGGAGATTGAAATGGCCATATTGCGTGGTCATTTCGCGGCCGGGAATGGTCAGCAGATCGTCGAAGAACGGCGCGATCGTGGCGAGTTCGGCGACGTGCGAACGAACGTTGTGGTCGGTCACGGTCACGAAATCGAGGCTGTGGTCGTGCGCCGCCTTGAGCGTGAAATAGACCGGGCAGGGCACCGGCTTGCGATTGGGCTCGCTGCGGCACACCGCGTCGCTTTGCCCGGTATGGGTGTGGAAATCGCCGCGATACCAGCCCGGGCCGGCCTTGACCGGCGTCGCCGAGAGCGCCTGCGCCGCCGCGCCGCGATCGAAATGCACGGTCACCTTATAGGGCGAGACCGTGCCGGGGCGCATGAAGGCGACCGCGACGCTGAGCTTCCATTTTCCCGCCGGCAGCGGTCCCGGGAGATAGGAACCGGTGGCGAAGGTCTCGGCGATGGTGATGTGCGGTTTGATCGCGCCGCCCCAGCCGCGCTCGCGTTGCGGATCATAGACGCCGAGCACGAGATAAATGCCCTTGGCCGGATCGGCGCCGTCGACTTGGATCGTCAGTTTGGTGACACCTTGCGGCACCTCGAACGGCAGTTCGCGATAGCTGCCGCGATCGGCGTCGCGCAGCGTGCCGTCGATCACCACGTCCGGCAGCGGCGGCGCGTCGCCGGCCGGGAGCGGGGCGGCAGCGAGCGCGGCAAGCGCGAGCGTGGGGAACATCAGCGGTTTCCTTGGATCGGATGCGCGCAGTGCGCGGTGATCGGGTTGCAGCGCTCCAGCGCGCCGCCGGGCAGGCTGGCGCGATAGGCGTACCCATGCGGGTTGGGCACGCCGTCATAATAGTCGCTGCTGACGAATTGCGCGCCCGAGGCGATCGCGGCGTTGAGCCGCGTCGCGTCGTTGGCGCGCGCTTCCCTGGTGTCGGCATCGGCGCGGGTGCGCACCAGGAAGCCGGCGCGTACCAGCCGGGCGATCCGGGCGGTCTCGCCGCGCGGATCCTGGATGTTGAACACCGCCGCTTCGGGCGCCTGCTCGCCATAATAGCCGAACATCGCGCGACCCTGCAGCGACGGGTGGCCGGCCTTGTACAGCGCATAGTGCCGCGCATTGCCGTCGAGCACGAACAGGAAGCGCCCTCGCGCCGCGGCGAGGGTCGGCCAGCCATGCGCGCGGACGGCGTCGGCGAGCGTCGCATGGCGGCCACGCACCGCGTCGGGCACGATCAGCCGGTCCGGGCCCATCACCGCGCGGATGTCGGCGTCGAGCGCGTCGAGATCGGCGGTCTCGAACTTGGCGTCGTGCAGCCAGAAGCCCGCGATCGGCGGGAAGTCGCTGGCGTTGACCAGTACCGTCACCGGCAAATGGTCGGGATGCCGGTCCGACCAGCGGCGCAGCACGGCCAGGCAATCGCGAAAGGCGAGGCAATGGCTCTCGGTATCGATCTGCGGGAAGTGCAGCACCTTGGCGCCGGGTGCCATCATCGCGGTGCGCGTCGCGGGCGCGGCCATCTGGTACGGCGTGGCGTAGAGCCCCCCTCGCGGATCGGGCGCGACGTCGATCTCGATCTGGCGAATGCCGATCGCGAACTGCGCCTCGAGCGGCGGATGGCCGTAGTCGAGCTCGTCCCAATGTTCGGGTGCGAGGCTGCGGATCCGCGCCTCTTCCTCGGCCGACGGATAGCGCTTGTAGCTGTTGTGCGATCCCAGCACTTGCACCTGGTCGAGCCGCAAGCTGCCGGGCAGGCGCTCGACCCGGCCGGAGTCCCGCGAAACCGCGGGGCCGGCCAGGCCGAGCATCAGGAGCATAGCGGCGGCGGCCGACAGCCGCCCTCGCTTTGCGTGCAAGCTTACCATTGGAACGAGGTGGTCAGCTTGAAGAAGCGACCGGTCTCGACATACGACCCGTTGCCGCCGCCATCCTGCGTGCCGAGGTAGCGGGTGGTCTTGCCC
>CAXTEO010000127.1:0-11139 GCA_964243205.1 uncultured Sphingomonas sp.
ACCGGCTTCTTCACCGATCGCGCGAGCTGCCAGAAGCATCTCGACGCCGGCGCCAGGAAGGTGCTGATTTCGGCGCCGGGCAAGAATGTCGACCTGACCGTCGTGTTCGGCGTCAACCACGACAAGCTCACCGCCGAGCATACGATCGTGTCGAATGCGTCGTGCACCACCAACTGCCTCGCGCCGGTCGCCAAGGTGCTCAACGATGCGATCGGCATCGAGCGCGGGCTGATGACGACGGTGCATGCCTACACCAACGACCAGAAGATCCTCGACCAGATCCACCCCGACCTGCGCCGTGCGCGCGCCGCCGCGATGAACATCATCCCGACCACCACCGGCGCCGCCCGCGCGGTCAGCGAAGTGCTGCCCGAACTGAAGGGCAAGCTCGACGGCTCGGCGATCCGCGTGCCCGTCCCCGACGGCAGCCTGATCGACCTGTCGTTCGTGCCGTCGCGCGACACCAGCGTCGAGGAAGTCAATGCGGTGCTCAAGGCAGCGGCCGAAAGCGGGCCGCTCAAGGGCGTGCTGGTCTATTCGGACGAGCCGCTGGTTTCGATCGACATCGTCCACACGCCGGCCTCGTCGACGATCGACAGCCTGGAGACCGCGGTGATGGACGGCAAGCTCGTCCGCGTGGTCAGCTGGTACGACAATGAATGGGGCTTCTCGAACCGGATGGTCGACACCGCCGGCGCGATGGGGAAGTTCCTGTAATGACCGACTCTGTCGCCCCGGCGCAGGCCGGGGCCGCTCTGGTGTCGGGCGATACGCTCGATGACGCAGCGGCTCCGGCCTTTGCCGGGGCGAGGGGTGTTCTGGCGGGCATCGCGCGCCATGGCCGGCCCAAGGGACCGATGGAAACCGTCGAGCAGGTCGAAGTCACGCTCGAGGGTGGCATCCACGGCGACTTTCGTGGGGTCATCAAGCCGGGCGGCAAGGGCAGGCGACAAGTGACCTTGCTCGAGCGTGGCGACTGGGACGCCGCGCTGGCGGAAGTCGGCCACAGCATTCCCTGGTACGAACGCCGCTCGAACCTGCTGGTCGATGGCCTCGACCTGCCGAAAATTCCGGGCACCAAGCTGCGCATCGGCGCCGACGTCGTCCTCGCCATCACGCGCGAGACCGACCCGTGCGAGCGGATGGAAGCGCTGGCGCCCGGCCTCAAGGCGGCGTTGCTGCCCGATTGGCGCGGTGGCGCCTGTTCACGCGTATTGGCCGGCGGGATGATCCGCGTCGGCGACAGCATCAGGGTGGAATCATGACGAGAGCTTTCAAGACGCTGGACGACATGGGCGACATCAGCGGCAAGCGCGTGCTGGTGCGCGAGGATCTCAACGTGCCGATGGCGGACGGAAAAGTCAGCGATGACACGCGCTTCCGCGCGACGCTTCCCACGGTGAGCGAACTGTCCGACAAGGGCGCGATCGTGCTGATCCTCGCGCATTTCGGCCGGCCCAAGGGCATGCGCAACCCGGACATGTCGCTGGCGCTGCTGACACGGCCCTATTCCGACGTGCTGGGGCGGCCGGTGCAGTTCGTCGACTGGGACGGCGCAAGCGAGGCGATGGCCAATTTGCAGCCGGGCGATGTCGCGATCCTCGAGAATACCCGCTTCCATCCCGGCGAGGAAAAGAACGATCCGGCGTTCGCAGCCGATCTCGCCAAACTCGGCGATCTCTATGTCAACGATGCCTTTTCCGCCGCGCACCGCGCGCATGCCTCGACCGAGGGGCTCGCGCATCTGCTGCCCGCGTTCGCCGGGCGCGCGATGGAGGCGGAGCTCGACGCGCTCGACAAGGCGCTCGGCACTCCCGAACATCCGGTCGCGGCGGTGGTCGGCGGGGCGAAGGTTTCGACCAAGCTCGACGTGCTCAAGCATCTCGTCGCGCGCGTCGACCATCTCATCATCGGCGGCGGCATGGCCAACACCTTCCTCGCCGCGCGTGGCGTCGATGTCGGCAAAAGCCTGTGCGAACATGATCTTACGGGCACTGCCGAAGAGATTTTCGCAGCCGCCGAGCGCGCCAATTGCACGATCCATCTGCCCTATGACGTGGTGGTGGCGAAGGAATTCCGCGCCAATCCGCCGGTGCGCACCGTCAACGTCCATGAAGTCGCCGCCGACGAGATGATCCTCGACGTCGGGCCGGCGGCGACCGAGGCGCTGGCCGACGTGCTCAAGAATTGCCGTACCCTGGTGTGGAACGGCCCGCTCGGCGCGTTCGAGACGCCGCCGTTCGACACCGCGACGGTCGCGCTCGCGCGCACCGCGGCGGCGCTGACCAAGAGCGGCTCGCTGGTCTCGGTCGCGGGCGGTGGCGACACCGTGGCGGCGCTCAACCAGGCCGGCGCGGCGGACGATTTCACCTTCGTCTCGACCGCGGGCGGTGCTTTCCTGGAATGGATGGAAGGCAAGGATCTGCCGGGCGTGGCGGCGCTGGCGCGCTGAGCCTTTGTCCTGCTTCGCTTCCCCGGCGAAGGCCGGGGCCCAAGAGAATTGGCCAAGGTTTTGGCGCTGTGCTCGGTTGCGCCGAGCTGCGCGACTGGGCTCCGGCCTTCGCCGGGGAAGCGCTTCAGTCCGTTGATTGGGCGCCACGCCGGTCGAACAGCGCGAACAGGAGCAGCCCGACCCCGCCGATGCCGGCGCCGATCAGCGCCGACAGCGACCAGCCGCCCGCCTCGAAGCTCGCGCTGCCGATCAGCGAGCCGGTCGCGCCGAACAGGAACATGATCGACATATAGGCGGCGTTGATCCGCCCGCCGGCGGCCGTGTCGAGCCCGAAGATGATCCGCTGGCCCGAAATCTGGCTGAGCTGCACCGCCGAATCGATCAGCACCGCGGTCAGCGCGAACGCGATCAGGCTGCCCGCCGCGACGACCATGTCGGCCGCGACGAAGGAGAGGCCGAGCAACAGGATCGCCGCGAGCGTGGTGGTGCGCGCGCGGCCCTTGTCGGCGAGATGCCCGGCGATCGGCGCGGCGAGCGCACCGCCGGCGCCGGCGAGCGCGAACAGGGCGATGCCGTTGGCGCGCAGCCCGAAGCGCTGCGTCAGCACCAGCGGCGCGGCGGTCCAGAACAGGTTGAAGGCGATGAACATCAGCGACTGATAGGCCGCCCGCAAGCGCAGCACCGGATAGCGCCGCAGCAGATCGACCGACGAGGCGAGCAGCGCGCGATAGCGGAGCGTGCTGTGCGGACGGTAGGACGGGAGCATCGCCAGCAAGGCGAGGCCGACCGCCGCGGTGACTCCGGCCGAGACGAAGAACAGCCCGCGCCAGCCCATCGCACCGGCGACGAAGCTGGCAAAGGGCCGCGCCAGCATGATGCCGGTCAGCAGCCCGCTCATCACCAGCCCGATCGTGCGGCCCTGTCGCGCCTGGCTGCTGAGCTTGGCAGCGAGCGGCACGAGCACTTGCGTGCCGACCGAGCAGATTCCGGTGACCGTGGCGGCGATCAGGAAACTGACCGGCCCTTCGGAGAGCGCGATGCCGATGCAGCCGAACACCGCGCCGGTGCTTGCGACGACGATCAGCCGCTTGTTCTCGACCAGGTCGGACAGTGGTACGATGAAGGCCAGGCCCAGCCCATAGCCGAGCTGGGTCAGCGTCACGATCGCGCCTGCCACCCATGGCGACAGGCCGATGTCGGGGCCGATCGCGCCGATCAGCGTCTGCGCGTAATAGAGATTGGCCACCATCGCGCCGCAGGCGACCGCCATCAGGGCGGTGACAGCGGGAGACAGGTCATGGGTATCGGAAGCGCTCATCGTGCCGCGAAAGCCTTGCTGCAGCGCAAAAGGCAAGTGCGCTCGCCGCAATCACGCATCAGCATAATGTCGCGTTGCAGTTGCGAACCGTGCTGGGTATCACGCCCGCAAAACCATCACCGCAGAGGAGCCGTTCATGACGCCCGTCGTCCAAGCCATTCTCGACAAATACGAATCCGACAGCCCGGCGACCAAGGCCAATCTAGGGCACATTCTGATGCACGGCAAGCTCGGCGGGACCGGAAAACTGGTGATTCTCCCGGTCGATCAAGGGTTTGAGCATGGGCCGGCGCGCAGCTTCGCGGTCAACCCGGCGGCATACGACCCGCATTATCACTGGCAGCTGGCGATCGACGCCGGGCTGTCGGCCTTCGCCTCGCCGCTCGGCATGATCGAGGCGGGCGCCGCCACCTTCGGCGGGCAGATCCCGACGATTCTCAAAGTCAACAGCTCGAATAGCTGGGCGCAGGGCGCCAACCAGGCCGTCACCGGCTCGGTCGAGGATGCGGTGCGGCTCGGCTGTGCGGCGATCGGCTTCACCATCTATCCGGGCTCGGACGATCTGTTCGAGATGATCGGGCAGATCCGCGAAATGTCGGCCGAGGCCAAGTCGGTCGGCATCGCGACGGTGATCTGGTCGTATCCGCGAGGCGGCGCGCTGCCCAAGTCGGGCGAGCTGGCGCTCGACGTCGGCGCCTATGCCGCGCACATGGCGGCGCTGCTCGGCGCACACATCATCAAGGTCAAGCTGCCGAGCGACCATATCGAGCAGGCCGAGGCCAAGCCGATGTACGAAGGCACCGACTGGTCCAAGCAGTCCGACCGGGTGAAGCACGTCGTCCAGGCGAGCTTCGCCGGGCGTCGCGTCGTCGTCTTCTCGGGCGGCGCGGCCAAAGGGGCCGACGCGGTCTATCAGGATGCGCGCGACATTCGCGACGGCGGCGGCAACGGATCGATCATCGGGCGCAATACCTTCCAGCGCCCGCGCGCCGAAGCGCTCGAGATGCTCGCCAAGATCATCGCGATCTACAAGAACGAGGAGTAAGCGGGTGGCTGGGGCGGCGGAGTGGAGCGCAGTCGATGCATATATCGGCGATCATCTGCTGGGCGAGGACGCTGCGCTCGACGCAGCCCTTGCCGCCAATGCCGCTACCGGTCTTCCCGCAATCGACGTCTCGCCCGCGCAGGGCAAGATGCTGCATCTGCTGGCGCGGATGGCGGGTGCGCGGAGGATTCTCGAGATCGGCACGCTCGGCGGCTATTCGACGATCTGGCTGGCACGAGCGCTACCGGAGGCGGGCACGCTGGTTACGCTCGAGCTCGAGCCGAGCCATGCAGCGGTCGCGCGCGCCAATATCGCGCATGCCGGCCTGAGCGATCGAGTAGAAATCCGGGTCGGCCCGGCGCTCGCCACGCTCGAGCGCATGATCGAGGCGGGCGAAGCGCCGTTCGATGTCGTGTTCGTCGATGCCGACAAGCCCAGTAACGTCGCTTACGTTCGGGCCGCATTAGCTTTGTCGCGGCTCGGCACGACGATTGTGATCGACAATGTCGTGCGCGAAGGCGGAGTGCTCGACGCGACCAGCGACGACCCTCGCATCCACGGCGTGCGCGCCTTGTTCGACATGATCGCCGCCGAACCGCGTCTAACCGCGACCGCGGTACAAACGGTGGGCGCCAAGAAGTGGGATGGTTTCGTCTTGGCGGTGGTCGGCACGGTCTAGCGGAGAAGCTGCCAATGGAATTCGCCTACCATCGCAGCCTGTCTCCGATGTTGGGTGTTTTGCTCGGGCTGGCGATCGTCGAGATGCTGGTCGTGCATCTCGTAGTCGTCGCCTTGCTCGGATGGTGGGCGGCTTTGGTCGCGGGCGTTCTCGACCTCTCGGTAGTAGTGTGGCTGATCGCGCTGCTGCGCTCGTTCCGGCGGCTCCCGATCACGCTCGCCGATGGCGTGCTGACGATGCGGGCGGGCTCGCTAAGGGCGGTCGCGGTTCCGGTCGGCCAGATCGCCGGATTGCGTGCGACATGGGATGCGGCGGCACTCAAGCAGCGCGGCGTGCTCAACCTGGCGCTGGCGAGCTGGCCGAGTGTGGTGGTCGAGCTCGATCCGCCGTTAATGACGCGCCGTGGCGGGACGGTGCACGCGATCGCGCACAAGCTCGACGATCCTGCGGCTTTCCATGCCGCGATCGCGGCGCTATCGCCCGCGCATGGACATTGAAGACCCGCTCGGCCCGCTCGACCCCAATTTTGCCGCACGCTTCACGCGCGACATCCGCCGGCCGCCGTGCCAGCTCTATCTCGTCTCGCCGCTCGACGTCGGCGGCGCTTTCCCCGACCGGTTGAAGCGCGCGCTCGAGGCCGGCCCGGTCGCCGCGTTCCAGTTCCGCGTCAAGGATGTCGACCAGCATATCGCTGCGGCGCTCGCCGAGCCGCTGCAGCGGATCTGCGCCGATGCCGACGTGGCGTTCATCGTCAACGACAGCATCGCGCTGGCCAAGCGTTTGGGCGCCGACGGCGTGCATCTCGGGCAAGGCGATGGCGACCCGCGCGAGGCGCGCGACGAACTGGGGCCAGCCGCGCAGATCGGCGTGACGTGCCACGACAGCCGCCACCTCGCGATGGAAGCGGGCGAGGCGGGGGCGGATTATGTCGCGTTCGGCGCCTTCTATCCGACCACGACCAAGACGACCGAGCATGTCGCCGATCCGGTGCTGCTCAGCTGGTGGACGACGGTGTTCGAAATCCCGTGCGTCGCGATCGGCGGGATCACGCCAGCCAATGCCGCGCCGTTGGTCGCAGCGGGCGCGGACTTCGTCGCGGTGTCGCACGCCGTGTGGGGCGGTGACGAAGCGGCGGCGGTGCGGGCGTTTGCCGAGGTGCTCGCGCGCTAGGAATCTGACATGGCCTGTGGTAATTTGCCGACATGGCCAAGCTGTCGCCGATCGAGTCCGAATTCGCCACTACCGAGGAAGCCGAGGCGTACGACGTCTGGTTTCGGGCGAAGGTGCAAGCTGCGATCGATTCGACAGAACCCGATGTTCCGCATGACGAAGTGATGGCCGGTCTTCGCGAGATTATCGAGCGCAAGAAGCGAGATGCGGCTCGTTTGGCGGGCTAAAGCACGCCGCGATGTCGACGAGATCGTCGAATATATCGCGGCGCGCAATCTGGTTGCGGCCGAGAAAATCGAAAGCCTGATTCAGCGAGCCGTCGAACTCTTGTCGGTACATCCCTTCATGTACCGCCCTGGGCGGTTGCCCGAAACGCGCGAAGCGGTGGTCCATCCCAATTACATTGTTGTCTATCGTGTGCGGAACGATGTCGTCACCATTCTAGCGGTGCTGCACGCTCGCCAAAACTACCCCTGACGCCTCACCAATGCCGCACGCGCCCGGTGTCGACATGGACGAAGCCGTCGCGCGGGTAGAAACCGACGCCGCCACCGCCCAGCGCGAGCGCGGCACCGTGCAGGCGGTCGAGCGGCACGCCGGCGACCTTGATGTCGGTCGCCTTGCCGAGCATGTGCTGGCTCTGGCTCGCCACGCCGGTATGCTCTCCGCCCTTCGCGCGCAGGGCGGCGTTGGTCGCGGGCGAGCGATACCCCGAGATGAGGTCGATCTTGGTGCGGCCGGTCAGCTCCAGCTTCTCGCGCAATTGAACCAGAAGCCCGAGCAGCCGGCGGTCCATCACCGTGGCTTCACCGGTGCGCCAGTCGCGCAAGCCATGGTTCAGCTCGGCAAGACCCTCCGGCACATACGACCCGTTGCGCGCGAACAGCGCATCGACGCTCTCGTTGGTATGCACGTTGCGGATCGCCAGGCGCCATTCGGTGCCGACCGCCACTGCCGGCAACGGCAAGGCCAGCGCCGCGCCGCCGACGAATGCGCCGCTGATCAAGGCACGTCGCGACAGTTTCATTTCGCTGCCGTGCGTTTGGCCGGACACAAGCGCGTCATTCATCGTTGTCTGCATCACTGCAATGTAGGAGCCGGATGTAATGCGTAAAATGGTGGCCGGAACGGTCTGTCGGGCAAGCGCCTCGCTTGGGCTCATCGCAGCGAAAGCGCCTGGAACAAAAGCACCAGCAAAGGCCCCCGTGCTCGACTCGTCGACCATGCATGTGCAGGTGATCCTCGATCATCTCGGTTTTTCGCCCGGTGTGATCGACGGGCGTGAGGGCAAGTCGCTGGTCGCGGCGCTCAAGGGTTTCCAGGAGGCGAGCGGCCTGCCGGAGACTGGGAAAATGGACTCGGCGACGCTGCACGCGCTGTACCCGCATCGCGCCTGGCGCCCGACGGCGACGATCGCGCTGACGCCGGAGCTGCTCGCCGGGCCCTATACCAATCCGTTGCCCAAGGATCCGGCCGAGCAGGCGAAGCTCCCCGCGCTCGGCTATCGCTCGCCGATGGAGAAATTGGGCGAGATGTTCCACACCACCCCGGCGGTGCTGATGGAGCTCAACAGTCCGACCACGCGACTTTCACCGGGGTCGAGGATCGTCGTGCCCAACGTGATCGCCACGTCGATGGAGTATAGTCCCAAATTGCCCGAGAAATGGCGCCAGACGCTGGCCTCGCTCAACGTCGATTCGAACCAGCCCGCTGGCGCCAAAGTCGTGGTCGACAAGTCCGACGAAGTGCTCCGCGTGCTCGACAAGGACGGCAAGTTGATCGCCCAATTCAGCGCGACGATGGGCAGCGAGCATGATCCGCTGCCGATCGGCACGTGGAAGATCAACGGCCCGTCCTACAACCCGCCGTTCCACTATAATCCCAAATTGTTCTGGGATGCCAAGGGCAGCGCCAAGGCCGCGCTCCTGCCGCCGGGGCCGAACGGACCGGTCGGCGTGGTGTGGCTCGATTTGTCGAAGGAGCATTACGGCATTCACGGCACGCCCTCGCCGGAGACGATTGCGCGCGCGGAGAGCCACGGCTGCATCCGTCTCGCCAATTGGGATGCGGCGCGGCTCGCGATGATGATCAAGCCGGGCACGCCGGCGATCTTCCAGGAGTGAGCGGATGAGTCGGCTCGGCCGTTACGTCCTGGTCGCGCTGGCGGTGACCGCGTTGCTGTGGATCGCGCTGCTGGCGCTGTTGCCTGACGCCGCGCGGCGCTCCGCAGCGGTGGTGGCGGTCGCGCCGTCGCCTCCCGCCGCGTCCCTGGAGGCCGGGGCGGAGACGATCCTGCGCGTCCCGATCGGTGGCGTACGCCGCCAGGACTTAACGGATTCGTGGGGCGATCCGCGCGAGAACGGGCTGCGACAGCATCACGGCACCGACATCATGGCGTCGGCCAACACCCCTATTCTCGCCGCGGCGCCGGGCATCGTCGAGAAGCTGTTCCAGAGCGCGGCGGGCGGCACGACGATCTATGTCCGCTCGCCGGCGAGGACCTGGACCTATTATTACGCGCACCTCGCGGGCTATGCGCCGGGCTTGCGCGAAGGGCAGGGGGTGAAGGCCGGCGACTTGCTCGGCTATGTCGGAGACACCGGTGACGCGGGAGCGGGCAATTACCACCTGCATTTCGGCCTTACCCGCACCACGCCCGACCAGCATTGGTATCAAGGCACCGACGTCGATCCCTACCCCTATCTTGCCGGAAAGGCCTTGTCCGGCTAAGGCGCACGTCCGGCGCGGCCTTGCTCGCGCCTCCGCTCTTTCCAACGACAGGCTCCCCCATGAAGATCAACGCGGTTGAAATCCGTCCCGGCAACATCCTGGAATATGAAGGCGGCATCTGGAAGACCGTCAAGATCCAGCATACTCAGCCGGGCAAGGGCGGGGCCTATATGCAGGTCGAGATGAAGAATCTCATCGACGGCCGCAAGACCAACGTCCGCTTCCGCTCGGCCGAGAGCGTCGAGAAGGTCCGGATGGACACGGTCGATTTCCAGTTCCTGTTCCGCGAAGGCGAGACGCTGACCTTCATGGACAAGGTCAATTACGAGCAGATCACGCTCGACGCCGGCATCCTGGGCGATGCCGCCGCCTTCCTGCAGGACGGCATGGATGTCGTGATGGAATTGTGGGACGAGCGGCCGATCTCGGTACAGCTGCCCGACACGATCGAAGCGATGATCGTCGAGGCCGATGCCGTGGTGAAGGGGCAGACCGCCTCTTCGTCGTACAAGCCCGCGATCCTCGAGAATGGCGTGCGCGTGATGGTGCCGCCGCATATCGGTGCCGGCACGCGGATCGTGGTCGACGTGTACGAACAGGCTTACGTGCGGCGCGCTGACTAAAATTTTCCCTATCCCGCTTGCGGGAGAGGGTGCCGAGCGAAGCGAAGGCGGGAGAGGGCAGTAACGCGGACGTCAGTTCCCGTGACTGCCCCTCTCTCCGACCCTCCCCCGAAGGGGAGAGGGAGAAGAAAGAATAAAAGCATGCCCTCCCATTCCGGCCTCATGACCGTCATCGACCGCGCCGTCCGCAAGGCCGGCCCGCGGCTTCGTCGCGACTTCAACGAAGTCCAGCAACTCCAGGTCAGCCGCAAGGGCCCCGCCGACTTCGTGTCGATGGCCGACGAGCGCGCCGAACAGACGATCTACGAAGAATTGTCGCGCGCACGCCCCGATTGGGGCTTCCTGATGGAAGAGCGCGGCGAAATTCCCGGCGATCCCAACAAGCCGCGTTTCATCGTCGATCCGCTCGACGGCACGACCAATTTCCTCCACGGCATCCCGCATTTCGCGATCTCGATCGGGGTCGAGGAGCCGTTGCCCAACGGCAAGCGCGAGATCACCTCGGCGATGGTCTATCAGCCGATCACCGACGAGGCGTTCTGGGCCGAAAAGGGCCGCGGCGCCTGGGTGCAGGAACAGCGGCTGCGCGTGTCGGCGCGCCGCGACCTCGCCGACTCGCTGATCGCGACCGGCATTCCTTTTCTGGGCCATGGCAATTTCACCGAATGGAGCCGCATCTTCGGCGCGATCGCGCCCGAAGTCGCCGGCATCCGCCGGATGGGCTCTGCCGCGCTCGATCTCGCCTGGGTCGCGGCCGGCCGCTACGACGGCTATTGGGAAAGCGCGCTCAAGCCATGGGACGTCGCGGCGGGGATGCTGCTGGTCAAGGAAGCCGGCGGTTTCGTCACCGATTTCCGCGGCGGCGACCAGATGATGCAGCGAAGCGAGTTCCTTGCGGCGAACGACGCGTTGCAATCGCGCCTGCACAAGCTGCTGGCGAACGCGCTGCGCTGAGCTGAGCTGAGCTGAGCAACGTCGCCTCGGCGCAGGCCGGGGCCGGTCCGTACATCGCGCGGCGCCCGGGCAACGTGGCGGCCCCGGCCTGCGCCGGGGCGACGAGCCATCAATTGCGAGTCATTCTCACGTCCCAGAGCCTTGCCCGTTCAAGGGCATGGTCCTAAA
>CAXTEO010000128.1:0-11025 GCA_964243205.1 uncultured Sphingomonas sp.
AGACGATCAAGAAGGTCGCGGTGGTGGCCGGCGTCTGCGACGGCTTCATCGGCAATCGCATGCTGAAACCCCGCCAGGTCGAGGCGATGAAGCTGCTGATGGAAGGCGCGACGCCCGAGCAGATCGACAAAGTCCACGTCGCCTTCGGCATGCCGATGGGGCCGTTCCAGATGAGCGATCTCGCCGGCGTCGATATCGGCTGGCACCGCGACCCGACCCGGATCGAAAGCATCCGCGACGCGCTCGCTGCGGAAGGGCGCTGGGGTCAGAAGACCCAAAAGGGCTTCTACGATTATGACGAGAAGCGGAACCCCACGCCCAGCCCGCGTATCGCCGAGATCATCGAGGATTTCCGCGCTAAATCGAACCTGCAGAAGCGCGTGATCAGCGACGAGGAAATCATCGAGAAGACGCTGTATACGATGGTCAACGAAGGGGCTTTGATCCTCGAGGAGAACATGGCGCAGCGCGCGTCCGATATCGATGTGGTGTGGATCTATGGTTACGGCTGGCCGGTCTATCGCGGCGGGCCGATGTTCTGGGCCGATACCGAGGGGCTCAAGAAGATCGTCGCCGGGCTTGAGAAGCACGGCTTCGCGGTCTCGGAATTGCTGGAAAGCAAGGCCGAGAGCGGCGGGCGGTTCAACTGATATACGTCGCCCCGGCGGAGGCCGGCGCCGCTGCGTAGTCACGCGCGACATGCGTTTCGCACACCAACCGAACGGCCCCGGCCTCCGCCAGGGCGACGAAAAGAGGCTATCATGACCGACCTCGACACCTTCCGCACCGAAACCCGCGCCTGGCTGGAGGCAAACTGCCCGCCCGAAATGCGCGAGCCAGTGCGCTCCGAAAAGGACGCCTGCTGGGGCGGCCGCAATCCCGATTTCCAGCCGGGGCAAAAGGAATGGATGGACGCGATGGCGTCGCGCGGCTGGACCGTGCCCGATTGGCCCAAGGCCTATGGCGGCGGCGGCCTGTCGCCGGCGGAGACCAAGATCCTGCGCGAAGAGATGGCGGCCATAAAGGCGCGCAACCCGCTCAATTCGTTCGGTATTTCTATGCTCGGGCCAGCGCTTCTGAAATACGGCACCGAAGCACAGAAGCTCGACTATCTCACCAAGATCGCGCGCGGCGAGATCCGCTGGTGCCAGGGCTATTCCGAGCCCAATGCCGGCTCCGACCTCGCCGCGCTCGCCACTTCGGCGGAGGATGCCGGCGACCATTATATCGTCAACGGCCAGAAGGTATGGACCTCCTATGCCGACAAGGCCGACTGGATCTTCTGCCTGGTCCGCACCGACAAGACGACCAAGCAGGGCGGGATCAGCTTCGTGCTGTTCGACATGGCCTCGCCCGGGGTCTCGACCAAGCCGATCCTGCTGATTTCGGGCTATTCGCCGTTCTGCGAGACCTTCATGGACAATGTGAAGGTCCCGAAGTCGCAGCGCGTCCATGACGAGAACAAGGGCTGGGACGTCGCCAAATATCTGCTCGGGCATGAGCGCGAGATGATCTCCGGCATGGGGCTGGCAAGTTCGGGCGGCAACCCGTTGATCGACGGGGCGATCGCCACGATCGGGCTCGACGCCGACGGTCGCCTCGCCGACCCGCTGCTGCGCGCCGCGATCGCGCTGTTCGAGGTGCGCTCCAAGGCGTTTGGGTCGATGTCGGAGCGCTTCATCGACGAATTGAAGGCGGGCCGCGCGCACCCCGCCCAGCCCTCGATGATGAAATATTACGGCACCGAGCTCAACAAGAGCCGGCACGAATTGCAGATGGCGGCTGGCGGCTCCGACACGCTCGAATGGGAGAGCGACGAGTCCGGTGGCGGCCGCGAGGCGCGTGCCTGGCTGCGCACCAAGGCCAACTCGATCGAGGGCGGCACGAGCGAGGTGCAGCTCAACATCATCGCCAAGCGGATCCTGGAATTGCCGAGTACGTAAACACGTCGCCCCGGCGAAGGCCGGGGCCGCTGCGTTGCCGCGCGCGACGCGAGCGAAGTGCCCTTATCACAGCGGCCCCGGCCTTTGCCGGGGCGACGGAGTTCCGAAATGCCGCTCTATCTCAACGACGAACAGACCATGCTCCGCGACACGACGCGCGATTTCGTCGCCGAACATGCCCCCGTCAAGCACATGCGCGCACTGCGCGACGCCAAGGACGCCGCCGGCTTCAGCCGCGACCTGTGGCGCAGCTTCGCCGAAATGGGCTTTACCGGCATCCTGATAAGCGAGGACCAAGGCGGCCTCAGCCTCGGTCATTTCGAGGCAGGCGTGGTGCTCGAGGAGATCGGGCGCAACCTGTCGCCGTCCCCCTTCCTCACCACCGCCGTCGCGGCGGTCGAAGCACTCCGCGGCACCGCGCACGCAGCGCGCTGGTTCCCCGGCATCCTCGCGGGCGAGAGCGTCGCCGCGCTGGCGATCGACGAAGCCGCCAAGCATCGCGACTCGATCGGCCTTATCGCCGAGCGTTCGGGCAACGGCTTCAAGCTGACCGGCAAGAAGCGGTTCGTCACGCACGGCCACGTCGCCGACCTTTTGATCGTCGCCGCGCGCACTGCCGGCAGCGCCGACGATGCCGATGGCATCACGCTGTTCGCCATCCCCAGCGGCGCCGCCAACCTCACCGCGACGCCCGAACGCCTGACCGACGCCAGTCTCGCGGCGCGGCTCGATTTCGACGGCGTGGAGATCGACGCCGATGCCGTGATCGGCGAGATCGACCATGGCCGCGCCCCGCTCGACCGTTTGCTCCGCGCCGGTCGCGCCGGCGCTTCGGCCGAATTGCTCGGCGTCGGCGGCGGGGCGATGGACATGACCGTCGGCTATCTGAAGGAGCGCAAGCAGTTCGGCGTGACGATCGGCAGTTTCCAGGCGCTCCAGCACCGCGCCGCGCACCTCTATTCCGAAATGGAAGTGGCACGCGCCGCCGTAATGAAGGCGCAGCAACTGCTCGATCTGGGCAGCGAGGCGGCCGACACCGCCGCCTCGGTCGCCAAGGCGATGACCGCGCTGGCGACGACGCTGGCGGTGCAGGAAGGCGTCCAGATGCACGGCGGGATCGGCATGACCGACGAGTATGACATCGGCTTCTACATGAAGCGCGCGCGCGTGCTGGCCGAGATGTTCGGCGATGCGAACTTCCATGCGGACCGTATTGCGCGCGCGGCGGGATACTGACCCTCCCTCTCCCCGCTTGCGGGAGAGGGTGGCCGAGCGAAGCGAGGTCGGGAGAGGGCAGTAACGCGGACGGCAGTTTGTGGTACTGCCCCTCTCCCCGACCCTCTCCCCAGAGGGGAGAGGGAGAAGGAACAAGAATGACCGACACCCCCACCCCTGCCATCCTCGCCCAGAACCTCGTTGATTTGCTCGACGTCGAGGAGATCGACACCGATCTCTATCGCGGCAGGCGCGGCACCGACGGCTTCGGTCGCGTGTTCGGCGGGCAGGTCATCGCGCAGGCGCTGCAGGCCGCGCAACGCTCGACCGATGCACCAAAACAGGCGCACTCGCTCCACGCCTATTTCATGCGTCCGGGCGACGAGAGCCACCCGATCCTGTACCGCGTGGTGCGCGATTTCGACGGCAAGAGCTTCTCCACCCGCCGCGTCATCGCCACGCAACGCGGCGTGCCGATCCTAAACCTCGCTTGCTCGCTCCAACTGCCCGAGGGCGGGCTGGCGCATCAGGACGCGATGCCCGACGTGCCCCCACCCGAGGAGCTCAAGAGCGACCGCGACATCCGTCTCGCGATGATCGACCGTATTCCCGAGAAATTCCGCGCGATGTTCCTGCGCCCGCGCATGGTCGACATTCGCCCGGTGTCCCCGCGCAGCTGGCTCGATCCGGTCAAGCAGGAGCCGCGACAGAACAGCTGGTTCCGCGTCGTCGCGCCGGTCGGCGACGATCCCGCGCTGCACCGCGCGATCCTGGCCTATGCCTCGGACATGTCCCTGCTCGGCACCGCGACGCTGGCGCACGGCGTCAACTGGATGACGCACAATCTCCAGACCGCCAGCCTCGACCATGCGCTCTGGCTGCACGAGGATTTCCGCGCCGACGACTGGCTGCTCTACGCGTGCGACAGCCCCTGGGCCGGCCATGCGCGCGGCTTCAACCGCGGCAAGATCTACGCGAGGGATGGCCGGCTGGTGGCGAGCGTCGCGCAGGAAGGGCTGATCCGCCTGCGCGACTGAGCCAGCAAGCGAGCGGAACCGACACATACGCGCTTAGTTACCGAAGGGACGCGTTTTTGTTGGAGCAATGTCCATGTCGAGTAGCCTGAAACCCCCCGTCCGTTACAGCCCTGCGGTCGAAACGCCAGAAAAGGACGAGGCAGAAACGTCGCAAGGCCTCAACGCCACGCTGCATGACATCATCCACAAGACGTCGCAGGATTATGGCCACGCGGTGCGCTCAGTCCACGCCAAAAGCCACGCATTGCTCGAAGCCACGCTGACGATCCCCTCCTTGCCGCCCGAACTCGCACAGGGGCTGTTCGCAACGCCCGGCGAGCATCAGGTGGTGTTGCGTTTCTCGAGCATTCCGGGCGACATCCTGCCCGACAGCATCTCCGTCCCGCGCGGCCTCTCGGTCAAGGTGCTCGGCGCCGAGGGCGAGCGCCTGCCCGATTCGGAAGGCGACACCACACAGGACTTCATCCTGGTCAACGGCCCGGCTTTCGCCGCGCCCAAGGCAAAGGCGTTCCTCGGCAATCTGAAGCTGCTGGCCAAGACCACCGACAAGATCGAAGGGTTCAAGACCGCTCTGTCGTCGGTGCTGCAGACCGCCGAAGCCGCGGTCGAGGCGCTTGGCGGATCGAGTGCGCTGCTCAGCACGCTGGGCGGCGCGCCCAACGTCCACCCGCTCGGCGACACCTATTACAGCCAGACCGCGTTCCGCTTCGGCGACTATATCGCGAAGATATCGGTCGTGCCGGTCTCGGTTAGCCTGACCGAGCACACCAAGGAAAAGATCGACACGACCGACCGCCCCGACGCGCTGCGCGAGGAAGTCGCCAAGGTGATGACGGCCAAGGACGGCGTGTGGGAAATCCGTGTGCAGTTCTGCCGCGATCTCGAGGCGATGCCGGTCGAGGATCCGAGCAAGGTGTGGGACGAGAAACTGAGCCCGTTCGTCACGGTCGGGACGATCACCGCGCCCTCGCAGTCGAGCTGGACCTACGAACGCTCGAAGGCAATCGACGATGGCATGCGCTTCAGCGTATGGACCGGCCTCACCGCGCACCAACCGCTCGGCTCGATCAACCGCGTGCGCAAATCGGCCTATCAGATGTCGTCCGACTTCCGCGCCAAGTTCAACGGCTGCCCGATCCACGAGCCCAAGACGCTCGAACCGCTGGATTGAGCTTTCTGCCTTCTCACTTCCCCGGCGAAGGCCGGGGAAGTGAAGACGGGGTAGGCGGATTCAGACCGCCGTTTTCCCATATTCCTGCCGCGTCACGGGGTGGCTGCTCGACAGCCCCCCGTCGACAGCGATCGCCTGGCCGTTGACGTAGCTTGCGTCGTCCGAAGCGAGGAACGCAGCGACCTTGGCCAGTTCCTCGGGCTGCGCGCCGCGGCGCAGCGGGTTGAGGCGGCCGATCCGGTCGGTCTTGCCGGCTTGCTTCGCATAATCAAAGGTCGGCTTGGTCATGCCGGTCTCGGTCAGCCCCGGGCAGATCGCATTGACGCGCACGTTCGAGCCCGAGAGCTGCTGCGCCGACACCATCGCAAGGTTGATCACCCCCGCCTTGGACGCGGAATAGGCCGGCGAGCCCGCGCCCGAACGGATCCCGGCGACGCTCGCGGTCAGCACGATCGCGCCGCCGCCGCGCTCGGCGATCCTGGGCGCGGCGTGCTTGATCGCGAGATACGGACCGATCAGATTGACGCGCAGCACCTCGGTGATCAGCGCGACATCGGTGTCGAAGATGTTCGCCATCCCGCCCGAAATGCCGGCATTGGCGAACATCACGTCGAGTCCGCCATAATATTCGCACGCGACGTTCACCGCGCGGATTACGTCATCTTCCGAGCCTGCGTCGATCCGAATCGCATGCGCAGTACCCCCCGCGGCAGCGATCAGCGCGGCGGTTTCATCCACCGCTTCGGTGATGTCGGCGACGATGACGCTGCCGCCCTCGGAAGCGAACAGCAAAGATGCCGCGCGGCCTATGCCCGAGCCTGCACCGGTGACGATGATCGATTTCCCGCTGAACCGTGCCATCTCATTCCTCCGTCGCCCCGACGGAGGCCGGGGCCGTTATGTTGGTGGCACTCGCGTGCCCATTCCGCAGCGGCCCCGGCCTCCGCCGGGGCGACGGCGCTAGATTGTCACGCCGCCGTCGAGCACGATCGTCTGCCCGGTCATGAAGCTGCTCGCCGCGCTCGCCAGAAACACGACGGCGCCGGCGATTTCCTCGGGCTCGCCGATCCGGCGCAGCGGCACGCTTTCGTTCGCCGCCTTGATCCGTTCGGGGTCTTCCCACAGCGCTTTCGCGAAATCGGTCTTGATCAGTCCCGGTGCGATGCAATTGACGCGGACATTGTCCGGCCCGAATTCGTGCGCGAGATTGCGCGCGAGCTGCATGTCGGCCGCCTTGGAGATGCAATAGGCGCCGATCACGCTCGACCCGCGCAAACCGCCGATCGACGAGACGATGATGATGCTGCCGGACTTGCGGACGCGCATCTCGGGCGCGACCATCGCGATCAGCCAGTGGTTGGAGACGATATTGTTGTCGAGGATCTTGCGGAACTGTTCGTCGGCGATGCCAGCCTGCGGGCCGTAATAGGGGTTCGAGGCGGCGTTGCAGACGAGCACGTCGATCGGCCCGAAGGCGGCGCGGGTGGCATCGACGAGGTGCTGGAGCCCGGCCTTGTCGGAGATGTTGGCGGCGATCGCGATTGCCGTGCCCTCTCCGTATTTCGCGTTGAGCTCCGCCGCGACTCCGTCGCACGCGTCCTGCTTGCGGCTCGAAATGACGACCTTTGCGCCATGCTCGGCCAGTTCGAACGCGCTCGCGCGACCGATGCCGCGCGAGGAGCCGGTGACGATGGCGACTTTGCCGGTAAGATCGAATTGGCTCATCTTCTTCTCCGTCGCCCCGGCGAAGGCCGGGGCCGCTGGGTTGGCTTGGAAGTCCGATGGTACGCGCGGCAACCGAGCGGCCCCGGCCTTCGCCGGGGCGACGCCTTTTATGCCCCCGCCTTCACCGCAAAGTCCCACGCCGCATCGGCCAGCCGATACACGCCCGCCGCCGATTTCTCCGCCTGCGCGCTCGACGCGGTCCCCTCGACGATGCGCTTCTTGATGCCCTGGACGATCCCGGTCAGCCGGAAGAGATTGTACGAGAAATACCAGTTGAGATCGGGCACGCCGTCGCGCCCGGTCGCCGCGCAATAACGCGCGGTCATCTCCTCGATCGTCGGAATGCCGGTCGCCGGCCCGGTATGGCCGAGCACGCCCGAGCGCCCCTCAGGCGCGGTCACCCAGCTCATCAGGAAATACGAGAAATCCGCCAGCGGATCGCCGAGCGTCGACAATTCCCAGTCGAGCAAGGCGATCACGCGCGGCTCGGTCTTGTGAAAGATCATATTGTCGATGCGGTAATCGCCATGCACCACCGAGGTCCGCGTCTGCTCGGGCACGGTGCGGCCGAGATAGTCGATCAGCTTCTCGACCGATTCCATATGCTCGGTCTCGGACGCGCGATATTGCTTGGTCCAGCGCGCGACCTGGCGCTCGAAATAATTGCCCGGCCGGCCATAGTCCCCCAACCCAGCCGCTACGTGATCGGTAGTGTGCAACGCCGCCAGCGTGTCGCACATTGCATTGTAGATGCCGGTGCGCGCCTCGGGCGTGTACTCGGGAAGCGTCCCGTCCCACAAATTGCGCCCGTCGGCGAAGCCCATCACGTAGAAATCGGTGCCAACGACATCGGGATCGGTGCACAGCCCATAAGGCCGCGCCACCGGGAAGCCGGTCGGATAGAGCCCGGCGATCACGGTATATTCGCGGTCGACCGCATGCGCCGAGGGCAGCAGCTGCCCGAACGGCTTGCGCCGCAGCACATAGTGGCCGGATGGCGAGTCGATCTTGAAGGTCGGGTTGGATTGCCCGCCGGCGAATTTCGAATAGGTCAGCGGCCCGGCGAAATCTTCGACATTCGCCGCCATCCACGCGGTCAGCTTCGCTTCGTCGAGCCGGTCCTTCTCGGGCACCGCGATCGTCTGTGGGGAGTTGTCCATCACGAAAACGCGATCACGGAGCGCACCGTGTCGCCGGTGCGCAGATTGGCCAGCGCATGGTTGACGTCCTCCAGCCCGATCCGCTCGGCGACCATCGTGTCGAGGTCGAGCTTGCCGTCGAGATAGAGCTGCACCAGCCGCGGCAAATCGATCGGGAAGCGGGTCGAGCCGAGCAGCGAGCCTTGCAGCTTCTTGCCGGTGAGGAAGGTGGGGCCGGCGATCTTCACCTCGTTGCCCGGCGCGATCATGCCGAGAATGGTGGCGGTGCCGCCGCGCCGCAGGATCGTCCAGGCGAGCTCGGCGGTGTTCGATCGCCCGACTGCCTCGATCGCATAATGCACCCCGCCCCCGGTCAACCCGAACACCTTCTTGGCGAGATCGGGATCGTTGGAGTCGAGCGTGTGCGTCGCGCCGAGTTTCTCGGCCAGCGCGCGCTTGTCGGCGACGGGGTCGATCGCGATGATCTGCCCTGCCCCGGCAATCTTGGCAGCGTTGACCGCGGCGAGGCCGATCCCGCCGCAGCCGATCACCGCGACGCTTTCGCCCGGGCGCAACTGGCTGTCGTTGAAGATCGACCCCGCCCCGGTGATCACCGCGCAGCCGAGCAGGGCGGCACGGTCGAGCGGCATCTCCTTGGAGATCGCGACGCAGGCATTCTCATGCACCAGCATCATCTCGGCAAAGGCCGAGAGGTTGAGGAACGGCGCGAGCGGCGTGCCGTCCTTCAAGCTCAGCCGCGGCGGCGCGCCCTTCGCGCGGCGCGTCGAGGGATCGATGCACAGCGACGGTCGCCCGCTGATGCAGAATTCGCATGCGCCACAGAAGACGGTGAAGAAGGTGATTACATGATCGCCGACCTTGAGATGCGCGACGTCCGACCCGACCGCCTCGACGATCCCCGCGGCCTCGTGCCCGGGCACGGTCGGCATCGGGTGCGGGAAAGCGCCGTCGACGAAGTGCAGGTCGCTGCGGCACACGCCGCACGCGACGGTACGGATCAGCACTTCGCGCGGGCCGGGATCGGAGATGGCGATATCCTCGATCACCAACTCGGTCCTGGGAGCGTAGAGAACGGCTGCTTTCATCTTATCTCCGTCGCCCCGACGAAGGCCGGGGCCGTTCCGCTCTGTGGCACTCGGCCCGCGTCATACCGCAGCGGCCCCGGCCTTCGCCGGGGCGACGCCTAGCGCCGCACCGCTTCCTTCGCCGCCACCGCTGCCGGCAGATCGGCGTACTTGCCGAACTCGTTGCGTGCGATCGCGCGGTTGTGCACTTCGTCCGGACCATCGGCGAAGCGCAATGTGCGCATCGCCGCCCAGTCGTGCGCCAGCGCGAAATCGCCCGACACGCCGCCGCCGCCATGCGCCTGGATCGCATCGTCGAGGATTTTCAGCGCCATGTTGGGCGCCTGCACCTTGATCATCGCGATCTCTTGCTGCGCGGATTTGTTGCCGGCCTTGTCCATCATGTCGGCCGCCTTGAGGCACAGCAGCCGGGTCATCTCGATGTCGATCCGCGCGCGCGCGATGCGCTCTTCCCACACCGAATGATCGGCGATGCGCTTGCCGAACGCGACGCGCGTCAGCAGCCTTTTGGCCATCGCCTCGATTCCCGTCTCCGCCACGCCGATCGTGCGCATGCAGTGATGGATGCGGCCTGGCCCGAGGCGCCCTTGCGCGATCTCGAACCCGCGCCCCTCGCCGAGCAGCACGTTCTCGGCCGGCACGCGCACATTCTCGAGCACCACTTCGCCATGCCCGTGCGGCGCATGGTCATAGCCATAGACCGACAGCATCCGCTTGATCGTCACACCGGGCGCATCCATCGGCACCAGCACCTGACTCTGCTGGCTGTGGCGCGACGCGTCCGGGTTAGTCTTGCCCATCGTGATCGCGACCTTGCAGCGCGGATCGCCGACCCCCGACGACCACCATTTGGTGCCGTTGATGACATAGTCGTCGCCATCGCGTTCGATCCGGGTCTCGATATTGGTCGCGTCGGACGACGCCACTGCCGGCTCGGTCATCAGGAAGGCCGAGCGGATCTCACCGTTCATCAGCGGGCGCAGCCAGCGCTCCTTCTGCGCGAGCGTGCCGTAGCGATGCAGCACCTCCATGTTGCCGGTATCGGGTGCCGAACAATTGAAGCATTCGCTCGCCCAGCCGACCTTGCCCATCTCCTCGGCGCATAACGCATATTCGAGATTGCTGAGCTGGGTGCCTTCGAACACGAACGAATCGTCGACATGCGTCTGCCCCGAATGCGGCGGCATGAAGAAATTCCACAGGCCGGCGGCCTTGGTCTTTTCCTTCATCTCCTCGATCACCGGAATGACCTTCCAGCGCTCGCCCGCATGGTGCTGCTCGTCATATTCGGCCTGGCGCGGGCGAATCTGCTGGTCGATGAACCCCTTCACGCGGTCCCGGAAATAGGTCTCGCGTTCGCTGAAGCTGAAGTCCATCTGCGCTCTCCAATCTGCGTGTCGCGACGCTGGGTAGACCGTACCGCGTTTTCGGTAAAGCGTCTTCGCCGCACATTATGCACGCAATGTCGGCACTGACAAAAGGGACTGTTTCTTCTAAAAGATGATGGTACAGGTTTGGCGATGGAGGCCACCGACACCATCCCGAGCGCGGACGAGACCAGCACCAAGCGTTTCCGTGCCAAGCGCGACGCGATCCTCGCCGCCGCCGCCGAGGCGATCAACGAGCAAAGCGCCAAGGGCATGACCTTCGCCGACGTCGCGCGCCGAGTCGGGCTCAACACCACCAGCG
>CAXTEO010000129.1:0-10901 GCA_964243205.1 uncultured Sphingomonas sp.
CGCTCCGCCCGCGCGCGCGCCGCCGCCAGCGCGGCTTCGGCGACGCGCGCATCGGCCGCCTCGGTCGCCTGGAGGCCAAGCACTTGCGCCAGCGCCACCTCGGCATCGCGCCCGGCGCGTTCGGCTTCGCTCAGCCGCGCTTCGAGCTCGGGAACGCGCGCGACCGCTTCGGCGAGCCGCGCGTCGAGCAACCTGGTTTCCTCGGCCAGCCGCGCGATCGCTTCGGCCGCATCGCTCGCCAGCGAGCCTTCGCGCGCGCGATCCTCCGCCAGCCGCACGCGCGCCGCCGCAAGCTCCTGCGTGCGGCGCACGGCTGCGGCCTGTTCGCCACGCAATCCACCGAGACGATGCCCTGCGTCGCTCGCCGCCTCGCGCAGCGCTTGCGCCGTACCGCGCGCCTCGGCCAGCGCCTCGGTCGCGGCGAGCGCGTAGGCGGCCGCCGCACGCTGCGCCTCCCCCGCCGCCGCGACGCGCGCCTCGCACGCCGCCGCCTCGGTCTTGGCGGCATCGGCCGCGGCTTGCGCATCGCGCCAGCGTGCGAAGATCATCCGCGCTTCGGCGACGCGAATTTGGTCGGACAGCGCGCGATAGCGCTCCGCCGCGCGCGCTTGCCGCCGCAAGGCGTTGGCACGCGTGTCCTGATCGGCGATCAGTTCGTCGAGCCGGGTGAGATTGGCCTCGGTCGCGCGCAATTTCTGCTCGGCGTCCTTGCGGCGGACATGGAGGCCGGCAATCCCCGCCGCTTCCTCGAGCATCGCGCGGCGTTCCTGCGGCTTGGCGGCGATGATCGCGCCGATCCGTCCCTGGCTGACCAGAGCGGGCGAGTGCGCCCCCGTCGCCGAATCGGCGAACAGCAACGCCACATCCTTGGCCCGCACGTCGCGCCCGTCGATCCGGTAAGCCGAGCCAGCGCCGCGCTCGATCCGGCGGACGATCTCGGTTTCTTCCCCCTCGGCCTCGATCAGCATCGCCACTTCGGCGAAATCGCGCGCGGGCCGCGTGTTGGTGCCGGCGAAGATCACGTCGTCCATCCCGGCGCCACGCAGCGACCGCGCCGACGTCTCGCCCATCGTCCAGCGCAGCGCCTCGAGCAGGTTCGATTTGCCGCAGCCATTGGGGCCGACGATGCCGGTCAGGCCCGGCTCGATCCGCAAATCGGCCGCATCGACGAAACTCTTAAAGCCGGAAAGGCGAAGGCGCTTGATCTGCATTCAGAGCCCCCCGCCCCCAGATTCCACTCGTCCTGCGCGCATTCCCATAGTCCGTTCGGGCTGCGCCTGTCGAAGCCCGGGTCTCGACGAGCGACCGCCTCTCCCGCTGCACCGGACCTTCGACAGGCTCAGGGCGAACGGGAAAGGAGTCGCCCGTTACGCCCCCGCGCGCTTCAGCGCCGGCTCGACATCGCTCCAGCTGACGCCGTCGATCTTGTTCCCGTTGAGGAAAAAGGTCGGCGTGCCGGTGACGGTCGCGCCTTGCCCGGTGTTCATCATCCCGATCAGTTCCTCGAGCCCCTTCTTGTCGGCGAGGCACGCGCGTGCCTTCGCCTCCGGCAGCCCGCGCTGCTTCACGAAATCGACATAGCCGAGATAATCCGCCCAGGCCGCGGCGATCTCGTTGGGCGCCTTGCCCTGCAACTTGGCCTGCAGCGCGTTGGTCGCGGCTTGGTCGCCGAGCGGCTTCTCGAACTGGTCCTGGCCCATGAACATCGCTTCGAGCAGCGGGAAGAAGGTCGCGGTGCCGACGCAGCGTCCCAACAAAGCCGGCGCGAAATCGGGTGCGCCGTGGACCATGTAGTCTCGGAACTCATAGCTCACCTTGCCGGTAGCGACGTAATTGTCGGTCAGTGGCTTTTGCCCGGTCTTGCCGAACGCGCCGCAAGTCGGACAGATGCGCGAGCCATATTCGACCAGCTTCACCGGCGCATCCGGATTGCCCATCACATAGCCGCCCTCTGGCGTCTTCGAGACGACGTCGGTCCATTTCTGCCCGGCCGGCGCGGCCTTGGCGGCGACCGGTGCCGAGGCGACGACGTTGCCGCCGGTCCCGCTGCCGCCGCACGACGCGAGCGAAAGCGCGGCGACCGCGGCGAACAGGATGCGACCAAGATTCGGGGGGGTCATGCAGAAGCTCCTAGAGGAAGAGATCATTTGGCGACCGCGGCGCGCAGCAGCGGCTCGAGCGTCGCCCAGTCGAACACATTGGCTTGCGCCACGCCGTTGAGCAGGAAGGTCGGCGTGCTAGCAATGGCATAGCTCTTGTTCGCGGCATCGGTCCGCGCGACGAGCGCGTCGAGGCTCTTGCGGTCGGCGAGGCAGGCATTGGCCTTGGCGAGCGGCAGGCCGTGCTTCACGACGAGATCGGTATAACCGTAGAATTTGGCGAGATAGAGCGCGACCGCATTGGCGGTGGCGCCCTTCAGCTCGGTCTGCTTGGCTTCGGGGATCTGATCGCTCCGCCCGATCAGCGCCTGCTGGTTCGCCATCATCGCATCGAGCACCGGGAAGAATGCGCGGGTCGGCACGCAGCGACCGAGCAGGATCGGCCCAAGATCGAGCGCGCCGTGCACCGGAAAGTCGCGATATTCGTAGCTGACCTTGCCGCCGGCGATGTAGCCCGCCTTGAGCGCCGGAAAGCCCTCGGCGTCGAAGCGCGCGCAATGCGGGCAAGTCCGCGAGCCAAATTCGATCAGCTTGACCTTGGCCGCGGGATTGCCGATCCGCACGCCGCCTTCGGGCGTGGCGACGATGGTCTGCAGCCAGTTGCCGTGCACAGCAGCGGGTGCCTTCCTGGGCGGCGCGGCCTGCGCGCTCGCCACCATCGCAACGCTCAGCGCGAGCGCCGCCAGCTTGAACCGCATCATTCCTCTCCACCCACGACCGGCGCCCCGCGCGTCGCCGCGACGCCCGCGGCAAGCGCCTCGAGCACCGCCTTCAATTCCGGATCGGCTATCGTCCGCAAGCTCGCGCCGAGATCGACCGGGATCGGTTTCAGCGACGGCGGCGCGACCCGTGCGCGCGGCACGGGCACGTCGCCCTGGCGGAACTGCACCTTGGCGACCGCGGCATAGCCGAAGAAGCGATTGACCCGCTCGATGATCTCGGGCGCGATATGCTGCATCATCGTCGCATGCGCACCGCGCACCACCAGGTTGAGCGTTCCGCCGACGCGCTCGCCATGCGGGAATTTGATCGATTCGGGCGACGACACGCCGGCATAGCGCGGGCCGACGATCTCGCTCCAGCGGCTGACCACCGCGCTCTGCACGAAGCCGAAGCGACGGAATGCGGCGCGCCCGGCATCGGGCAGCAATTCGGCGACCGAGCGCGCGCGGCCGCCGCGGGGGCGTTCGGCGACCGGCGCAGGGGTGGCACGCTTGCTCATTGCGCCGTCCATGCCATAGCGGGGCGGTGTCCGCCAAGCGTCCTTCCATATCCCCAGCAAATCTCCTGCTCGACTGGTACGATGCGCATGCCCGTGCCCTCCCCTGGCGCGCCGCGCCGGGGAGCAACGCGCCCGATCCGTACCGCGTGTGGCTGTCCGAAATCATGCTGCAGCAGACGACCGTCGCCGCGGTACGCCCGAAGTTCGAGGCGTTCGTCGCGCGCTGGCCGAGCGTCGCGGCGCTCGCCGCCGCATCCGAGGCCGATCTGATGGCGGCGTGGGCGGGGCTCGGCTATTATGCCCGCGCGCGCAATCTGCATGCCTGCGCCCGCGCCGTGGTCGCGCTGGGCGCCTTCCCCGATACCGAGGAGGGTTTGCGCACCTTGCCCGGAATCGGCGCCTATACCGCGGCGGCGATCGCCGCGATCGCGTTCGGCGCGCGCGCGGTGGTGGTGGATGCCAATGTCGCGCGCGTGGTCGCCCGGCTGTTCGCGATCGAACGGCCGCTGCCCGGCGCGATGGCCGAATTGCGCGACGCGACCGACCGCATCACCCCCGACACCCGCTCGGGCGATTTCGCGCAAGCGATGATGGATCTCGGTTCGTCGGTCTGCACGCCGCGTGCGCCGCGCTGCCTCGCATGCCCGCTGTCGAGCGTGTGCGAGGCATATCGGCTGGGCAATCCGGAAGGCTTTCCGATCAAAGCAGCCAAGTCGATCAAGCCGCAGCGCTACGGAACGATCTTCTGGGCCGAACGTGCCGGGAAGGTACTGCTCGTCCGCCGCCCGCCGCGCGGATTGCTCGGCGGGATGCGCGCCTTGCCGACCGGCGCGTGGGCCGACGCCCCGCCCGGCCTGGCGGATCCGCCGTTCCCCGCAGCATGGCAAATCCTGCCGGCGACAGTCGTCCACGTTTTCACGCACTTCCGGCTCGAACTGGCGCTTGCGGTCGCGCATGCGGATGGGCATGCCGCGCACGGCGAATGGTGGAGCGCGACCGAGATCGACTCGGCGGGACTGCCGACCGTATTCGCCAAGGCGGCAACGGCAATCAGGAGGGCGACATGGTGAAGATGCGGTTCAAGATGGCGGTGGCAGGGTTGATCCTGGTCGCCGGCGGCACGGCGCTCGCGCAGCAGATGGTGCAGCCCGCACCCGTCCCGCGCACGGCCGCTCCGCTCGCCGCGACCCAAAAGCTGTTCGACGCCGACATCGCCGCCAACCAATTCCCGGGCGTCGTCGGCGCATTCGGCCAGGGCCAGTTCCCGACCGCGATCGTCGCCGCCGGCAAGATCGGCGACGAACCCGGCGCGCTGCCCGCCGACAAGGACAGTCTGTGGCGCGTCTATTCGATGACCAAGCCGATCACCGCGATGGCGGCGATGATCCTGATCGAGGAAGGCAAGATCGGGCTCGACCAGCCGGTCAGCGACTTCATCCCGGCGTTCAAGACGATGCGCGTCCAGATCAGCCCCGATTCGCTCGAGACGCGGCCCGCCACCAAGCCGATCACGATCCGCAACCTGCTGACCCACACCGCCGGCCTCGGCTATACGATCATCACCAAGGGCCCGCTGCTCAAGGCGTATGAAGACGCCGGCATCACCCCATTCACCTCCGACGCCAAGACCGAGGCGCAGCTGCGGTTGAAGCGCCCGCCGACGCTCGAAGCCTTTGCCGACAAGGTCGCGACCTTGCCGCTGATCGCCGAGCCCGGCACCAAATGGAGCTATTCGATCGGGCTGGACGTGCTCGGCCGCGTGATCGAGGTCGCCTCACACCAGCCGTTCGACACTTTCCTGCAACGCCGCATCTTCACCCCGCTCAAGATGAATTCGAGCTATTTCACAGTGCCAGCGTCGGAGGCGCGCCGGCTCGCGACGGGCTATTTCATCACCGGCACGACGCGCGTCCCGCTCGATCCCGGCGCGACCTCGGTCTATCTCCAGACGCCGAGCTTTCCCTATGGCGGCGCCGGGCTCGTCACCTCTGCGTCGGATTACGATCGCTTCCTGCACATGCTGCAGAATGGCGGCACGCTCGACGGCGTGCGCATCCTCAAGCCCGCCACCGCGCAGCTCGCAATGTCGAACCTGCTGCCGGCCGGCGTGATCTATCCCGGCGCGGTCGCCGCCACCGGCGGCGCGACCAACCCGCAAGGCTTCGGCGCGGGCGGTTCGGTGACGCTCGACGACGTGCCCGGCGGCCCCGCCAAGGGCACCTATGGCTGGGGAGGTGCTGCCGGCACGATCGCCTGGGTCGATCCGGTCAACCAGGTCCGCGCGACGATCATGGTCAATTACCTGCCCGGCGACAAATGGCCGCTGCGCGCCGAATCGACCAAGGCCGCCTATGCCGACTTCACCCCGTATCTGCTGCGAAAGTGACCACCCGCCTGTGACACCACCAGGATTTACGGGCGGCCTGCTCGACCGCGCCGATGCGCTACGCCACGATTCGCAAGCGCTCGCCGCCGTCGCGAGCGACTGGCGCGCGCGATTGCTCAAGCTCGTCGATTTCGAACCCGAACTCGACGGCGAGGGCAGGCTCGGCTGGACCAGCCTCGCCGATGCGCCCGACGATGCCGAACTGGTCCTGCTCGGCCTCGACGAGGCCGGGCGTCCGCATTTCGCGGCCTATGTCGCGGGCATGCGCGCTTCGGGTCGCCCGGCCTGGTTGTTCAAGGCGCTGGGCAGCTTTGCGCCGGGCGAAGCGGCGACCTACGCCGCCGCGCGCTCGGTGCTCGACTGGCACAGCCGCCACCAATTCTGCGCCAATTGCGGGCATCAGACCGCAATGTTTCGCGCTGGCTGGGGCCGCAATTGTCCGAACTGCAAGGCCGAACATTTCCCGCGCGTAGACCCGGTTGTGATCATGATCGCCGAGCATGACGGCCGCGCGCTCCTCGGTCGGCAGCCCGCTTTCCCGCCCGGCCGCTATTCGGCGCTGGCGGGCTTTCTCGAACCCGGCGAATCGATCGAGGAAGCGGTCGCGCGCGAATTGCACGAGGAAGCCGGCGTGCGCGTCTCGGGCGTGCGCTACATCGCCAGCCAGCCCTGGCCGTTCCCATCCTCGCTGATGATCGCCTGTATCGGCGTGGCGGAGAGCGATGTGATCACGCTCGACACAAACGAGCTGGAAGACGCGATCTGGGTCCCGCGCGACGTGGTGCGCGCGGTGCTGGCGGGCGAGCCGGGGCCGTTCCTGCCGCCCCCGCCTTACGCGATCGCGCATACGCTGTTGAAGGCGTGGGCCGAGGGATAGCGGAGGTCACCGCGAATATCGTCGCCCCGGCGTAGGGCGGGGCCGCTGCGTTTAGATCCGACCTCGCGCCAAGCAAGCCAGCGGCCCCGGCCTGCGCCGGTGCGACGTGGGCGCTGTCGGCAGGCCGTCGTCCGCCTTCACCCCCGCGCCCGCGCCTGCCGATACGTGCCCAGTACGCGAACCCATTTCGAGTGGAAGCCCAGTTCCTCGAGCGCTCGGTCGAGCCCGGCCTCGCCCGGCCGCCCCTCGACATCGGCGTAGAATTCGGTCGCGGCGAAGCTGCCGCCGCGCTGATAGCTTTCCAGCTTGGTCATGTTGACGCCGTTGGTCGCAAAGCCGCCCATCGCCTTGTACAGCGCGGCGGGGACGTTCTTCACCTCGAAGATCAACGTCGTCATCCACGCGCCGTCGCCGATCGGCGGATGCCCCGCGCGCGCCAGCACGACGAAGCGCGTCGTATTGTGGTCGGCATCGGCAATGTCGCTCGCGAGAATGTCGAGCCCGTACAAGGCGGCGGCCCCCGGCGGAGCGAGTGCCGCCAGCGTGGCGTCGCCACGTTCGGCCACCACCGCCGCCGCGCCTGCCGTGTCGGGATAGGCGACCGGCGCGATGCCGCGCTCGCGCAGCCAGTGACGGCATTGGCCCAGCGCCTGCGGATGGCTCATCGCCTCGCGCACGCCGGACACGGGCCCCATTCCCATCAACGCATAGCGGATGCCGAGGAAATGCTCGCCGGTGATGGTCAGCCCCGATTCGGGCAACAGGAAATGGATGTCGGCGACGCGGCCGTGCAGCGAATTCTCGATCGGGATCATCGCGCAATCGGCCCGCCCCTCGCGCACCGCATCGATCGCATCGGCAAAGTCGAAGCACGGCAGCGGCAAGCCGTCGGGGAACGCCTCGAGCGCCGCGATGTGCGAATTGGCGCCGGGCGCGCCCTGAAAGGCGACCGCGCGCACCGGATCGGCGGCGGCGGCTTGCGTCATTTGCGCAACGAGTGCGCGGGCGGGTTCGGCGAAATTTTCCATGGGTGCGGTGCGGTAACCGCCTCGCCGCCCCGGGGCAAGCATGGGCGGCAAGCTTGGCTTGCGGTGCGGCTTGCGCGAACCTATGGGTCGATGCAACTACGTGGTCCTTCAGGGGGACCCTCCTGCGGCAGAGGCGGACAAACGAGCATGGACAACCGGACCAACACGATTGCGGGCTGGATCTTGGGCAGCCTCGGGGCTGCGCTCGCGCTCGGTATTGCCGGCCATATGATCGTCGCGCCGATCAAGGCGGAGAAGGAAGGCTATCCGATCGAAGCCCCGGCCGACGATGCCGGCGGCGGCCCCGCCACCCCCGACAAGCCGATCGCCGAATTGCTGGCGACCGCCGATGCGACGCACGGTGCCGATGTGTTCAAGAAATGCGGCGCCTGCCACACGGTGGCGCAGGGCGCCGCCAACGGCATCGGCCCGAACCTGTGGGGCACGGTCGGCGAGGCCGAAGCCGAGGGCAAGGGCGGCTATGCTTTCTCCGACGCGCTGAAGAAAGCGGGCGCCGGCAAGAAGTGGACGTTCGAGGAACTCAATGCCTGGCTCACTTCGCCACGCGCTTACGCCGCGGGCACCAAGATGACGTTCGCCGGCCTGACCAGCGGCAAGGATCGCGCCGACGTGATCCTGTATCTCAACACACAAGGCTCGAACTTGCCGCTGCCGGCAGCGCCCGCGGGCGCACCGGCTGCGACCGAGGCGAAGACGCCCCCAGCGGCAGGTGCGGCCGACCCCGGCGGCAAGGCGTCACCGAGCACGACCGGCATCGGCAACGCGACAGCGCCCGCCGCAGCCGGCAAGACGAGCTCTTCGCCACTCGGCCACGCGACTGCGGAGCCGGTGGGGAAGTAACTTTCGCCGCAACGCACCGTCATCCCGGCGACGGCCGGGATCGCCCTGATCCGGGGCAGGCCCGTCACAAAGTAGCAGCCCCGGCCTCCGCCGGGGCGACGTGCGTGACCGAGCCCGCTTTCACTTCTCCCGATAGAATTCCTTCACCACCGCCCAGCCCTCTTCGGCGGTCTCGACGAAGGTGAAGATGTTCAGATCCTTCGCCGACACCACGCCTTCCTCGACCAGAGCCTCGAAATTGACGACGCGCTCCCAGAATTTGCGGCCGTAGAGCAGCACCGGGATCGGCGCGATCTTGCCGGTCTGGATCAGCGTCAGCAGCTCGAACAGTTCGTCGAACGTACCGAATCCGCCCGGGAACGCCGCCAGGGCGCGCGCGTGCAGCAGGAAATGCATCTTGCGCAGCGCGAAATAGTGGAACTGCATCGACAACGCCGGAGTGACGTACGGGTTGGGCGCCTGCTCGTGCGGCAGCACGATGTTGAGCCCGACCGATTCGTGCCCCGCCTCGGACGCGCCGCGGTTCGCCGCTTCCATGATCGACGGGCCGCCGCCCGAACACACCACGAACTGGCGCTTGCCCGCCTCGTCGACCGGGAAGGCGCTGACGAGCTGCGCGAGTTCATAGGCGACGTCGTAATATTTCGATTTTTCGACCAGGCTCTCGGCGATGCGGATCGTCGCGTCGGTCGCGCCTTCGACGCTCCGCGCGAGATCGAGCAGCGCCTGTGCCTTGGCCGGCTCGGGGATCCGCGCCGAACCGTACATCACGAAGGTCGAGCCGATCTTGGCCTCGTCGAGGATCAACTGGGGCTTGAGCAATTCGAGCTGGAAGCGGATCGGGCGCAGATCCTCGCGCAGCAGGAAGTCCATGTCCTGGAAAGCCAGGCGATAGGCCGGGTTTTCGGTCTGCGGCGTGCTGACCCCGCCCTTGGCGGTCTCGGCATCCTGCCGCGCGCGCGCGAAGACGCGCGAGGGGACATGCGTGTTGCTCTCGGGGGTGTCGGATTTGGGCGTATCGGTCATCCGATGCCCCTAAGCCGATTGCCCGGGGATTTGAAGCCCGGCGTTCGCGGACCGTCAGCGGCAGAAATTCTTGTGGTCGTCCTCGAGATGCAGATGATTGTAATGCACCGCATTGTAATCGGGGCTGAGCACCGTGCCGAAGCGCTTGCACGCCGAATCGTGGATCGCGCGCAAAAAGGCGCGCGTCTGGGGGTCGACGCCGCTCCAGTCCTGCTGCAGCGTGATCCGGCGCCCGTCCTCCAGGACAAAGCCCGAGACATCGACCGCATTGGCGATTGCGTGCCCCGATAGTCGCCCGCCCGCCGCCGGCGCGCCGATCACCGCGCGACAGGCATAGGTGCCCATGCTCTCGATCCGCACCACGTCGCTGCCGAGCATCTGCCGCGCGGCGGGCGCGACAGCATGCTCGATCCAGCCGGTGAAGGCGCGCGCCAGCCCGCAGCGCATCGCCTTGAGGTTGGTCACGGGCACGCCGATGTCGATCAGCTGGACCGTCCCGATCGCGCTGCACCCGCCCCCGAAATCACGGTCGGGCAGCGGCGAATAGCGCACGTCCTCGCGCGAGAGGTCGGCGAAGCACGCCTGAGTCTCGCGGCTGGTCGGCAGTTGCAGCGTGATCGGCCGCGCACCCCGCGGGCGCGTCGGCGCGCGCTGGTCGTGCCCGCTCGAGCAAGCGGCAAGCATCAGTGCGACAAGCAAAATCGGGGAACGGCGCGGCATACCGTGATGATAGCCGCCGGTCGGTCACGACCGCCACCGCCTTGCGACGAACCACTCGTCGCTTGACGCGACCGCTCACGCCGTTAGGAGCGGCGCCGGGCCACGCGGTCCCAACGCCGCGCGTGCTCTCTGTGAGGAGAGACTACATGACTGATCTACCCGCGCTTCCGGCGACGAAGCCTGCGCGTCCGTATTTTTCTTCCGGCCCCTGCGCGAAACCGCCCGGCTGGTCCCCCGCAAATCTTGCGACCGAATCGCTGGGCCGTTCGCATCGGTCGAAGATCGGCAAGACGCGCCTGCAGCTCTGCATCGACCTGATGCGCGAATTGCTCAAGCTCCCCGACACGCACCGCATCGGCATCGTCCCCGGTTCCGACACCGGCGCGTTCGAGATGGCGATGTGGACGATGCTGGGCGCAAAGCCCGTCACCACGCTCGCCTGGGAGAGCTTCGGCGAAGGCTGGGTGACCGATGCGGTCAAGCAGCTCAAGATCTACCCCACCGTCGTGCGCGCCGATTACGGCCAGCTGCCCGATCTGGACGCGGTCGACTGGTCGAACGACGTATTGTTCACCTGGAACGGCACCACCTCGGGCGTGCGCGTGCCGAACGCCGACTGGAT
>CAXTEO010000130.1:0-10703 GCA_964243205.1 uncultured Sphingomonas sp.
GCGATCGCGCGCAGCGTGTCGCCCGGGCGTACGACGTAGCTCGTGGCGCCGATCGTCGTCGCGTCGGGCGTGACCGGGCGCGCCTGCCACGCCGGCGGCGGTGCGGGCAGGGCGGAGACGCCCTCGTCGATGCGGCGCGGTTCGTAGCGATCTTGCGGATCGTCGCGCTCGTAATGCGGCCGGTCGCGTGGCGGCGCATCGCTGCGCTGTGGACGGTCGGGGTTGGGGATGCAGGCGGTCAGCGTGGTCAGTACCAACAGCGTCGCCAGACCCGTCTCCCTGCGCCCCAGCATCAGCCGCCCCCTAATTTGCCGATCCCCGATCGTACAGCGTCTCCAGCATAGCGAGCGAGGGGCGATGTGTCAGGTCGAGATGTAGCGGCGTAACAGCGACATAGCCATCGGCGACTGCCTCGAGATCGGTGGCATGGGCGGGCGTCTCGACCGTGCCCGCCAGCGCGAACCAATGATATTCGTAACCGCGCGGGTCGCGGTTGGTGACGATCTGCAAGCGCCCGTAATCGCGCAGCCCCTGTTGCGCGATGCGGACGCCGCGCACCGCATCGACCGGCACGGCGGGAAAGTTGATGTTGAGCAGCGTGCGGGGCGCGAGCGGCGTATCGAGCAACGGGCGCAGCACGCGTTCGCCCCAGGCGGCGGCGACGTCGAACGGAACCGCGTCGCCCATCCCCTGCCGGTCATAGACCTGGCTCAGCGCGATCGACCGGACGCCGGCGAGCGCGCCCTCCATCGCCGCCGAGACGGTGCCCGAATAGGTCACGTCCTCGGCCAGATTGGCGCCGCGATTGACTCCGGAAAGGATCAAATCGGGCTTGTGGTCGGCCATGATCTTGGCCAGCGCCATCATTACCGCATCGGTCGGCGTACCCGCGACGGCGAAGCGCTTTTCGGCATGCCGGCGCACACGGATCGGGCGCGAAAGGGTGAGCGAATGCCCCGCGCCGGATTGCTCCTCGGCGGGGGCGACGATCCACACGTCGTCGGAGAAGCGCGCGGCGATCGCCTCGAGGATCTTCAGCCCGGGGGCGTGATAGCCGTCGTCGTTGGTGAGCAGGATGCGCATGTTCGTTCCTTCGTCACAAGCTTGGGGCACGCCACCCGAACCCGTTCGTGCTGAGCTTGTCGAAGGACCGCTCCACCGCGGACGCTTCGCGAGAAAGGCCCTTCGACAGGCTCGGGGCGAACGGGCGGGGGGTCAGCGCGTTGGTTCGAGCCGGTTGAGGCCCTTGAGGTACGGCTGGAGAACGTCCGGAATCGCCACCGATCCATCCTCCTGCTGATAGTTTTCGAGCACCGCGACGAGCGTGCGCCCGACCGCCAGCCCGGAACCGTTGAGCGTGTGGACGAAGCGAGTCGCCTTCTCCCCCTCGGGCCGATAGCGCGTGTTCATCCGGCGCGCCTGGAAATCGGTGCAGGTCGAGCAGCTCGAAATCTCGCGATACTGGTTCTGGCCGGGCAGCCATACTTCGAGATCGTAGGTCCGCGCCGCGGTGAAGCCCATGTCGCCGGTGCACAATTTCATCCGGCGGAACGGCAGGCCGAGCGCAGCGAGCAGCCCTTCGGCGCACGCGGTCATCCGCTCATGCTCGGCTTCCGATGCTTCGGGCGTGACGATCGAGACCATCTCGACCTTCTCGAACTGGTGCTGGCGGATGAAGCCGCGCGTGTCGCGCCCGGCCGAGCCGGCCTCGGAGCGGAAGCAGGACGTCAGCGCGGTGAAACGCAGCGGCAGCTCCGCTTCGCTCAGGATCCGCTCGCGCACGATGTTGGTAAGGCTCACTTCGGCGGTGGGGATCAGCCAGCGGCCATCGGTGGTCTTGAACAGATCTTCGGCGAATTTGGGCAATTGCCCGGTGCCGAACACCGCTTCGTCGCGAACCAGCAGCGGTGGCACGACCAGCTCATAGCCGTGCGTCCCGGCAAGCGTGTCGAGCATGAACTGGCCAAGCGCGCGATGCAGCCGCGCCGCGGCACCGCGGACCAGCGTGAAGCGGGCGCCCGACATCGCCGCACCGGTTTCGAAATCGAGACCGAGCGCAGGGCCGAACACGTCATGTTCGCGCGGCGTGAAAGCGAAGATGCCGGGCGTGCCGTGCGTGGCCTCGAGCTGGTTGCCGGCTTCGTCGGCGCCCTCGGGCACGTCCGCGAGCGGCACATTCGGGATGGCGGCAAGCTGCCCGGTCAATGCCTCGCCCAGCGCCTTCTGCTCGGCCTCGACCGCGGGAAGCCGGTCCTTGAGCAAGGCGACTTCGGCCATCAGCGTGGCGGCGGTGGCGTCGTCCTTCTGCGCCTTGGCCGCGCCGATCGCCTTGGACGCTTCGTTGCGGCGCGCTTGCCCCAGTTGCGCCTCGGTGATCAGCGCGCGGCGGCGCTCGTCGAGTGCGAGCAGATCGGCGGCGACGGGGGCCAGGCCGCGCCGCGCCAGAGCGGCGTCGAACGCGGTGGGATTTTCGCGGATGAGGCGGATGTCATGCATGCCCGCGCTATGGCGTCGGCCCGCGAGACACGCAAGGCGTTGCGCGGGCTGTCAGGCGGCGATCACGGTCCGCTTGCCGAACCGCTTGCGAGCGACAAGCGCCGCCGCGGCCGCGCCGAACAGCAGGATCATCGGCGGCGCCGGCACCGGCGCCGGCGGGCCGCCGCCCGGTCCACATTTGCCGCCGCAGCTCGAGCTGCCATAGCTGCTGCTGCCGTGGCCGCCATTCGAGCTCCAGCCGCCGTTCGAGCTCCAGCCATGGCTGCTCGAGCCATAGCCGCTGGAGGTCGACGAAGCGCTGCTGGTGCTGCCGCTCGTGCTGGCACTAGTGCTCGCGCTGGTGCTGGCAGAGTTGGAAGAACTGCCCGAGGTAGAGGACGAGGTAGAAGACCCGCCGTTCGACGTCGAGGTCGAAGAGCCACCGTTCGAGGTCGAGGTCGATGACCCGCCATTCGATGTGGACGATCCGCCGTTCGAGGTCGAAGTGGACGATCCGCCAGTCGACGTCGAGGACCCGCCGTTCGAGGTCGACGAGCCACCGTTCGACGTCGAGGATCCGCCGGTGGAGGTCGACGATCCACCAGTCGAGGACCCGCCGGTGGAGGTGGACGATCCGCCCGTCGAGGATCCACCCGTCGAGGTCGATCCGCCGGTCGAGGTCGACGAGATGATGATGTTGCCGCCGCTACCGCTGCTGCTGCCGCTACCGCTGCTGCTTCCGCCGCCGAAGAAGCCGCCGGCAAAGAAGCCGCCACCGCCGCCGAACCCGCCGCCGCCGATGACCACCGGCCCGCCGCCACCCGAGGAGCCGCCCGATTCGAACGCCGGTGGCAATGGGATCGGCGCGCCTTGCGAGGTTACCACCACGACTTGGGGCTGCGCGGTCGTCGTCGTCGTGCGAACGACTCGCCGGACTCGCTTGCCGGCGCGGCCGATATGCGCGGTATTGCTGGCGACCACGGTGCGCCGCACGATGCGCTTGGTGCTCTTGTGGACATACGCGGTGTGCGCCCGTGCGCGATCCGCAACGTGAACAGCGCCGCCGCCGATCAAGGCGCCGCCGCATGCGCATGCGCAAAGTTTCGCCAAGGCCATCCGCACCGACATGATGTCACTCTCTCGTTGCCGCTCCCGAAGTTACGCATCGGATCCCGGTTTCATACAGCGTCACGGCTGCTATCCGATAAGTGCCGAACAAAGCATTAAGTTCAAGCACGTTAACCACATACAAGGGCTGAATCGGCCGTTTTGCGGAGACGGCGCACGGCAGAAAATGGTTAATGTGCCGTAGTGGCACAGTGTTTGCCCGCGGCGTCCGTCCCGGCGAGGGCGGACGCGCAATGACGCGAAGTTTCCTGTGGCATGCGGGCCACGCGCGCAGGATCTTATGCGGATTGCATCGGATTGCTTGTGGAGCCTCAAGGGCATGGCTATAGGCGCGACCGACGTAGGTTGACCCGGGGGCGGCTCCGCGGTGCACAGAGGCACTGCGCGGCCGTGGGAGAAAATGGGATGGCGACGGTCTTGAATCGAATCGACGACTCCGAAAAGTTCGCGGTACCGCAAGTCAGCGGCGACGACGGCTATCGTCCCAGCGCGGACGAAGAGTTCATGAACCCGCGGCAGCAGGCGTATTTCCGCGCCAAGCTGCAGGCATGGAAGGACTCGATCCTGCGCGAGGCGGCGGGCACGCTGTCGCAGCTCCAGGTCGATACGCTGCGCGAAGCCGATCTGACCGATCGCGCCTCGAGCGAGACCGACTGGTCGATCGAGCTGCGCACGCGCGACCGCCAGCGCAAGCTGATCTCCAAGATCGAAGCGGCGATGCGGCGGATCGACGAAGGCGAATATGGCTATTGCGAAGTGACCGGCGAGCCGATCTCGCTCGCGCGGCTGGAGGCGCGGCCGATCGCGACGATGACGGTCGAAGCGCAGGAACGCCACGAGCGCCACGAGAAAATTTCGCGCGAAGACTGAGTCGCCGGGACGGTTAAGAAGTTCGATACGTTTGGACGGCTACAGCACTCCCCACGGAGGTCGCAAGATTCGGGCGATGGATCAATATTCGCAAGACCCATTATTCGATGGCGCGGTCGACGACGCCGCGCATAACCGTCAGGAATCGCGCGACAGCCTGTTTCTGATGGCGGACATGCGGGTCTCCGGCCTGTCCGACGTGCGCGCGGTGCGCGTTCGCAACCTCTCGGCCGGCGGGCTGATGGCGGAATATCCCGAGGGTCTCGAGCACGGCACGCTGGTCGAATTCGACGTGCGCGGCATCGGCTGGGTGCCGGGGCAGGTGGCGTGGTCGGCGGCAGGGCGAGTCGGCGTCGCTTTCGAGCGTCAGATCGACCCGATGCTGGCACGCAAGCCGGTCGGGCAGGGGGCGCATACGCCCACCTATATCAAGCCGATCTTCCCGCGCTCGCACCGCTGACCGGCCCGGACGCACCCGCGCCCAGGCCGACCGATAGCGGCTAGATTTGTGCCAATTCCTGTTTGATTCGAAGCTTCTGCTTCTTCAGTGCGGCGAGCGTCGCGGTATCGGGCAGCGGACGCTGGGTTTCGGTGACGATCTGGCGATCGAGGACTGCATGCTTGGCGGTGAGAGCCGAGTGATGCGCGGTCTGCATGGAATGCGTACCTCCTTCATGTGCTGCTTGGGGGAGCAAATACAACATGTCCTAGGTTAATTGTCTCCCTCCGAATCGACACGATTACGACGCGCGCACAGATTTGCGCGACCGGTCGATTTAATCCGTGCCGAGCCCCCATGATTTGCTAAGGCCCGAGTGGATCGAGCGGGGACCTGATGGACGACAGCCTTATCGCCAAGCGCCTGGAGGTGTTGCGCGTCGAACATCGCGATCTCGATTCGGCGATCGCCGCGTTGGTCGCGAGCGGCGCCGGCGACCAGTTGCAGCTCGCGCGCTTCAAGAAGCGCAAGCTGCGGCTGCGCGACGAGATTTCGATGTTCGAGGATCAACTGGTTCCCGATATCATTGCATAATACCAGGTATGCCCCGCTTTGGGACATATGCCGCGCGGATTCACCATCACGCCCTACCGCCAAACCCTTGTTTATGAGACTGTCCCGTCATGTGGGGAACAAGCTACGATTCACGGATGCAACGGCGCGTCGTCGACACGCTGTATATCGACGCGATGGTATTGGCCGACGAGGCGCGCAGCTATTTCGACGAAGGCGGCTGTGCGGACCGTGATGCGCTCGATCCGCTCGCGCGGGTGTCGTTCAGCTGCGAATCGCTCAAGGTCACGACGCGCCTGATGCACGTCATCGCCTGGCTGCTGACGCAACGCGCGGTCGACGCCGGCGAGATGGTGCCGCGCGATGCGCTCGATCCGTCGCGCCGGCTCGGATTGGCGCCGGTCAGCGATGCCGCCGCACTGGCGCTGATGCCCGAGGGCGCGCGCGCGCTGATCGCCGCGAGCGGCGACTTGCATCGCCGCGTCGCTCGCCTCGACGATGCGCAGGCCGAGCAAGCCGTGGTCCACGAAAGCCCCGCACGGTCGCTGCACCAGCGGCTGGCGATGGCGTTTTGAGTGAAACCCTCTCCCCGACAGGGGAGAGGTCAACTCACAGCTTCAACCGCGCCCGCGCCGCGAGATATTGCGCCTCCAGCCGGTCGACCATCGCCGCCACCGGCTCGACTCGGTCGATCACGCCGATGCCCTGGCCCGAACCCCAGATTTCCTTCCACGCCTTGGGCTTGGCGCCATTGCCGGTGCCGAAATCCATCGTCTTAAGGTCGCCCTCGGGCAGGTGATCCGGGTCCATCCCGGCCGCGACGATCGAACTGCGCAGGTAATTGCCGTGCACGCCGGTGAACAGGTTGGAATAGACGATGTCGGCCGCCTTGCCCTCGACGATTCCCTGTTTGTAGGCGGGCTCGGCATTGGCTTCGGCCGCGGCGATGAAGGGCGAGCCGATATAGCCGAAGTCGGCCCCCATCGCCTGTGCGGCGAGGATCGCCCCGCCGGTCGCGATCGACCCCGACAGTGCCAGCGGCCCATCGAACCACTGGCGGATTTCCTGCGTGATGGCGAACGGCGACAGTCGCCCGGCATGGCCGCCGGCGCCGGCCGCCACCGCGATCAGCCCGTCTGCGCCCTTCTCGATCGCCTTGCGTGCGAAGCGGTCGTCGATCACGTCGTGCAGCGTGATCCCGCCCCAGCCGTGCACCGCGGTATTGAGATCCTCGCGCGCGCCGAGCGAGGTGATCACGATCGGCACCTGCCATTTCGCGCAGGTGGCGAGATCGACCTCGAGCCGTTCGTTGGAGCGGTGGACGATCTGGTTGACCGCGAACGGCGCGGCCGGCCGCTCGGGATGCGCGCGATTATGCGCCGCCAGTTCCTCCGTGATGCGGTGCAGCCACTCGTCGAGCTGCGCCTGCGGACGCGCGTTGAGCGCCGGGAAGGATCCGACGATCCCCGCCTTGCATTGCGCGATCACCAGCTCGGGACCCGAAATGATGAACAGGGGCGAGCCGATGACGGGAAGTCGCAGGCGAGTGAGAAGGGGTGGGATGCTCATCTCCGTTTCATAGCGCAACCCAAACCACTGTCCAGCCACGCCGCATTTGCCAGCACGCGCGAAAGGCTTATGGCGCGACATGCCTGTTCGTTACCGGAGTAACCACATGAAGCTTTCCGTCGCCGCCGTCTTGTTGCTTGGAACCGCGACGCCCGCTTTTGCGGTCGGTCAATTGCCGGCCGGTGTCGCGCCGGTATCTTACGACATTACGGTCCGCCCGAATGCCAAGGCGATGACCTTTTCCGGCGAGGAAACCATCGCGATCGAGGTCGCCACGCCCACCAAGACGATCGTGCTCAATGCCGCCGAGCTGAAGATTTCGAGCGCGATGCTCGATGGGAAGCCCGTCGCCTTCGCGATCGATTCGACCAAGCAGCAATTGCGGCTGACGCTGCCGGCCGCGGTGTCGGCCGGGCGCCACAGCCTGCATTTCGTTTGGGACGGCACGGTCAATACGTCGGCGTCGGGGCTGTTCGCGATCGACTATACCAACCAGGACGGCTCGGCGGCGCGGATGCTGATGACGCAGTTCGAAGCGCCCGACGCGCGCCGCTTCGCGCCGATGTGGGACGAGCCTGGCTATAAGGCGACCTTCGCACTGAGCGCGGTCGCGCCCGGCGATCAAACCGCCTTCTCCAATATGCCGTCCGCCAGCGTGACCAAGCAGAGCGACGGCACCAAGCTCTACCGCTTTGCCGCCACGCCCAAAATGTCGAGCTACCTGCTCTATCTCGGCGTCGGCGACGTCGAGCGCAAGACGGTGATGGCGGGCAAGACCGAGATTGGTGTCATCACGCGTCGCGGCGTGGTCGACCAGGGCGATTATGCGCTCGAATCCGCCAAGCGCCTGCTGACCTATTATAACGACTATTTCGGCCAGCCCTATCCGCTGCCCAAGCTCGACATGATCGCCGGCCCGGGTTCGAGCCAGTTCTTCGGCGCGATGGAGAATTGGGGCGCGATCTTCTATTTCGAGCCCGAACTGCTCTACGACAAGAAGCGCGCGACGCAGAGCGGCAAGGAGCGGATCTTCACCGTCGTCGCGCATGAGATGGCGCATCAGTGGTTCGGCGATCTCGTCACTATGAACTGGTGGGACGATCTGTGGCTCAACGAAGGCTTCGCCTCGTGGATGGAGAACAAGTCGAGCGTCGATCTCAACCCCGATTGGTATGCCGCCGCGACCGCGGTGGCGCAGGATCGCGAAGGCGCGTTGCAAGTCGACGCGACCGCCGCGACGCATCCGATCATCCGCCATGTCGAGACGGTCGACCAGATCGGCGAGGCGTTCGACGGCATCACCTATTCCAAGGGCCAGGCCGTCATCGGCATGATGGAGTCGACGCTCGGGCCGGACGTGTTCCGCGACGGCATCCGCCGCTATATGGCGAAGTACAAATATGCGAACACCGCGACCGACCAGCTCTGGGCCGAGCTGGCGGCGGCCGCGGGCAAGCCGGTCGCGGACGTCGCACATGATTTCACGCTCCAGCCGGGCGTGCCGCTCGTTACCGAAACCGGCGCACGCTGCGTCGGCGGCGCCACGCAGGTCACGCTGACGCAAGGACGCTTCGCCTACGATGCGACCGCGAAGCAGGCGCTGACCTGGCGCGTGCCGCTCAGGCTCGGCGTGGTCGGCCAGCCGGTGACGCGCGCGACGGTCCGCGGCGCGAGGCCGAGCGTGATACGCGTCGCGGGCTGCGGCACGATCGTGCTCAACCGAGACAAGGGCAGCTACGCGCGAGTCCAGTATAGCCAGGCCGGCCACGATGCGATCGTGCGCGACTTTGCGCGCCTCGCGCTGACCGACCAGCTCGGCACGCTCGGCGACGATTTCGCGCTGGCCAAGGGCGGCAACCAGCGGCTCGACCGCTTCTTCGCCGATGTCGGTGCGGTTGGCCCCGACGCCAATCCGCTGCTGTGGCAGACGATCGCGACGCAATTGTCCGATCTCGAGCATCGCTTGCCCAAGGGCGCGGCCAAGGATGCGATGCGCAAACGCATCATCGCCACGCTCGCGCCGGCGATGCAGCGCGTCGGGCTGAAGGCCGACAAGGACGAATCGCCGCTGATCTCGACCTTGCGGGAAACGCTGATCGGCGTGCTCGGCGACAAGGGCGATACCGCGATCGTCGCCAAGGCGCGCGGCTATGTCGCGGCGCTCGCGACCGACCCCGACGCGATTCCCGCGGCGATCCGGCAGCCGATCCTCACCACCTATGCCGACAATGCGACGCCGGCCGAGTGGGACGCTTTGTTCAAGCTCGCGCTCGCCGAGAAGAATCCGGTGGTGAAGAACAGCTATGTCCGCTTGCTCGGTGCGACCGACGACGATGCGCTGGCGCGGCGTGCGCTCGATCTGCTGGCCACCGATCGCTTCACCACGCCGCAAAAGGCGAGCCTCATCAAGGCGGTCGCCTATGGCCATCCCGATCTGGCGTTCGATTATGCGCTCGCGCATCTGCCGCTGGTCAACACGTTCGTCGAGACCAGCACGCGCGCCGGCTTCGTCGCCAGCCTCGGCGCCGGGTCGGACGATCCGGCGATGCCGGGCAAGATCACCGCATTCGCGACCGCCAACCTGCCGCTTGCCGCGCGCGGCGGGGCCAAGGCGACGGTCGCATCGATGGCCGCGCGGCGCATGGTCAATGCCCGCATCCGTGGCGATATCGCCGCCTGGGCGATGACGGGCAAGTAAGACCGGCTCCTTCCTCCGCTTTCCCGGATTTCGCCGGGGAAGCGGGGCGGGCGGACAAGCCTTCAGTCGACCCGCTTCAACCCCGCCGCATATTTGCGGCCATTGGCGACATAATGGGCGGCCGATACGCGCAACATCGCTTGCGCAGCGTCGTCGAGCGTGCGCACGGCGCGGGCAGGGGAGCCGACGATCAGGCTGCCCGGCGGAAACACCTTGCCCTCGGTCACCAGCGCGCCCGCGCCGACGATCGAGCCGTCGCCGATCTCGGCGCGGTTGAGCACGATCGCCCCCATGCCGATCAGCACGCGGTCGCCGATCGTGCAGCCGTGCAGGATGGCATGATGGCCGATCGTGCACTCCGCGCCGATCGTCAGCGGTGCGCCGGGATCGGAATGGCACATCGCGCCTTCCTGGATGTTGCTGCGCGGCCCGACGATCATCGGCGTGTTGTCGCCGCGCACCACGGCGCCGAACCACACGCTCACCTCGTCGCCCAGCCGGACGTCGCCGATCAACTCGGCGCTCGGCGCGACCCAGGTGTCGGTGCCGAGCACCGGGCGAAGGCCATCGATTTCGTACAGCGGCATGGGCAACCTCGTTGATCGGGACGGTAGCGGCCCTTCTATGGCTTCCACGCGGCAAGAGAAGGGGCTCGAGCGCCGCGCCGAATCGGTCGTTGGCACGTCGAGGGGGCCTGTGCGCCGCTTCGATGCCGCAAAAGCCCAGGATTTCCGCGGGTTTGACGCGGAATTGCAAGAAAATTGCAAAAAAGGGTTTGACCGAATCAGAGGGTCTGCCTAGAGGGGTGTCACCGCAGCGGTGGGCCACACGGTCCGCCTGCTACGGTCACCAATCTGTCGGCGCTGAGGTGCTCTTGTAAAAGAGGGCAGGCTCTAGCGTCGGTATTTTGCGCTCTTTGACATTGTCGGTTTAGATGAAGGGACATGTGGG
>CAXTEO010000131.1:0-10545 GCA_964243205.1 uncultured Sphingomonas sp.
GGTACGAGCCTTTATTATCCCTGAGGCTATTCATCATCCAAGGGGGCTGTCCCTGTTAGGGTCTTGGCCCGAAGCATATGGTCCCCACCTGACGTACCGCGCGTCAGAGGATAACCCGGCACACGGCCACGGCGGTCCCGCCACCGCTTTTCCTGCATCACGACATGTCCGTCGCCCCGGCGCAGGCCGGGGCCGGCCTGCGGCGCGCGCTCAGCTGGCGTCGCACGCCCGACCCAGCGGCCCCGGCTTGCGCCGGGGCGACGGGCGGTGAGCGACAAACGCGCCCTCCGCGCCCGCATCCGCGCCGAGCGCGACGCCTTCTTTGCGTCGCACCCGCCCGCCATCGCACCGCCGCCCGAATTCCGCGCGTTGCTCAAGCCCGGCCTAACCGTCACCTCCTATGTCCCGCTCGGCAGCGAAATCGACCCCTCCCCCCTCGCCCGCGCCGCGGTCGAGGCCGGCTGCGCCATCGCCCTCCCACACGTCACCACGCGCAGCGAGCCGATGCGCTTCCTCGCCTGGGATACCGAAGCCGCACTGACCGCCGGGCCGTTCGGACTGCATCAGCCCGCCAGCGAGGCGACCGCGCTCGTCCCCGACATCATCCTCACCCCGCTGCTCGCCTTCGACGCGAAGCTCGACCGGCTCGGCCAGGGTGCGGGCTATTACGACCGCGCCTTCGTCGCATTCCCGCATGCGCGCCGCATCGGCATTGCGTGGAGCATGCAACGGGTCGAGACATTGCCGGTCGATGCGTGGGACATGCCGCTCCACGCCGTCATCACCGAACATGGATGGACCCTGCGACCATGACCCCAAGCTGGCGCAAGCCCGTCGGAATGCTCGCCATCCTCGCGCTGATCGGGCTGTGGTGCGTCGCCACCGCGAGCCTGTCGGGCGTGGTCGGCGGGTGGCACCCGCTGTTGCAGGCGCTGTTCTACTTGGTCGCCGGAGTCGCGTGGATCTGGATCCTGCCGCTGCGCCGCATGCTGGTGTGGATGGAAACCGGGCGCTGGGGCTGACCGTCACCCCGGCTTTGTGCCGGGGCCCGCCGTCGTCCGAGACCACCAGCCGCAGAATGCGCGGCACGGTGGATGCCGGGACAAGCCCGGCATGACGGCGAAAGGTATAATCCTCGGCACAGATTGGGAATTTATGTCCGCTAACCGCCATCCCAAATCGGGGAATGGCGCGAGTGACGGGACTCGAACCCGCGACCTCCGGCGTGACAGGCCGGCGCTCTAACCAACTGAGCTACACCCGCTTATGAAGCGTGAGGCGCGTCTCTATGGGGGGGGCTGCAGCCTGTCAACCGCCCGTTTCGCGTTCTTCGACGGAATTGCCGAAAGTGCCGCGCCGTCGCTGGGTCAACGTGCCGTGTTCAAACAGGAAACCGGCGATATCGGGTTTTCCCGCAGCCCCCATCACCGTCTGGATGATGATCAGCAGCGGCACCGCCAGCAGCGTGCCGGCCGTCCCCCACACCCAGGACCAGAAGCTGATCGACACGAGAATCATGATCGGGTTGATCGTGAGCCGGTGCCCGACGATCAGCGGCGTGATCGCATTGGCCTCGACCAGATGGCAGCCGATCATCACCAAGGCCGGCACCAAAGCGACCCAGATGTCGTGGAAAGTCATCAGCCCGCCCAGCGCGAGCAGCATCGCCGCGGTGATCGGCCCGAAATACGGCACGTAGTTGAGCAATGCGACGATCCCGCCCCACATCAGCGGGAACGGCATTCCCATCAGATAGAGCAGCCCCGAAATCGCCAGCCCCAGCGCGAGATTGATGATCGTGATCGTGCCGAGATAGGCCGACGTATCGTCGACCACGTTCTGGATGACGCGCGCGGTCGCCATCGCGCCGCCGAAGCTCGACCGGCTGGTGATCGTCCGCTTGCGCAGCCGCGTCCAGCCCGAGAGGAAGAAGAACACGATCAGGATGCCGAAGAACACCTGAACGATCACCGACGGCGCGAAGCTCGCGGCGAGCTCGAGGATCGAGCTCGGCGGCGTGACCGCGGTGGTCGGCGCGGCCTTGACCGGCCCGGTCGCGGCGAGATGCTGCACGGTGCGGTTGAGATATTTCTGGAAGCTCGAATACAAATCGATCAGCGGCGCGATGTTCATCTGGATGCGGTCGATCCGCTCGGGCAGCTTGCGGAAGAATTCGGTCGCCGGCACGATGATCGCCGCCAGCGCGACGTTCGCCGCGACCAGGAAAAGCAACACGCAAGTCAGCGCCGCGAGCGCCGAAGGCACGCGCCGCCGCTCGAGCCATTCGAGCACCGGCACCAAAGCGATCGCGATCACCAGCGCCGCCGTCGTCGGTAGGAAGAATTCCGAGCCGGCCTTCAGCGCGAATGGCAGCGCCAGCACCAGCCCGACCCCGGCGATCAGCGTCAGCGCCGCAAGCAGCCGGTCGCGCCGCATCGCGATGCGCCACTCATCCTCCGGCTCCGGCGTCGGTTCGGGCGGGAGCGCGGCGGCAGCAAACGTGTGGATGTCGTGATCGGCCATGATGCGACCGTAGCGCCATTCCCTCGCCGCGCAAACGGCGCTAGCCATGCGCCATGCCCGATCTCATTCTCGTCATCGACGAAGGCACGACATCGACTCGCGCCATGCTGTTCCAACCCGACGGCACGTGCCGCGCCACCAGGGCCGCCGAACTCACGCAGCATTACCCGGCACCGGGTCGCGTCGAACACGATGCCGCGGAGATTTGGGACAAGACGCTCGCCGTCACGCACGCGGTGATTGCCGAGGCCGGCGGCGCGGAGAAGATCGCCGCGATCGGCATTACCAACCAGCGCGAGACGGTGGTGTTCTGGGACCGTGAGAGCGGTGCGCCGCTCGCGCCCGCGATCGTTTGGCAGGACCGCCGCACCGCTGCACGCTGTCGCGAGCTCAAGGAAGCCGGTGACGAACCACTCGTCCAGGCCAAGACCGGCCTGCTGCTCGACCCGTATTTTTCGGGGAGCAAGATCGGCTGGGCGATGCAGAACTGGCCCGAGCTCAAGGCGGCGGGATCGCGACTCGCGGTCGGCACGGTCGAGAGCTGGCTGATCTGGAAGCTGACGGCCAAGGAAAACCGGGGTGGTTTGCACATCACCGACGCGACCAATGCCAGCCGCACCGCCTTGATGGCGATCGGCAGCGGCCACTGGGACGATGGCCTGATCGACCTGTTCGGCGCACCGCGCGCCGCCCTGCCCGAGATCGTCGATTGTGCCGGTCGCTTCGGCGAGACGACCCTGTTCGGCGCGCCGATCCCGATCTGTGGCATCGCCGGCGACCAGCAGGCTGCGACGATCGGCCAGTCCTGCCTCAAGATCGGCGAGACCAAGGCGACCTTCGGCACCGGCGCGTTCGTGCTGAGCCAGGCCGGCGCGACCCCGCCGACGTCGCGCAACCGCTTGCTTTCGACCATCGTATGGCAGCTCGACGGCCGCCGCGCTTATGCGCTCGAAGGGTCGGTGTTCGTCGCGGGCAGCCTGATCAAATGGCTGCGCGACGAAGTCGGGCTGATCGGCACCGCCGCCGAGACCGAGGCGCTGGCGCGCAGCGTGGCCGACAATGGCGGCGTCTATTGCGTCCCCGCTTTGTCCGGCCTGGGCGCGCCGTGGTGGGAGCCCGATGCGCGCGGGAGCATTTCGGGGCTGAGTTTCTCGACCGGCAAGGCGCATATCGTGCGCGCCGCGCTCGAGGCGATGGCGCACCAGGCGCACGACCTCAAGACCGCGTTCGCCGCCGACGGCGTCGACTGGAAGAGCGTGCGAATCGACGGCGGGATGGTGGCCAACAATTGGATGGCGCAGGACATGGCCGACATGCTCGGCGTCCGGGTCGAGCGCCCCGAATTCGCCGAGACCACCGCGCTCGGCGCGGCGATGCTGGCCGGGATCGGCTGCGGCCTGTTTTCCGATCTGGCGGACGCGAGCGCGATGCGTGGCGCGGTCGAGACATTCGAACCGGCCATCGCGGCAGACGAGCGTAATGCGCGCCTCGACGGCTGGCGCGCTGCGGTCCAGCGGGTGATCGCGGCATAGTGCCGTCGCCCCGGCGCAGGCGGGGGCCGATGCGTCTGGATCCGACGGTCGCGGTTGCTTCCGAACGGCCCCGGCCTGCGCCGGGGCGACGGCCAAACGGCGCTGATCCGGAACCTGATTGTAAAATTTCGCCGTCCTACACCGTCTTCTTCCTGAACGATCGACGATGCCCTCTTGTCGTTTCGTCGCGCAAAAACATCGGCTCAACTTCCCTGCCAAAAGACATTGCCGTACCTTCGTCACCTTTCGAGTCGGCGGCGGCCGCCGCCGACAGCATCCGATCCGGGGAAATTCATGACCGACACGAGGCCGGCGCGTACGCCGCGCGAGCAATGGACCTATGTCTTCAAGGGCGCGGACGGGTTGCGCGCCGGGTGGAGCATGCTGCTGTTCGTCGCATTGGTCGCGCTGTTCGCGGTCGTGCTGGTCGGCGTCGCCACGGCGCTGCATCTTGCCATCACGCCCAAGCCCGGCGTGCCGCAAGCGCCCGCCGCGACGATCGCTATGGAAGCGGCGAGCTTCGCGATCGTCGGGCTCGCCGCTCTTCTCGTCGCACTGGTCGAGCGACGCCCGTTTGCGCGCTACGGGCTGCGCCGCGCGCGCTGTTTCCCCGATCTGTTCAAGGGCATGGCATGGGGCGTGGCGATGCTGTCGCTGCTGGTCGGCCTGTTGACGCTGTCGGGCGCCCTGGTGTTCGACGGGGTCGCGCTCGCCGCACCGGATGCGCTGGGATATGGCGCGGCTTGGTTCGTCGGTTTCTGCCTGGTCGGGCTGTTCGAGGAATTCCTCACGCGCGGCTTCCTGCAATATACGCTCGCGCGCGGCGTTGCCGGCATCGTCGGCGCGGTCGCGCCGGGCAATGCGCACGCACGCACGATCGGCTTCTGGGTCGCCGCCGCGGTCTTTTCGGTCGGGCTGTTCGCGATCGGCCATGTCGGCAATGCCGGCGAAACCGCGATGGGGCTGGTCAGCGTGGCGGTCGCCGGGCTGACCTTCGTCTATGTCCTATACCGCACCGGATCCCTGTGGTGGGGGATCGGCTTCCACGCGACATGGGATTTCATGCAGTCGTTCGTCTACGGCGTGCGCGATTCCGGGCTCGCGATACAGGGCCATCTGCTCGTGTCGCACCCGGCCGGTGCGCCGATTCTGTCGGGCGGCGCGACCGGTCCGGAGGGCAGCGTCCTCGTCGTGCCGACCTTGTTGCTCACTCTGTTCGTTATCCACCGCACGTTGCCGCGCCGCGAGACCGCGTTCGACTCGTAAACGTCAGGCGGCGCTCAGTTGCGCGACCGGCGGCGCGCGCCACGCCGCGATACGGCGCGCCGCCGCCGCGAGTGTCCAGCCCGCCGCCAGGATCAGGAACGGCATCGCCGGATAGTGATAGCGCGTCTGCCCGGTAAAGCCGAACGCGGTCAGCGTGGCAAAGGCGGGCATGCAGCCGAGCAGGAGCAACGGCGCGTGGCGCCACGCTCCGCGGGCGCGGTCGCGCACCGCCACGGCGAGCGCGAAGAGCCCGAGCCCGACCAGCAGCATGTAATAGAGCTGATCGACGCCCTGCACCGCCCGCCAGAGCAAAGGACGGTCGGGGTAGCTCCGGTCGAGCGACCAGAACGCGTCCGAATCCTTGGCCCACAACAGCGCCATCTTGCGCAGGCCGAGCGCGCTCCACCGCGCGGGATGCGCGACGATCCAGGCGTTCGCCTTGGCCTTGAAGCGCTTGTCGAGCTCGACCTGCTGCACCACGCGCTCGCTGTACGGGATGCCGACGGTCTCGTCCCAATACGGCGTGCGCTCCCATGCGAACCAGTCACCGGTCGCGCGATCGTTGGCGCCATAGAAGAGCGCTACGCCGCCATTGGTCGAGACCGGCACGAACGCGCCGAGTTGCTGCACGTTGCGCAACGACCAGGGCAGTACCACCGCGGCGAGCGCAAGGTGCACCAGCACCGCCGCGCGCAGCGCATCGCGCCAGCGGAAATCGCGAAAGGCGACGAGCAAGGCGATCAGCACGCCGACCGGGAACAGCATCATCTGCGCGCGCATCAACGTGGCCAGGCCGAACAGCAGGCCGGCGGCGAGCAGCATCGGGCCATGCTTGCGCCCGACGACGAGCAATGCGAACGCGACCATGCCGAGCGCGGTCGATGCGGTCTCCGAACATGGCTGCCCGGTATAGGCGATATGCGCCGGGTAGAGCGCATAGAGCAGCAAGGCGATCCGCGTCGCGAGCACGCCCGCGCCGAGCGCCCGCCCGATCCACAGCATCGCGCCGAGGATCGCTGCGGTGGCGAGGAGATTGATCAGCAACGGCCCGAACAGCCCCGGCCCGAACAATATCATGCTGCCAGCGAGCAAGGCGGGATAGCCGACCGGCCAGAAGGCGGTCGGGTGGCCGGCTTCCTGATAGCCCAGTCCCCGCGCCATTTCGGCCGCACGGACCATGTACCATTCGCCGTCCGAAACGGCGAGTTGCGGCAGCAGCAGCAGCAGCGCGAGCCGAACGACCAACGCCAACGCAAAGATGGCGGGCACGACCCAGCGCGCGTGCTCCAGCATCGTCAGCCGCGCCGCCAATCCTCCCGACTCCCGATCGCCCACCATGTTCCGCCCTCCGCGCGTGACGGCAGAAGAACGGAAAAACCTTACCGCAACCAGAACGTTAACGACGAATCCGTGCGCTGCGGCGCAAGAAATGCGGTGCGCGGCTTAAGCGATATGCTTAAAGTCTTCCGTTGGGATGGCGCATTCATCCGGCCTCCGCCTATGCCGCGACGCCGAGCCGATCCTCGAACAGCGCCTTGAGGTCCTTCTTCAGGATCTTGCCATTGGCATTGCGCGGCAGCGTCGCGTCGACGAAGCGGATCGCCACCGGCGTTTTGAACACCGCCAGCCGCGCCCGCACCCATGCCTGCAGTTCCACTTCGGTCGCCACCGCTCCCGGCGCGAGATGCACCACCGCCGCCGGTTCCTCGCCGAGCGTGCGGTGCGGCAGACCGATCAGCGCGCAATCGGTCACTGCCGGATGCGCGTAGAGGACATTCTCTACTTCGGACGAATAGATGTTCTCGCCGCCGCGGATGATCATGTCCTTGGCGCGATCGACGACATAGAGAAACCCTTCGTCGTCGAGCCGCGCGAGGTCGCCGGTGCGCACCCAGCCATCGACGAAGGTGGTGGCGGTGGCCTCGGGCTTGTTCCAATACCCCTTCACGATCATCGGCCCGCGCGCCCACAATTCGCCGACCTCGCCCGTCGGCAGCTCGGTCGCGCCATCCTCGCTCATGATCTTGAGATCGGCGACCGGCGCGGCCGGCCCGGCGCTGCTCGGCCGCGCGAGATAATCCTCGGCACCGTGGCCGGTCACCGTCGCCATCGTCTCGGTCATTCCCCAGCCATTGGCCGGCAGCGCGCCGAACTCGGTGAAAATTCGCCGCACCAGTTCTGGCGCCGAGGGCGCGCCGCCATAGGCGATCGTCTCGAGCGAGGAGAGATCATAGGCATTGCGGTCAGGATGTTCGAGGATCTGCCAGGCGATCGTGGGGACGCCGCCGGTGATCTGGACCTTCTCGCGCTCGATCAGCTCCATCGCGCGCACCGTGTCCCATTTGCGCATGAAGACCAATGTATTGCCCGCGGCGACGGTCATCATCATCGTCGCGCTGCACGCGGTGACGTGGAACAGCGGGATCACCGTCAGGAAGGTCTTGGGTTCGGGTGCGGGCGGCGCCTCGCCGCGGCGCAGGAAGGCGCGCGCACTGCCGAACGCCGACGTCAGGATGTTGGTCGTCAGGTTGCGATGCGTGCCGAGCGCCCCCTTGGGATGGCCGGTCGTGCCGCTGGTGTAGAAGATCGTCGCATCGTCGTCGGTGTCGAGCGCGACCGGCGGCAGCGCCTGGTCGGGCAGCGTGGCATAGGCGTGCGGCGTACCGATCACATCCTCGAGCCGCGTCGCGCCCGCTTCGAGCGGCGCGGAAGCGCGCGCCACGATCATGGTTTCCAGCGCAGGCAATACCGGCGCGTCCGCCACCAGCCGCCGATAGCGCTCGTCGTCGACGAACAGCAAGCGGCATCCCGAATCCGCAATGCCATAGGCCAGCTCGCTCGCCGTCCACCAGGCATTGAGCGGCACCACGATCGCGCCGATGCTGGCGGCGGCAAAGAAGATCACCGGCCATTCGGGCAAATTGCGCATCGCCAGGCCGACACGGTCGCCCTTGGCAATCCCCATCCCCACCAGAAAACGCGCCAGCGTCGCGACCGCACGATAATGGGCGTCGAAACTGACACGCTCATCCTCGTAGATCGTGAAGACGCGGTCGCCATGCGCGCGCGACGCCGCGATCAGCCCTGCCAATGTCGCGGGCGCATGCTTCCACACGCGCGTCGGCACGCCGCGGATCGAGACGGTCTCGATCTCGAACTTGCCGCCGGCGACGGTCAGCGCGGCGGTGGTGTCGGCGAGCGACATTCTCGGCCACTCCGGGTCGAGCGCGACGAGCGGTTCACTATCCACGATCGATCTCTCCTTGGCGGCCTGGCCTGGCCCGAGTTGAAATTCGGGTTTGCCGGATTGGCCCGTTTGCGCAAGGTTAGTGTTGATTCGCGCGTCACTCAAGGCAATAGGGTGACAGCGCTTTCGAAGCGAGGGTATGGAAACCGACATGAATGCATGCACGCCCGTAACGGGCCGATTCGACTCGAAGCGGCTGGCCGCGATCGACCGCTTCGTCAAGGAGCGCTATCTCGATTCGGGAAAGCTCCCGCACGCGCAACTGCTCGTCGCGCAAGGCGGCGAGATCGCGCATTTCTCCTCGCAGGGGGCCGCGCGCGAAGGCGGCAAGGACATCGACGAGGGTTCGCTGTTCCGCATCGCCAGCATGACCAAGCCGATCACCTCGATTGCCTTCATGATGCTGGTCGAGCAGGGACTGATCGCGGTCGACACCCCGGTCCACCACGTGCTGCCCGAGTTCAAGCAGCTCGGCGTCTATAATGGCGGCGGCGCGGGCGTGCCGTTCCAGACCAGGCCGACGAGCGAGCCGATGCGGATGGTCGATCTGCTGCGCCACACGTCGGGCCTGACCTATGGCTTCCAAAACCGCTCGAACATCGACGCCGCGTATCGCGAAGGCAAAATCGAGAATTGGCATGGCGGGCTCGACCTCGACGGCTTCGTAGCCGCGCTCGGCCAGTTGCCGCTCGAATTTTCGCCGGGCGAGGGCTGGAACTATTCGGTCTCGACCGACGTGCTGGGCGCAGTGGTTGAGCGCGTGTCAGGGCTGTCGCTGCCGGACTTCTTCCGCACCCGCATCTTCGCGCCGCTCAAGATGGACGACACGTTTTTCGACGTTCCCGCCGACAAGACCGACCGGCTGACCGATTGCTATACCCTGGTCGCCGGCAAGGCCCGCACGCTCTACGACCGCGGCGAGGCGAGCGCGTGGAGCAAGCCACCCAGGCTCGTGTCAGGCGGCGGCGGGCTGGTGTCGACCGCGCTCGATTATCACCGTTTCTGCACGATGCTGCTTCGCGGCGGCGAGCTCGACGGTGCGCGGATCGTCGGGCGCAAGACGATCGAGCTGATGACGATGAACCATCTGCCGGGCGGCGCCGATCTGTCCACAATGTCCAAGTCGCTGTTCAGCGAAGCGGCCAATGCCGGCACCGGCTTCGGGCTCGGTTTCGCGATCAATATCGACGTCGCGCGCTCGATGATCCCGGGTTCCGTGGGCGAATATTATTGGGGCGGGATGTTCTCGACCGCCTTCTTCGTCGATCCGGTCGAACAGTTCTCGATGGTGTTCATGACGCAGGTGAGCCCGAGCAACATCTACCCGATCCGGCGCGAGCTGAAGACGTTGATCTATAGCGCGCTGACCTGACTCGTCGCCCCGGCGAAGGCCGGGGCCACTGGGTTGCGTGTCCGACACCAGCGGCGTGCCCATAACAAAGCGGCCCCGGCCTTCGCCGGGGCGACGAACGAGACGGAGAGAGAAATGACCGGCCCGATCACCACCGAAACCCATGACGACGTGCTCGTCATCATCTCGAACAACCCGCCGGTCAACGCGCTCGGCGCGGCGGTCCGCCAGGGGCTCGAGGCCGGCATCAGGCAGGGCCTCGCCGACCCCGCGATCAAGGCGATGGTGATCCGCTGCGACGGTCGCACCTTCTTCGCTGGCGCCGACATCACCGAGTTCGGCAAGCCGATGCAGGAGCCCGGCCTCCCCGCAGTGGTCGATATGATCGAGGCGTCCGACAAGCCGGTGGTCGCCGCGATCCACGGCACAGCGCTCGGCGGCGGGTGCGAGGTCACGCTCGGCTGCCATTATCGTATCGCCGTGCCGAGCGCGAAGATCGGCACGCCCGAGGTCAAGCTCGGCCTGCTTCCCGGTGCCGGCGGAACGCAGCGGATTCCGCGCATCGCCGGCGTGAAGCTCGCGCTGGAGATGACCGCCAAGGGCGACCCGATCCCGGCCAAGGTCGC
>CAXTEO010000132.1:0-10361 GCA_964243205.1 uncultured Sphingomonas sp.
GGCCTGGCCCTGGACGTGGCCGGCGCCGGGGCCGCGCGCACCGGCTCGGGGCGGCGCACCGGCTCGGCGCGCGGCGCTTCGCCCGGGATGCGCAGCGTCTGCCCCGCGACCAAGGTGATCGGCGCCTTCAGCCCGTTATAGCGGCCGAGCTGATACGCCTTCAGCCGGTTGCCGAGGAAACGCTCCGCCAAAGCGACGATCGTATCGCCAGCTCGCACGACATAGGGATAGCTGTCGGGCCCGAGCAGTTCCTTGGGATCGCGGTCGAGCGAATCGCTCAGCACGCGCGCCGACGCGTTCATCGGATCGCGCTTGAGCAGCGCCTTGAGCCGCTTGCGCGCGGCCGCATCCTGGCCCCGGTCGAGCAGGCCGGCGATCGCATCGGCCTCGTCGGTACCGTGGGCGGCGGGCGGGGCGGCGGCGGCACCGGGGCGAGCGGTCCCGCCCGAACAGGCCGCGAGCGACAAGGCCCCGGCCGTCGCCAGGGCAAATCCGATACGATTACGCGAACTCATGCACTCAACCTCTCGACGATAGTCTGGCGCTCGCCTCCGAGCGATAGCGAATTGGCCAGCCCGCGCGTGTCGCGCACGAAGGCGGCAAAGCCGTCGGCGTCCAACGGGCGGCTGAAATGATAGCCCTGGAAATGGTGGCAGCCGTGCCGCCGCAGCCAGGCATATTCGGCGTGCCGCTCGACCCCTTCGGCCAACACGCGAATGCCCAGCCCGCGCGCCAAAGCGATGATGCTCTGGCAGATCGCCTGGCTGTCGCGGCGCGTGTCGACATCGGTGACGAATTCGCGGTCGATCTTGATCTTGTCGAACCGCAGCGTGCGCAGCGTGCTGAAGCCCGAATAGCCGGTACCGAAATCGTCGACCGCGAGCTTGACCCCCATGGCGCGCAGATGCTGGAAGATCCGGCGCGAATGGTCGGCATCGCTGGTCGCGACGCTCTCGGTCAGTTCGATCTCGAGACAGGCCGGCCCCTGCGCGTGGCGCTGCAAGGTGCGCTCGACCAGGATCGGCAGATCGTCGCGCTCGAGTTGCAGGCCGGAGACGTTGACCGCCATGCGCAGGTCGGCAAAGCCGCGCGCGCGCCATTCGCCCGCCTCGCGCACCGCGGCGTTGAGCACCCACGCGCCGATCTCGCTCGCCAGCCCGATCGATTCCATCACCGGGATGAACAGCGCGGGCGAAACGAGCCCGCGCTCCGGGTGATGCCAGCGCAACAGGGCTTCCGCGCCGCACACGCGCTGCTGCGCGGCATCGATCAACGGCTGGAAGGCGAGCGTCAGTTCGCGCCGCGCGATCGCCTGGCGCAGATCCTGCTCGAGGCCGTAGCGGTCGCGCGCCAGTTCGGCCGGGTCGATCCGGATCGCCTCCGCCGCGTGCCTGTCCTCGGCCAGCGCGAACGACGCCAGGGTGCGCGACAGGAATGCTGCTGGCGTCAAGTCCGCATCGCAATCGAACGCGGCGAGCCGGAGCTCGATCTGCGGCACGATCTCGCGCCCGCCCTCGACGATCGCGTTGCCGAGCGCATAGGAGATCGCCTCCAGCTCGGCGCGCGCGCCGGCCGGATCGAGCTGTTCGCCGAACCACAAGGCGACGTGCCCGCGATCGACCTGGGCGAGGAAGCGCGAAGCCGGCACCATCTTGCGCAACCGCGCGGCCAGTACCGAAAAGACGCGCTCGCCCAGGGTCGGATCGAACGCGGTCAGCCGGTCGAAATCGACGAACGCGATCGCGCCCAGCAAGCCGCGGCCGTCGGCGTCGATCCGCACCAGCAGCGCTTCGCGCATCGGCATTCCGCTGAGCGGGTGCGTCGCCAGCAAGCGGTGATCGACCGTGGCGAGGCGCTCGGCGAGGTCGGCGATGCCGCTCTCGAGCGGGACGGGCGCCGGGTCGGCGCTCGTATTCGGCGCTGCGTTCACGCTTTGCGTCGCGCGCTCGATCACGCGCTGCAGGCGCCAGTTCCACACCAGCAGGACGAGCGCCGTCGCGGCGAAGGTGACACCGGCGACGGCCGCGCCCGTCCAGACGCTCGACGCGACCGCCACGACGACCAGCGGATATACCGCCGCCGTCCTGCCGAAATGCCCGATGGTGAAGATTCGCTGTGCCACTGCACCGCGGTACAGGCCAAAGGATACGAGACGGTTAAGCCAGACTGGTCAAAGTCTTGGCCATCGCGGCTACCCCCGCGGCGGCGTGCCGATATAGCGCGTCACCGTGTCGGCCAGCACGTCGAGCGGCACGTTGCCGCCGTCGACGATCGCCTGGTTGAAGTCGCGCAGGTCGAACCGCGGGCCCAAGGCGGCCTTGGCGCGGTCGCGTTGCGCGTCGATCTCGGTCTGGCCCAATTTGTAGCCGCATGCTTGCCCCGGCCACGCGCAATAGCGATCGATCTCGCTCTCGGCATTGCTGCGCGGCAGGCCGGTCGCCGCGATGAAGGTGGCGAGCGCGCGCTCGCGCGACCAGCCCATCGCGTGGATGCCGGTATCCACCACCAGCCGCACCGCACGCCACGACAGGCCCATCAGATAGCCGAGCCGGCCGGCCGGATCGTCGTCATACAGGCCGAGCTCGTCGGCGAGCTGCTCGGCATAGAGCGCCCACCCCTCCGAATAGGCGTTGAAGGCGAGGATCGAGCGGATCAGCGGGAGTTGCTGCGCATAATCGCCTTGCCAGACATGCCCGGGAATCCCCTCGTGGAACACCAGATCGGGGATCGTCACGCGGTTGTGGATCGCCGGGTCGCCGAGATTGACCCAGATCCGCCCCGGGATCGTGCCGTCGAGCGACCCAGGCCCACCATAAGCGGCAGGCGCGCCCGGCTCCTGCGCCGCCGGCATCCGGCGGATTTCGAGATTGCCTTTGACCAGGCGGCGGAACGCGCGCGGCAATTGCGGGCGGATCGCATCGATCCTGCCTTGCATATAGGCGATGATCTGCTGCCGCCCGGCATCGTCGTTCGAAAAGCCGATCCCGGGGCGCCGCTGCAAGGCGCTCGCGCGCTCGGCGATCGTGCCCTGGGTCAGCCCGAAGCCCTTGAGGATCGTGTCCATCCGCGCCTGCAGATCGACCAGTTGCGCGAGGCCGAGCGCGTGGATTTCCGCCGGGGTCCGCCGCGTGGTGGTGCCTGCGCGCAGCCCCCAGGCATACCATTCGGATCCGTGCGGCCGCACGCCGAGGCCCGGCGCGTCGCTCGCCACCGCGCGCTGCGCGCGCAATTCGGCGAGCTGGCGCTCCAGCGCCGGGACGACCGCGCCAGTCACGATCTGCGCGGCGCGCTCCGGCCAATGGCCGGGGATCGCCTTGGTCTTGCGCGCGAGCGGGCCGATCAGCGGGCCATCGCTCCCCGCCGCCTCGGCCAGCGTCCGCGTCATGCCGGCGATCGTCTTGTCGAGCAGGAAGGCCGGCGGCACCAGGCCCTTGCCGCGCGCCTCGCGGATCCGCACCGTCTCGCCGTCAAGCTGCGCCGGCATCGCCGACAGCCGTGCGAGATAGGCCTCCGCGTCGGCAGCGGTGCGCACCGGCTGATCGCCGTCGAGCAATTGCGGCACGTCGATCCACGCGCCGACATTCTGGATGACCCCGTACGGCGTGTTGCGCCAATTGCCGATCGTCGCCACGCCATATGGCAAGGCCATGCCGTCGAGCGCGGTGCGGAACGCGCTTTGGGCGACGGCGAGGCTGGTCAATACCCCCGGATCGAGGCCGGCCCGCGGAACGCGCACGAGGTCGACGAGCGCACCCGCGAGGAACCGCCGCTGTCGCTCCACTCCGGCGGGGGAGCGATCGTCGAGCCGGCCGCGCAGCGCGGCATGGGCCCCGGTATCGACGCCGAGCCGAGTCGCTTCGCCGGGCTGGAACTCGAGCAACTGCCAGGCGAAGCGATCGAGCAGCGCCGCCGCCGAAGGCGACGCCACGGCGGCACGCGCGGACGGGGCGGCGAGCGCGGCGCCGGCTGCCAGCGCGGCGATCGCCTCGCGGCGGGAGAATGCGGGATGGGTCATGCGCGCCAGAGTACGGGCCAAAACCCCGACGTCAAACCCATGTCCGTCTTATCCGCGGCCGAGGGGCGCGCCATCGCTGTTGCGCGGGCAAGCGCAGCTCGTAAGGTGCGCCGATGACCCTCCGCACCCTCGCATTGCTCGCCGCGCTCCTCGGCACCGCCCAGCCCGTCTTCGCCAAGCAGGAGATCGATCCGGCGCGCCTGACCGAGACGGTCAAGACATTGTCCTCCGACGCGTTCGAGGGCCGCGCGCCGGGCACGGCCGGGGAAGAGCGCACGGTGCGCTATCTCGTCGACCGCTTTAAGGACCTCGGGCTCCAGCCAGGCGGACCTGACGGCCAATGGACGCAAATCGTGCCGTTGCTCCACACGCGGCTGGGCACGCCGACGGCGCTCCGGTTCCATACGCCCAAGGCGGCGATCCCGCTCGAACAATCGCGCAACCTCTATGTCTCGACGATCCGGCCCGACGACGTCGCCAGCATCACCAGGGCGCCGCTTGTCTTCGTCGGCTACGGCGTCCACGCGCCCGAGCGCGGCTGGGACGATTTCAAGGGTGTCGACCTGAAGGGCAAGGTGCTCGTCTTCCTGGTCAACGATCCCGATTTCGCGGCCAGGCCCGGCGAACCGGCGGCGGGCAAGTTCGGCGGCCGGACGATGACCTATTATGGCCGCTGGACCTACAAGTTCGAGGAAGCCGCGCGGCGCGGCGCGATCGGCGCGCTGATCGTGCACGAGACCGCCGCCGCCGGCTATGGCTGGAACGTCGTGGTCAGCCCGGGCGGCGAGAATTACGACATCGCGCGCAAGCTCGCCGACCTCACCAGCCTGCGCCTGCAAGGCTGGATCGCCGGCGACGCGGCGACCGCCTTGTTCGCGTCGACCGGCCTCGATCTGGCCAAGCTGCAGGTTTCGGCACGATCGCCCGATTTCCGGCCCGTCCCGCTGACCGGCGTGACGTTCGATGCGAGCGTCCCCGTCATCCACGAGCGCGTCGACAGCCACAATGTGCTCGCGCGGATCGCCGGCGCGAAGCGCCCCGGCGAGACCGTGATGTTCGGCGCGCATTGGGATGCGTACGGCAAGGGCAAGCCCGACGCGCAAGGCCGGATCTATCGCGCCGGCGCCAATGACGATGCGCTGGGCATTGCCGGCCTTCTGGAAATCGCCCGGTCGATCAAAGCCGGCCCGGCCCCGGACCGCAGCGTCGTCTTCGCCGCCTGGACCGCCGAGGAGCGCGGCTTGCTGGGCTCGGAATATTATGCCGCCAACCCGGTCGTTCCGCTCGACCGGACGGTCGCCAATCTCGCGATCGACATCCTGCAGACCGCGGGCGCCGGCAACGACGTGGTGCTGGTCGGCAAGGGGCAGGATACGCTCGAAGACGACATGGCCCGCGTCGCGGCGACGCAAGGCCGCACCGTGACCGCCGAGAGCTTGCCCGAGCGCGGGCTGTTCTACCGCGCCGACCATTTCTCCTTCGCCAAGCGCGGCGTGCCGACGCTGCTGCTGATGGGAATCGCCGGGGCGACCGATCTCAAGCGCGGCGGCGTCGCGGCGGGACAGGCCTGGATCGATGCCTATACCGGACATTGCTATCATCAGGCCTGCGACCGGTGGAGCCCCGACTGGAATCTCGACGGCGCGGTGCAGGACATCGCCCTGGTCGGGCACATCGGCGACGAACTGGCGCATTCGACGGGCTGGCCGCGCTGGAAGGACGGGTCGGAATTCAAGGCGGCGCGGGACCGGACCGAGGCGCTGCGCCGCTGAGCGGTGCGCCGGCGGTCAGGCCGGCGCGAGGTCGTAGACCTGGCCCGGCTCGGCGGCGACGAAGCGATCATGTGGCAGGCCCGCAGCGGACAGGGCGGCCGCGAGGTCCAGCCGCGGTGCGTCGCGCGCCTCGTCGGTCAGCTGGAACGTTCCCCAATGGATGCCGAGCGCTTGCCCGGCATCGACATCCTGGAAGATCCGCACCGCTTCGGACGGGTCGACATGCTGTGCCGCCATGAACCAGCGCGGCGCGTACGCGCCGATCGGGATCAGCGCCGCATCGGGCGCGCCGAGCCGGGCACGGATCGCGGCGAAGATCGCGCCGTCGCCATAGCCGGTATCGCCGGCGAACCAGATCGATCCGGCCGGGGTGTGGAGATAATGACCGCCCCACAGCGCCATCCGCACATCCCACGGCCAGCGGTTCGCCCAATGTGTCGCGGGGGTGAGCGTGGTGGTCACGCCCTCGCCCAGGGCGAGTTCGTTCCACCAGTCGCCGGCGCTGCACCGTGCGCCGGGAATGGCGGCACGGATGATCGCATCGTTGCCGAGCGGCATCGCCATCAGCGGCGCATGCGCAGCGTGCAGCCGGCGCAAGGTGGCGATATCGAGATGATCGTAATGGCAGTGGCTGATCAGCACCACGTCGATCGGCGGCAAATCCTCGAACGCGATGCCCGGATCGGTCACGCGTTTCGGGCCGATCAGGCGGAACGGGCTGGCGCGCGGCGACCAGACCGGATCGGTGAGAATGTTCACCCCGGCCACCTGGATCAGCAGCGCGGCATGGCCGACCATGGTGATGCGCATCCCGGCGACGCGCGCCTCCGGCTTGGCCGGCGTCACCGGCACCGCGGCGGGCCAGCGCGCGGCGCCATTGGCGAGCTTCCAGCGCAGCACGTCGCGCAAGCCCGCATCGGCGGGCGGCAGGCCGGGGTTGAAGAAACGGACGCCGTCGAAATGGTCGCTGGGCGGCCCGGCATAATATCGGTTACGAGTCATTGCGCGCCCCTAGCCGCTTTCGCGTGCCCCTGCGAGGCGGTTCGGCGGGCGCTTCAGCCGTCCGACCAGCGGCGCGACGACCGCCGCCAGCAACGCGATCCCCGCAGCGACATAGCCCACCTGCGCCAGGCCCCAATGCTGGATCACCATGCCTCCGATGATCGCGCCGAGCCCGATTCCGGCATTGGCCATCGACACGTTGAGCGTGCCCGCCAGGGCCTGGGCGTGGCTCGCCGATTGCATCACGCGGACCTGGCAGATCGGATAGAGCGCGGTATTGGCGATCCCCCAGACCGCCAGCGCGACGGCGAGCCAGATATGCGACCCAGCCAGCAGCGTCGTCGCCGCCATGCCGGCCGCCAGCACCAAGGCGGCGATCAGCGTCACCGTCAACGGCCCGCGCCCGACGAACTGCCCGCCCAGCCAGTTCCCGCCAAGACCGACGAGGCCGAAGCCCATCAGCCACCAGCCGACTTGCCCGACCGGTATATGCGCGACCTGCTGCAGCGTGTCGGCGAGATAGGTGTAGGCAGTGAACATCGCAGTGAAGACGATCACCGAAAGCACCACATTGCCGAGAAAATACGGGTCCTTCAGGATGCGCGCCTGCTCGGCGAGCTTCACGCGGGGCGGGCGCGCCAGCGTCGGCATCACCAGCGACAGCGCGACCGCCATCAGCAGCGACAGCGCCGACAGGCCCCAGAATGTCCCGCGCCAGCCAAACGCCTCCGACGCGAGCGTGCCGAGCGGAATGCCGAGCACCATGGCGCCCGATATGCCGAGATAGACGTTGGCGACCGCCTTGCCGGCCTTCTCCGTTCCGGCGAGTTCACCGGCGGTCTCGCTCGCCGTGCCCCAGAAGACCGGCAAAGCGAGCGCCGGCAGGAAGCGGGCGAAGCCGAGCACCCAGATATCGGGCGCCGCCGCCGCCAGCGCATTGGCGGCCGCGAACACGGCGAGGATGACGACGAACAGCCGCTTGCGCTCGAAATGCGACAGCATCGCGGTGAGAAACGGCCCCGCCACCATCACCGTGAAGGCGAATACTGTGACGAGTTGCCCTGCCGCGGAAATCGAGATGCCGAGATCGTGGGCCAGGCTGGGCAACAGCCCGACGATGATGAATTCGGTGGTGACGATCACGAACGCCGAAACGGCGAGCAACAGCACCGCCAGACCGTGCCCGGCGGACTTTGCCGCCGCCGGCGCGGCGCGGGTGGAAAGATCGGCAGACGGCATTCGCGAAACTCCGGGTGTCGATCGGCATTAGGCGCGAAGAATATTCGCGTCCCGCGGCATTTATTCGCGTATGAGTGGATCTGATTTCCCAATAGGATCGTGCGATGACCCCATCGGAACGCCTGAAGGGCATCGAGGCGTTTGTCTGCACCGCCGATACCGGCAGCTTCACCGCCGCTGGCGCGCGGCTCAATCTGACCAATTCGGCGGTCGGAAAGAGCGTCGCGCGGCTCGAAGCCCGGCTCGGCAGCCGGCTGTTCGAGCGCACGACGCGGCGCCTCGCGCTCACCGCTGCCGGCGCCGCATTCTACGAAACCTGTGTCCGCGTGCTCGCCGAACTTGCCGATGCCGAGGCGGTGCTCGCGACGCATCGCTCGGAAATCGCCGGGCCGTTGAGGATCGATGTCCCGGTCGCTTTCGGGCGGATGCAGGTGATGCCGCTGTTGCTCGCCTTTGCCGAGCATCACCCGAAAATCCGGCTGCGCGCGAGCTTCACCGATCGCGTGGTCGACCTGGTCGAGGAAGGCGTCGACGTCGCGATCCGCATCGGTGCGTCGCACGGCTGGCCCGACACGCTCGGGCGTCGCCATCTCGGCCATGAGCGCGTCATTCTCTGCGCTGCTCCGTCTTACGTCGAACGCGTCGGTGCGCCGTGCTCGGTGGACGACCTGGCGCGCCTCGACTGCATTCTCTACGGCAAGGCGGATGGAAGCGCGATCGCGTGGCGCTTCGGCGGCGGCGCGACGATCGTGCACCGTGCGATGGAAGGCCGCATCGTGCTCGGCAGCGCGGAGGCCCAGGTCGGCGCGGTGAAGGCCGGGTTCGGCATCGCCCAACTGGCGACCTGGCTGATCCGCGACGAGCTCGCGCGTGGCGAACTGGTCGAGCTACTGCCCGAGCTGACCACGGTCGGGCTGCCGTTGCATCTGGTCTGGCCGATCCGCCGGCAGCCCAGCCCCAAGGTCGACGCGGTGCTGGAGCTGCTGACGACCGGGCTTCGGATCGACTGATCGCGGTCCAAAGCACCTTTAAGTAAAAAAGCGCTATGTAGTGGTGCTATAGTGCAGTATAGCACTTGTCAGAAGTTCAACGGGGATGATCCGATGCCGCCCGCCGCACCCTGCCCGATCCGCTGCGTCGCGACGGCGAGCCCGTCGCAATGAGCTTTCGCAACATCTCGGCCTGGTCGATCCGCAACCCGATCCCCGCGCTCGTATTGTTCGTGATGCTGACCGTTGCGGGCATGGTCAGCTTCGCGCGGATGCAGGTCAACGACAATCCCGACATCGATTTCCCGGTGGTGATCGTCACGGTCGCCCAGCCCGGCGCCGCGCCGAGCGAACTCGAGAACCAGGTCACGCTCAAGATCGAGGCGGCGGTCCGCAGCCTGTCGGGGATCGACGAGATCAACTCGACCGTGTCCGAAGGCCAGTCGACCACCGTCATCCAGCTCGCGATCGGTACGCCGATCGACCGCGCGGTCGAGGATGTGCGTGGCGCGGTGCAACAAGTGCGCAGCGACCTTCCCGACGGCATTCTCGAGCCGCAGATCCAGCGCGCCGACACGACCGGCAACGACCTCGCCAGCTATGCCGCGATCGGCACCGACATGACGATCGAGGAACTGAGCTGGTACATCGACAATACCGTGTCGAAGGAATTGCTGTCGGTCCCCGGCATGGCCAATGTCGACCGCAACGGCGGCGTCACGCGCGAGATCCGCGTGATCCTCGATCCGGCCCGGCTCGAATCGCAGGGACTGACCGCCGGCGACGTCAACCAGCAATTGCGCCAGGTCAACCTCAACGCCGCGGGCGGGCGCGCGCAGATCGCCGGATCGGAGCAGGCGGTGCGCGTGCTCGGCAATGCCAGGACCGCCCAGGCGCTCGGGCAGACGCAGATCGCGCTCGGCAATGGCCGCACGGTCAAGCTCAACGACATCGCGCAGGTCCGCGATCTGTACGCCGAACAGCGCTCGGCCTCGGCGCTCGACGGTCGCCCGGTGCTGAGTTTCGACTTCCAGCGCGCCAAGGGCGCGTCCGACGTGTCGGTGTTCCACGGCGCCGAAGCCAAACTGGCGGCGCTCGAGAAGCGCAACCCCAAGGTGCGCTTCCAGCCGATCTTCAACTGGGTCAAATATACCGAGATGCAATATCGCTCGGCGATGGACACGATGGTCGAGGGTGCGGTGCTCGCCGTGGTCGTGGTGTTCATCTTCCTGCGCGACTGGCGCTCGACCGTCATCTCGGCGCTGGCGATCCCGCTTTCGGCGATCCCCACCTTCTGGTTCATGGATCTGATGGGCTTCACGCTCAACGGCATCAGCCTGCTCG
>CAXTEO010000133.1:0-10217 GCA_964243205.1 uncultured Sphingomonas sp.
TGGCAGCGCGACAGCACCGTCACCGGCACCTTGTTGACCTCGGTCGTGGCGAGCACGAACTTCACGCCCTCGGCCGGCTCCTCGAGCGTCTTGAGCAGCGCGTTGAACGCGTTCTTCGACAGCATATGGACTTCGTCGATGATGTAGATCTTGTAGCGCGCGACGAACGCCGTCATCCGCGACGCGTCGATCACCGCGCGCATGTCGTCGACGCCGGTATGGCTCGCGGCGTCCATCTCGATCACGTCGATATGCCGCCCCTCGGCGATGCCGACGCACGGCTCGCACACGCCGCACGGATCGATCGTCGGCCCGCCCTGCCCGTCCGGCCCGATACAGTTGAGCGCCTTGGCCAGCAGCCGCGCGGTCGAGGTCTTGCCGACCCCGCGCACGCCGGTCAGCAGGAAGGCATGCGCCAGCCGCCCGCGGCGAATCGCATTGCCGAGCGTCGTCACCATCGCATCCTGGCCGATCAGCTCGGCAAAGGTCTGCGGACGGTATTTCCGCGCGAGGACGCGATATGCGTCCTTCGAGGCGGTGGGCGGCAAAGCGAGATCGAAGGAGTCGGACATGTCCAGCGCGGTCTAGCGCGCCGGCGCGCCCGTGTCGAAGGGTTGCAGCAGCGGCGCGTGCCGATCGACGAGGATCGCGCTCGCGGCGTTGAGGCCGATCAGCTCGACCGCGATGCCGTGGCGACGCAGCTTGGCCGCGACATCGTCGAGCGCGGCGACCGCGGTGATGTCCCACAGATGCGCCGCGGTCAGGTCGATCCGCACGTGCCGCGCGGTGTCGCGCAAGTCGAAGCGGTCGGCGAAGATGTCGGCGCTGGCGAAGAAGATCTGTCCCGAAACCGTATAGACGCGTGTATCGCTCGGCGCGTCGTGCGCGATGCGCACGTCCATCAGCCGCGTGACCTTGAATGCGAAGAACACCCCGCTGAGCAGCACGCCGACCACCACGCCCGCGGCGAGATCATGCGTCGCGACCGTCACCGCGACCGTCGCCAGCATCACGACGCCGGAAACCTTCGGATGCCGCGCGAGATCGCCGAGCGAGCTCCACGAGAAGGTGCTGACCGACACCATGATCATGATCGCCACCAGCGCGGCGACCGGCACTTGCGCGACCCATGGGCGCAGCGGCACCATCACGACGAGCAGGAACACGCCGGCGACCAGGGTCGACAGCCGCCCCCGCCCGCCATAGCGGACGTTGCCGACGGTCTGGCCGATCATCCCGCAGCCGGCGATCCCGCCGAACAGCCCCGCCGCGATATTGGCGAGGCCGAGCCCGGTGCATTCGCGCGCCTTGGAACTGGTGGTTTCGGTGAGGTCATCGACGACGCTCGCGGTCATCATCGATTCGAGCAGCCCGACCGCGGCCATCGCCAGCGCGTACGGCGCGACGATCGCGAGCGTTTCGCGGGTGAGCGGAGCGCCGGGCCAGGCGAAGGCCGGAAGCGCGGCCGGGAGGCGGCCGAGATCGGCGACGGTATGGATCGGCATCGGGACCGCCATGCCGATCGCGGTCAGCACGACGATGCAGATCAGCGGCGACGGGATCGCCGTGGTGATCCGCGGAACGAGATAGATGATCGCGAGCCCGCCCGCGATCATCGCGTAGGTATGCCAGTCGACGCCGAGCATCTGCGGCACTTGCGCCGAGAAGATCAGGATGGCGAGCGCATTGACGAAGCCGGTGCGCACCGAACGCGACACGAAGCGCATCACGACGTCGAGCTTCACCAGCCCGAACACGATCTGGAAGACGCCGGCGAGCACTGTCGCGGCGAGCAGATAGGGCAAGCCGTGGCTGTGGACCAGAGCCGCCGCGACCAAGGCGACCGATCCCGCCGCGCCCGAGATCATCGCCGGGCGACCGCCGGCAATGGCGATGACGATGCCGATCACGAACGACGCGAACAGGCCGACTTGCGGATCGATCCCGGCGACGAACGAGAAAGCGATCACTTCGGGAATCAGCGCGAAGGTGCCGACCATGCCGGCGAGAATGTCGCGGCGCGCGGCGGCCGGGCCGTCGAACCATTCGCGGCGATAGCGGGTGAGAGCGTTGGTCATTCGGGGATGTCCGCGGAAGTCGCTCGGGGCCGGTCGTTGTGCGACGCGGCTGGATAGGGAGGGCGACATGCGTTGTCCGGCGGATCGGCGGCCGGAAGAGCCACCCGGAATTGCACCGGGTCCTGGCGAATGGCGGTGCGCTAGCGGGGAATGCGGTGGGATGCAAACGGAGGGCTGGGCGGAGGAGCGACCCGGCAAAGCCGTGTCGTCGGACGGCGCTGGTGGCGCCGCCGGCCGCGCTTGCTCGCGTGAGCGGCGGGACGCCGCGTCTCGCGACCTGCGCGGTGGGAGCCGGAACGACCCGGGGCGAAATCGTTGTGGCTGCTTCCTTCCGGATCTGACCAGGTTGGCGACGACCCCGCCCGCCCGACTCCCGCCGCGCATATGGCGGGGTCGGGCGGCGGGATCAAGTCCGCTTGATCAGCGCAGCGCGATCAGTAGCGGACGGTGCGGCACACGCGCGAGCGGTGATGATGGCGATACACCGTCTTGCAGACCTGGCGCGCGCGATGGCGGCCGACATTGTGGCGCTCGCTGTGAACCGTCCGCACGACGACGCGGTCGTGGCGATTCTGCTGGGCGCTGGCAGCGGCGGGGACCATCGCGGCAGCGGCGATCAGGCCGGCCGAAAGAAGGGCGGTCAATTTCATGGGATCATCTCCTGTTGTATACCTCGAGGGTACGGGAGCGTAATGATCAACGGCCCTGCATGTTCCGCACTTCTCCCGGAATCCGGACGGTTAGCTGGTCCAGATCGGCGGTCAGCAGGATCTGGCAGGCGAGCCGGCTGGTGCGCGTGGCGCCGGCGGCGAGATCGAGCATGTCCTCCTCATCCTCGCTCGGCGGCGGCAGTCTGGCGGCATCCTCGGCCGCGACGATGACGTGGCAGGTCGAACATGCCATCTGCCCCTCGCACGTGCCCTCGAGCGGCTGGCCATCGGCTTGCGCGATCTCGAGCAGACGTTCGCCGGCGGCCGCCTCGACCTCGCGCACGCTGCCGTCGATCCCGATGAAGCGTATGCGGGTCATGCGGCGATCCTTTGCGCGTCGGCCGCCGCCATGATGCGGTCGATCGCTTCTGCGAGGTCGGCTTCGGTCGTATAGCGGCCGAAACCGAGCCGGATGCTCGAGCGCGCTTGCGCCTCGGCGAGCCCGATCGCGCGCAACACGTGGCTCGATCGCCCCGATCCGCTCGCGCAAGCCGAGCCGGCGGAAAAGGCGATGTCGCGCACGTCGGACATCAGCCGCGCGACATCGAGGCCAGCACGGCGGATGTTGAGATTGCCGTGGTAGCGGTGTTCGATCGAGCCGTTGATATGCCACTCGCCGTCGAGCCGTTCGGTGGCGAGCGTCCACAGGCGCTCGACATGGGCATGGTCGTCATCGCTCCGCTCGGCCATCAAGGCGGCGGCCGTGCCGAACCCCGCGCACAATGCAGGCGACAGCGTGCCCGAGCGCCCACCTTCCTGATCGCCACCGTGCAGCAGCGGATCGAGCGCGATGCCGTTGCGGATCCACAGCGCGCCGATTCCCTTGGGGCCGTGGATCTTGTGCGCCGAGAGCGTGACCACGTCACAGCAATCGGGCACCGGTATCCGGCCATATCCTTGCACCGCGTCGCAAACGAGCGGCGCACCGGCAAATTTGGCGAGCAGCGCCAATTCCGCAATCGGCTGGAGGACCCCGATCTCATTGTTGACCAGCATCGCGACCACGGCGGACACGCCGGGCCTGATCGCGGCGAATGCGGCATCGCGGTCCGCCCGGCCGTCGCCCGCGACCGGCAGGACGGTGACGTCGCGCCCTCGCCGCCGAAGCGACTCGACCGTGTCGAGCACCGCCGCATGCTCGGTCGCGATCGTCACCACGGCGCCGGGCGGCAACCCCTTGATCGCCCAGTTGAGCGATTCGGTCGCGCCGCTGGTGAACACCACGCGACCGCCTGGCGGCAACAGCGCGGCGATCTGGTCGCGCGCGAATTCGACCGCGGCCTTCGCCTTGCGTCCGGCGGCATGTGTCGAATGCGGGTTGGCATGCTGGTCGCGCAACCATGGCAGCATCGCGTCGAGCGCTTCGGGCGCGAGCGGCGTGGTCGCCTGGTAATCGAGATAGATCATGCGGCGAATGCCCGCGCCGAACGCGCGATGCTCCGCCATTCGCCGATGAAGCGATCCATGTCGGCCTCGCTGGTCGGTCGCCCGAAGCTCACGCGCACCACTTCGCGCGACGCCTCGACGCTCCAGCCCATCGCGCCGAGCACGTGGCTCGGCTTCATGCTGCCCGACGAACAGGCGCTGCCGGCCGACACCGCGATCCCCGCCATGTCGAAGCGGATCAGCTGCGTCGCGGCGGCGAGTCCCGGCATGCGATACGATCCGATCGCGGGGTGGCGCAGCGCCTCCGCCCCGACGACCTGACCGCCCGACCGCGCGATCGCATCGTCGAGCTTCGCGCGAAGCCGCGCCATCGCCGCGACATCCTCCGCCGCGCCGAGCGCCGCGGCGAAGCCGAGCGCGCCCGGCACGTTCTCGGTCCCGCCACGATACCCGCGCTCCTGTCCACCGGTCGGCGTCAGCGTCGCGACGTCGCGCACCAGCAGCGCGCCGATTCCCGGCGGCCCGCCGCGCTTGTGCGCCGAGATCGCGACGAAATCGGCAAGGTCCGCAAGGTCGGGGTCGGCCCCCGCCGGCATTTGCGCCGCATCGACCAGCAGCAGGCCGCGCGCCGCATGCACCCGCTCGGCGATCGCAGCGATCGGCTGGCGCACCCCGGTCTCGCTGTTGCACCACTGCACCGCGACCAGCGCCCTCCCCCCGTCCGCCTCGATCGCTTCGAGCGCTTCGAGGTCGACGATACCGTCGCCCCCCACCGCCAATATGCTCGTGTCGCCGCCGGCGCGAATCACCGCATCATGCTCGACCGCCGAGATCAGCCGCCGCGCCGCCACGCCGCGCCCGAGCGCGATGGCGAGCGCCTCGCTCGCGCCGCTGGTCAGGATCGTCTCGCCGCGCCAATCATAGGCCGCGGCGATCCGCGCTCGCGCCTGCTCCAGCGCCGCGCGCGCCGCGCGCCCCTCGGCATGCGGCGAAGATGGGTTCGCCCAGGTCCGCATCCCCGCCTCCACCGCGGCGATCGCCTCCGGCAGCATCGGCGTGGTCGCGGCGTGATCGAGATACAGCCTGGCGGTCGGGCGGTCGGTCAAAGGCGGGTCGGCTCCGTTATGATTGCGGAAAGCAGCGCTCTGCCTATATAGCGCGCAACATCCCGCGCCCATATCCCACGGGCCGCGCCCCACATTCTATAGTCAGCAGGTCCGATGCCAGAAGTCATTTTCCCCGGCCCCGATGGTCGTCTCGAAGGTCGTTTCGTCCCCGGCCCGCGCCCGCGCGCGCCCGTCGCGATGATCCTCCACCCGCATCCGCAGGCTGGCGGCACGATGAACAACCACATCGTGATGGAGCTCTACAAGACCTTCCAGCGGCGCGGTTTCGCGACCTTGCGCTTCAACTTTCGCGGCGTCGGCAAGAGCCAGGGCACGTTCGACAATGGCGTGGGCGAGCTGTCCGACGCAGCTTCCGCGCTCGATTGGGTGCAGAGCTTCCACCCCGAAGCCTCGACCACCTGGATCGCGGGCGTCAGCTTCGGCGCGTGGATCGGCATGCAATTGCTGATGCGCCGCCCGGAGATTCGCGGCTTCATCTCGGTCGCGCCGCCGGCGAACATGTACGACTTCACCTTCCTCGCGCCCTGCCCGGCGAGCGGGATCATCATCCAGGCCGAGAATGACGAAGTCTCGCCGCCGCTCGCGACGCAGAAGCTTGTCGACAAGCTGCGCACGCAGAAGCACATCACGATCCACCACGACACGATCCCCAAGGCGAACCATTTCTTCGAGCATGAAATGCCGCAGCTCATGGGCAGCGTGGACAAGTATCTGGACATGCGGCTGGATCCGAACTCGCCGATTCGCTGAGGCAGATCGATCGCGCCGCCCCTGATCCTCCCCCGCCAGGGGGAGGTGGCACGCGTAGCGTGACGGAGGGGACGGTCAGCGACCGGCTCGTAACCTCGACCGACCGCAGATGCGACGCCGGTGCACGAGCCGCGCGCGCAATAGAGAACCCACCTCCGACCGCCCCCTCCGTCGCCTTCGGCGCCACCTCCCCCTGGCGGGGGAGGATTGCGGGTGCGCGTCGGTTTTTGGGTGGGAAGCGGTCATCGACTCCCCTCCCTGAAAGGGAGGGGCTGGGGGTGGGTCGGCCCGAGGCGAAGGGCGAGAGCAGCCAAGATCGCCTCGGCCACGCCGTCCGGATTGTCCCGAACCTCGCTGTTCCAGAAACGCAGAACCCGCCATCCGAGCGCCTCGAGAAAGGCCGTTCGTCGTGCATCATAGGCGCCGGCGTCGAGATGCTGGCTGCCATCGATTTCGATGGCGAGCTTCGCGGTCCGGCAAGCGAGGTCGAGGACGTATTTTCCGACCGGAAGCTGCCGCGTGAAGCGAGGGCGCGTCGCGCGCAACCGTAGCCACAGCGCGCGTTCCTCGGCGGTGGCGCCCCGCCGCAGAGCGCGCGCATTGACCGTCATTTGTGGGGCTATGCGCGGCATCGGGCAAGTCTGCGGCCATGCGATACGGAGAGCAACCCACCCCCAGCCCCTCCCTTCCAGGGAGGGGAGCCGTATGTCTGCAACTGGTCGAGAGCAACCAAAGCCGCTGTCCTACAATCAGCCAGTTATGATATGGACATCGCGTCTTTGCCATCGCCGCATTTGGTACGAGAGAGAAGGGAATTCCTCACCCGCGATGGTGCGACTTTTGTGTGACTTTCCGCGCCCCGTCGAACGCCTACAACGTCCAGATCGCCACATTGCCGACCAGCACCGCCGCCATCACCAGCATCAGCACGCCCTTGCGCGCGTTTTGGCGCCGCGCGATCAGCACGCCGCCGCCGATCAGGCAGGCGAACGCCGCGAGCATCGCGAGCGCGGGGGCAAGGGATTCGAGAGCGGCCATCCACCCACTCTAGCCGTTCGCGCCGCGCAAAGTCGATGCTCCTCCCCGGTACGGGGAGGATCAGTCGCTCCCCGCCAACACTGCGCCATACGCCGCCAGATCGACATTCCCCCCCGACAGGATCACCAACAGCCCCGGCTCGGCCCGCACCTTCCCGCTCAGCAGCGCCGCCAGCGCCACCGCCCCGCCCGGCTCGACCACCAGCCGCAATCTCTCCGCCGCCCAGCGCTGCGCGGCGCGTATCTCCGCCTCGCTTACCGCCACGCCGGTCGCGCCGCGGCGCGAGAGCACGTCGAAGGTCAGTTGCGATACGCGCGTGGTCTGCAACGCATCGCACGCGGTCGGTGGCGGCGACTCGCCGACCGCCTCGATCCATCCCGCCTCGAGCGACCGCCGCATATCGTCCCACCCCTCGGGCTCGACCACCGTCACCGCCGCATCGGGCAGCGCCAGCGCCAGCCCGGCCGACAGCCCGCCACCCCCACACGGCACCACGACTCGAGTCGCCGGCGCCAGCCCCAGCGCCGCCATCTGCGCCGCCGCCTCGATCCCGGCGCTGCCCTGCCCCTCGATCACCCACGGATCATCGAAGCTCGGCACCAGCACGCTCCCGCGCGCCTCGGCGAGTCGCCCGGCAATCTTCTCGCGGCTCTCGGTGGCGCGGTCGTAGCTGACCACTTCCGCCCCCAAAGCGAGCGTCCCCTCGCGCTTCGCCCTGGGAGCATCGGCCGGCATCACGATCGTCGCCGGCATACCCAAGCGCCGCGCCGCCCAGGCGACTCCCTGCGCATGATTCCCCGACGAGAAGGCAACCACGCCTTTGCCGCGAAAATCGGGCTCGATCGCGGTCAATCGGTGCCACGCCCCGCGCAGTTTGAACGCGCCGATCGGCTGCAGGCACTCCGCCTTGAAAGCCACCGCAACGCCTTGAATATCCACGACGAACAGTGGCGTTTGCGGCACCACCAGCGCCACCTTGGCGGCCGCATCGCGCACCCCTGCCCGTGTCGGCTGTCTTAAAATCGTCACGCATCACCTCCCGGGGTCCAAAACCGCTTTACATTGAAAAATGTGGACCCTATTTCGCCCATCCGCTGCCCCATGGGACTTCCAACCGCAAGGCAGTGTTTTCGTGAACTTGTCTGCGGACATTGGAGGTCCCTTGAATTGCACAATCTACATCGCGCGCTGGGGTTAGCGACCACCCCTTCGACTGCCGAGTTGCCCGTTTTGGGTGGCGGCATCGACATCGCTAAGCAGAAGCCGGTTCAGCCGGTAACGCTCGTTCGCCCGCACGCTGCTGCGCGTGCGGCCCGGTTCTTCGCGGAGAAGTTCCCGGGTCGCTCGATGTATGCGGTCAAGGCGAACCCGTCCCCGGATCTGCTGCGGATCCTGTGGGACAATGGCATCACGCATTACGACGTGGCCTCGATCGCCGAAGTGCGATTGGTGGCGTCGACGCTGCCGGACGCGACCCTGTGCTTCATGCACCCGGTCAAGGCGCCCGAGGCGATTCGGTCGGCCTATTTCGACTATGGCGTGAAGACTTTCTCGCTCGACAGCGTGGAAGAGCTGGAGAAGATCGTCGACGCGACCGACGGCGCCGAGGACCTGACGCTGTGCGTCCGCCTCCGCGTCTCGTCGGAGCATAGCAAGCTGAGCCTCGCGTCGAAGTTCGGCGCGGCTCCGGGCGAGACCAAGGAGCTTCTGTTCCGCGCTCGCCAGGCGGCGGATGCGCTCGGCATCTGCTTCCATGTCGGCTCGCAGGCGATGACCCCGGAAGCCTATTCGAACGCGCTCGAGCGCGTCCGTGCGGCGATCGTGGACGCAGCGGTGACGGTCGATGTGATCGACGTCGGCGGCGGGTTCCCTTCGTCCTATCCGGGCATGGAGCCGCCTCCGCTGGAGCGCTATTTCGACACGATCCACCGCGCGTTCGAATCGCTGCCGGTCAGCTATTCGTCCGAGCTGTGGTGCGAGCCCGGCCGTGCGCTGTGCGCCGAGTACAGCTCGATCGTGGTGCGCGTCGAAAAGCGCCGCGGCGACGAGCTGTTCATCAACGACGGCGCGTACGGCGCGCTGTTCGATGCGGCGCATATCGGCTGGCGTTTCCCGGTCGAGCTGTTGCGCGAGCCCGAGAGCCGTTCGAAGGACATGCCGTTCAGCCTCTACGGCCCGACCTGCGACGACATGGACCATATGGTGGGACCGTTCTACCTCCCCGCCGATGTGAAGGCCGGCGACTATCTCGAGATCGGGATGCTCGGGGCGTATGGCTCGGCGATGCGCACCGCGTTCAACGGCTTCGGATCGGACGAGACGGTGATCGTTGCCGACGAGCCGATGGTGTCGCTGTACGAACAGGCCCCCGAGCGGGTCGCGTCGAACGTCGTCACACTGTAACATATTACTATCACCGTCGCCCCGGCGCAGGCCGGGGCCGCTATGTAACGGGCGGATCGCCCGACCGACGCAGCGGCCCCGGCCTGCGCCGGGGCGACGAAGTTTGGAGATTCCCATGAACGACATCACCACCGACCGGCCCAACGACGTCCGCAAGGCCGAATTGCTCTCGACCAAGGTCGAGCATATCGACATCACCAGCTTCGACGCGCGCCCGATCGTCGACGCGATGAAGAAGATGAGCTTCACCAGCCGCGACCTCGGCCGCGCGACCGACATCTACAACCAGATGCTCGCCGATCCCGATTGCTCGATCTTCCTGGTCATTGCCGGCTCGACCTCGGCCGGCGGCTGCATGGACCTCTATGCCGAGCTGCTGCGCAACAACATGATCGACGGCATCGTCGCCACCGGGGCGACGATCGTCGACATGGATTTCTTCGAGGGCCTTGGCCACAAGCATTATCAGGCGCTCGAAGTACCGCACGACGACGTGCTGCGCTCGCTGCTGATCGACCGCATCTACGACACCTATATCGACGAGGAAGAGCTTCAGCACGTCGATCACACGATCTTCGAGATCGCCGAATCGCTCGAGCCGCGGCCCTATTCGAGCCGCGAGTTCATCCGCGAGATGGGCAAGTATCTCGTCGAGCACGGCAAGAAGGACAACAGCCTGGTCAAGCTCGCCTATGAGCATGACGTGCCGATCTTCTGCCCGGCGT